>NZ_CP111108.1:1843884-2458513 GCF_026314295.1 Caproicibacterium sp. BJN0003
TATTTGTAGACGGGAGTGTTTAAAAGTGTCTGACGCTGCGCCGCCTCCATCTGTAACACGGCATTGGCTTTATCCGTGATGCAGTCCAAAACCGTCTCCATATATCCGGTTTCCCGGCTTTCAAACTCCGAAAAAATATCTCCAAGGGGGCTGGGAGATTTCAGAAGCGCGGACGCCTGTTCATCAGTCAGATCGTTGCTTTCAAGGGACATCAGGATATCCTCCCGCACAGTGTATTCATAGACTTGTTTCAGAATTTCCTCCGGTGCCTGCGTAAGCAGCTTTTTCCGGAAGTCGTCCTGCTCCGCAAACATTTTTTCGTACAGCGCGGTATTCAGTTCTTCACTTGTCATATTATCTTGCCTCCATTTCTTTTTTGTGGGGTTTCTCTGCCAAACTGTGAACACAAGGCTTTTTCAGGCTCTCCAGCACGGAGGGCCTTTCGCTTTTCTCCAGAATCTCCGACGCCTGCCGTTGGGCGGGGGCGCGGCTGTCGATGTCCAGCAGCGCGTTCAGCTCCGTGAGGCGGGCGCTCTTTTGCGCAAGCTCCGCTTCCTGCGGGAACGGCTTGCCGATCTCGGCCTTTGCCGCCTCCGTCTGCGAATGGAGATTATCAAGCTGGGAGTGAAAATTCTGCAACCGCTTCGGCATATCGGAAAGTGCGTTGTCAATGCGGATGAGATTGCCCCGCGCGTCCTTGCCCAGCGTGACGCGGTGGGTCATCTGCCCTTTGAGGGTAAGGATAAAATCTTGTCCGAACCCCTCCACGGACAGAGACATGGTAAAGCCCCGGTAGCTGCCGATTTCCATAGGGTCAAGCCCTTTGACCTCCTTGCAGGCTTCCAGAATGGCGGCTCCGGCGTTGTCCTTGTCGGTCAGGGAATCGCCCCTCACCTCCATTCCGGAAAAACCGTCTTTGGGATGTGGGTGTGCTTCCAGCGTCGCCATATCCGTTTCCAGACCTTTGATGAAACCTTTGTTGCGCTCAATTTCCTCCGGAAAATATTTGAGCAGATTATCCTCCAACCGGAATTGTTGGCTCTGATGGTTTGCTTTCATGAGCTTCAGCTTGGCCACATCCATATCGAGGTCCATCTTCTCCTTGATCCGCTCGTCCCCGGCGCACAGGGCCTTGATCTCCGCATAGGAGAGCGCCGTTTCGTCGATGTCCTCACAGGAGCGTACCGGCGATTTGGAAGTCATGATCTGCGAAATAAACTTTTGCTTATTTTCCACAGTTTGCCAGAGGTACGAATCGAATGTCCCTTCGGTGACATAACGGAAAATATGCCCTTCGGGGTTGGTATTGTACTGCCGGATGATGCGCCCGGACCGTTGTTCCAAATCTCCCGGCCTCCATGGGCAGTCTAGATCGTGAGAGGCAATCAAAAGATCCTGCACGTTCATCCCGGCTCCCATTTTGGCGGTGCTGCCCATGAGAACGCGCACCTGACCAGCGCGCACCTTTGCGAACAGCTCTTTTTTCTTCACTTCGGTATCGGCGTCGTGGATGAACACGATCTCACCGGCGGGGACGCCCCGCGCAATGAGCTTATCCCGGATGTCCGAGTAAACGCTGAACGCTTCCGGCGCATCGGCCTCCGGCGTGGCATCCTGCAAAGCGTGAAGCTCCGTGCCGCCCGCGAGCTTCCCACCGGCCCGGACCGCCCGTTCTTCCTTGGCGGCGGCGCGACCCTTTGGGGTGGAAATGTCGCAGAAAATAAGCTGTGTCAGTTTTTTGTCCCGCCCATCGTGCCAGAATCGGAAAACGTTATAGACACACAGGTTGACTTTGCTATTGGGATTGTCGGGAAGCATCGGGTTGATGACGCGCTGGTCGAGGCCGAGCTTGCGCCCGTCCGACGTAATCTTGAGCATGTTGTCCAAATGTGGGTCGATGTTGCCGGAATGAACGGCGGCGGCCCGCTCCGAGAGCTTTTTCACCATCTCCTTCTGAAGCTCCGAGGGCTGCGCGACTTCGTTGTGGTACACGGCTTTCGGCGTGGGAAGATTGAGCTGGTCGGCGGTCTTGATGTCCGCCGCCTCCTTGAACAGCAGCATCAGCTCCGGTAGATTGTAGAACCGGGCAAAGCGCGTCCGCGCCCGGTAGCCGGTTCCCTCCGGGGCCAACTCGATGGCCGTCACGGTTTCCCCGAACGTGCTGGCCCAGCAGTCGAAATGAACGAGATTCCGCTCTTTCAGGGTTTCGTACTGGAGGTAACGCATCATTGTGTAAAGTTCGGTCATCGAGTTGCTGACCGGCGTCCCGGTGGCGAACACGACGCCCCGGCTGTGCGTGATCTCGTCGAGATACCGGCATTTCAGGAACATGTCGCTGGATTTCTGCGCGTCGGTGGTGGAAAGGCCCGCCACATTGCGCATTTTGGTGTAGAGAAACAGGTTTTTGTAGTTGTGCGCCTCATCCACGAACAGACGGTCTACGCCTAACTGCTCAAAGGTCACGACATCATCCTTGCGGGAGTTGTCGTTGAGGCGTTTCAACCGGGCCTCAAGCCCCTTTTTCGTACGCTCCAACTGCTTGATGGTAAACTGCTCCGCGCCGCTGTCTTTGAGTTCTTCCAGCCCGTTTTCAATCTCCCAAATCTGCTCCTGAATGAGCCGCTTTTGGCGTTCCAGAGAGACGGGGATTTTTTCAAACTGCGAGTGTCCCATGATGATCGCGTCGTAGTCGCCGGTGGCAATCCGGGCACAGAACTTTTTGCGGTTGCGTTTCTCAAAATCCTTTCGGGTAGTGACGAGAATATTGGCCGAAGGGTATAGCCGCAGGAATTCGGAAGCCCACTGCTCCGTCAGGTGGTTCGGCACGGCAAACAGGGATTTTTGGCACAGTCCCAGCCGCTTGCCCTCCATTGCGGCGGCGATCATTTCGTAGGTTTTGCCCGCGCCTACCACATGCGCCAGCAGCGTGTTCCCGCCGTAAAGCTGGTGCGCCACGGCGTTTAATTGATGCTCCCGCAGCTTGATTTCGGGGTTCATGCCGGGGAATACAAGATGCCGACCGTCGTATTCACGAGGGCGGCTGGAATTGAACAGCTCGTTATATTTTTTTGTCAGGGTCTGACGCCGCTCCGGGTCTTTCCAGATCCAGTCGCGGAAAGCATCCTTGATGGCCTGCTGTTTCTGCTGGGCGAGGGTGGTTTCCTTGGAATTGAGGACGCGGCGCTCCTTGCCGTCCGGGTCAACGACGGTATCGTAGATCCGTGTGTCCCGGAGATTTAGGCTGTCCTCCAGAATTCGGTAGGCGTTGGCCCGGTCGGTGCCGTAGGTGACGTAAGCCGCCACGTTGTTGTAGCCGACGCTGCTTTTATTGGAAACAGACCATTCCGCCGTAAACGAGGAATAGTTTACCCGGATGCCGTCGCGCACACCGGACGGCGGGTTGAGCAGTTCTTCCATGAACTGCTGAATGTACCCTTTGTCGATCCACGTCGCGCCGAGGCGCACTTCGATTTCCGAGGCATTGAGGTCCTTGGGCTGGGCGGCTTCCAGCGCCTCGATGTTGGGGGCGATTTTCTCCGCGAGGTCCGGCCGCATTTCCGCGAGGGCTTTCGCCAGACGCAGCTTGCGGCGCACGTTGCCGGACAGGTATTCATCTGCTGTGACGAACGGAATTTTCTCCAGATTATAAAATGCTTTGGGGACGCTTGCCGGGTCCTGTTCGCCCAAATCGTGGAAGATGACTCCCCGCAGCTCGTCGGCCAGCGCCTCCGGCGTCTTGCCGGTGAGGGAGGCCATGTAGTCCATGTCCACCCGCGCCTTTTCCGCGATGGAGAGCGAAAGAGCTTCCGACGCGGTGTCCACGGACGTGACGATTTTCCGCTGCCGGATGGTGCGTTTGGTGAACATGTCGGCCTTGCGCTCCAAATTCCCGTCCTCGTCGATCACTTCCAGTGAGCAGAGCAGATAATACGAAGAATCTTCCGCGAACGCGAGGCTGTTGCCGCGCGAGTTGATGAGGCCGTATTTTGCGGAAAAAGCGTCGTAGAGCCGGTTCAGCTCCGCTTGCGCCTGAAAAATCGCCGCATCTGCTGTGTATTCATCCAATTGGAGATTGATGAGCTTCTGCACACAGTCCCGCAGTTCCACCATGCCCATGACGCGGGCCTTGGCCGTTTCGTTCAGCTCCGGCCGCACCATGCGGGAATTCTCCCGGTAGTACACCTTGCCGTCTACGACGGTGTAGGAATAGTTTTTCACATTGGGATCTGCCGGGATGGAATCGTCAATTTCCTCATTCTCACCGAGATCCGGCAACTCCGTTTCCTCGATCTGCCCCTGAAGGTGGGAAATCGCCTCATGGAGCTGTTCGGAAAGATCGGCGTCGGGGAACGGTTCGCACGTCGTTTCCTTTTTATCGCCGTGCATTTTATCGTCCCATTTGACGGTCCCCAGCACCATTTCGGGATGATCGGCAAAATAGCTGTTGACGGGAATTCCATCTTCGGTCTGGCCGAGATGCACCCAATCCGGCTCGATGTCGATGGGCCGGTCGCGCTTTTGGAGAAAGAGAATATCGGTGGTGACTTCGGTTCCGGCATTGGCCTTGAAAGCGTTGTTCGGAAGCCGGATGGCCCCCAGTAGCTCCGCGCGCTGGGTGATGTACTTCCGCACCTCCGGCGACTGTTTATCCATCGTATAGCGGCTGGTCACGAACGCGATCACGCCGCCCGAACGCACCTGATCGAGCGTTTTGGCGAAGAAATAATCGTGAATGGGAAAACCGAGCTTGTCGTAGGCCCGGTCGGAAACCTTGTAGCTGCCAAACGGCACGTTGCCCACGGCCAAATCGAAAAAGTCTTTCCGGTCGGTGGTTTCAAAGCCCGCCACAGTGATGTTGGCGTTCGGATAGAGCTGCTTGGCGATCCGGCCCGTGATGCTGTCCAGCTCCACGCCGTATAAATGACTTCCAGACAGTTCTTCGGGAAGTAACCCAAAGAAATTTCCGACGCCGCAGGCCGGTTCCAGGATGTTGCCGGTCTGAAAACCCAGATTTCTCACGGCTTCATAAATGGCCTTGATAACGGTCGGGCTGGTGTAGTGGGCGTTCAGGGTGGAGGCCCGTGCCATTTCGTATTCCTCGGCAATCAGCGCGCCGACCAGTTCGGTATACTCCTTTGTCCACGAAGTGTTGTCCGGGTCGAACGCCTGCGGAATGCCACCCCAGCCGACATAGCGAGAGAGAGTTTTCTGTTCCTCCGGCGTTGCCGTGCGGCCCTCGGCCTCAATGGTTTTCAGAGTACGGATGGCCGCGATATTAAAGCCGTACTTGGTTTTTGCGCCGCCCTCGCCCAAATGATCGTCGGTGATACGAAAGTTTTCGGCGGCGGGCTGCTCCGGCGTAAACAGTGCGGCGTTGCGTTCATCCTGCCGGATGCCGTTTTCAAAGGCGTCGCGGCTGACCACCTCATGGCTCCACGAATAGGGGCCGGTGTCGATGCGCACGTCCTTTTCCCCGACGTACCCAACGGTGCCGGACAACTCCTGACCGCCGTAATCCAGCACTGCGTGATCGCCCGGTTGATAGGATGGTTTGTCCGCGAGATTTGCAGGCTCCCGCAGGACCGGCTCATGAGAAAAACCGTCCTGCTCCCGCTGATACAGGGCGCGGAGGATAGGAGCAATTTCTCCCCACTGAGCGCTCCGCTTGCTGTTGAACTTGTCGTGGATATTGACCTCGAAACCCGTGGTGGTGGCAAAGAGATCCGCCGTCTCGCAGGTGGTCAGCTCCATCGTTTCGGAAGTTCCGGCGTAGGTGTCGGAAAGGCGCTGGGCCACGCGGGTGTTGCCCTCATTTTCACGAAAATATCCCGCGATATTTTCCTTGTCCCGCTGTTCCAGCAGGCCGGAGGTCAGGGCCTCCCGCAGATCGGCGTCCGTGTGTCCCAAGTTCGCAGCCAGAAACTCCGTAATAGGACCGTTCCGGGAATCCCGGCGCAGCAGGTTTTCAAAGTTCTCCCGGCTTTCAGCGCGGAAGATGGGATAGGTAAGCGCCGGGTCGCGGAGCTGAATGTCATAGTCTCCGATTTCAGTAATTTCAAAGGGCTTATCGTCCAGATATACCGTATCGCCCACCTTGTAGGGAGGCTGGATTGCGGAGCTGTCGGGAACCTCTCGCTGTAACGCCGTCCACTGCTCGTCGGTGAGCGTCACGTCCACTTCATGGGAGGCATCACCGTTTCCGATGGTGATGGTGTCGCCGGTGCGGGTGATCGGCTGGCCGCTCAGATTGGGCGCTGTCTGTTCTTCCTGTGTGAAAAAACGTTCCTCCCGAATGAGCTGGGCGATGCACCGCTGCACCTTTGGCCACGGCAAATCCGTTGAGGTGCCGCCCTCGGTCACGGGAAAGGCCGGAAGATCGTCGCCGTACTCGGCGCGCAGGAACGCCGCCGTATCCTTGTCGCGGGCGTGTTCCCGCATATACTCGGCAACGGCGTGTTTGCTCTTGATGTCGCCGTTCCATTCCTGAATGGCGGCGTCAATGTCGGCTTGGGCCGTGTTGCGCTTTTCCGGCTTCTGCGGCACGGGTACAGAAAAAGCGGAGGGCTTTTCGCTCTCCGCTGCATCAATCCGCTGTATCTGTTCCTGCTCCGACGGAAAGAAACTTAGCTGTAGATAAGCTCCGTCAGAATCGTTTCCTCGGCCTGCGCTTTCAGGCTGTTCATGAGGCCCACCCAGCGCATCGGGTCGGAGGCTTTCAGGCTCTCCGTCACGCCTGCCGATCTCATCAGTTCCGGCATCGTGCGTTCCAGCCGCGCCGTCGCCGTGCGCTCGATCTCCAACAGGTGCGGGTACAGCTTCTCCGACAGCAGCAGGCTGCTGTACAGGACTGGACGGTGCTCCTTCAGGTAATTTTTCCGCATCCTCCCGTATTTGCCGATGCTCTCCGTCGGCTCCGTGATCGTCAAATCGGGAATCAGGTAATCCCCGTTCCGGCTGTAAGTCAGGTTGTTCTCCATGTGTGGCGCTCCTTTCCGCGAGATGTTCGCGTTCCTGATTTTTGACGGTGACTTCGATCTGCCGCAGCACCCGTTCGCTTGCTTCACTGACCGCCGAGCCGAGGGCGGCGACGGTATCGGGCGTGTTGAAATCGAAAATACTCAGAAAGTCCTCATGCTCAAAGTATTCGTCGGGGTCGAGGCCGCAGCGGGACAAGACCGCATAGGTGATGCTGATGGCGGCGGCGCTTCGAAACTGCACCCCAATGTTGAACTCATCATATTCCTCTAAAAAACTGCCGTCAACGGTGTGGAGAATGTCGTACTGATGCTCCTGCCAATATTCGTTCGCCAACTGTCCGGCGATCTGCTCCAACTGGTCGGCAAAACCTTTTTCGCCGGAAACGACGTACTCCTGTTCCAGCGCCGCCGCAACCGTATCCTCATGCTCCGGGCGGTACTCCCAAAGGTATGGACGGCGGGAATTTTCCCGGCTACCCGTGTCGGAAATATCGAAGACATACCGGATTCTCGGCTTGTCGCCGGATGCGTCGATGAGGGCGATCCCTTTTCTGCCGCGCCGGACGTACCGGCGCATTTTTTCGTTCCAGATCTCATAACCGGCACAGGCCGTCGCGTCGGGGCGCTGGGCGTAGATCATAAGCTGTTCGTGGTACGGGTATTTGTAGAGCCGCGCGGTGGTTTTCAGAAAATCCGTCCAGCTTTCGTGACTGGCAGTGATCTGTGTCGCCGTGTGGTCGGCCATCTGCGCCAGAACCTGCACATTACTCGGCATAGTAAAAAATCCTCCTTTCGGTGTCATGGGTAAAAAAAGAACAGCCCGAAGGCTGCTCTTTAATAGAAAAGCATTGTGTTCTATATTGTTTATAACTTGGAACTTGTCATTTTATCCGGTCGGATCAACCTAAAACCATATTGCTTTGATAATCAAATACATGATCAGAAGCCACAATAACACAATGGGTAAGGCAAAATACCATTTTTTCGGTTTTCCACCCGTCCAAAGGCCATCCGCTTCCTCTCGGCATTTGTCAAAGACCTCTGGAGGTATCAGCCGTATGGCAAGTGCCGCCAACGAGGGCAACAGAATAACATCGTCCAGATAGCCCAATACCGGAATAAAATCAGGAATTAAGTCTATGGGAGACAAAGCGTAAACAACAGTAAGTCCGGCTACAATTTTTGCCGTAATGGGAGTTTCTTTCTTTTTCATGGCAATGAATAATGCCGGAATATCTGTTTTGAGCTTTTTTGCCCGTTCCTTCAGGTTCATCCGTTATCCTCCGAATATCAGCATGTATGCACCCACAACGCAGAGCAACACAGCAACATAGTTTTGAAACTTTCCCTTCTCCATTTTCTTTATTACGCGGTTTGCTGCAAACGTTCCAATCACCATCGCCGCACCCATGGCAAGACCTGTAAGTAGCGCTTGCAGGTTAAGGCCAACCAGCTTGCTGTATATGACTGTTTTTAGAATGTGCATGGCCGTGGCGGTTGTGGCCTCACTAGCGATATAAGCAACGGGTGGCAGTCCAAGAGTCAGAAATGCTGCCGCCCCAATTGGCCCGCCGCTTCCGGCAAGGCCGGACAGAAGGCCGGTAGCCGCGCCGCCGATCAGCATAGCCCTTTTGCCGTTCTTGAACTCTAATTTCCTAACCACCTTAATCAGTACAAGGACAATCAGAACCCCACCGATACAACGGGTAACAATCTCTTTGGGAAGCACAGAAAAACCAAACGCGCCAAGAGCGGCCAGCGGGAGCGCCGTCACGCAGAACAGGCCAACTGATTTCCAGTCGATCTGCCGGAACCCAAATGCCATACGGGAGAGGTTTCCGATAAGCTGAGCAAGGGTTAGTACCGGTACGGCAACCTCAGCGCCGACACAGGCAGTTACTACCGGCAACAGAAGCAGGGCACCACCAAAACCGGCAGCGCCCGATACAAAAGCAGCGATAAAACTGGCAAAAATCAAAAAAGCGTAGATCATATCTATCTCCAAGCAAAAGCACTTTTATAATTAAGTGTAGTACAGAAATAGAAGTCGGCCTGCTCGACAGATTTCTGTCTATCAGTATATCGCACATTTAGGAAAAAGTCACCGGGAACATAAAACTATGATTCAGCCTCATCGTCAAAGTCCGGGAACAGATCAAGCGCGGTATATTCTTCGTTACTCATGCTCCGGAGTTTTCCCAACGCGGAATCCGTCAGAGCCAGAAGCTCCGTTTCCTCCGCGCCTAGATAGCCGCGCATATGCGTCAGCTCCGCGATCAGGCCCTCCCGCGTCCCGGTGTTGTAAATGCACATCAGGTTGATTTCATCATTGGTAAACATATCACCGCTCCATTTCCGCGCCTCTGTCGGGCGCTGTTTTTTTGTGTTCCCGGCTGACCGGCTGATTTCTGAGCCGTTCCACGACGGACTTTTTCTTTTCGTCGTCTTCCCGCCGAGACGCCTCGGCAAGCTCCAGAAGGGAGATCGGCTGACCGGTTTTGGACTGCTGTTCCAGCTCCGCGACGGTGGGATTTTTTCCGTTGTCGATGATGCCGTCGATCATGTCGTAATCGTCCTCCATCGACATTTCCGCGCTTTTCAGGTAGTTTTCCGGCTTAAGAAAGGCCGGAATCTCCTGAAAACCGAAGCTGTCCACATAGTGACAGGATACAACGCCGTTCTGCTTTAAAGCAATGATGTCGCTGACGGACAGGCTCGGCCTGTGATAATCGGCGGGATGATCGTTATTGAACCGATCCCACAATGCCCCCAGCCTATCATCCGTACTGCCGGTATCGGTAAGCGGAGCGGTATAGGCAATATCATAGTTGCCGTGATCCACAGAAATACCCTTGGATTCCAGCCAACTGAGCGGCTCAAACCGGATGTCGCGCAGCTCGTCGTTGCCCTTCACCTGATAGATGGCGAAAGCGTCCTGAGAAGTTTTCAGAAAAGCGGTTTCCCGCTGTTCCTGATGCTTCATCCGGTCCTCTATGGCAGAGGAAAACTCCCGGCTGTCCTCCCATTCCTCGCGGCTCACGGCAAACAGGCCGCTGTGGGTCTGAATCTCATCCGGGTCGAACGCCATGCTTGCCCCGCCGTTCTCAATCATGTAAACGGTGAGGTCCTGCTCAAAAAGCTCCAGCGCACGTTCTTTGGAGAGGGGCAGCAGATCGCCGTCCAGATACCCGCAGGCTTCCAGATCGGCCACGGTCAGTTCCGAATCCGGCATGGGGTATTCGTCGAGCGCCAGTTCCTGAGCATCCGGCAGCATACCGGCTTCTTTTGACGGTGTGGAGTTATCCTGTGCCTCCGGCGCGACGTCCTGATGACCGCCCATGCTCAGATTATTTTTACGGATATATTCCTGTATGTCCTGTTCACGCACGGCGGCGATATCTCTGAGAATGTCAAGCGACACCTTTTCCGAGGTTTCAGGAACCAAGTGTTCAAGAACAAGCGCCTGTTCGTAAGCGGTTGGAATGGAACTGACGCCCTCATCGGCAAACCCGCTTGCCGTTTCCCGCAGGCTCTCCTTATCGTAAAGGGTATAGCCGTATCCGTCCTCATTTTCCTTCAAATAAAGATAGGCGGCGTTGTCCAGCAGATACATCGCCTCGGTTTCCCTCGGCGGGTAAATTTTTTCGATTTCATCCAGCCGCCGCAGAAGCTCATTCGGGGACGCCGCGCCCTCGACCTTGGCGGCATTGAGAATAGCTGTACGGATATCTTTTCCGTAACCGCTTTTCAAATCTTCCACGGTAGCCGGGACTTCTTCTTTCATGGAGTTGAGAGGGAACGGCGGTTCCATGACGGAGGCCGTGTACTGATACACGTCCCCGGCGAACTGTTCCAGAACGGTATCATACTCTTTCAGGACCTCGCGGAAGTTTTGGTCGATATCGGAGATCAGACCGGAGGCGGTTTTATTGATGGTTTCCAAAGAGGCCCGCAGCTCAGGCAATTCCTTGCCACGGCTCCATGTGGCGATATAGCCGAAGCTGTTTTCGCCGGTCTGGATGCCGTAATACTGGCAGACGGCGTAGGACACGCTTTCGGCCTCCACTTCCTCGGTATGCCGGTCCTTCGGCTTGGGCGGCTCGGCGGTTTCGTCGCCCTTGGCAGCGGCAAGCCGGTCCTGTTCGTAGTTGTGCAGCGTGGCGTGGGTGATCTCGTGGACGGCGGCGGAGACGATTTGCACTTCGCTCATGCCCGACCGAATGGCGATGCGCTGGCCTTTTTCGCTGAAATAGCCGTCCGTGTTCGGCTCCATCGCCTCAAAAGCAAGCGGAACGGGGGACGAACGCCGCAGCGCCTCCATGAAAATTTCATACTGCTTCACATTTCCCGTGAGATCGTTTGCCAGCGTCGGCAGCGGTTTACCTTCGGTCTGCGACACATCAAAAACGGAAACGACCTTGTACATGGGGATTTTGATTTCCTTTTCCTCCATGATGACCTTGCCGTCCGCGTCCAGCACGGGAGCCTTGGTATCCGGGTCGAGCTTTTCTTCCTCGATTTTCTTTTTGAACGGCGTGGGCGCGATGATTTTGATGCCTTTTTCGCCCCGCATCACGTTCCGGCTGAACTGGTCGCGCCATTTGTTGAACCCGGCTACAAGGGTAGCGTCCGGTTTCTGCATAAAGATGAGCATAGTGTTGTTGACGGAATAGCGGTGGAACCGGGACATGGTGCGGAGGTACTGCGCGTATCGGTCGCTCTGGAACAGGTTTTGGATGCCCTGTTCAATGCTGTCGGTGATTTCTTTCAGCCGTTCCTTATTTTTTTCGGCCATAGTATGCTCCTTTCGCAGCTCATAGAATCGAAAAAAGCGCGCCCCCGCACAGGCCGGGATAAACCTATGTGGGAGCGCACTCATTATTTGTTTTCGGAGCGTATGCTCCTGTCGGGAGGCCGTATTTTCGCTGTTTTTGCCCTCAAACTGTCAGCTTCGCGCCGCTGATCGTTATACGGTTCCCGGACGGAGACACAGCGTTTGGGAACAAGATAGCTGACGGCCCCTCGATGCTCCAGTCGCTCCGGCTTCACCTTGTCGGGGTATTTCTCCGAGAGCCGTTTGAGCTTTTGAATGAGTTTTTTATTGTGCGTGTAAACGCTGGCCGTCGCTTCTTCCTCGTTATAGCAGATGATCGTCTCCCGCTCATATTTCGTAAGTTTCATGTTCCGTCACGCTTTTTCGTCCCTGAATCAAATTCCAGCTTGAAATTCACGCGCTCCCCGGTATCTTCCAAAATCGCCGTCGCGTCGTAGGTCTTGCCGGTTTTCTCGGAATAGCAACCGGTAAGCCTTACGCGCCCATCCTTCAGGAGCGCGGCGGCGACGGCTTTTGTCAGTACCTTTTTCTTGGCGGCGAAAAATCGGTTGTCCTTCCAAAGCCCGAACTGGCAACTGTCGTTTTCGCAGAAAAAGCCTTTTCTGCTTTCGGTCACGCTGCCGCCGCAGCGGGGGCATTTGCCGATTACCTCGCGCCCGGAGGGGAACAGCACCTCCGCGCCTTTGGCCGGCGCATAGGTTTTTACCAGCTCCCGGAGCATGGAACAAATCCCGTTCATAAAGGCGTCCGGCTCCAGTTCGCCGTGCTCCACCTGTTTGAGCCGGTTTTCCCATTCGGCGGTCAGCAGCGGGGATTGAAGCTGTTCCGGCAGGACGGTGACGAGCGACACGCCGACTTGTGACGGGATGAGATTGACGGTTTTCTTGGCCTTTTTCCGTTCCACGAATCCGGTGGTAACGAGCTTTTCCAAAATGGCCGCGCGGGTGGCGGGGGTGCCGAGGCCCTTGCGCTCCGCGTCGTCAGGCATCTCTTTCGCACCCGCCGTTTCCATTGCGGAAAGAAGCGTATCCTCCGTGTAGTGCTTGGATGGCGAGGTTTTGCCCTCTTTGACGGAAACAGAGGAAACAGCGATGTCCTGTCCCTCTTCCGGTTCGGGCAGGGGCTTGTCGGCCTGTTCCTGCAAATAGATTTTCCAGCCCGGAACGAGTATCGTCTTGCCCTTGGCGGCAAATCCGTACCCGGCGCAGTCCAGCATGACGGCGGTTTCGGCGTATTGGTGCGGACTGCCGACCGCGCAGAGAAGCTGCCGGGAAACGAGCCGCAGGATTTCACGCTCCCCGGCAGGCAGCGCGGAACAGTCCGCTTTGCCCGCGCCGGAGGTGGGAACGACGGCGTGGTGGTCGCTGACCTTCGCGCTGTCGCAGACCTGACCGGCGTTGAGCTTTTCTGGAACATCCGCGCCGCAGATCGTGGCGGCAACGGATGCAAGCGCCGGAACAGTTCCTTCCATATCGTTTGTTAGGAACCGGCTGTCGGTGCGGGGATAGGTGCAGAGTTTCTTTTCATACAGCGATTGCAGATAGTCCAGCGTCTGCTGCGCGGTAAAGCCAAGCAGTCGGTTGGCGTCGCGCTGGAGGGTGGTCAGGTCGTAAAGCGCGGGTGGCTTTTCGTACTTTTCTTTTCGCTCCGCGGCCTTGACGATTGCCGCCTTGTCCTTGCAGGCGGCGGTAACGGCCTCGGCTTCCGGCTTTGCTTTCAGCTTGTCGCCGATGGCGGCAAAGCCGCCGCAATCGAGACTGACCGTGTAAAACGGCTCCGGCTGAAACGCGGAAATTTCCGCTTCCCGCTGCACGATGAGCGCCAGCGTCGGTGACATGACGCGCCCGACGTTCAGGGTGCGGTGGTAGAGTACCGAAAACAGGCGCGTCGCGTTGATGCCAACCAGCCAGTCGGCCTTGGATCGGCAGAGCGCGGACTGATGCAGCCCGTCGTAATCCCGGCCCGGTTTCAAATCGGCAAAGCCCTGCCGGATGGCCTCGTCCTCCATCGAGGAAATCCAGAGCCGTTTCATCGGCTTGGAGCAGCCTGCCATGTCGTACACGGTGCGGAAGATCAGTTCGCCCTCGCGTCCGGCGTCACAGGCATTGATAATTTCTTCCACATCGTCACGGCGCATCAGGGTGCGGAGAATATTGAACTGCTTTTGTTTGTCCCCGCTTACGGTAAACCGCCAGTTCCCTGGAAGAATAGGTAAATCCTCACGCCGCCACTTGGCGTATTTTTCATCGTAGGCGTCGGCGCTTGCCAGCTCCGCGAGATGGCCGAGGCACCATGAAACGAGGTAGCCGTTACCCTCCAGAAACCCGTCGCCGCGCTGCTTTGCGCCGATCACGGCGGCGATGCTTTGGGCAACCGAGGGCTTTTCACTGATTACAAGCCGCATTTTCATTCTCCTTTCGTCTCGGAGTGATAATAAGGTCACGATAACAGTCACGGGGATGGTCAGGACGGCTTTTTGGCGGTTCGGGAGGCCGTTCCTCCCGCCTGTACCGGGGCTTCTGTACCATCATCCGCTCGAAAGGACTGTCGGTGAAAAAGGTCATTCGTCCTCACGCTCCGTTTCACCGTCGGAAGTTTCCGGCTCATCTTTTTGCGCTGTTTCTTCGTCAGGAACTTCCGGTTCGTCGTCCGGCTCAGATTCGTCGTCCCCGCCATCGGTGTAATCGTAATCGTCCGGGTCGGGCCTGTTTTTGTCCTTTTTATCCGGCTTGCGGAATTTGAAGAACCAGACCGCCGCGCCGACGAGAACGGCTGCAAGCACGGCGACTGCCGCGATTCCGGCGCTGTTATTCTGCTTTTCCGGCCGGGAAACGGATGAAACCGTGGGCGTCGATGCGGTTGGTGCGGAGGATGTCTCCGGGGCGGAATCGGCCTTGGACGAGGAAGAACCGGAAACGTCCTCGTTATCGCTTTTTGCCAGCGCCAGCAGGTCCTTGTCCGTCACGGCGTCGAGGAAGTAGACGTTTTCAGCATTTTTCTGCCGGTCGATAATCAGGTAAAAAACGTGCTTGCTCGGCGTGGTAATCGTGAAAAACTCCTTGCCGTCCTCGTTGGTTACGTTGTCGATCACCGTCCCGGTTCCGTCCGGCGTCAGCGGCTTGAGAGATGTTTCAGACGACGTTGACGTTCCGGATGATGCCGCCGACGAAGCGGTACTGCTCTGCGCGACGCTTGAACTGCTCAAGGTCGGAGAGGTTTTCCCTTCGCTGTAGGCGAGGGCATTGACGGAAAAAGCCGCCGTGCAGGACACGGCGGCCATCAGGCAGACGAATATGCGGATTTTAGATTTCTTCATGAGTGGTTCCCTCCTGTTTGTTCTGATCGGACACGGGGCGGTTTTCGCGGGACGCTTTCATGAGCGCGGAGAGTTCCTCCGCCGTCATGCCCATGCCCCGCACAAGGCCGACAATATCGAGATTTTCCAGCTCCCGGCGCTGCTTTTCCAGTTCCTTCTGCCGGTTTTGCAGCGCGGAGATTTTCGCCGCGTTCTTTTCATACTCGGTGTCGATTTTTTTGAATTTCGGGTTCACGGTTGATTCCTCCAATCTGTTATGGATTCGGTAAACGCCCGAACGTGTAAAAATGGCTTTGCCAGTAGCTTATGTTGAGGTTCGAGTAGCCGATGGGGTCTCCGGCCGCGAGCATCATGCCGTTTCCGACGTAGATGCCCACATGGGACACGCCGTCGGTATCGTAGGTGTGTTCAAAGAAAACAAGGTCGCCGGGTCTTACGTCGGCGGCAGAAACCGGAGTGCAGATGTCGCAGAGGCCCTGGGCCCCCAACCGTCCCACGTTCCATCCGCTGTGATTGATCACCCACGATACGTAACCGGAGCAGTCGAACGAGGTTTTCGGGCTGCTGCCGCCCCAAACATAAGGATAGCCGATGTATTTTTTCGCTTCCGTCATCATTGCTGCAAACCGCGCGTCCGTCATTTCCTCCGGGGGAATATCGTACTCCGTGGGCTTTTTGACGGTGGATGCGTTCGGATAGGCCGATGAAGGGAACAGGTCGGGCCGGTTGCCGAGGGTGGACATATACATCGAGTACACGCCGACCTGATCCTCGTTCATAATGGAAATGGGAAGATGGGACAAATCCTCGTTATGCAGTTTCACATTGCAGATGGTGTAGGTATAGGGAACTTGGTGGCTTTCGGTGTGGGTCGTGCCATCCGGGTCCGTCACCGTATCCGTTTCCGTGCGGGTTCGGGTTTCCGTCTCCACAGTCTGCGTCAGTTGGTATTCTTTTGAGAACAGGGTGGAAAGCGTGTCCCGGACTTCATCCAGCGTCCATTCGCCGCCGTGCCACGCCGTCAGGATGGAGATTAGCACATAGGGGTCGTGGCCGATTTTATCGAGGTCATAATGATATTCGTCATAGCCGGGGTGCCTCTGTTCGTAACGGTCGATTTCATTCTGAAGGTCCGTTTCCTTTTGAGCGTAAGCGGCCTCCGCGCCGAGCATGGCGTCATCCGTGGAAGGATAGGTGGACGCGGTAACGCCGGATAACCCGCCCTCCAGCAGAACCGAGCTGGAGGACAGGACGTTCAAAAACAGGACCAGCACCAGAAAAACGCTCGCAACAATCAGAAAACCGTTCCGGTGCCGTCCGACAAATGCCGCCGCCCGCTTGCTCTCCCGCGCCGCCGTCTTTGCCGCTTTAGAAGTGTTTTGGGCAGTTTTCCCGGCGGAACCCGTGAACTGCCCGGCCCGTTTCGCGGCGACATACTGTTTTTTGACGGCGCGCTTTTGCCGCCAGTGGGCCAAAGGATTGCCGGAGGGCTGCGGATTATCCCGCGCGGCCTTTTTCTGCAAATAACCGAGGTTGGCGCGGTCGAGCCGTTTTTCCGCTTTGGCCGATTTCCGGTAGGGTTTCAGTTTGTGGGAGCGATAGGCGCTGCGCGCCAGACGCCCGCCCATTTCGGTGGCTTCTCCGCTTTTGTGCGCGGCCTCCACGCCGACGTTTTCATCCTCGGACTGCCGGATTTCCCGGTGAAACTGCATCAAAACAGCGTTTTGGGGCGCGTCCCGGATGGCGTGAGTGAGTTTGGATGGTTTTTTCTTGTCTACTTCCTCAAAATACAAGCGCATCTTTGCTTTACCCGTGGGCTTATCAAAGGTGTGCTGCTTGCGAAGAACTTTCTTTTTCGGTATTTTCTCCTGCGTCTGATCCGCTGCCGTCGCCGCTTTCTTCGCCCTGCGGACAGATTCCTTTAATACGGGGTCAGTTTGTTCCTCATCCGTGAATTGCAGGCGGGGTGCACGTTTTTCCATTCCGTATCACCTCCGATCCCGTTGAATAGGAACGCTCATGTTGCCGCCACTTCCTGCGGCTTGGTGGTCATGATGCGGTACATCTCCGTGTCTTTCGGGAAATGATCAATAAACGGCAGAATGACGTTGCCATAAAATAGCAGCCCTTCGCCCTCGCCGGAATGGGTGACGTAGGAAAGCTGGTGTGGCGAAATGCCGAGCTGCTTGGCGAGAATCTGCCGGTCGCCGGACGCCTGATTGAGCATATAGATGTAATCCGAGTTTTCAAAGATGTTCTCGATCTCGTGGGAAGAGAGCAAATCCTTTATGTTCTGCGTGATTCCGGTCGGAATACCGCCCCACTTGCGAAACCGCTTCCAGATTTCCACGGAATAGGCGGCAGTCTGTTCTTCTTTTAAGAGCAGATGGAACTCGTCGATATAGTAGCGCGTGGATTTTCCCACGGCCCGGTTGACGGTGACGCGGTTCCAGACCTGATCCTGTACGATGAGCATCCCGAGTTTTTTGAGCTGCTTGCCTAACTCCCGGATGTCGTAGCTGACGACGCGGTTTCTCACGTTCACGGTTGTGCGGTGGTTGAACACGTTGAGGGAGCCGGTAACGTAGATTTCCAGCGCCGTGGCGATGTACTGCGCTTCCTTTTCGTCCTGCCGCCGCAGCTCGTTATACAAATCCTCCAGAATCGGCATGCTTTCCGGGCGAGGGTCACTGAAGTAATCCCGGTAAACCAGCCTCACGCAGCGGTCGATGACCGTCTTTTCCACCGGCTGCAAGCCCTCCTTGCCGCCGACGATCAGCTCACAGAGCGACAAAATGAAGTCTGACTTGAGGGACAGAGGGTTTTCTTCCTCGGAATAGTTGAGGTTGATGTCCATCGGGTTGATATAATCGGTGGACGCGGGCGAAATTTTGATGATCTGCCCTTGCAGGCGCTCAATCAGCGGGCCGTATTCGGCCTCCGGATCGCAGACGATGATGTCGTCGTTTGTGACGAGGAATACGTTGACGATCTCCCGCTTGGCGGCGAAGGATTTGCCTGCGCCCGGTGTGCCGAGAATCAGGCCGTTCGGATTTTTTAGCAGCTTTCGATCCACCATGATGAGGTTGTTGCTCAAAGCGTTCAGCCCGCAGTACAGCGCCTCGCGCCCGGTCTGGAACAGTTCCTGCGTGGTGAAGGGGATAAAAATAGCGGTGCTCGACGTGGTCAGGCCCCGCTGGATTTCCACCTGATTCAAGCCGAGCGGCAGGCTGCTCATCAGCCCTTCCTCCTGCCGGAAGTCGAGCCGGGTCAGCGCGCAGTTGTATTTCTGTGCAAGGGAGCTTGCCTGAAACACGTTGTTATCCAGCCGCTGCCTGTTCTCGGCCACATTGAGGACAAGAAAGGTCACGAGAAACATGCGCTCGTTACGGGACTGCAAATCCTGCAGCAGCTTCTTCGCCTCCTCGCCGTAGGTGGCAAGATCGGAAGGGATGATGTCCATGTCGTAGCCGGAACGGATGGCCTTTTTCTGCTCCTGAATCTTCATAGAATCCAAATCCGTGATTTTCCGCTTCACCGTCTTGATGGCATTCACCTGGTCGATGGATTGGATGTGCATGGTGACGATGAGGCTGGATTCCATATCGAGAAAATCAGCCAGCATTCGGTCGTTCAGCTCCGGAGCGAGAATTTGCAGGAACGATACCGCACCCACCTGATGCCCCATACCGAACATGTTGCCGCTTTTGAACTCGAAAGAGCTGGGCGCGATGAAATCCTTGACGGAGAGTCCGGATGGAGCCAGCCAGTCCCACGAAAATCGGAACGGCTCCGGCGTGTCCATGCGGAAGATGTCGTGCAGCAGCTTCAGACGGTCCGCGCCGTTCAGAGAAGCGGCGGTTACGCCGAGATGTTTGAAGTTGTTGAGAATGTCGATTTCGACGCGTTCCAGCCGGGGCTTGGCCGCTTTCAGGCTGTCCGCTTCGATGCCGAAGGTCAGGTATTTGGTCTTGATGAGGCCGTTGTTGCCTTTGGCTAGCTGATTCCGGAGCATTTCCGTGTACTCCGAACGCAAGCTGTCAAAATCGTCGCCCTGCGGCGGGATGGTGACGCTTTTCGCAAAGCTGTCCCGCGTTGCAGAGAGGTTTAAAAACGAGAGTTGAAATTTGATGGAGTTGTCGAAATAGTTGAGGAAATCGCACCAGCCTTCAAAAATGGCGGTCTTGTCCTCGTTCTGATTGAGCTGATAGTTGATGTCCTGAAACTGAACGGTTTTCGTGTAATAGCTGTCGGTCACACGGCAGATTCCGTCCGGGAACATCCGCTGAAACGGGATGCTGTCCTGCGCCGACTGCTTTTTCTTATCGGTCTGCCGCGCCTTTGTGACGGCGGCTTCGATCTGACGCCTCTCGGCGCGGGTCAATGACCGTTTCATGGCTGGTTTTTGCTTTTTTACCGACAATCCGATGCACCTCCTTGTCGAGCTTACTTTGCCGCGCGAGCACGGCGTAAAAATTGTTGGTCTGATAGGGCCGCTGTTTTGGACGGAGAAACAGCACCTGGGCAATGTTGCGGACGATTTTTTCCAGCGGCAGGCCGTTTTTCTCGTAGATGGCCATCAGGAAAAACGGCAGCATCACGAGAACCATGCAAAGGGAAGCGGCTCCGGTGCTGAACCCCAAAGGCCCCTTGAGCAAAAAGAAAAGCGGTACACCAACAAGCGCGCCGCCGCTGAAACAAACAAGCTGCCGTTTTGTTAAATTGAACAGAACCTTCGTTTTCACTGCGGTCAGGTCCTTGGGTACGGGAACATAGGCCATGTCAGCGCGCCTCCTGTTCTTTTGTCGGGCGCGCGGCTTTCGCGGCAGTATCGGCGGTATGATGAAGCTGTTCCAGAACGGACGGCTTTTCTTTCCGTTCGTAGTCCCGGAGCGCGTCCTGCTTGTCGAACACCTCGTCGAGCGCGAAGCTGAAATCGCTCAGATCTTCCGTGCGTTCCAACCATTTATCCGCGACGACCTGCAAGGGATTTTCAAACAGAAGAAGATAGTCGATTTCCTCCGGTTCAAAGCCGTGACTTTCGGTCAGATAATAATGGGCGTCCCTGATTGCGGTGATTTCGCGGGAACCGTCGATCAGCTTTGCTTTATCGCTAGCTTCCCACGTTTTCCGAAAATCCTCAAGATTGGCGTCCAGCCTGTCAAGAAGCTCCTGTAATTTGTCCTGCATTGAATATCACCTCCGTTAATGCACGCTAAAAATTGATTTTGCGAGGCTTCCGGTCTTAAAGAGCGTAAAGCACAGCAGCACCGTGTACCCCATGCAAGTCCAGATGGCCTTGCTGACATCCGTGCTCACGCTGATACTTTTTACAAGAACGGCGTAAATCGCCACGCAGACGATGATGAGAAAGCCCTGAAATCCCAGCGCGAACAGGGAACGCAGATAATTCTGCCCCATGCCGCCCGATTCCCGGTTTAGCATCGTCGCCATCGGGATTGGCGCGATGGAAGTGGCTAAATAGATCTCGATCATCCTGCCGTACACGATGATGAAAATGCAGATCGTGAGCGCCCACATGGTAAAGCCCACGAAAATGCTCTGAAACCACAGCCCGAACAAGGGGCCGAGGTCCATTGCCATGAGCCGCGTCTGAAGGTTTGCCGTGACGGAACTGATGTCGATGGACGTGTCGGAAACGATGATTCCCGCCGCGCTGTTTACCACGCTCTGCGCCACGTCGAATATGCCCATGACGATATTCCATGTGTTGGTCACGATGAGGATGGCGCAGGCCGTTTTGAAAATCCACCGAAAGAAAACAGCGCTTTCGATGTCGTGAAAATTGTTCTTATCGGTAATGATCTGAATCAGCTCCAGCGTCATGACGAACGCGAGGATCAAGCCCGCGATGGGCATCATGACGTTTTCGGACAGGGTTTGGATCATGTTGTAAATGCCGGTGTTCCACGCCTGCGGCGTCGTTCCCACCTGAGAGGCGATCTGCCCGACCTGACTGTTTACGTTGTCGAACATGCCTGACAGGTTGTTCATGATGCCGCCGACGAGTATTTCTTTCAGCCATTCGGTAATCTGCTGCTTGATGAAATCCAAGTGGCATCACCTCCTTTTCCGCCGCCTGTTTTCACCATGAGGCGGTACGAACGGTAACTAACGCGCCTCATGGGACACGGACCGGGACTTTTCGGCGGCGGGTGCGGATTTTTGCTCCCGCGCGAGTTTTTCGCTGAGAGCGTGGATGCTCTGCTGAACGGAGGGCTTCCGCTGCGCCGATTGCTCCAGCGCGGTCAGACGGAGAAGGGCTTTCTCCACGCTCTTTTTCATGGAGGACAGGCAGGACAGCTCCGCTCTGAATGGAGCTTCCAAAGACTTTGCCAGCTTTCCCATAGGCTTTGCTTCGGCAGCAGCCTCGTTTCCCATCAGTGTTCGGCCCATATTCTTGATGTGCCGCCCGGCCTCATGGTACTCCGCGCTCACGGTTTCAATTTTATCCATCGCTGATCTGTCAGTCCGAATGCTTTTATCCAACTCCGTGCGCATGGTTTCCAGCATGGGCCGCAATTTGAAAAAGCGGGTGATATTATCCAGCGCGGAAATCCCTTTTTCCCGAAACGCATCCACGGCGTTTTTGCAGCCGTCGATCACGGCCTGTTTTGTTGCATCCAGCCGGTCACGCACAGCTGTCACGCTTTTTTCCATAGCCGCGCCCGTATTTTGCAGAACGGCTTTTACGGGGTGAGCCTGTTTCTGTGACGCGCTGAGTTCCCGACGCAGTGCGGCCAGCTCCGTGACCGCTGTGTCGAGCTGGCGTTCCATCGCGCTTACCTGATTAAAAACGGCAAGCAGGTCCTTCACGGCAGGCACACGGTTGGCTTCCATGACGGCTAAAAGCTCCTTGACATACTCGTTTTCCAGCAGCGGTGCGGCAGTGGTTGCCGTGTTTTCCATACGATCATCTCCTTTCCCGCGCCCCGTGAATGGGGGCGCGGAGTGTTTTTGCATTGACATCAGCCGAACAGGTTGGAAAGCAGCGGAACCAGCGTAATGCCGATCAGGGCCACGCCGCCGCCCGCCATGAGCTGTTTAATGCCTTGACTTTTCGCTCCTGGATTATCATTTCCATACCCTTCCAGAAGGTTGATCGCGCCCCAAATGGCAAGGCCCGCGCCGAGGGCGATCACGAGGGTCTGGAGAACGCCGATTGCGGAATGAAAGAAACTCATAATATTACCTCCAATTCTGATTTTGAAAATGAAAAAAGCCGCTATTCTGCGGCTTTCGGGTCCCCGGAGAGGTCAACGGAATACGTGTTGAACACATCGTCCGGTTTCGGTTTTAATTGGGTGGACAGAAATTTCTCAATATGAAAGGCGTTGCGGGGATTGTAATCGGACAGGTACTTGTAGTTCGGATGCTTTGTAATGTCGTACTTGTCCGAAAGGAAAGGCCGGACGCCGCGAAGCTGGAGGATACACTTGCCTCCGTCGAGAACGGACAGCTCATCGACCGAAGCTAAATCTTTCCCCAATTTTTGATAATTGAGGCTGTGAGAAACCTCACGGCCCCGGCTTTCGCCGGTGTTAAAGGTATCTATTGTCTCCTTCCCAAGTGATTCCGTCAGTTCTTTCAGGGTCGTGCGCTCCTTGCCGCCGAGGAAGATGGCGCTGTCGCAGTTGCCGATAATCGTGTCGGCGTTGTCTTTGTACAGGGCCTTGAGTTGGCTCTGCGCCTGCAAAACAAGGCAGGCCGAGATTTCACGGCTTCGGATGGTGGCGATCAACTTTTCAAACTTGGGGATCTGCCCGATGTTGGCAAATTCGTCGAGCAGGCACCGGACATGGACGGGCAAACGTCCGCCGTACACGTCGTCAGCCTTTTCGCACAGCAGGTTGAAAAGCTGTGTATAGGCCATCGAAACTAAAAAATTAAAGGTGTCGTCTGTATCAGAAATAATGATGAACAGAGCGGTTTTCCGGTCGCCCAGCGTGTCCAGTTCCAGCTCGTCGTAGGCTGTCAGGTCACGAAGCTCCTGAATGTCGAAGGGGGCCATTCTTGCTCCGCAGGAAATAAGGATTGACTTTGCTGTTTTGCCCGCCGCCAACTTATATTTCTTATATTGCCGGACGGCGAAGTGATTCGGATTTTCCTTTTCCAGCGCCTCAAACATGAGATCTACGGGATTTTTGAATTCCTCATCATCTTCCCGGACCTCCGAGGCGTTGATGAATTCGATCAGCGTGGCGAAATTCTGTTCCTCGACCGGGGCCTCATAGTGGATGTAGCCGATGAGTGCCGTGTAAAAGAGAGTCTCTGCTTTTTCCCAGAAGTCATCTCCGGATTTACCGTTCCCCTTGGTGTTGGCGATCAGCGCCGTGACCAGCTTCAAGATGTCCTTTTCCGAATGGATGTACGCGAAGGGGTTGTAGCGCATCGACTTTTTGAAGTTGATGGTGTTGAGAATTTTGATGCGGTAACCCCTGCGCCGCAGGAGACTTCCGCATTCCACGACGATGCTGCCCTTCGGGTCCGTAACAACGAAGCTGGTCGGATAGTCCTTGGAATCGCACTGCATCAGGTTCGGCTTGATGAAAAACCGCGTCTTGCCGGAACCGGAGCCGCCGACGACCAGCACGTTTTTGTTCCGGGATGTTTTGGGGTCCTTCGGACGGCTGTTCATGGTAAGCCGTTCCGTCTGCGTGAGAATGACGTTGTTTTCAAAAACGGGGTCGATGTAGGGTCTGATATCTTCGGCCTTGCCCCAGCGGGCCGAGCCGTATTCCACGTTTTTTCGGAATTTCTTGGCGTTCCGGCCTTTGACGTAGACCGCCAGCCGGAGCGCGGCGGCGAGAAGGACGCCCACGCCGAGGTCGGCCGGATAAAAGCTCGGCAGCGGAGAGGAAAACGCGTCGGTAAGGCCGTCCGTCAGGTGCAGGAGCTTCCCCGAAGCGTCCGCGCCTGCGGCCAGCCTCCACGCCTGCCCGAACTTGGTGGCAAACAATGCGACAAACAGGTAGGGCAGATTCATCAGGAGCAGCTTTTTTGTTTTCTCACTCATCGCGCCCGCTCCTGTTCCTTATGTCTCACCCGGTCAACGGTATTCGCCTTGACCAGATCCTTGAACTGCCGGAGCCGCGAGAGAACGGAGGGCCTTTTCGCCCGGTTCACCGTTTTTGCCGTGAACTCGGTGAAAGCGGCGGTGAGCGCGTCCGCGTCCCGCGCCTTGAAAAAGACGAGATATTTCGGCGGCGAAACGCTGCGGTCCTTCTTGACGGCGTAATCCACGCCGTATTTCCGCGCCACGCGGTCAAAGGATTTGATATTGCTGTCGGTGATCTCCATGTTGGAAACGCCCGCGTTCTGACCGACGAGCTGTTTCACCGTCTGTCTGCCGTGCGGGGCCACGGGACCGACGTGGGCCTTGGCGTTTTTCTTCTCCTTCCGGTGGGCCAGATACTTAGCAATCGCCGCTTTGAGCACCCGGCCCGTGAGCTTCGTGCCGCTGATGATGAGCGTCACGGAACGGTTTTCAATTTCTTCCTGCAAGCAAAACACCTCCTGTCATGGAAAAACCGCCTTTCATCATCGTTCATCATGGGAAGGCGGCTTTTTCTTTGCCGGGGCCGGGTTCCTGTCGGACCGGCTGTCCGGCCTTTTTTCCTCGCTCTTTTTCAGAAAAGGGGTGAGGACGGTTTCCTTGCTGTCCATGTACATTTCCTCGGTTTTCTGCTGCGCCTGCTGGAGCTTTGAGATGGCGTCGGTCACATCGTTGAACAGCGAGTGGTACATTTTCTGATAGTCCGGCACGTTACCTCCGCTCCTTTTCCGCGTCTTTTTCCCGGCCCTGTCCCTTGACGGTGAGAATGCCGTCAAGCGTGGTGGCGGTAATATGCAGCCGTTCCGCCGTGGCAATGTCATTTTTCACGGGTTCGTTCACGTTTCTGCCGCAGACCACCAGCACATGAGCACGGCGCAGAAAGTTGCAGGCAATGTCGATGCCGTCCTTGTGTTCCTGCGGGATGGCGTCGTTGAGGAAAAGCGGCAGGGACAGAATCGGGCAGACGGGCGAAAAGCCCGCGTCGTAGATTTTGCGGCAATATTACGCCGCATCCTCGGTGTTTTCGATTTCATCCGCGCCCCACGGGGCGGTGATGTATGCGAGGGGTCGTTTCATGATAAAAATTCTCCTTCCCAATTTTTTGTCGGGCATGAAAACAGCCCGCGCTGGACGTTTACCGTCCGGGCGGGCCGCTTCCGTACATGTCGTGATTGACCAGCGCCGAGTAGTAGCTGCTGATGGTGGTCGGTGCCTGATATAGCGCGGTCAGGATGTAGCTTCGGATGTTGCGGACGTCGGTGGTATTCTTGTCCAGACACTCCAGCACATATTCGACGTGGCTGTCATCGAGCTTCAAAAGCCTGCTTTTCACTGTTTCGGCGGGCATATCCTCACCGGCGATCCGAATCTCCTTTTTCCGGCTGCATACGGTATCGAGCATAATGCCCACGATTTCGTCCAGACGCTCCGGGTCGCATCTCTGCCGCAGGACGTCGTAGGAGATATTCTCTTTGATAATTTCGCGGTAGGCATCCGCCGCATCCATCGCATCAGCCGGGGCAACGGCCTCCGGTTTTCGGTCTGCCGGATTGGATTGATACGTATTTGCTCCATACGTATTTGATTTTTTAGGGATATTAGTTCCCTTAGTATTTAATTGCGCGGGGTTTTCCGTATCCGGTTTTTCCATATCCGGGTTATCCAGATACGGGTTTTCCGTATCTGGTGAATCCGTATCCGGGAAAGGCGTACCCGGCGATTTGCGTGGTTGCTCATAGATGGTGTATTCGGTGTCAGTGATGCGTCCGTCTTTGCCGCGAAGCTGTCGGCGCTCCATATAGCCCGCGCTTTCCAGCTCCTTGAGCGTTTTTCCGATGGCGTCCACACCTTCGCGGCAGATGGAGGCAAGGCCCCGCGTGGTGTAATCCCAATCGTCCGGAAGGGAGAGCATCATGGACAAAAGTCCTTTCGCTTTCAGGGACAAAGCCCTGTTCTTCAGGTGATGGTTACTCATAACTGTGTAATCCCGTGTCCGCTCCACACGAAAAACCGCCATTTGTATCACTCCCTTCCTCAAACGACTGGCTTAGTCGGTAATCGTGAAATTCAGCGTCAGCTCATGTGACACATTCGTTGTCTTTGCCCACGCCAAACCAAATTTAGCGGTAAGTGCCAGATTCCCCGATGCTCCGTTCGCGCCGAGCGTTCCCAGCGGCACTTCCGACGCGAGGTCGCCCGTGTAAACGGGAGTTTCCCGATCAACCGCCGTCCAGCCCGAACCGGCTGTGTTACTGATTCCCACGCCGAGCGCGATTCCACTTCCGGTCTGTGCCGCCGTCAGGCTGCTCCAATCCGAATAGGCTGTGGGGGCGGCGTCACCGATGCCGGAAGTCGCTTTCAGGCCCGCGACGGAAACCTTAACGGGAAAAGTGGAATGGTTGGTGATTGGAATATCCGGTGCGGTGAACGGCGTACTGCTGTTCGGGTCGATGGAATAGCCGATACTGACCGGATGCGTCACGGAGACGAGTTCATCCGTATGGTAGTGGGTGACAGCCGAAATGTTACCGGCATTGTCCACGGCGGCAATATGAATGTAAAAGCCGCTGCCGGACGGGCGGGAAAAAATATAGCTGTCCGATGTGGTTGTAATGCTCCCGTCAGGGACGGTATCGGGGCTGTTGTCCACCACGATGGAATAGCCCTTCATACCGGTTTTTAGGGATGTCGATATAACCGGAGAATCATATTTCACGCCGTCGTTCTGGCCGGTAGCCTCCACATAGTATTGATAGCCGGTGGCGTTGTCCTGCGAGGAATAATTGACGGTATACCGCGTCCGGCCGGAATTGTGCGTAACGCCGGAAATAGCCGGTTTGTCCGGCGCGTCCAAGTCCTGTCCCTTATGATCGTTCCAGCTTGTGTCGGTCGTGATCTGAGCAAGGTAAAACAGGGTATTAGCGGTAACGCGCTGCTCGTCCGGCGTTGCCTCACCATTAGAGTGACCGGTCTGGATTAGGGCGCAGTTGCTCCATGTTGTCAGATAAAAATTATTGGTGCCTTTGCCGGTTGAATCGCTTTGCGGCACACCGCCGCAATATGGATAGGGCGGCTGGTATGCCATCCAAATGTCCCCAAGTGCAATCTGCGAATTGGAGTGGGACGTCGGGACGGTCAGTGCCGTACCTATGCCGCCTATATTCCAAGGGTAGTTGGTCAGCAGTCCCTTTTTCGTAACGGAAATCTCCGAGCCGCCTAACGGTGTATAGCGGTTGATCGTTTCAATGTTTACATAATGGGCGAGTTTGAAAAAATTCGGATTGGCAATGGCGTCGTTGGAAACAAGCGTATCGTGTCCGAAGCAAACGCCCCTTCCGGTTCTAATAAACGCATCCGTATCGGATTCCGCCGCTGCCGATAAGTCTTGCAGGTTGTTGTTATCCCACGCCCCGAAGTACAGCACATCGTATTTGAAATTGCCGTCCGCGTTTTTCAAGTAAGCGTCGGGATTGGCGTTGAAATCCGAGATCGAAACGGTATCCACGGAAATGAGGCCCTTGCCGTAGCCTTTGGAATCATACCCGTTCGGCGTTTCCATCCACATTTTAAGGGATGCCGACTTCGGCAGGGTGTAGCTCTTTCCCTGCCACGTCGTAAAGGAAACGGTCGGCGTGACTATGGGGTAGATGTTCAGAACCTTCGCGTGATCTTTGGCAGGGATGCTCTGGAAAGTCGATTCATGCGCGGATTTGGAATAGAGCATGTAGCTGTACGGCTGGCTTTTGTCGCTGTTCGTCCAGTTCAGCGCCACATAGTTCCCGGACGGATTCGGCGTCGCGGTCAGCGTCAGCACCGAAGCGGCGGATGCCGCGAACGCGGGCGAAACGCCAGACAGTAGAATTCCGGCGGCAAGCAGAGGGACGAGAAAAAGCCGCCTGAATGATTGTCTCAAATAGAAACCCTCCTTTCGGCGTGGAAGGTTGGCCGGGAAAATCCCGGCCAATTCCCGCACTCATGTCTTTATGCAAGCTGGAACTGGAAAACAAGCTGATGGTTGGCCGTGTACGCTCCGTCGAACGCGAGGCCATAGTCAGCCGTGAGGGACAACGCGCCGGAAACGCTCGGATTCAGCGTCCCGACCTGCAACGGCGAATCGTTCACTGCCCAATGGGTGGAAGTGCTGTACCCGCTGTTCCAGCCGGAATTGCCTTTTGCCGCAATGCCGAGCGCAATGTACTTTTTGGAATCCGCGAGGTTGAGAGAACGCCACGCTTTCGCGGACGGATCGACGTCGGTGAAGGTAAGCGTTCCGCCCGAAGCGGCTTTCATGGATTCCACTGTGGTGATCACCGCGACTTTGGTGTTGTTGGTCACTTTGATGTCGGGCGCGGTAAAGGTTTCGGCGTCCGGGCTGATGGCATAGGCCACGTTGATCGGGTGTGTGACAGAGATGGTCAACGGCGAGATGGAACCGTTGATCGTCACGTTTCCCGTGACGCTGCCCGTACCGGTGTCGGTTTTGTCGGCGGCGAACGCTGGGACTGCCGCCGTCACGCCGAGTACGGCAAAGGTGACGATGCCCGCGAGGATCTTTCTGAGTTTGCTTTTCATTGAGAAGCCTCCTTATGAATTTTTATATCAACCGGACCGTCCGGCTGATTACGAAACGGAAAGATGGATTTTGTAGTCGGCCATTCCGAGGTAAGCCTTGGTATCCTTGCTGTAATACCGGATTGTCGCCGTCACGCTGTAATCACCGTGTGAAATCTGCCGGGAAAGGGTGAGGCCGTCGATGTGCTGCCCCGGATAGATCGGCGCGGATTTTGCCACTACTTCGCCGTTCAGCACAATTTCACACTGCATAATGACGGTGTTGGAGGACGGGTTTTCCACTTCCCATATGCCTGTGCTACCCTTTGCTCCGCTGGAAAAAGAAGCCTGCGCGCTTACCTTGTCGGTGACGGTGACTTCCTGCTTTTGAAGCCGGGACAGGATTTCCTGCCGTGACGGGGTGCTGCCGCTTCCGGGTTCCGCGCTCCCGGTATCGTCCAGAGACGGAACGGACGATGAGGGAACGGAACTGGACGGCGGCGGGTTCGGGCAGGGGTGCTGATTTCCGCAGCTCCGCAGCAAAAGCAGCAGGAGAAGCAGTAACAGCAGAAGAATCGCAAGGATATACGGCCATTTGCGCTTTCGCTTTTCATCCTCCTTTTTACCTTCGCTTTTGTTGATTTTTTCAGTTGTCATGCGGTTTCCTCCTTTATCAAGACATGAAAAAAGGCGCTCCTTTCGGAACGCCTGAAACGACGGTTATTACCTTTCCTGATCCCGCTGCCGCTTTTTTTGCCATCCATCAAGCAACCGGATAATGACCTGCTCCATCTGCTGCGGGGTATACGATTTTGGAAAATATTTTTGGAGCTTATCAGCCTTAATAGTCAAGTCGTTTTTCTCCGGTTTCTTTTCCTCCGACATGATCGCCATCATACTGTCCTCATTCAAATGCCCATCCGCGCTGAATTTTTTCAGCCGCTGGGCCTGTGAGAGAGAAGGGGTGACCTGTTCGCTTTCGATGGTGTCCAGCAAAAGCGTCTGTTCCTCCGGTTTGAGGTACGACAGCTCCACGGCAGGGGTCATGGCAATTTTTTTATCGTCCACCATCTGCTGAAGCTGCGGCGTCAGCTCATTCAGCCGGATAAAACGCTGCACCTGCCTGCCACTTTCGCCAGCTTCTTTCCCCACAAGTTCAGCACTTTCTAAACCTTCCAACTTCCCGACAACTTGTCGGGAAGTTAAATCCGTCCGTGCACCTTGCCGCTTAATGGCTTCCAGCTTCATTTTGTACGCCTTGGCCCGTTCACTCGGCAGGATATTTTCACGCTGGATGTTGCTGTCAACCATGATAATGGTCGCGGCGTCATCGTCCAGGTCACGGATGATAACCGGCATGGTGGAAAGCCCCGCCAATTCGCAGGCGTGTTTGCGCCGATGGCCGGAAATAAGCTCATAACCGCCGTCCGCTCGGGGACGGACAATGACGGGAACCAACACGCCGTATTCCTTAATGCTCTCCACAGTTTCTTTCATGGCATCATCGTCCCGCACCTGAAACGGATGGTCGGGGAACGGGTGCAGCTCCGAAAGCGGCATATCCGTGACCTTTTCCAGCTTTTCATCCTCGCGGGTTTCCTCCGTGGAGAAAATATCATCGTAGCTGTTCAGACTTATGTTTTTGGCGCTGCTTTTCAATTTTTAGCACCTCCTTCGTCAGTTCCCGGTACGCTTCGGCAACCTTGCCTTTCGGGTCATGCACGAAAATACTCCGGCCCTCCGCGCTGGTCTCGGCGGCACGGACGGAATGGGGAATCTCCACGTCAAATATTTTCAGCTTTGAGCCGTAGGTGTCCCGCAGCAGGGCGCTGATTTCTTTGGAATAATTGGTCCGACTGTCCACCATCGTCAGCAGAATGCCGTCGATTTTGAGTTTCGGATTGATCTGCCGCCGCACCTTATTGATCGTCTGCAAAAGCTGTTCGAGGCCCTTCGCCGGAAGATACTGCGCCTGAACGGGAATGAGTACGCTGTCGGCAGCGGCCAGCGCGTTGACGGTCAGCATCCCCAGCGAGGGCATACAGTCCAACAGCACGTAGTCGTATTGACGTTTTACGCCGTCCAGATATTGCTTCAGAATTTTTTCACGGCTCATGGCGTTGACGAGCGATACCTCCATGCCGGAAAGCTCGATGTTGGCGGGCATCAGGTCAACGCCTTCGTCATGATGCAAAAGGCCCTCACCGGGGACGATGGTTTCCTCGTTCAGCACCTTACCCATGATCGTCGCCAGCGTCACGGGCAGTTGGTCAGGCTGGGGATTGCCCAAACTGATGGTCAGGGAACCCTGCGGGTCGCTGTCCACCAAAAGCACCTTTTTCCCTTCCTGCGCCAGCCCGATGCCGAGATTGGCACAAGTTGTGGTCTTGCCGACGCCGCCCTTTTGATTGGCAACGGCAATTACATTGGTCATGTGATTTTTTCACCTCCCGCTGAAATAGAAAAAGGACGTTCCTTTTTACGGAACGCCCTTAAAATATGATGAACTTATTCGATTTTTGGGGGTAAATACTGCTTCTTAATTGCCCGTAAGCCCTTGGTATTACTGACTTCTTTGAATAAATGCCGTAAGAACACTCGCACCAGCAGCAGAGCCGTCGAACTTGACGGCTCTGCTCTATTTTTCTCTTGTTTTCTTCGATTTTCTCACTTATACTACCTCCCTTGTGAAATAAATGCTGTAAGAACACTCGCAACCGAGATATCAGCACAAGTTTATAAATTACTCTTTTGAATGGTTGGATATATAAAATAGGCAAGAGCAAATGCCCTTGCCTATCGTTCTTATGGAGTTGGAATGCCCACTTGTATTGTGTTTGGTATCTGCGTGATGATGGGAGTGTACAGATCAACATCTTGTTTGGGCGTGGAAAGAGATACTACCAGAGAATATCTAATTTTGCTATCACATTTTCCGAGATAACTTCTTTCACGCCACCACCCAATAACTGGATACACTGCAATGTAATTGGCATTACACAAGTTCACAGCACTGTCTTTAATGAAATCAGAATGGATTGATCCTACATCTCTATTATCAGAGCCTAAATACCAGCGTGTACTTCCACTGCTTCCGTCGCCCTTGTCCTTAATATCTTCTCCACGCATTTTTATATCGATACGTTTCTTGAAGTCCTCAATGGTTTCATCCGTATTCATCACATCAAAACGTAATCCGCATGAAGGATAGCGATACCTGTCTCGCCAACCTTTTTCGCCAGGACCGGGTTCAATGAAATAGGATAATGTAACGCGCAATTCAACATCAATGCTACCCAATGCTTGGAGGACTTCCGCAGGCCAAGGAATCTTATGTAAGTGCATCTCCTTCATTTGAGGTCGACTTCCATTTTTCTCAAATGGTTGGAGTTCACCTTGAATAATCATATTCACGGAATTGTTCATACATTGGATAGCCTTATCTAAATGCGGAATTCCATAACCACATGAGCGAAGCAAGTTTCGTCGCCCTTTTGTCTTTAATTCATCCGTACAGAACTGCTTATGCATTTCACCAGTCCATCTTGCGGAATGGACTAATAAAGCTCGTACAGTTTCTGGCCAAATCCCTGGGTACTTCGCGTAAATTTGAGCAGCCATCCATGCTGCTTGAGCTGTTGCGGAGCTTGTACCCCAAATTGTAGAGAATGGCCGGACGAGAGGCTGTCGGTTTGTCGTCAGCAAAGAAAGGTCAGGGCAAGACATATAATCTTGTCCGTTTGTAGCAACATTACCACCATCCAAGAGGATCTCTGGCTTTATTGGCCATTTGTTGTCCCAGTTTACCGATGTTGAACTGTACGGAGAGAGGGCTCCTTTGTCGGCAACGGGGGAGAAGCCATTGTATTCTTGAGCTCCAATGGTTACATCCTTGGTATATGCACCAACAGTCAAAGCATTCCATGATTGTCCCGGATTTTCAACGCAATGTAGCACGCTTGCATCAGGGTAGGCTACATCCGACAATTCTGCAGGTTCAACATTACCTGCACTGACGAAGAAAAGTCTCTTTTCTTCGCTCCCCTCGGCGCCAGAAGTAAGGCTGTCCAAAGCAGCAGACCATGAAGTAGGGCTGCCATCTGGGGTGTTGTATTCGGAAGACGTTACTGCCATGCATACAGCTCGTTCTGCTTCGGGGTTTGCAATTTCAGCTAAAGCTACTGCACGTTCTGTTACGGCACCATACAAATCCGGTGGATTTTCACCGCGTGGTGGTAGAATTTTTACTGATTCAATCTTATGGAGAATATCTTGTGGTTTATCATCCACAAGTTGTTCCTTCAAATCTTTGTACAATGCAATACCGGCCATTTCGGTTCCGTGGCCCTCATCATCAGCTGTTCCCCAAGTGGATTCAACTGCCTGCACACCTTGATCATAAACCGCTGGAGATAATAGCGGGTGCGCAGCAGACAAACCTGTGTCTAAAAGGCAAACTGTTGCTTTTGTATCATGAAAAGTTGTTCGCGATAATAATTCCTTTACCCACTCTTGCTGTTCTCTACCCGTTAATTCATCAAAAAAGCTAGTGGATTCTGGAGCGCGACGCATTTCAGCAATATACTCACAGGCGGAAATCATATTTTTGAGTTGTTCACTGTTAGCTTTGACAAGACGTACAATTCGCTCTGGGAAAACAATATGTCGCTCGTTCAATTCGATTCGAAAATCTGCACAGCAGCTAACAAAGTTGTCCTCTGCTTCTTCCATATCGTTTTGTTCATAGCGAAGCCAAATTTCACACCAAACTGGAACATCTGCTGGCATGGTTCGCAGGTCACCAAACCAAAAAGAATCCAGCATTGCTAATTTGACATTCTCAATGCTTCGCACCAAATTATTGTTTTTGGGCTTTTGCCCTTCTTCAACAGGTTCAGCATAGGCTTGTACCTTCTCAAGAAAATACGCCTCTTGCCCTGCGGGTATGTAGACAGTTGCCTTTACTGTTTCAGTACTTGCATCTGTCTTGACGTTCAAAAGACGTATACCTTTCTGAAGATTCTCTAGGCTTTTTATAGCCAAATCATGTTGCGCTGCACTAGAAAACTCAAGGTATACGCCTTCTTTGTACCGGATAGCCGCAACTTGCTTTTGAGTAAGTGACTGTTCTCGACACTCCTGCAATTTCCGGCTAATAAAAGCAGCGTGAGCGCCTGGGTTACTACGCTTAGGATAATCGACCTCAAAAGGAGTGCGGCGTGATACATACGGTAACGAGTCCATTGTATTCCGCAAAAAAATATTTTTCTTTTCTATTTCCAACACTTATGCCTCCTTTGACGAATATGCGGCAATACGCTCATCGACCAAGAGCATAAGTTGCTTTTGGCTTATCTCAGAGTTACTCAAGATGGCACTTTTAATGGCATCATCACATACGCGAATAATTTCAGCATGACTTAAAACTTTAGCCCTTTCAACGAGGTCCGTTGATGTTTCAAAACTATTGTCAAAAGTCGTCAGTTTCAATTCAAACAAACGACGAATTTCGTCCTTGGTCGGCATAGAATAGTGAAGAACATCATCAAAGCGTCTGAATAGAGCCTGATCCAACAACTTTTGATTGTTAGTCGCTGCTATTATAATACTTTCTGATGTGTCTTGCTCGATAAATTGAAGAAAAGAGTTCAAGATTCTACGCATCTCGCCAACTTCGTTGTCCAGACCCCGGTCAGCACCAATCGCGTCAAATTCATCGAAAAAGTACACGCCAATAGACGAATCTACGGAATCAAAAATTTGACGCAACTTGGAACTGGTTTCGCCCATAAACTTGGTGACCAATTTATCCATCTGTACAGTATAAAGAGGAAGCCCCAACTCAGAAGCAATAACAGATGCAGTAAAGGTCTTACCGGTACCTGGTTTGCCCTCGATGAGGATTTTCCTTCGGTTGCTTAACCCGTATTTTTGAAGCTTGTTGCGGTTTCTGAACTCATTTAAAATACGTTCAATACGGCCAGCGATTTCATCTGATACAATTAAATCAGAAAGTCTGTCAGAGGGAACGGTCATAAGTAGCATGGGGTTTTGTTGGTTTAATCGTAAAATATTTCCCTTTGTAGATCCGATTTTTTCGGCATACTGTTTCAACTCTCGGGCGAAGGTTTCGTGGCCATGCTTTGCTTCATATGCAGCGATTTGAAGAACCACTGTTTTGAATTTCTCTTCATCGTGGTCAATATGTGCTTTAATAAGGTTATTAACATGTTCAGCCGTTGCCACAAAATCACCTCCCCAATATATAGAATAAATCATAATAATAGTACTCGTTAGAGCCTCAAAAGTCAATAAAATCGAACATGTCCTGCTCATCATTTTAATAGGACCCTAAATGTGTCCATAAATAGAGTATTCTTATTCTTAATCATGTTATGCCAAAAAGCGGATTTTGGGAATAATTTATTCTGACGGCAGTGTAACAGTCTTAGACCGAAGGCAGGACTTTCCTATGAATCGCCAGCGGCACTTTGGGGGCCTTGTTCTGGTGTTACGATTGCCGACGCCGCCACCTTATTGGTTGGCGATAGCAATTACGTTGGTCGTGCAGCCTTCATTTCCGAAAAAAGGACGTCCCATTTTCGTGGAACGCCCTCTAAAATATGATGAGCATATTCGATTTTGGGGTGTAAATACTGCTTTTCGATTACCTACAAACCCTTGATATTACTGGCTTTTTTTAATAAGTGCCGTAAGAACACTCGCACCATCTAGGCCACGAAACTAAAATGTTTCGTGGCTCTTTTTGTGTCGTCTATTTTATTTATGAACTATAAAATGGGAAAAAGCGCAGCTGCGGAGAGAAGGCTCTGCGGCTACGCTTTTATTTACGCTAACTATTTCAGAAGAGGCATAAATCCTGTTAACTTATTTACTTTTTTCTTACTTCCATAAATAGCAATTCCAAAATAAGTATGTTCTTGTTCTGGTACAGATACTGCTTTTGAAACGTATTCACTGTAAATATTACAACTCTGTGCCACATCGGAAAAATGGACATCGGACGCGCTTATCGTCTGCGTCAGGCGTAAACTGAATAATGATATTGCGTATTTCATATTGACAAAACTTGATTTGACGCATATACTAATAACACATCAAATAATTTTGATATGAGGTGATGACTTGGCAACCGTTTATGAGGAACACGCAAAAGTGTTCAAAGCATTGTGTGATGAAAAACGTTTAAGGATACTTGAGCTTCTTCGCGGCGGGGAAAAATGCGCCTGCATTTTGTTGGAACAATTGGACTTAGGGCAGTCGGGGCTTTCCTATCACATGAAGATTCTGGTTGAATCAGGTATTGTGGAGAGCCGTCAGGAAGGCAAATGGACACATTACAAAATCAGTGAAAAGGGCAGCGCTTATGCTGGTACTCTACTGAAAGAATTGACAACGCCCAACGCAGTAGCCGAAGAGAATATTGGCTGCATTTGCTGCAAATACTAAAAGCTATCTGGATGATGGCTTTTTTAAAGCAGAATACATCAAAATATTTTGATATGATTGTCCTTTTATCGAAAGTGAGGTTTTTATCCAGTGCAAATACTAAAAGCAATTTGGGATTTCTTCCAGTATCAGATTCTTGCCATGAAGTGGCTGGATGGGCTGATTGGAAGAGGCCTATCCGCTATTGGACTTGATACGTCGGCACGGCTGGGCGGAAGCATTGAATTCTTCCTGTACGACGTAATTAAGATTACGATACTTCTGTGTTTCCTGATTTTTCTCATCAGCTATATTCAAAGCTATTTCCCTCCAGAGCGCAGCAAGCGAATTCTTGGACGTTTTCATGGTGTCTGGGCCAACTGCATCTCGGCGCTCCTTGGGACGGTGACGCCGTTCTGTTCCTGCTCCTCCATACCACTGTTCATCGGGTTTACATCAGCTGGGCTTCCGGTCGGCGTGACGTTCTCGTTCCTGATTTCCTCTCCGATGGTGGATCTCGGATCGCTGCTCCTGTTGATGGGCATCTTTGGAGCAAAGGTGGCAATCATCTATGTGGCCGTCGGTCTGGTTGTCGCGGTTGTCGGTGGTACGATTATCGAGAAACTGCATATGGAGAGATATGTTGAAAGCTTTATTCTGTCAGCGGGCAGTGTGGATATTGAATCCCCCGATCTGACAAAGAAAGACCGGCTGATTTATGCAAAGGAGCAAATGCTGTCCACTTTCAAAAAAGTGTTTCCTTATATTTTAGTCGGTGTCGGCATCGGTGCGGTCATTCACAACTGGATTCCAGCGGAATGGGTGTCGCTTGTGCTCGGCAGCAAAAATCCCTTTGGTGTTATTCTGGCAACCCTGATCGGTGTGCCGATGTACGCAGATATTTTTGGCACAATTCCGATTGCGGAGGCACTGTTATACAAAGGAGCGCAGCTTGGCACGATCCTCTCCTTTATGATGGCCGTAACCACGTTGTCCCTGCCGTCCATGATCATGCTCCGCAAGGCGGTGAAGCCAAAGCTGCTGGCGCTGTTCATCGGTATCTGTACCATAGGCATTATCCTTGTAGGTTACTTCTTTAACGCGATTCAGGGATTCATCATATAAGGAGGAAAGTATTATGGCAAAGACATGGTATCCTGTTATTGACTATCTGACCTGCGCGGAGTGCGGCACCTGTGCTGCAAAGTGTTCCCACGGTGTTTATGATCCCTCAAAGGCTCCGTCACCCGTCGTAAAAAATCCGGAGGCATGCATTGACCATTGCCACGGCTGCGGAAATCGGTGCCCGGTTGGCGCGATTACCTATGTTGGCGACGATACCGGCTGGACACCGCCGAACGGCGCACAGGAATCTGAGGGAGACGGCTGTTCCTGCGGATGCGACACATCTTCTGAAAAGAAGATTGTCGTTGAGTATCTCTATCTTGATTTGCAGACCTGTAACCGCTGCATCGGAACGGACGCTGTGCTTGATGAAGTAATGGCAACGCTTACCCCCGCGCTGCGGCTTGCCGGTTTGGATGTTGAGTATAACAAAATCGAGATGAAATCTGCGGAGCTTGCTGAACGGTTTAGGTTTCTTTCCTCTCCGACGATCCGTGTAAATGGTCAGGACATTTGCGGGTTCGTAAAAGAAAACAATTGCGGATGCTGTAGTGAAATAAGCGGAACTGATGTTGACTGTCGGGTATTCGAATACAAAGGGGAAAGTTATGAAGTACCCCCAAAAGAAATGCTTGCCGAGGCAATTCTGAAAACCATATTCGGAACGACAGGCAATTGTTCCTGCGTCGATTATAAACTACCGGATAATCTGAAAATTTTTTACGAGGGGAAAGCCAGTAAATCAGCATGCTCCTGCGGGGGCAACTGCTGCTAACCAATAACATCAACTTATAAAGGAGCGTAATGAATATGTCACTGTTCGGAAAGAAAAAGGAAGAAACGACCTCCTCCTGCTGCGGAGGAAACTGCGATGCGGAAAGCATGGCAAAGGCTGAAAGCGCTAAAACCGAGGGCGCGAGTGTGAAAGTACTTGGAAGCGGCTGCGCAAAATGCAATCAGCTTGAAGCGGCTACTAAAGCAGCGTTGGAGCAACTCGGCATGGATACGACGATTGACCATGTCACTGATTTCTCACAAATCGCAGCCTATGGCGTAATGTCAACGCCCGCCCTTGTGATAGATGGAAAAGTGGTTTCTTTTGGCAAGGTTTTAAAGGCCGAGGAAGTTGTGAAGCTTCTGCAAAAAGTCAGATAATTTTTATAAGGACGGTTTTAGCATGAGTAAACCAAAGGTAGCCTTTATCTGCGTCCATAACTCCTGTCGAAGTCAGATCGCCGAGACACTGGGAAAGCACCTTGCCGCCGATGTTTTTGAAAGTTATTCTGCTGGGACGGAACTGAAAGACCGCATAAACCCCGATGCGATTCGCCTTATGAAGCAGCTCTATGGAATCGATATGGAACAAAGTCAGTGCCCGAAGCTGCTTGAGGCACTCCCTCCCGTGGATGTGGTTGTTACAATGGGCTGCAATGTGGAATGTCCGTATCTGCCGTGTAAGCGCCGTGAGGATTGGGGACTACCTGACCCAACGGGGAAAAACGATGCAGAGTTCATTTCCGTAATGCATACAATTGAGGGTAAAATTACAGACTTAGCAAAATCATTGAAATAGAGACTTAGCATGTCGGCCGGAAAATTAGAATGACTTTGATATTGCATTCCAATCAGGGAAGCCAGTTTACTTTCGTTCAATTTATCGAACACGGTATCACGCAGAGCATGAGCGCCGCAGGGTGTCCTTATGACAATGCTCCGATGGAACGTTATTACAATACTTTTAAGGCAGAATTGATCAATCGCTTCAACTTTCGAACCGATGAAGAATTGGCACATGCTGTTTCAGAGTTCGCCTATGTTTGGTACAATCAGGTCCCACCCACATTCGTACAACGATTATCAAACGCCCTATGAGGCAGGTATGGATTGAATCAATTTAGACAGCTGTGTTACAAAAACGCTTGACCATTACACTATATAATAGCCATATTAAATAAAGAATAGAATTAAAAGTCTTTAAGCCTCAAGGCATTTTTGTCTTGGGGCCTTATTATTATCCATTGTTTTAAGTCTTTCCAAAATTGTCACACTGTCCTATTGGCATAGATTGCGTAATGAAATAGTTTTTGATTTTTCTATAATTCGCTGGAAAAAGCCCTTTATTCCTTGGAATCTTCTTTGGTGAATAGGAAAACAAAGGGGAAGGTCCAATCGCCACTTTTTGAGTGCTTTCCGAAGCGAATAGAGGTCATCAGACTTGTTCTGATAACCTCTATTTTGATATGCTTATAAATTGACCTCTTTTTAACCGGATGTTCAAATGATTGAAGCAACTGTTTATTTTAACTATTGGGCTGTACTTTATATTTTAGAAAAAAATCAGGCTCCAAGGCGTTTTTGCCCTAGAGCCTAACCTTACTTATGCTGTGTAAAGATTCTCTTGTTCCTCTATTTTTTTAGCTTTTTCCAACATGCTGGCTTTGCTGTACTGGTCAAGATTGTATCTTGTAACGGACGAGTCACAGTGAAATGTAGTTGGATTCCCCAAATCAGAATGAAATGCAACCTTAAAGATTACTTCCACCCTGTCATGAAAAACGGTCACACGATCTACATATTGCTGAACCATAGCACGAACTTCTTCCTTATGACTGCTCTTTGCAAATTCTTTGATTTTGGAGAGATTTTTGAGAACTTGTTTCTCCGTAAAAGCAGGAATGTTCTGATGCCTATTTTCGTATTTCTGGAGAAACAGGTCGCAGTCTTCGATCTGCTTTTCCACGTTTTTCAGTTTATCTCCCAGTGCCTTATTGTATCCGGTCTTTTCAATCGCTTCTACAAGATTATCGCGAGACTTTTTTAGGACTTTCAAAGTAGCACGATACTCTTTGTATTCATCACTGCTATTGTTACTGTTTTCCTGAAGCTTTTTATTTAACTGACGAGTAATCTCTGGGATTGCATTGCGATTGAAAAAGTGATCAAATAACTCTTCAATGACAAACCCTTCCACATATTCCTTACGAACTTCACCGTTGCTGCAGGAATGGCTATTGTCGCGATTGTTGCAGCGATAAGTCAAATAAGTAGGCCCTCCATTTCCGGTATTACGAGGATTTCCGTGCATTTTGCCTCCACATTCACCGCAATAGATCAATCCGGAGAGAAGATAAAAGTACTTATTGTGGCTCTTGCCTTTCGGGTTGATTTGACGGATAGCCTGCACCCTATTCCACAACTCTTTAGAAATAATGGCAGGAACACCTCCCTCTACACGGATGATCTCGCTATTCGGTTTCTTTTTATGACTGTTGCGCTTTCCCTGAGAATTACCCCTCGCGATCTGATTAAAAATATAAACGCCGGTATATTTTTCATTGTTCAAGATTGCGTATAGGCTGTTCTTTCCAAAGGGTCTTCCTGCCTTCGTCTTTTTGCCCAGGGCATTCAAACGATCGATAATTGAATTATAACCATAGCCCTGACTGTACATTTGGAAAATCAGTCTTACCGATTCGGCCTCTTCTTCGTTCACAACATACTTTTGATTAACGATATCGTAACCGAGGCAGCCTCTTCCCCCATTAGATAAACATTTGTAGGCGTTTTCACGTTGCCCTTTAAGAACTTCATTCGCAAGGTTTGAAATGTACCATTCGCTCATTCCGGAAATGATTTTTAACATGAAGTCGCCAATCGCATTGTTTTCAAAATGTTCGTATGCAGAAATCACGGAAACATTAAAGTCCTTTAGCCCATTGATAATACGCAAGGTATCTTCTGTACTTCTTGAAAAACGGTCAAGCTTATGAACGATAATCGCTTGAAACTTCCCCTGCTTTGCATCCGTAAGCATTTGTTGAAAAGCAGGTCTCTTTGTATTTTTGCCGCTGCGAGCACGGTCACAGTAAAAATTTGTGATCTCATATGTTCCTTGCGCCGCATAAACAGAGATATATCGTTTTTGCGCATCAATTGATTCTTCTCTTTGCATATCGCTGGAAAAGCGGCAATAACCGACCGCCTTTATTTTTCCATTCATTAGATTTCCACTTTCCATCAAAGATTTCCTCCTCTAATTTTTATTCATTTAGCTCTAGCAAATTAATTGCTTTTATATCAGATTCAAAAAGCCGCGGAAAGTTTTTAATTTCCCGCGGCTTTCTATTTTTATTTTCTATTTCAAGGCTCGTTTATAAGCCGACAAAGCATATCGATCATTGGTGAAAAAAAGGCAGCCATATTTTGATCATTATCGTATTTTTGAATCTCTTGGGTTGCCACAGAATTCGGAAACTTCAAATCTTTGCGAGGAACAGTAGCTTTTAGCAAAATCACGAAGCATCTTTCCTTTCTCTGTTAGATTTCAATGCTGTCTAGATCGTCCCCTTCCGTGTGTTCCCAAAGCGTACAATCAGCAGACTGTGATTTGATGTTAGGCATCCCTGTATTGACCTTCAAGCAATAACAGGACACCCTAATTCCATTGATTACGACCCTTTTTGTGAGACGATCTTTCGACTCCGGCACCAATAGGCCAAGCTTTTTCAGCTCATGAGCAACCACTTTCGTATCCGTAAAACCACCATCACGAAGGATTTTTTCAAAAGAACTTTTTAGTAGGGCAACTCTATCCCCTTCAAGAAATATTCCATCAACCGAAGCAAGAGTAGGCAGGTAGTCGCTCAAAATAATGTGAGTATAATTTTTTACCAGCCAGGACATTATCAATTCATAAGCATTTCGGCCCATATCACGCTCCTCTAACAAAGAATTATAATGACTGATCAACAAGTCTTCCATCCCCTCTAATTTAAATTGGATTCCTAATTTATCACGCGTAAGCTCAGCCGATGACAAAATGATCGAATATTTAGAGATCAGGCGATCCTTTAACGCATATTTGCCGGTAAGCTTTTTTTCAAGCTTTTCTTTCCATAGCTTTATCCTATCATCTATACAACCATGGTCACTCGATTCCAACAAGGTTACAAATTTGGCCCCAAGTGTTCCATGCTGGCTTGCTACAAATCGCTTTATGGCATCACTATGCTCGGCATCCTTTGTAAGAGGCGCATCAAAAAATTCAAGCAGCCGGGCACGGAGACCAGCATTTTTATTGCTGGCTGCCAAAAGAGAGTTTTCGCCGCTACTGATGATACTTGTACAAAAACTCCGCTCTTTTTGAAGCTGGGATGTTTTTGAAAGACGAGCTTTTCCAACATTTTGCGAGATCCCGTAAATCGTTTTTGAGAAATCCCGAGTCATAGCAGAGGATTCATCAAAACAAGCAGCCACGCCGTAATTATTGTCGAGTTTTGCAAGCAGTGCGTTGTCGGTGGCATTCCATGACGATAAAATGCCTTTCCCCATTTCCGGATTTCCCCATACCGAAGCTGCAAGCTGTAACGCTGTCGTTTTTCCGCAAGAGGATCTCCCAAAAAAGTGAACCATCAGAGATTCGATCGGCTGTTGTGTAGAAAGAAAGCCAATCACAGCAGCGGAAATACTGGTTGCAAGACTGATTTCCAACCCCGCGTGACCTACCACCAGCTTATTGACTCCGGCAACGTAATCGTCAAAAGAGCCTACCGAGGTCAAGTCTTTTTCCCCGACATACCGAAAATTGTTAACAACGTTCAGCCCGCAAAAATGCATTTCACTTTTTTCCTGCTGAACCCATCCTACACTTCGATATTGTGTTACTAATGAGGTTTGCTGTTCTGACAGATTAACATATTTTAATAAAATAAAGACTGCACCCGGGTCATATTGCAGACCATACTCATTTAATCCTTCAAATTTTCTGATGGAAAAAACACTTCTTGGCACAATAACACTACTTCTACCAAAGCCAGTACAAATAGAAAGGCTGTCAGAATAAGTACCCATCTCCATGTCATATGTGACCTGAGTTACAGAGAAAAACTGACTAATCGCCCTCGCAAAAAATAATTTTCCCCTTTTATAAACATACATCAAAGAGTCCCCGTCACGATAAAAAGGATATGTAGGAAGCTTTTTGAGAGGTACGACCTCGGTAAAATCTAAAGGTGCATTCGAAAATAATTTCATTTTTTTAACCTCCTCATTAATTTTTTTGTTATATCGCCTGCAGGTAAATAATAAGATAGCACAATAAATTTTGATTGTAAAATGCTCAAAACACTCATTAATATTCAAATAATTAGCATTAATAATCAATTATATTACATATTAAGAATATACATTATGATATTGGCTGATATAATTAGAATGAGTGATACAATTTTAATCATCATTCATTGAGCCTCTATGGCTTATATACCCCCCTACGTGAATATTTTCATCTCTTTTCCACTTTTTTATTTTTTTTAAATTTTTTACTTTTTAAACTTTTTACTTGGGAGAAAGATAAATATGGAAGCTAATGACGAATTAAAAAAACCTTTTAAAGAGAACTCTTCCGATGCGAAAGAATCTGTCTACATTGATATCTTAAGCAACAACGAGAAAATCAACACAATAAGAGAATTGCTGGGTGTTCTAAAAGAAAAATTTCCAAATGACTCAAGTGTTAATCAATCTCGGGTAGGACGAGAAATTAGAGGATTTGTTAAGGAAAAAAAGCTGAGAACGAATTGCAGATCCATTATTGCTGTAAAAGAATGGATGAAAGAGCATCATGTCAACACAAAAATGCACTATATGTTGCGTGATGTTCAGGATTTTTCAAAATGCGATTTAGGTCTGTTTTTGAAAGTTGAATCATATCGAGCAGCACCATTAGGAGAAATAATACGTAAAGCATTTGAAGGATCTCATTGCTTTGTGATTTCTGATTATGATACCGTACTTGTTCGCTTTGGTGAAAAAGAAGACTATGATATATTTCTGGATCTCTGTAAACAATTCATTCCAAACTTTCCAAAGGATTAAACCCGGAATCCCGGTGATTTTTTACATACACTTTAATAGAGAAAGGCAAAAAAATTCGGAACTGCTCTGATAAATGAGAAAGAAACCAAAATCTACAAAATCAGAACAGGAGTTAATTCTTTTCTATTTTCTTGAAAAGAATCCGAATTTTTAAGTGCTATTAGAAAGTCTTTCTGCAATGAATTAAGGTCGTCAGATTTGTTCTGACGACCTTAATTTGATGTGTTTATGTATTAACTTCATTTTCAAACGGTACAAGAATCCATTCATTTCTGACTTGTGGTGCAAGAGGATGAAACAACGTTCTTCCCTTCTTGTCTGCAATGCAGCAGAACTTTTCTTTGTACCCTTCTAACATTTTTAAGACTTCAAGTTTACGTTCCAGATGTTGTTTTCCTTTTCCGAAAGCAAAAATGATTTTGTCTGCTTCGTCACAGCAACGAACAATCATTGCATTATTCACTTTGTCACTCAAAGGAATATCCGAATGAATTGAGCTGAACAAATTCAGAATTGAAATGCTTCCAAAGGAATTATCACAGGCATTTGTCACACAAAGCATTGTTGTCGTATCCATCTTAACCGTGTCGGCAGTACCGGCCTGAATCATGATGATTGCCGCTTTGGGAAGGGTTTCGTCCCACTCCTTTTCCAGAAGGTAGCGATATTTACCGTCCCGACTAAAAATAGCAGTTGTTTTCATGTTTCCTGTGAGAACATTTGTATTTCCAGGATTATTATTGGGCATATTCTGTCACTCCTTTTTTAATATTCTTCTGCTAACAAAAATGTATAATGGTCTTTATCGTCAATGGCGTAAACTTTCGCTGTAACGGGACTGGGATAAGGAATTAAGTAAGTCTTTGATTTTGGCGGCTGTTCCTGAGAATGGACAATTTTCTGAAAGGCTCTTCCGTCGTGAGTCTCTGCAGAAAGTATAAATATTTGAAGATAATCCACGTCTGATTTGACCTTTAAAGAATCAATCATCTGAAAAAGAAGAAGCTGAATTAAGTACGGGATTTTGTTAATAAACTTTGTTGTCATATACTGAGGATCATGAAACATTAAAATGATTCCTCCTTTAAAATAGAAAGTGTTTGTTGATCGAAAATGCTATCCTGTCCGAAAAAGTCTATTGCATAGTCATTATTAAAGACATAACATCCATGAAAAAGATTGCTTTCCCCATGGCTGCTTTTTATTGAAATGAACTCACAATATTCAAATGGAGTCTCCAAAAGGGAATGGCTTAACCCCATCTTAGAATAATTCAAAGTATCCTCTGCAGTTTCAAGATAGTAGATACATCCGATTTTTTCTAAAGAATTGCAACCATAGTTTTGGAGAACAGTCTGTAAGTATTTAGAAAGATACTCTTTGATCTCAAAAGGAATCATCTTCTTTCGAAGATCTTCCGGCTCACTAATTCGTATCATCGTTTCCGGGTACTCCTTCCCCTGACCCGGCAAGAGAGGTAAAGAAGAATACATGCTTCCGCTCCGGAAAGAAATCGTTCAATTGCTAAAGTAATCATTCTATTTAAGCCCTCCTCACTGTTCTATTGGTCACTGCATACTCAAATACCAGAATTGTTGCAAGCGTACAAACAAAGCCTAAAACATAAAAATTCATGATGATCTTCCTTTCAGTTCTAACATAATCTTGGCTCCAATCTGGAACCCTGTATTAAAGCTCTTTTCCAGAAGGTAAGCGTTATTTTTAGACTCCTGTTGTTGAAGTACCTCGAAAAACTTTTGTTGTTCCGGTGTAAATGTTCGGAAAAGACGGTTGCTCAGTTCAATTTGTCTTCTTAGATTCTTTTGGTACCTCCTATCATGAAGGACGATTGTTTCCGAAGGATTTAGCTGTCCGTAGTAAATTGCTTTTAAAATTGATTTCATGCTGACTTCTCCTCTAAAAAAGAAAATCCCCATGCCATTTATCAGCATGAGGAAATCAATAAAAGCTAGTAACTCTATTATTTTTTCTGATTGATCAGGTTTACGACACTGTCTTTTGTCAGGGGCATATTCTTGTATTGAAGGTAACCAACAAGAAGCCAAACAAGAGAACACACAAGGTAAAGCCAGAACCCAAGTACTGGTGATATGGAGGCATCCACAAGGCCTAGTGTGCTTGATACAAAGGCATTCATACTGGAAACAAAATTTGATTTTGCCAAAAACAAACTAATGATACAAACTAATGGCACTGCAAATAAAGTAATCTTTTTTATTGAATATAATGGTTTTATGTAGTTGACTAAGATTGAGAAAATCGGGATCAAAATCATCAGCCATGCAAAGAAATTAACAGAAGTCGCACTATAGTTAGAAAATTTAACCCCTGATGCAACTGCGAACCCTGATTCGGACAATTTGCCACTATATCCTAGCGCACTACAATTGATGACAAACATAGGCAGAAACATTAAAACAACGGAGATCACCGCAAGAATGGCATTAATATTTCTAAGAACAAACTCTTTGTTGACCTTTGGTAATTGCACAGACTGTACAGAAGTTGGCTTTGTATCCTGATTCGGGACCTGTTCAGATGATTTCACTGCCGCACCGCAGTTTGGGCAATTCTTTGCACCTTCGGGAAGACTTGTCCCACATCTCTCTTCAGCGGAAAAACAAGAAATTTTGCAAATCATCAAACATGCCGTAAAGCTCAAAGAACTTTAGCAGGTATTCATATTCACACTCCTTTGAGATAAACAATAGCGGGCAATAGGATAAAACCTGTTGCCCGTTGTTTATTAATCATGATTATAATATGTATTTGAATTTGGTAGATGCTGCGTTCCAATGTGATATAATAAGTCGTAAAATAGTTTATAAGTTTTTATTAAGGAGAATAAGTAATGGAACAATCAAATTCCAATTTGCCGAAAACTTTTGCTGAAGCCCTCTGGACTGACTATATGAGCGAAGAAGAAATCCTTAGGGAAGTGTATAAAGAACACGTAGTTTGTTCTACAAGTGGGTATGATGAGGATAAATATATAAATTGGAAAAACGCTGCTACAATGCGTATGAAAAAAATTGCAAACGTTTTTGGAGTTGATTTAATGTATTACTCGACAAAGAAAACAAAAGGTGAAATCCCAGTTGTAGTTGCAATGTGGCTAAAAGCATTTCTTTTTTTAGACAGCAAAAAGGGCGGCGCCGGTAGTTATTTGCAGATGGGCAAGTTGGATAAGATTACTTCCGACGATAGAATTAATGCAATAAATTTAGCAATGAATTTTCTGTCTCGACGGTATAGTAAAATATCAGATACTAAAAAATACGTTGAGGAAGGTAAGGCTATACTCTTAGAAAAAGAGAAGTATTTACAGACAAAGAAAAAACTATCCAAAGAACTTAACGATGAAATAGAAAATTTTTTAGACAATAATGTGGATGATTTTTTTAATGAGGTCAAACAAGATGAGAATGAACTTGTAGAAGAATATGATTTTCCCGAAATCTGGGCGAGCATTCCTCAAGATCATCCTGAATCACTATCTTTACGCGCAAAAGAGATTTTGTTGAAATACTTTAAGGAATACATATTTCAGTCAATTGCATCATGGAAAAATCTAGTAAAAAGATATGCTTCAGAGTACAATCTGAAAAAGAAATTTTCAAGCAGGGAAGAACAAGAGACTTATATTACGGATCTGATTGAACAAGTGAAAGATAGCCTTACAAAACAAAATTGAAAATTAGGTAAAATGTTATATAAAGGATTTGTCCATATGTCAAGTGGATAAATCCTTTTTTATTATGCAACTATCAGACTCAGATTTTTTTATGTATCATTAATTCAGAAGCTTCTAAATTTATTTTTATAGGAGGAAACATATGGTAAAAAGAATTCAAAAAAGGGAAATGAATTCAAGTGGTAACAATTATTCAAAAATGGAAAATGTTAATTTTACCCCTGTGGCAAATAAGTGCAGTTGCTCTACTGCGATAATATTTTCAGAAAAAATATACCATTTACCAGATGGAGAATACGATGCGGAAGTCACCGAGTCAAAAATTGTTGGCAAAAATGATAGATGGCAAGTTGGATTTGCTGTTGATGGTATAGAAGGACAATTTATAACATCTTTTAAAATTCCTCTAAGAAAAGATTATCCGTTTGAAAATGCAGTGTACAAGCTCCATTTTCAGCCATTGACTCCCGATCTGATCTTAGGACATTATGTTCACTTTGCGATTAAAAACAGAGAATCGCATGGCTTCGTTTACAGCAATTTTACCAAGTTCCACTTTGTCCATACCAACCACAATATGCTCCCGGCAAAAGACAATATTCTGCCGGAGAATCAAGGAGGATCAATATGAATGAAAAAACGACACAACTTCTGAGGAAAGCCTTAAGCAATATTGATTTTTTTAGTGACCAGAATGGTAACCGTCATGGCATCGTAACCGAGGGAAAGAAGTGCACGATTATAGATATTTCTCATAACCAAATATCCTGCTGGCTCAGAAGATTATTTCTGAGCACAAAAGACGGTGTCTGTTCAAATTCGGAAATAGACCTGATTACAAATTATATAGAATCACTAGCTGCAGATGATAGTGTTGAAGCGCGCCCCTATTTTACAAGGATTGGAGCTGATGACCTTGCCCTGTATTATGATCTTGGAAACAAAGGCCATGATATCGTGACTATCTCGAAAGACGGCGGAATCAAGTTAATAAAAAATGACAAATTTGATATCTGTTTTAAGAAAGTACATCCGCAGGTTACACCAAATTTGGAGGTGAAACCAACGCAGCTTTTTAGTTTGCTAAAGCCATTTTTCCATTTAAAGAATGAAACGGACTTTCTTCTACTTCTCGTATATTTGGTTAGCTGTTTCCTCTACGATATTAATCATCCAATCTTGATTCTTTATGGTGAGGCAGGTAGCTCCAAATCTAGCACGATTGAGGCAATAGGAGAAATTGTGGATCCCCATGGTGCAGCAAACAGACTCACTATGAACCCGGACAGAAAAAGTATGGTGGCGACGCTGTCAAATCGCTATTTTCTCGGCTATGATAACCTTGATTGTGCTCTTAAAAAATGGCAGTCGGATTTGCTGTGCAGTGCAAGCACGGGCGGAAGCGAACCAATGAGAGTATTATATACAAATAATACGCTGCAGGAAGTAAATTTGAAAGGGTGTGTTTGTCTGAATGGGTTAACCATCGTTGCAACAGAAAAGGACTTGCTGGATCGTTCCATTCTCATAGAAATGAAAAAAATCCCCACAGAGGAATATCTGCCCGAGTCGGACTTGAAACAGAAGTTTGAGAACATATTGCCTGATGTCCTTGGTGCTATCTTTAATACACTACATATAGCTATGCAGTTCCATGTAGATTTGCAGCCATTGGCCCACGGTAGAATGCAGGATTTTGCCCAGTGGGGATTTTGTATCGCGCAGGCCCTCGGTGAGAAAGGGGAAAAGTTTAGTAAGCTCTATGCTACCAATACTCAATGCGCACAGAAGGAATCCAAATTGCCGTTAATTCAGGACTGCCTGACCTCCCTGATGTGCGACCAACACGAATGGAGTGGGTCAATGACCAAGTTAAGGGATGCTTTGTGGACGGTAGCAAAAAGCAAAAGCTACAAGTTGTCTGAATTTCCTGCAAACGCTAGTGTACTTTCCCGACAGTTGGGCACAAATAGACAGGCACTAGAAGGTCAAGGAATTTCATATGTTCAGCATATTGGAGGAGATCGCCATATCATCATTAAAAATGAGAATGTTCAAGAAGGTCTCTGCTTTGCCTAAGTATCGCTGATGGCGGCATTTGCGGCAATTTAAAAAATCCCCGAGAAAGCAACACAATGCTTTTTCGGGGATTTAATTTTTATTCCAAGCAACATAATTTTGAAGTTAGATATATCATGAATTTAGCTGTTTATGATTTGATTAGGGTTCGATGGTTAAAAGATACCCTGTAATGCCGCAAATGCCGCATGCCAATGTTTTAATCATTTTGGAGAGACTACTCAGCCTTCGCCAAATGGCTTTCTAACACTGCGCCGTTTTTCGTTGCTACTTGGCTATTGCAAAAAAATAATGCGTTGATTCATTAGCTTCTTATTGAAGATTGGATAAAGATGAAATATAGTTACATTGCTTTAACTTAAAACAATGTAACTATTAATAGATTTCTTTAAGAAGACCTCGAAACAGAGCGAATGTAGTTGAGTATAGTAGAAACTATTTTTCCGTAACAAAACCATCCACTTCAAATTCGGCATTACAAATCAAGTCCAAGATTGTCAGAAAAAGTAAGATCCATGACGACAGCATGGCGGAATACCTCAATGTCATTGCTTTCGTCGTAGACCACCAAATAATAATGCCTGTCTTTATCATATTTCTTGTTCTTAAATGTAAACCGCACCCGGAAAATACGTTTCTGAGCATTCGAATCACGCTTGTCCGCAACATAGATATTTTCATTGGAGATTTTTTCATTGTCCTCAGACACAAAATACAGGCGGAAACTGGTTCCTTTGACTACATCACTTACCGGCTCCGACTGAATAAAATCCAGAGTGGTAATCATGTTGGTAATCTTTTGGACAAGGCTTACCAGCATGATTTGCACCGTTCTGGTCTCCATATGGCCCTTTTCCATCTTGATGTCGATGACTGGAATCAGCATCTCCTGCGGAGAGGAACCGCCATGTACATAATTTTGCCCGCCGCTGCCAGGTGTTTTGAAAACACTTGTGCTACAAGGGAAGGACACAATTTTATCATCATGATTCCTAAGCAAATATCCCAGGCTTAAATTACAAATGCCATTATCCTGAACCGGCTGTTTCGATACGATATAGCGGCGTTTTGCAATGCAATCTTTGTCCATTACGCCACCGATTTTATCACTTTCGCGTACTTTGTCACGTTTATAAATAAAGCCGTGATCCGCCGTGACAATAAAATGCAGCGTATTACCGTTTTGGGCAACATTCCGTATTAATTCAGCAATCTCATTGACTGTCTTTTCACAAGCATCAAAGACCTCATCCTCAGTATGCTCACCATGCACATCAATCTGGTCATGATAAATGTAAACGACCTGCTTACCAGTGAAGACTCCCCTCAATGCTTCCTTGTCCTTGTTCATATTCTTAATATCATCGAATTGGACACAGCAGCTTTCCGGCACTGCGGCCTGTAAAACAGATTGTCTTGTAGCAAGATCTACGCAGTATACGCCATCTACTAGTTCCTTTCCATCATCTGTCAGTTCCAGTGTGGTATGCGGCAGCAATGCCGCCATGCCAAGGCGTGTGTAAGAAGGCAAAGTACTGAGCATGGCTTCCAGCTTTGCCGTGCATTTCGGGTCATCCTGCATCTTCGTAAACAGTTCACGGCCAACCTCATATCTCATAGCGTCGGAAATGATAACCACCGTGCGCTCGCTGTTGTTTTTGACGTACCGGTCAAAGAAATTTTGCTGTAACGGCATACTGGACAGCGCGTCCGGTTCCAGCAGCCCTTCATTCCACTTTGGCAACTGTTTACCAAGATACTCATTGGTATAGATGTTTTCAATCAAATTCCGCAGCGGTTCAAATCCTTCGGTATTGTCCAGTTTATCGTAACAAGAATAGAACTGCCGATATTTTGCATCAATCAGGCAATCGGTAGATTGATACTGGTTGACGATGGCCTTAAACCCATTTGGGCAGGTATAATTGACTGCCATAATCAAGCTATAGGCACTGTCCAGTACCTGATATGCCAAGGAAAACTTCTTTCCAAAGTGCATCTTCAGCCGCATTTTGCAAATCTCCGGAATGGTGCGACTCCCCAGCTTAGCACCGGCATCTTCCTCCAAAAGGCGTTTTACCAACCAACGTAAAATAACAGAATCTATCTGCGCAAAAGAATCACATTCCACCAATGCTTCCGGTTCATATTTATCCAATGCTGAAGCAACATTCAGACCGGCCGCCACATGGGCGGAAAGCTCATCATAGCGATCCCGGTAGAGGTAGTTATTCATCAGGCTGTCAAGGAAAGCAATGATATTTCCCGATTTATAAGAGACAAAAGACTGCCATCCTGTCGGCAATTCCTTTTTAATATATTTTTCCGCGTAGGTCACAAACATGGTGACAACCAGCTTTTCGAGGGTTGGCTTGTTGTCGGTATAGCCGAATTGCTGCTCACAAAACTTCCAGAAATCGGGAAGCAGGTCATATTTATCGAATTCAGCGAGAAATTTATTGTCTTCCAAGCTGTCATCTGTCAAAAGAACTCGAACTACTTCATCAAAGGAACACATTCTGGTGCGGCAGATTGCGCTCATAAGGCCAATCAGAATGTTTTCCTCATTGAAGTTATCAATTTCCAAGTCATAAAACCGCTGCGTCCGTTCCTTATTTGCAAAAAACTTAATATGCTTTTCAATGACCGGCTTGTACTTTTCATTGATTTTCAAATCCGCACATATCAGCGAAGCACGGTCCGCATGAAAGCGTTTGGAATACAGAAGGGTGTCTTCCAGATGGTTGTCCCGGACATCCGGCTTCGGAAACGGTGCATAGATAAGATAGTTAGTCGTCTTGTCCTGCCGCTCCAGAAAATATTTTGTTTGGAACTGATTGTCCGGTTCCAGCTTCAGAATTTTGGCATTCTCCAACTGAATGGAGTCAATATCCTCAGCAAAATCGGCTTTATCGTCGTACCAAAAAACCAGTTTGCGGGTATCTCCCACAAACTCGGCATTCAGACGGTCAATGATTTGCTTCAAATTAAGTTCACTCAAGCGTTTCACATCCTTTCTCGCTTGATCCGAATAAATTCATCCGCAAACCGCTCTGCTATATCTCTACTATGCTCAATACTCAATGTTTCTTTGTTATATTGAGCTTTTTTTGACCAGTTGTAGGAACCATGTATCACGGTTTCAAGATCAATTACACAGAATTTGTGATGAACTATATTATTAAAATACTTACCAAATGCAGGAATTCTATATGTTTCAAAACTATCCTCAAATGGTAATCCAGCATCAGCGTTTATTTTATCATCATCAATGATGATCTGAATATTAAGTCCAAGTTCTCTTTTTTTCTTCAATAGTTCAAACAAAACTGGGTCTGTAAACCATGCGACAGCCACCCATATCGCATATTTTGCACGATTTAATTCACCAATGATTTGGGCTTGCAAGTATTCAAAATAGACTTCCTGTGAAATCTGTTCCTGCGATTTTCCCTCTCCAATACGGATGTAGACATTACCTATGTCATATTCTTCTGTTCCTTCATAGATTTCCGCACACCATTTCTGTAATTGCTTAAGGTACTGCTCTAATCGAGCCTTATATTCTGGAGCAACACGTATCTCGACATCTTCATAATGTTGCCAACTCTTTGTGGTAAATTGATATTGAGGTGCAAAGGTAATAAATGCCCCTCTTAAAAGCGAGAGCACATCTTCTTTTTGAGGGTAGTCGCTGACTTTAATAGTACGTATCAGCAAATTATAATATTTTTCTGCTGTCATCACTATCGCCTCAAATCTTCGCCAAAACCTGATAGAATTTGCCGTCCGTGTCGGTCTGAACCTTTTCGTAATTAACTTTTACGCCGTCGTCCAAATCAATCGAAACTCGGGCAAGGGCAAGGTGGGCAATCTTCTCATCGTAATCCTTGCATTCCTTTATCTGCTTTTGAAGTTTTTCCTTTCGCTTCGTGGCGGCGGTCACTTCGCGGGCGTTTTGACTGTTGTCAATCGTGTCCTGCATCCGGGTAATTTCGTTTTCATAAACGCGTTCCATGCGGTGCAGGTAGTCAATCCGCAGGTTGCCGATGGTGTTTTCATTATAGCGGTGTATATAAATGAGTGCCTTAAAGCCGTTCTGCTTGCCACTGTCAAAAAGCCAGTAGATTGGGCGCTTCTTATAAGTCTTGCAGTGATCCTTGAAGAAATCATTCAGAAAATAGTTCCGGATGACTTCCCGACTGGTGTTGCCCTTATTGCCTAATGCCTTGGCAATAAAGTCCAAGTTTTCCTCCAGCGTTTCCGCGCCATAGACTTTTTTTAACCATGCGCAAAATAGGCCGACAATGTCGTCTTCAAAATAGGCTTCATCGGTGACGGGAATGCAGTTGTCAACATCTGGCTCAAAAGTAAGGTCTGTAGCCGTTTCCCAGCTTTCACTGTTCCTAAACTTTGGATAGTGATATTTTGCCATGCTGATTCCTGCATAATGTGAACCAAAAGGTAAATCCCCATTTTCGTCACAGGCTGCCTGCCCTTTGTATTTCCAAAAAACCTTGTCAAAATTGCCACCTGCAAAAACGAGACCAGACTTGTCCAGTGAATAGCGGCCAAACATGCAACCTACTGCATAGGAAAGGAAGGACTTTATTACGTCGCATTTGGTAAGAACGTAATTATTCCCCTTCATGTTTTCGGGTATTTCGCCTTTGGTGTCGTAAATGCGGGCGACAGTGATGGATTCTGCGAAACGGAAGGAACTGAAGAATGCCTATAAAGATAAAACTGCCATCGGCGGTATCTACCGCATCCAGTGCAGCGGCAACGGCCGCGCATGGGTGAAATCCACAACCAACCTGGCGGGTCAGCAGAACAAGTTTGCATTTTCCGTTTCGACTAATTCCTGTCCGGAACCGGCCATGCAAACGGAGTGGATGGAATACGGATCACAATCGTTTTCATTTGACGTTCTTGAGGAATTGAAAAAGAAAGAGACTCAAACGGAACGTGAATTTTCGGAGGATATTACGACTCTCCTTGAAATATGGCTGGAAAAGCATCGACAGGAAGGAGTCTCACATGGAACAGATCATTAAAATCAAACAGTTTCTTGACGATTCCGGAAAAATCACGCAGCTGCCGCAAAAGCAGAAAGTGAGACGCGCCCTGTTGGAATATCTCACCGGAAAATTCGAACTAGGCCGTACGTATTCGGAACAGAAAGTCAACGATATCTGCAACCAGTGGCACACCTTTGGAGATTACTTTATCCTTCGGCGAGAACTTGTCGATCACGGCCTTTTGTGCCGCGAACGGGATGGTTCCCGCTACTGGAGAGCACAGACCACCCGACAAGAAATAGGGCTTGATCATGAATCGTGAATTTCATCCCATTGACCGGAATACTTGGAACAGGATGCCGTATTTTTACTATTTTACAAAGATGCTTCCTACCGGGTACAGCCTTACGGTTGAGGTGGACATTACAAATACCTACCATACGGTCAAAAGAGGGGGTAAAAAATTCTTTCCTGCTTATTTGTATCTTGCATCGCGCCTGATTGCCCGGCAGCAGGAATTCCGTATTGCTGAGCAGAATGGACAATTGGGATATTATGAGGTGTTACATCCTTCCTATGCCTGCTTCCATGAGGATGATAAGACCATGTCCAGCCTATGGACGGAATACGACTCCGATTTCGAGACGTTTTATAGTAACTATATGGAGGATCAAAAGCAATACGCAGGGAATCACGGAATTGTCGCAAAGACCGATCTCCCCGATAACAATTACATGGTCGGTATGTTGCCCTGGACGCAGTTTTCGAGCTATGCTGCCGGTGCCTTATGGCATCGGCAGAAATGCTAGGCATAGAGAGCAGGAACGATAGAATAAAGACCATATCACTGGTGGTACTGACGTCCGAATTATTAGGTAGTGTGAATCATTGTGCCGCACGTTCAAATCTGCGCAACTCAACATTTTTTGCAAGCACGGTTTTAGAAATACTTTCGACCAAAACGGCGGCGGTTCTCAGAACGCCGCCCTTGATTTCCCATGTATCTACATATTTTATTTTGCCCCACTTTACTACCCGTGTTTGAAGTTTACACAGAATCTGGGATACACCCCCTCAAATTTGGCGAGAGTAAGGCCGGCGCGCCCTTGCCGCTTCCAAAAAGCTACTGGATCTCTTGCTGTTCTTTTTCCGCCTGTAACTGCTTTTTCTTTTCCTGAAGCTCCTAAATTTTCTGATTGATATCCAAAATCTGCTCTTCAACCGACTTCCGTACTCTGCGTGGCATACGCATTTTCCCTCCGTATTAATACGCTTCTACCATAACTTTTTTCCCTTTAAAAGCAAGGCTTAGATCGGAGTAATGGTGCTATGATAAAAATAACAAGTTCCATGATATGAGCAAAACGCAACAATGATACCCATCACTTAAAAACATCCAACCATATCCATAAAATTACAAGTATTATTGCTCATAATTGGTAGTGATTGAGCTTACCAAATTTTCCTCCAAATAAAGTTGAGCGGAATAAGCTGCATTTGCACCATCCGACATAGCCGTCATGATTTGGTAAAGCTGCTTCTTTCTCAAATCACCCGCAACAAAAGCGCCCGGAATCTTCGTCGTACCATTTCTATCCGCACCGACATAGCCATCAGGAAGCAAAAGTTCTTTGGGGATAAGTTTTGTGCTTGGGTTCATGCCGATATCAATAAAAACTCCGTCGACGCGGATGTCGTTCTCCGCCCCGGTTTCAGAATCTTTCACCCGAATACGCTCCACCTCGTCAGTGCCCAACATTCGACAGATTTCCTGATGGTAAAGCACGGAAACATTTTGCCTTTCAAGAGTCTGCTTTCTCAAGGAATATATAGCCGACAGGTGCGCCCCGTGATAAACCAAGGAGACATGCCTGCAAATTTCGGAAAGCGCAGCTGTATCTCCCACCGCAGTACTTCCTCCGCCAATCACCGCGACATGTCGATTACGGAAAAAATTCCCGTCGCACGTTGCGCAATAAGAAACGCCCCGACCCGAAAATCCTTTTTCGCCTGGAATTTCCAGCTTTTTACGTTCGGAACCAAGTGCAAGAATCACGGCCTTTGCTTCATACTGATTTGACTTGTGTTGTAACAGTTTTCCGCTCTTCATTCAGACAAAATACGGTTGCTTCTTCCATGACCACCTTTACTCCCGATGCTTTCACATGGGATTCAAAATCAGCCGCGAGTTCCATACCGGAAATGTTTTTAAATCCGGGATAATTGTCGATTTTGTAGGTCATGGCCGCCTGCCCGCCAAGCGACATTTTCTCAATGACCAGCGTAAACAAACCGGCCCTGGAAGTGTAAATTGCCAACGTAAGCTTCCATTGTTTTAAAGATAAAAAAAAGCAACCACACAGATACTGCATGGTTGCTTTTTCTTATAAAAATCAAAGCATACTCTTAATGATTGGATCAAGCTCTTCCGGCGTGACCGTCGGCTCATATCTTCCCTTTACGATTCCGTCGCGACTGATCAGGAATTTCGTGAAATTCCATTTGACCTCGTCGCCTTCCAGATTTTCGGGATAATGTTCCTTTACTACGCTTTGAATTTTCCGTCCGCTTTCTTTTTCCAATTCAAAGCCTTTAAAGGGAGCAGCTTTGGTGAGGAATTTGAAAAGTGGATCGGCATTTTCCCCTCGCACATCAATTTTTGAAAACATTGGAAAAGTAACGCCGTAATTCAGTCTACAAAATGACGAAATTTCCTGATTGTTTCCCGGCTCCTGTGCAAGGAACTGATTGGATGGAAAGCCAAGGATCACGAAGCCACGGTCCCTATATGTCTGATAAAGTTTTTCAAGCCCATCATACTGAGGGGTAAATCCGCATTTGCTGGCTGTGTTCACGATCAGCACGATCTTCCCTTTATACTCGGAGAGCGATACTCTATTCCCTTTGATATCGTTCACCGCAAAATCATAGATACTCATGGTGGTTACTCCTTTCTAACTTAATTTCTAAATTTAATTTTTGAGATACCGAATTCTGGTGAGCCTTTCTCACGCCGAAATCCGTCATTGTCTTAAATGACCAGAGTCGGAGGAGCATAAACCCTCGTGGCCAGTTCGGAGTCAAGCAGATAAAGTCCTTTTGCATCTTTACCAAACAGGTCATACTTTTTAACGACGTCTTCAGTATTCTTTTCCTCTTCGCCTTGTTCCTTTACAAACCAGTCAAGGAACTGCATCGTGCGAAAGTCCTTCTGCTCATAGGCCACAGCATAAATACTATTGATCGATGCTGTAACTTTTTTCTCATGCTCAAATGCAGCGTTGGCCGGTTCACGGAAGTCTTTAAAAATTTTATTCGGTGCTTTTACATCCTGTAAAACGACCTTCTCGTTGTTATTCAACAAATATTTTACAAACAACATGGCATGGTCGCGCTCTTCCTGAGTCTGAACGTAAAACCAATTGCCAAAGCCGTTAAGGTTCTGGTCTGTATAATAGCTGTAAATATCCAAATAAAAGTACGCGGAATACCATTCCATATTAATCTGTTTATTCAATAGGGATACCAATTCTTGATTCAGCATTTTTATCGTCTCCTTTTGTATATGATACTTTGGTACAAAGTTAATTCAAGTAAGAGAAAAGCCGCCGTCCACAAGGATAAATTGACCGGTCGTATAGCTGCAGGCGTCCGATGAAAAAAACAAAATCGGTCCATTCAGCTCTCCCTTGTTGCCGGGTCTGGAAGCAGGACAAAGAGCGCTGTAAGTGTTTAAAAACTCCTGGTGTTTAAACAGTGTATCCTGCGTCATTTCTGAAAGGAAAAGACCGGGTCCCAGAGCGTTAACCGTAATGCCATACTGCGCATAGCTGGCCGCCATGCCTTTGGTCAACCCAACGACTGCCGCTTTGGATGCGTTATATACATGGCGAACCAACGCATCCGCCTTGTCTGCGAGAACCGCGTTGACCGAGGCGATATTGACGATTCTGCCGTATTTGCGCTTTTTCATCTGAGGAACAATATACTTGCTCATCAGATAGATGCCTTTAACGTTAATGTTCATGGAATTATCCCACTGTTGTGTGGTGAGAGATTCCACAGATCCTCCCTGAGCGACACCCGCGTCATTCAACAAAATATCGATTTTTTTATACTGGCTAAGCACGGTATCCACGGACGCTTTCACGCTCTCCTCGTCAGATACATCGCACACTACGGCAATTGCATGATGCCCCGCGTTGGCAATCTTTTTCGTCATGGCGTCCAGCTTTTCTTTTCTGCGCGCCAGTAACGCGACGTCGGCACCTGCTTCGGCATAAGCCATCGCGGCGTCGGCGCCGAGGCCGCTGGAAGCGCCGGTAACAACGGCAACTTTGCCGGATAAATCAAATAAATTTATTTTAAACACCTCGATTAGGCACTATAACTTTCGTTACAGTCTTCAGACTTTTATAGATCGAACCGTTACACTTAAAACTTATGATACATTTCCTTTTTTACACCGCAAACAGGACACTTCTCCGGCGCTTCATCCAAAACGGTGTTGCCGCAGACGGGGCAGACATAAATTGCTTTCAATTCAATATCCTTGCCCGCTTTCACCGCATCCAAAGCCTTTTGAAAGAGCTTTGCATGAAGTTTCTCCGCTTCCCATGCTCCGTGAAAAGAACGTTTCGCGCCAGCTTCGTTCTGAAACTCTGCCGTGTTCAGATAAACCGGATACATCTGTTCCACTTCATGCAGTTCGCCGTTGATTGCGCCCTGCAGGTTATCCGCCGTCTTGCCCATACCGAAAACGCCGCCTGCAGTCACCGTGGCATCTGCAGTGCCTCCGTCGATTTCACGGAAATGATTGGTTGCATGCACTTGCTCAGCATAAGCGATAGCCTTGAACAGTCTTGCCACATTCGGAAAACCTTCTTTTTCCGCCATATCTCCCCAGATCAGGTAACGCATATGTGCCATACTCTCACCGCCGTATGCGGAATGAAGGAAATCAGAAGTCATTGCATTTTTAACAGCCATTTTATAACCCTCCAATTTAAATATAGGATTTAATCAACTGATTCATAAAGTTGGGATCAGTTTTTCTGTCGAGCAAAGGAATACCTTGACTTAAAACCGCGTTTTTCTGATGATAGGTAGCCTTGTCTTCCCGATACAAAAGCCCGATCGGAATTCGGTCATCGAATTCCATCGCCTTCTGCATGGCAGTAATCTTGTTTTTGCAGTCATAAGATTCATCTAACTCATAGACACGCTGATTGTACCACGCGAAAGTATTGGTTTTGTTGAAACTGACACACGGCTGCAGAATATCGACCAAGGCATAACCGTTGTATTCGATCGCCTGTTTCATCAGGGATATCAGATGCTCTTTGTGACCTGTAAATGCGCGCGCAACAAACCCGGCGCCGCATGCGATGGCAAGAAGGACCGGATTGAGCGGCTCGTTAAAGTTTCCGTCAGTCTGAACTCCGGTTATCAATCCCATCATGGAAGTCGGCGATGCCTGGCCTTTTGTCAGTCCGTAGATCTGGTTATCGTGAACAAAATGCGTAATATCGACATTTCGGCGGATATTGTGAATAAAATGGTTTCCGCCTTCTCCATAAGAATCCCCGTCGCCGGTATCAACAATCACCGTCAATCTTTCATTTGCAATTTTGCTCGCTACGGCCGCGGGAAGAGAACGCCCGTGAAGGCCGCAAAATGCATTTGCGCTGATATACTGGGGCGTTTTCGCCGCCTGACCAATACCGGCAGCAATCAATACCTCGGAAGGGTCTTTGCCAAGCTGCTCAAGAGCGGTTTTCAGGCATTCCAAAATGGTAAAATTCCCGCAGCCCGGGCACCATGCCGTTTCATGAGTGCAAAACGTTTCCGCGTTCATTTTGTTTCCCCCTTCCGAATCCGTTCGGCAATCTCCTCGCCGGAAATCTGACGGCCATCGTATTTCAAGATACTACTCTCGCAGACAATGCCGGTTTCTTCGCGAATTAGGCCTGCCAGCTGGCCTGTCGCATTCTGCTCAACATTAATGATACGACGAGCTTTTGCCGCCTTTTCTTTGAGTAACCTCTGCGGCATAGGATAGACATCGCCGAACACAAGAGCGGCATAGCGGCCAACTTTATCGGCGTTCAGCAAGTGAACGGCTTCTTCCATTGGACCCCAGATGGAGCCCCAGCCAATCAAAAGTGTTTCGAAATTGTCGTCACCAATAAATTCCGGCTCCTGCAATTCCTGCTTCAGGCCTTCAAGCTTTTTCATGCGCTTGTCCATCATTTGGGTGCGGACTTCCGCTGATTCCGTAATCCAGCCGCGTTCGTCGTGTTCGTCACTATCGATTGCCACAAGATGTTCCGTTTTTCCCGGAATCAGTCGGGGAGATATGCCATTTTCAGTATACCGGTACCGAAGGTATTCGCCTTTTCCCGAGTACTCCGACTCCGGCTCAACCATTTGGATTTTCTTCGGATCAAATGGTGCGACGGTAGACGTGGCGTCACCAAGATACTGGTCACTCAGCAAAATAACAGGGATCTGGTATTTTTCCGCCAGATTAAAGGCCCGCATGGTCTGATAGAAAGCATCGGAAGGATTCCGCAACGCGATCACCATACGTGGGAACTCGCCCTGCGACGCTGAAATGACAAATTTCAGATCGCTCTGCTCCGTTCTTGTCGGGAGGCCGGTCACCGGCCCCGGACGCTGTACATCAATCACGACAAGAGGAATTTCTGCCATACCGGAAAGGCCGAGCGCTTCCACCATCAGGGAAAAACCGCCGCCGGACGTGCCTGTCATAGCACGAGCACCCGCATAGGAAGCTCCGATTGCCATATTGATCGCGGCAATTTCATCTTCCGCCTGCTCCACTACAATACCCGCTTCATCAGCTTTTGATGCAAGCGTCTCCATAATAACCGTGGAAGGAGACATCGGGTAAGCGGAATAAAACCGGAGACCCGCTGCGATGGCTCCAAGTGCAACCGCTTTGCTGCCGGAGATGAGCATTTGATCGTAATACTTCCCGTTCAGATGTGGAAAGCGCGTTTCCGTTGACTGGTAGCCTTCTTCTACTGCTTTGACATTGATATCGAGGTATTGCTGCTTTACAAATGTGCGAAGGACATCTCCGACATTATCAAGAGATTCTCCAAACAGCTTCAGGACGGCCCCCACCGCGATGCTTCCGGAAACCCGCGGATTGCCGAGAGTCTTTGCCATTGCGTCCATTTGCACGTGGATAAAGCGCGGATCGGATCCGGACAGTTTATCATCGCAGAGAATAAAGCCGTTATCTTTCAGTTGTTCCTTATGTAGTCTGATCGTTTCCTCGTCGAGGGCGACGATACCGTCGAGTCGATTGCTGTGCGAATGTACCGGCTCAATTCCGAAACGTATCAAAGAGAAATTATGGCCGCCTCGAACCCGCGACATAAAGTCCCTTGCTGTAAACACACTGTATCCGGAACGTTTCAGCAGCTTTTCAAGGATTGCCGCCGTGGTGTCAATCCCCTGACCGGCTGCTCCGCCAATCAATAAGTTATACATTAGAGCCTCCTTTCAGATATTTCTTTTTTAGAAGGGAGAGACTCTGCTCAGGCCGGATCTCTCATTTCACAGTTTAAAACTCAGCCTTCCAGAGGCCGTGCAGATTGCAGTACGCATAGACGGTGCCCGCCTTCACTTCAGCAAATTCCGCTTTTGGTTCCTCACCCGGCTTTAGATATTTCAGTTCTACTTTGTCGTCATCGACAAGTGCAATCCACTCGATGTGGTGCTCCGGCAGCATGGGATGCAGCGTGGAGCCAACAACGACATGAATCTTACCGTTTGCTTTGGTAACGACCGGAACATGCTTCTCTTTCGCTGCATCGGTCGAGTTGGCTTCCAATTTTGTCATGGCCTGACCGCAGCAGGTCAACGTCCCGCCGCCTTTTTTGATCAAGGCAACGATATTTCCGCACCTCTCGCAACGATAGAAATCGACGATAGACATTTTCAAGACTCCTTTTAATTATTTTTTATTGACCGGCTGTGATAGGCATACCGGCAATAATCCAAATTTGTTCAAAGAAGGAATTTTCGTTGGCATTTTGCCAATCGGTTAGTCCGGAATAATGCAGCCTTGTTCAAATTCAGCAGAACAGGCTGCTTCACTCGAATTGACGTAATCTTCTTCAGAAGTGAAATCTGTTTTCCAGAGACCGTGTAGGTTGCAGTACGCATAAATGGTGCCCGCCTCCACTTCGGCAAATTCCGCTTTCGGTTCTTCGCCCGGCTTCAGATATTTCAGTTCGACTTTGTCATCAGTGACAAGCGCAATCCACTCGATGTGATGCTCCGGCAGCATGGGATGCAGCGTGGATCCAACGACGACATGAATCTTACCGTTTACTTTGGTAACGACCGGAACATGCTTCTCTTTTGCTGCATCGGTCGAGTTGGCTTCCAGTTTTGTCATGGCCTGACCACAGCAGGTCAACGTCCCGCCACCCTTTTTGATCAGCGCAACAATATTCCCACATTTTTCGCAGCGATAAAAATCGACAATAGACATTTTTAAGACTCCTTTTTATTAAATTTATTTATGAACCCCGTTTCTAAAAACTTTACGATCAATAACCATGAATGTTATAAGTACACCATCCAGATTGTTGTTATGTATCTGCAAGCAACGCATTTCCTTAATTTGCCACACTATTGGCTTTAGCCTTGATAAATTCGGCGTCTCCCAAATAATACTTCTTCACGACTTTCCATTGTTCGTCAAACTCATAGACAAGTGGAACGCCGGTAGGAATGTTGACTTCCATAATTTCATCATTTGAAAGATTTTCTAACGTTTTAACCAAGGCCCTAATCGAGTGCCCGTGTGCTGTAATCAAAATCCGCTTTGCCGAAGCAGTGTTCCGGCATTCCGGGCTTCCGCTTTACCTTTTTCGGTTAAATCAACATCCGTCCAACCGGTGAACAGATCTTTTTGATTCCATTCGCTTTCCCCATGCCTCAGCAAAATAAGTTTCACAACTTCACGTCCTTCCTAAACGTTCTTCGCCCTGATTATAGTCCCAAGTTGTGCATAATACAACATATTCCCAATTTATTTCCCAAAATATTGTAAAATAAATTAAAAAGTCACGGCTTTAAATATGCATATCCTTTATTTTGACATTTTATAAGTTCTAAAACGCCGGATGGAACCGTCTTAACAAACGGTAACAGTTCTTCCCTTTGGATTTCAAATTTCTTTAAGGCATTGCCGCATGCAACAAAACTCACTCCGGCATCGGCAAGTCTCCGCATAATTTCCGTAAAATCCCCGTTTGCCGCCGTCCGATAAAACTCCACCGCTTTACTATTGGCGACAACTTCAACGCTTGAAGCCGTCCTATCAATATCGCGAATCAAGTTTTGCACGTTGGTTAGGAGAATATCCCATTTTGCTACTTCATCAATATGAAAAACAGCCTGAACTTTCATCATCGTTTGCAGTCCTTTCCGCTTTAAATACATATAGTAGGGACCCGGTATCCAACCGGGCTTCCTATCAAGTTTCATCGCTGAAAATACATCCATCGGAAAATTCAGCCGAACAGCACACTTCATTGGGAATGATATAATAATTATTATCTTTTTCTTTTACCCCTGTGCTTTTACTGCTGATTTTTTTAGAATTCGTTTTTTTCATCATGCAAGCCTCCCAGCATTGTGGAACTTTGAGTTCCAGTCATTTGACTTTTTATTATTCAAATTTTCATTTTCTTCATTAGTCTATTTTGTTTTCCACTTAAAGTGTACTAATTTTGTCCACTTATGTCAATACCACTTTCGTAGATTTTAAGTCTGATTTTTCTCTATTTATTATTCAACTTTAAACAAATATGAGGCCACCGCAATGCGATGGCCTCATATTTGTTTAACATTCCGTTATTTCACATTGATTTTACTATTCGAATTCGTCCAGCTGCAACAGCAGGCATACATCGACAAAGACGCTGACAATAATCAGAAAAGAAATAAGCCCCGTTATCTCCATTTAACTACTGTCATGATGACAGCCCCTGTGCAAAAGGCCGCCCGAAGATAAAACCGGATTCCTTCCACATAAACAGGAGAAGCACCATGCCCATCTTGATTTCCCGGTTATTGTAAGCCAACCTTTTTCGCAGCCGCATTCAATTACTTTAGATTATAAAATGACGTGATTCCCCTGTACAGAGCCGCGCTTCCAAGCTCGCGCTCAATCTGAAGAAGGCGGTTGTATTTGGCGACACGCTCGCTTCTTGACGGTGCTCCCGTCTTGATTTGCCCTGCGTTTACGGCGACGGCAAGATCGGCAATCGTAGTGTCTTCCGTTTCACCCGAACGGTGGGAAACCACGGCAGTGTAACCGGCCTGCTGCGCCATTCGGATGGCATCGAGGGTTTCGGTCAGCGTACCGATCTGGTTGAGCTTGATCAGGATGGAATTGGAAACACCCAGATTGATTCCCTTTTTCAACCGCTTTGTATTTGTGACAAATAAATCGTCACCAACAAGCTGCACTTTTTGGCCAAGTTTTTCCGTAAGTTTTTTCCATCCGTTCCAATCTTCCTCGGCAAGGCCATCCTCCAAAGAGACGATTGGATATTTTGCAATCAGCTTATCCCAAAAATCAATCAGTTCGTCAGCAGACATCCTTTTCTGCTTTTTTGTTAACAGATAGCTTCCATCCTTCTGGTACCATTCGCTTGACGCAGGATCCATGGCGATACGGAACTGTTCTCCCGGATGATAGCCGGCTTTTTCAATTCCTTCAAGAATTGCTTTCAGTGCGTCTTCATCGTCTTTCAGATTGGGAGCAAAACCTCCCTCATCGCCGACAGCCGTCGAAAGTCCGCGGTCCGAAAGCACTTTCTTGAGACTGTGAAACACTTCGGCGCACCAGCGCAGTCCCTCTGCAAACGATGGGGCTCCCACCGGCATGATCAGGAATTCCTGAATATCCACATTATTGGAGGCATGTGCTCCCCCGTTCAAGATATTCATCATCGGGACAGGCAACGTTCGCGCACCGCAGCCTCCGATATAGCGGTACAACGGAATTCCAAGAGAAGCGGAAGCCGCTTTCGCCGCGGCAAGAGAAACGGACAGAATAGCGTTCGCACCGAGTTTCGCTTTGTTCTCCGTACCATCCAGTTCCAGCATTGTGCTGTCAACCTCGCACTGCCGGCAGGCATCCATGCCCTTCACCGCGTGGAAAATAGCGGTATTCACATTTTCAACCGCTTTGAGGACGCCTTTTCCCTGATAACGCAGTTTATCCCCATCGCGCAGTTCAACAGCCTCAAATTCTCCTGTTGATGCTCCGGACGGGACGGCGGCGGTACCTGTTATCCCATTTAAAAGCGTTACCTCTGTTCGGATTGTTGGGTTTCCCCGTGAATCAAGGATTTCCATTGCCTCGATTTTTTCTATAGCGGAATCGTTTTTCATCGGTAGATCCTCCTTTATTATTTTTATGATTTTGCACTATTTTATTTAATCAACCCCACATGAATATGTCAAACCTGCACTTGACGAAGCAGTTTCAAGCAACTATACTGAAAATAAATAAAACCTATATTTTACATTTTTTAAAAGAACAGGAGGTACAATTATGAAAGACAGAACAGTAGGAGTATTTGTCGGGAGCCTGCGAAAAGCGTCTTACAGCCGTGCCATTGCCAATTTTGTTTCATCGCTGGCACCGGAAAACTTTAAAATGCGTATGATGGATTTATCCGGCTTACCCATGTACAATCAGGATTTGGACGATGAAGACAGGCCGCCGGAGGCATGGATAAAATTTCGTGAGGATGTTAAACCGCTTGACGGGTGCCTTTTTGTGACACCGGAATACAACCGTTCTTATCCGGCCGTTCTTAAAAACGCATTGGATGTCGGGTCACGGCCTTACGGTAAAAATGCTTGGGATGGAAAAGCCGGCGGCATTATCAGCGTATCGCCCGGCGGTCTGGGTGCTTTCGGCGCGAACCATCATCTCCGTCAGCCCATGGTTTTTCTGAACATTCTGCTTTTGCAGCAGCCGGAAGCCTATCTCGGCAATGTGACCTCTATCTTAAATGAAAATGGCCAGGTGACAAATGAGTCGACAAAACAATATCTAAAGCAGTACATGGACGCTTTCGTCAAATGGGTTGAATTGATTTCTGAAAAGCACTGATTAAAAGCACTGGCTTTTTTGTAGCAACAGCCCCGTCGTTTTCACCGGCGGGGCTGTTGTCATACATTGCCTGACTTATTGCATCAGTTCAAATGCGTCTTTTGCCGCTCCGCATTCCGGGCAAACAAAATCATCAGGAACATCTTCCCATTTTGTACCGGGAGCAATTCCCTGATCGGGGCATCCCTTTTCCTCATCATACACATATCCACAGACGGTGCATTGATACTTTTTCATAGCATTAACCTCCCTTTTTTACTGTATATAGAAACTAATTAAATTTTATCCTATCTTTGATGTTTGTCAACTGTTTTCGTGGTAAAATATAGTTATGTCTTATAAAATGACATAACTGCAGAAATATGAGCATTGCAATGCTTTGTAAAATATGGAAACGGAGCAGGTGATTGCATTTTGAAACTGTTTTCTGATGGAGCTCATTCCAAATCGACCTCAATCGATTTTTTTAAATACATAGGTCCTGGCTTACTTGTTACGGTGGGGTTTATTGACCCAGGCAACTGGGCTTCCAATATTGCGGCTGGCTCTGAGTATGGCTATGCGCTCCTTTGGATGGTTACTCTGTCCACTATTATGTTAATTGCTCTGCAGCATAACGCGGCGCACCTCGGCATTGTAACCGGAAAATGTCTTTCCGAAGCCGCGACGGACAACCTTCGGCCCTGGCTGAAAAACGCCATTCTTTTCACAGCTGTAATCGCAGCCATTTCCACAGCAATCGCCGAAATTCTCGGCGCAGCGATTGCACTTCAGATGCTTTTTCGAATACCGATTAAAATTGGTTCCATTCTTGTTCTTCTTACCGTTCTAATCCTTCAATTTACAAATTCCTACCGAAAAATTGAAAAAGTAATTATCGGGTTTGTGTCTCTGATTGGTCTCTCATTTCTTTTTGAAATCTGCATCGTACATATTGATTGGGGTGCTTCGGCCGTCGGGTGGATCACACCATCTTTTCCAAAGAACTCCATGCCGATTATTATGAGCGTTCTCGGAGCGGTGGTTATGCCGCATAACCTGTTTCTGCATTCCGAAGTAATCCAAAGTCGGCAATGGAATCTGCAGGACGAGAATGTGATTCAAAAGCAGTTGAAATATGAATTCTGTGATACGCTGTTTTCCATGTTGATCGGATGGGCGATTAACAGCGCCATGATTTTAATGGCGGCTGCAACCTTTTTCGTTCATAAAACCACCATTACAGATTTATCCCAAGCGGAATCAATGCTCACCCCTTTACTTGGGAATGCAGCGTCCCTTGTCTTTGCAATTGCCTTGCTGTTTGCTGGCCTTTCTTCCAGCATTACGGCAGGCATGGCAGGTGGGAGTATTTTCGCAGGTATCTTTGCAAAGCCTTATGATATTTCCGACAACCACACCAAAGCTGGAATTTTGATTACCATGGTACCTGCCGCACTGATTATATTTTTGATTGCCTCGCCGTTCGACGGTTTGATTTATTCTCAAATGCTTCTCAGCATACAACTCCCGATTACAATTTTTACTTTAATTTATCTCACTTCCTCGAAAAAAGTTATGGGAAAATACGCAAATTCGAAATGCAACAAAGTTTTGCTTTGGTGCATTTCACTGATCGTCTCATTCCTGAACATAGCACTTCTAGTCAGTTATTTTTAATCCATAACTCCGATGAAAAAAATTGGAATTATAAGCTGATGCCAAGGACATGTTTGACAACATACCCAACTGCAAAAGAAATAACGGCTACACCGATGCTGATGCCCGCCATACTCCAAAATCCCTTCCCAAAAGGTCTGTCCTTTGCAACCGAGATATAAAAATTAAAGCCGGCGATAATCATCAAGGCAATCAGAATCGTCACTGCAAGAGCCCAAAGGTATGCGCCCGCCGGAAAGATGAGATAGGGGAAAATCAGAAAAACGACTGTAATAAAGTAGGAAAGTCCAATGATTATCGTGGACTTGACCGCATTCTTGCTCTTGTCCTCCCTTGCCGATAAATATCCAGATCCTGCCATGGAAAGCGTAGCAGAGATTCCCGTAATCAGGCCTGCCATGGCAATGATCTTGGAATTTTGCATGGCCAGCGTGTAACCTGCAAGCGAGCCGGTCAATTCGACCAGAGCATCATTCATCCCCAGTATGATGTCTCCTATATAATGCAGGCGCTCTTCGTCAAGCAGGTTCATCAGGATTTTTTCGTGTTTTTCTTCATCCGCAAGGATTTGACTGACTTCCGGAATCTGATGAATTTCAGATCGATAAGAATTGATTCCTCTGCTTTCTCCGTATTCCAGCAACTTGATTATGAATGTATACCCCAATAGGTAACGAAAAAGCAGATACAGCCTGATTCGAAAGGAATTCGGTTTGAGCGAAACTATGTTTTAATTATTGATAGAAATATAATGACGAAAATTATTGAATTCTGTCATACAGGAAGGCTTAAGGATGCTTATATACGAAAACTTATTGGCGCTCTCCTATTTTGGGCTGAGTTCAACGATATTTCTATTACAGGGGGCTTAGCGCTTAATGAATATGCAGTTGGACAAAATAAAAAGAATAATGCCAGCATAGAAAACAACATTTTCCATAAATTGTTTAATCAATATTCACCTCAAATATGGCTTGATGTTTTTGAAGGCCGAATTGAAAACATTGAACCTATTAAGTTGAATGACATTCATGAATATTCTTTTGCATTTGAAAATGAACATTATTTAATGCATTTGTCAGAAATAATATATCTATTTAGACTTTATTTGAACAATACAATGGAAAATTGTCAAAAGATAGAAGCATACCTTTCATGGGTAGATGACAATCAACTGTTTTGCGCCTATTCGACTACTTACGCATGCGGGAGCGTTTTTGGATAGGGTAATTTACGGAATCAATTCCAAGTATATTAACACCACGGAGTATGAACGGCAGCACAGTCGTTTCCATTTTAATTCCCCCGGCATTGCCACGCATACTGATGCTTCCGCCATAGAATATTTGTGGAATGAGTGTAGATGCCACATTACCGCCAACCGTATCAAGCACATAATGGAACCGCTGTTTCCCCAAAGGTTTTAACTTCTCAGGTATCACATCTTCCGGGTACAAAACCTCTTTCGCACCAAGCGATAAAAGCAGCTCTTTCTCTTGTTTTTTACGGCTTAGTGTAGTGATTTTTGTGTAGCCGCTTTGCGATAAAAGCCGAATTGCACACTTCCCACGCCGCCAGAAGCTCCAGTTACCAAAATTTCAGGCTGTTCGGATTTCGTCATTCCCATATTTTCCAGAGCATCAATAGAAAGGGCAGCGGTAAAGCCTGCTGTGCCGATTACCATTGTGTCACGCAAAGAAAGTCCTTTTGGCAGTGGGACAATCCATTCTTCGGGAACTTGTACATACTCAGAAAAACCGCCAGTATGTGTCATGCCCATCTCCAAGCCAGTCACCAAAACCTCTTGGCCCACTTGAAATGCGTCTGTGTTGGAAGATACAATGGTTCCGCTAACATCAATTCCCGGTATCATCGGATAATTGCGAATAACCCCACCCTTAGCTTTCACCGCCAACAGTATGGTGTGTTGAATTGCCTTTGGAATCACGGAGAACTCACACCCAAACAAATTGGTGAACTGCTCGTGTTAGAAGCATCTTCTACCTCTGGTATTCTTGACCTTATGCAGAAAAATGATTTAATAAACCGCAGCATACATCCTGATAATAGGCGAGCAATTCTTGTTACTACAACAAAGAAAGCCGACGAATTACACCAACCAGTTGAAAAATTTGTTAAGGATATGAACCATCACTTTATGGCCAATCTTTCAGATGATGAAAAGGACTTGCTTTCAAAGGCTCTTATACACATCATTCAAATAAATAAGCCAGAAAAGCCCTTCCATTGAAGGAGTTATCTGTGATTAAATATATCCCGCAAGAGCCTATATTCATACTCCGGTGATGACCCCAGTCCGTGGTTTCCCAGTCCCAAAAAGGAGTATTGAGGACACCTGGATTTATGTGTCTTTATACAGCAACATACATTTCAAAGTGTGGTATTCTAATAGTCAAATGAGCTTCGTATTATGTTTATTATATGAAACTCAGATTAATTGAAAGATGTTTAAAAGCCAAATATTCTTACTTGAAATCTTTAAAAAATTCTACTGAGTCAGCGGTTGGCATATTTTCATAATTCTAACTTTTCTGGTGATTCCTTTATAACTCGAATTACTCGCGCCATCTAGGCCACGAAACTAAAATGTTTCGTGGCTCTTTTTGATGTGCCTATTTTAATTTTTGTGGGAATGCCTTTTTCAATTTATTTAATTTGAAAATATAAAAGTTTCGGTTTTAAAAATTTCGGACCAAAAAGATGAAACAAATTCAGTACTTGTCAATCATTGTTTAAAATCTGTATTCAAAGAAGCTCAAAACAGTTATTGAGCTGAAACTGAATTTTACCACATGCAATTTAAAGATTAAGATTTCTGGTTCTGTAATAGTCTTAATATAAAAATATAGAAACATTATCTAAAGAAAATTTGCTCGTGAAGTCGCCGACTTGATTGTTTCTACAGAAAAGGGAAATATCACGAACAAGGGTATCCTGAAGACATTTTTGCCCATACAAAAGAAAAACACACTAAACAAATTTTCGAAAGACATAAAAAATAGCCTTTTGAGAGGCAACCTAAAAAGTTGATTCTTTCAGGTGTCTCTTAAGAGGCTAGCTGGTATTATGCCCTTTTAGGGTTTAGCTGAATTCCCGATTTTCCGGAGACTTAATTTATCCAAATGATTGATGTAAAATTTCATTGCCGGTTATTTGTATTTTTTATCTTTTTTTCCCTGGATACCACCAATATAACAGCCACCCCAACGAGAGAGCTTATGCCAAGCACAATCCATAATACACTATCACTGTTATCTCCAGTTTTAGGACTATTGCCGGCCTCAGTGTTATTACTGGTCTCAGGTGATGACCCGTTGCTTATCGGCACAACCGGTTGCGTTGTAGTGCCCGCCGGCTCGCTTCCCGGTGCCGATGGCTCTGCCCCTGTGTCTCTTCCCAAGGAACAGACGAGAGGCGTTGTCAATCGTTGCTATGCCTAAAAGGTATGATTCAACACAGTGTTTTCCATCCCGCCGTTGCAGTTAATACTTTATGGGTTTAAAAAGTTATCTTCTGTTACCATTTTCGTCAAATACTTTACGTAATGCTCTCTCGGTCAATGCAACACAACCAAATAAAACGACGATTTGTAATATAAAAAGGCATGTGCCCAGTTTTTCTACAATTTGGGTATCTTCTTTAATTGCAAATAGCATAACAATAAGAGAAAACACAAGCATAATCCAGCCTGCAATACGCAACAACTTCCCGTCATGATGATGTGCAAACTCCCATGTATCGCGATTTTTCCTTGCCATAGATGTTTTATGTCCGTCGCTACCATTCATATCATCTGGAACTTTTTTTATGTACTTGTTTCCAAGGATAATCATAACGATTGGAAACAATAAATCCATAATCAAAGTAAAAATCCAAACACAACTAATCAATTTAATCCATCTCCGATTCTATTATGCTAACAGATTGCAGGCTTGTTGTAAAGTAGAGATCAATTCCTTTCACCTTTCAATCTTCCGTACAGAATCAGCTTAATTTAAAGCAATAACTGTTTATTTGCCGATTTTTCTTTCTTCAACATAAAGCTATAATACAATAGTGAATATAACCATTTCCTAGATACCAACCAATAGTAAGCAGACGAAGCCACTAAGAACTATAGCCAAAAGAATACCCATAACACCGCTGATTGAAATGAGCCAACCACCAAATCAGCAGGTTTGAAGTCGCGCATCACTGTCTTTTAACATTCAAGATGAGGAAATATTATCTCCGCTATTTTGTTTGTATTTTAGAATATAGTTAGCAATTACAATGTCGCAAATGCCACCCACTATGGCACTTATTTTGTAAAAATCAGGTATAACTTGTGCTTTTGTGAAGCAATAAACCGTGACCAATATCACAATACAAATAATTGAAAGAGTAACAATCGTTATCCAATTAGCGGTTTGATAGATCTTTTCATTTAGGCGATCCGTGAATTTTTTAAGAAACATAAATGACAGCCACAATAGAAGTGCAACGCCTATGATTACAATTGAGGAAATAAGGAGTTCAGTACGGCTTCCATAACGGTCTACATGCCCTGTAAAATTAAAATGTATTGGAATGTTTTCGGAAAATCCGGAAGAAGAATTCCAGTGATAATCAAAGGCAAAAAGGCAAGCACCCAATAGAAATCAATTTTTTCCGTTAAGGTGCATGATTTTTTTGAAATTGACTACCGGTATATTTTTCATTGTGCAAAATTGCACATAGGCTGTTCTTTCCACAGGGTCTTCCTCCCTTCGTTTTTTTGCCCAGAGCATTCAAACGATCGATAATCGAATTATAGCCATAACCATTGCTATACAGAGGCATTACCAATAAGTAACAATTAGCCACTCCATCTTTAGTTACCTAAAAGATGGAGTGGCATTTTTAATAAAGTAAGCAAATTGTGTAATTCGATTTTTAAATTATAATTATCAAAAAATCAATAGGTGAATGCATTTCCGGTCACCGCAATCATTGCCAGCAAAAGGGCTGCAACAAAGGACCCGACATAAACATTTTTGGTCTTCCTATAAAATGCAGTATTAAGTATGGAAGCAAATGTAAACTGAGGAACAATCGTGATTAACTTCATACTAAATACCAAAGAGTTTGGATGCCCTTGAGGGAATGGGCCAAATCCGTAGAAGAATGGCGGATAATGGTTAAACTTTAATCCCATATAATAGATCACTACGATGATTGTAAAGCCCGCTGCACCAATAAGCCAGCCAATCACGTATTGTTTCAAAACTCCCAGTTTGCTGTCATCGTCCGTTGAGAGCCCTGCAAAGCTAACGCTCGCCACATTTAAAATGCCAAATGAAACAAGAAGCAATAACAAATAGCCCAGAATGTAGGCAAGTCTGGCTGTCGTAATCGGCTTAATGGCGAATATCCAGAAGCGGAAGTCTATATTGAACAGAGAATAACAAGAATTCACAATTACATATATAGCAAAGACAATCGCAACCGCAAATCCTGCCGATTTTACAATCTGCTTCCAGTTCACATTATCATTTAAAATGCCGTAACTCTGCAAACTGCCACCATGCTTTTTACCATAAGCAAAATGCCAGATCAGGAACAACACCAAAATAATAGCTGCGTTGATCAAGGTGAGCCATACAAAATAATTACTCCAATCCATTGGGAAGAACTGATTGGACTTTATTGTTGTCAATGGCAGTCCTATGCTATATAACGTTATCATTGGAATCGCTATTAAAAGAATGATACCAACCCATTTTAAGGGCTTGTTCATCTTAACAGAAGACGTTTTTCCTTCGTATACCAACGAACCGAATAATTTTCCGGAGAAAAGCACATAGCCAAAGCTTACTGCAAAGCACAGTAATGCCAAAATTGCCAAAAGGTCAAAGCCCTCTTTAAACTGCCAAATTTGGCTTGTTGAGACCATATTCGTACCGGTTGGCATAGCTGATTCAAAAAAGCTAAGAAGGCAACTAACCGACTCCGAGCAAACTAGATTTCCGATATGGCTTGTGGTTGGAGTATAAATAACACGGGCATCTTTTTGATCAAAAGAACCGTATACCTGACCGGCAACAATGTCTTTATCCGTGTTAAAGAATTTCTTCATGAAATCTTGCTGCATTAATTCGCCGGTGTTATCCAGATGAGTGGAGAATATAATCATTTCATCATTTTTGCCATTTAAGTATCCAACACTGAACTTATAGTCTTCAGACTTGGTTTTCTTAAGTAAATCCAGGAAAGAGCCGGAACCCCAAGGCATAATCGCTTTGATGTGATCGGAATATTGCAGTGCGGCATTGGTAATATAGGATCCACCCATAGAATGGCCAATCAGCCCAATATTGTCCTGATCGACAAAATCGTAAGAAAGCAATTGCTTTAAGCTGGTTGACGCGCCGCCATCCATTGCAGTTGTCTTCGATTTATTCTCTTTGGAGCCTCCTGCTCCTGTTGCGATATTGCCTGTTACATAGTCAGAAAAGCCACTGCCATATTCATCAACGCTGAGTACGACATAACCTCTCCGCGCCAATTCTGAGCTGAAGTTTCCTACGCATTCAAGATTGTCTCCACCGCCGTGCATGTTGAGAATAGCCGGAGCACGCTTGTCTGCAGAAACACCGTTAGGGATAAACAACTGTGCTCTCAGCACATTCCCGTTACTATCCGGATAATAGATATTTCTTACAGAAACCGTACCGCATCCTGAATTAAAGTAAGACGCAATGGACATGAACAGAAATACAAAAATAAGAGAAACTACCATAACAATTTTGCTTTTGTTTTTGCCCTTCATTTTTCTCTCCTCCAATATAGTTTGAATTTTTTACAATTAAAATCTGCAATGGTTACTAAGTAAGTATTATATTCAATATTATAAAATCTCCTTTCCACAAACTAAAACACAATCTGGTACAGCAAGACTTTCATGCACAAAGGCAACAAGATAGTCCGCACATTGATATGAGTTTTAGCTCCGTAAAATATGAAATGCATTCTATTTCATTGCGTCGTAGATACCCTCAGTTTTATCATCACCGTTTACGGTTTCCGATAGACCTGCACCATAGGCTGATACGCTCAGCGCAACAAATCCGCGCCGTGCAAGATATGCCTAGAGCTGGAGCACTGCCGCTTTTTCTATTGAAAGACAATTTTTATACACCTGCAAAAACTGATTGAACCCCCTGACGTCTTCTGCATCGGGCAGAACTGTATTTTTTTCGCTGTTTTGAAAAACACGGGAGTCAAGGTATTCGCTTAGCGACTCGTTCTCCCCTCGTTCGAGACAAAATGCAGCTAGAACTGCCATTCCCCAAGGCCCGCCTTCTCCTGCCGTCTCCAGCACAGTCACAGGCGTATTGAGCGCCGTGGACATAATCCGCTGCCCGACACCAGGAGTTTTGAAAAATCCACCGTGCCCGGTAATACTTTCTATCCGAACATTTTCCTTCGAAAACAAAATATCCATTCCCAGCCGAAGCGTTGCGCAGGCCGAGTACAGCTGTGCCCGCATCAAGTTTGCCAGCGACCAATTCGCGTCCGGGCGTCTTACAAGCAACGGCCTGCCTTCATCCAAGCCAGCAATCGGCTCGCCTGAAAGATAATTGAAAGAAATCACGCCGCCACAGTCGGTGTCGCCTTTCAGCGCTTGATTATAAAGAAGATCATAGATATCGTGCTTGCTGATTGGCTTGCCAGTGCTTTCTGCGAACTCTCGGAACAGCGCCACCCACGCGTCAATGTCGCTGGTACAGTTGTTGCAGTGTACCATAGCCACGCTTTCGCCGGCCGGCGTCGTAACAAGGTCAATTTCGGGGTAAACATTTTTCAATGCTTTTTCCAAAACCACCATGCCAAAGACACTGGTTCCAGCACTGATGTTGCCCGTCTGCTTTTTGACACTGTTAGTAGCCACCATACCTGTTCCGGCATCACCCTCCGGTGGACAGAAAGGAATACCCGGCAAAAGTGTTCCCGTTGGATCGAGCAGTTTGGCACCTTCCGGTGTCAGCATTCCCGCCTTCTGTCCAGCTGTCAGCACTGTAGGCAGAATACCCTGGAGTCTCCACGGATATCCTTTTTCTGATACAAGACTGTCAAACTGCCGTGTCATTTTCGCATAATAATTGCAGGTGGAACTGTCAATCGGAAACATTCCGCTCGCATCGCCGACGCCAATCACCCGGCTGCCGGTCAGCCGCCAATGGATATATCCAGCCAGGGTAGTAAGATAATCAATTTGCGGGACATGCGATTCACCGTTCAACATAGCCTGATACAAATGGGCAATACACCACCGTTGAGGGATATTGTACTCAAACAAGCTGGTGAGCTGCTTTGCTGCCTCATCCGTAATCGTGTTGCGCCATGTGCGGAAAGGAACCATCAGCTCTTCCTTTTTATTGAAAACCATATACCCGTGCATCATTGCTGAAATTCCCATGGCACCGACAGATGTCAGCTTTCTGTTATATCGGTTCCATACATCTGACATAAGACCAGCAAAGCACTTTTGCAGGTTTTTCCAAATACTCTCGAGAGAATATGTCCACATCCCATCGACAAGCTGATTTTGCCAGTCCTGACTTCCTTCGGCAATCGTGTGAAAATGACTGTCTATGAGCGTTGCCTTGATTCGTGTGGACCCCAGTTCAATTCCCAGACAGGTTTGCCCGCCCTCCAGCTCACGTATTATCTGTTCTTTCTCATCCATTGGGATTCCTCCCCAGCGTATCTTGGCCATAATAGGCATGTTCACCGTGTTTTCTGAGGTAGTGTTTATCCAAAAGCTCCTGCTGCATAGCAGGCTGCGCACGATTTAGCAGAAGGTTCTGCCATGCCATACAGGCGACTTCCTCTAGCACAACCGCATTGTGTACTGCATTTTGGGGGTCAGTCCCCCAAGCGAACGGGCCGTGACTGTGAACTAAAACGGCAGGAATCTCTTCATAAGAGCGTTCCCGGAAGGTTTCCACGATCACGTTGCCGGTCTCCCACTCATACCGCCCTCCAATCTCTTTGGCCGTCATCTTTCTTGTACAAGGAATTTCCCCATAAAAATAGTCGCCGTGTGTTGTTCCAAGCGGCGGAACGCCCAGACCACTCTGCGCAAAAGTGGTAGCCCATCGGCTGTGGGTGTGAACAACGCCACCAATGTTAGGAAATTCCCGATAAAGTACCAAATGAGTATCCGTGTCCGACGATGGCTTGTATCGGCCCTCGACGGTTTCGCCGGTACGCAGGCTGACGACTACCATATCCTCCGGTTTCATTGTCTCGTACTCCACCCCGCTGGGCTTAATCACTATATAACCCGACTCCCTGTCGATTCCACTGACATTGCCCCAGGTGAATGTGACAAGACCGTATTTTTGTAGAAGGAGATTGGCTCGGCAGACCTTCTCCTTTAGTTCCTCTAACATTTTAGCCTCCAGGCGAGATCATTGAGGAACAGCTGCTGTTTTAATCCATCGACTGTTGAATCTTTCGTAATATGTACCATTTCAATTTCATTCATTTCTGCCCAGTCCGTCATCATCTCAGCGGTTGCGTCATAGCTGAGAACACTGTGGTGTGCCCCGCCTGCCATAATCCAAAGCTTTGCGCCGGTGCACAAATCGGGTTGTGCTTTCCACATAACACGGGCGACCGGAAGATTCGGCATATCAAAAGGCGGTTTAATGCATTCAATATCCTGAAGGATGAGTCGAAACCGATTACCCATATCCACCAGCGTCATTACAACAGCTTTCCCTGGATGGCCTTCAAAAACCAGACGGGCAGGTGGTTCGCGGTTGCCGATTCCCAACGGGTGTACTTCAATTCTCGGCTTCTGCGCCGCAACCGACGGACAAACCTCCAGCATATGTGCGCCGAGCGAATATTCCCTTCCCTTTTCAAGATTATATGTATAGTCCTCCATAAACGCGGTACCTCCGCCCATGCCGGCGGTCATCATTTTGACAATATACGTCATGGCACTAACTTTCCAGTCACCTTCTCCGCCATAGCCGTAACCGTCTGCCATCAAATTCTGGCTGGCAAGCCCGGGCAGCTGCTTCATTCCATAAAGGTCTTCAAAAGTGTTGCTGAAAGCATGGATGCTTTCCCGTTCGAACAGGCACCGCATGGCGATTTCTTCTTTGGCCTGATAGCGCACCGTATCAATGCTGTCCGTGGCCATTTCATAACGCTCGGCGTATTCTGCCATTTTTTTATCAATATCGGCTTCGCTTACCCGATCGATTTCCTCTGCCAGCTCGCCAACCGGCCAGGTGTTGACCTGCCATCCGAATTTGATTTGCGCCTCGACCTTGTCGCCTTCCGTAACCGCAACCTCGCGCATATTATCGCCAAAGCGCATTACTTTCAGTTCCCTTGAGGCTTTGTATCCGACAGCAGCGCGCATCCAAGTTTCAAGTTCTTTCAAAGGTTTTTCGTCCTGCCAATAGCCCATGACAACCTTGCGCGTCAGTCGCATTCTTGCGCTGATAAATCCATGCTCACGATCGCCGTGTGCCGCCTGGTTGAGATTCATGAAATCCATGTCCATTTCATCATTGGGAATAGACCGGTTATACTGTGTGGCAAAATGACAGTGAGGTTTTTGCAGTAGGCGAAAGCCCTCTATCCACATTTTGCTGGGGCTGAAGGTGTGACACCATGTAACGACACCACAGCAGCTATCATCCCAGTTGGCTTCTTTCATTAACCGAGTTGCTTCCGCAGGATCTTTCACCGTTCCTTTATAAATCAGAGGGAACGGCAGACGCTTTGTCATTTCTTCAGCCATTTCTTTCGCTCTCGCAGCTACTGTATCCAGAACAGTTTGTCCGTACAGAAATTGAGATCCGACGACAAACCAAAATGTTTTTTCGGTCTTTTCTTCCATATTATTACCTCCAAAAAAGATTTTGTTGTTTATAATAATTATAAATAGCAGTCCTATCCGTCTGTATTTCATAGACTAGCATTAATCTGAGCAATTTTCAATGCAAATTATAGTATCCATCACAAATTCATCGTTTATAACATACTATTCGCTATTTAATTATGCAAATTTTGATAATTTGTATTTATAAATTTAAGATTATAAAATTATTTGTATGTTGTGTGCCCTATATATTGTATTTTTTGCAAAGATAACTATAATTAATATAAATGAAAAGATACAGAAAGGTAGTGTGACTTCCATGGATTCGCAGAAGAAGTACATACAGCTTTATCATTCAATTGCCGATCGCATCAAAAAGGGTGATTTTTCTGTCGGAGATAAACTGCCGACCGAGCAAGATTTTGCCCAGGAATATGGTTTCAGCAGACAAACCGTTCGTCAGGCGCTCTCCAAGCTTGAGGCAGACAAAATCATCTACAAGATTCAGGGCAGTGGTTCCTTTATTTCAGATTCTGTCCTTTCGATAAAAAGGACCATGCGCATTGCGGTAATTACCACCTATATCAGCACCTATATTTTTCCTTCCATTCTCCGTGGGATCGAAACTGTGGCAACTTCCGCCGGTTATTCCATTCTGCTGAAAGCCACCAATAACAGCATTGCAAAAGAACACAGCATATTAGAGAATATTTCCGTTCATGATGTCGACGGAGTGATCGTAGAAGGAACAAAAACCGCGCTTCCAAATCCAAACCTGTCTTTCTACCGTTCACTCGCAGACAGCAATGTCCCCCTTGTTTTTGTCAACGGCTATTATCCTGAGCTTCTGGAAACAAAACGGCGCAACATTCTTTATGTTGTAACGGATGATTATCAGGGCAGTTACGACCTGACATCCGATCTCATCCGGAAAGGTCATACTTCTATCGGCGGCATTTTTAAAAGCGACGATATCCAAGGAATACGCCGTTTTTCCGGCTATATTGATGCTTTAGTCAACAATGATATTCCGGTAGACGACAATCATATTCTTTGGTTCAACACCGAGACGAAATTTGGGATTCGACAGCAGCTTTCCGACTCCTGCCTTCCAAAAGAATGCACAGCAATCGTGTGTTATAATGATGAAATCACTCTGCAGGCTCTGGAATCGATAAACTACCAAAATCAAACCGTCACGGCTCTTCGCTCTTTCGACGGCACCATATCTTCGCAACAGTGCAGTCTCAATTTTTTCTCTTTGCCGCATCCGAAGGAAGCACTGGGCCTGCTGGCAACCAAAAAGCTGATCCACCTCATAAACGGTGAAGATGAAAAAAGCGCCGTCCTTCCCTGGGAAGATAACTAATCCGTATTCCCATAAGTACAAAAATCTGTTGTTTCGAGCTGTATTATTTTGACAGAATTGAATTTCATAAACAGAATTTTAGGAGAGCGTGTTTATGATGCAGAACATTTGTCTGGGCAATGTGATGGTCAATTGGGACGATACGCAAAAGTTGTGAAATTTTTACGCGGGACTCCTCCTGTTTTCTGAGACATTTTAAATTTTCATAATAGGCAGCAGCAAACATGCACCTATAATTTCGCTTTTTCTGATGATTCCTTTATCACTCAAATTACTACACCATCTAGGCCACAAAGCCAAACTGTTTCGTGGCTCTTTTTGTGCCATCTATTTTATTTGTAGACTATAAAATAAAAAAGCGCAGCTGCGGAGAGAAAACTCTGTGGCTGCGCTTTCCTACTAAGCATTGACATCACTTTTCTTCAGAACTATATTTAGACTATAAATATTAAAAGGCTTTTCTGCTTTTAGCAGCATCTCATAAACTGAAATAAGTTTTACAGTTTATAATCGAGGGAAAAATGCAATTATACGATGCAGTTAATCTATGTAATAATTCCGAGTTAACTGAATGGGACATGATTCAGTATGTCAATTTCCTTGTCAATAAAAGCATGAAGTATTCCGTTGAAATACCATTTATGCCCTATAAAAAAGCATTTGAGATTGGAAAAGGATATTGCGTTCAACAAGCATTTTGTGTTCGTGATATATTACGTGAATTAGGCTATGATGTTCAGGCTGTCTACTGCCGGAAAGCATTTTTCAAGGATTCAGAAACCATATCCGGTCATACATGGTGTAGAGTATGTATTGATAACATAGAAAAAGATGTATGCCCATGTAATCCTAATAATCGCCCTGGTAAAGTAAACTTTGTTCCAATCTCACAAGTTAAGAAGTATAGCGGGCTAATTGTAGTGGGCGGATATCTTGGATCTATTCTCGTTTGTTTTAAGCGACTGCTGATCACAAAACTGAAAAGCAAATTTACAAAATAAATACACCTGTGATTACTTGTCAAGAACATCTTGAACATTTTTGTAAAACTAATAAATGATTCCCATTCTGTTTAATTAAAATAGTTGTTCATTTACATTCTGCAAAAAAATCAGAATAAATAGTTTAAAGTGAGGTGCAAAAAATGGACGAATCTAGCTATACTGAAATCATTAAAGATGAGTCGAATCGTGCTTTGTGGGAAGTTGAAAATGTCATTGCCTGTATTCCTGATGAGCTTTGGGACAAATGCTATTGCGAAATGCCTTTGTGGAAACACATCTACCACATGCTGCATTCATTGGATCAATGGTATATCAATCCGAGAGTGTATAATCAGCCCTCCTTCCACCAAAAAGATCTTAACAATCTTGATGTACAGAGTAATAAAAGGCTTAGCCGGGAAAAAATCGGTCATTATTTTGATTTCATTAAGAAAAAGATCATCGATTACGATGATACGCTGACTGATGATATTTTGCTGCAAAAACCGGATCAGTGCGAATGGACTCGCTTCACATTGATTTTAGCACAACATCGGCATCTGCATAGCCATATGGGAATATTAATGGGTTTTATCATTGAAGATACCAATATGTGGCCGAAAACACTTGGCTTAGAGCGACCAATTCCAAACGGTGATTTTGGTACATTCTTTTAGCTAACGTAGAAAGAACTATTCGAATTGCCAACCAACTTCACATAATGTTTATGATACTCTTTCATTGTATAATCAAATCAGACTATATGGAGTAGATGTATGAGTAGGAATTATGTTAGAATTATTTTTAAGATAGTCATTTTTTTATTTATCTTGCAATTGCTACGTATTGGAATAAAAAGTGTTTGTTTTCTTGTTGTTGATAGAACGTATTACTCTGATAGAATCGCTTCGCTTTTTGCAATGGTACTGCTATCGGCACTCATTTTGCTTGTTGCCAAATTTAGAAGAATAGATCTGTCTATTTTCCCAAAACACTTTGGGGCTGGTTATATAATCTTTACCGTAATCGCGTTTGCCTTGTTTGTCTCAACACCAATATTGACGAAAAACAATAGCACATCCGAAATCGTCCTGTTGATTTATTCTGCAATTGTGACACCGGTATTCGAAGAGTTAATCTTTAGAGGATTTGTTTGGAATAAGCTTAATACGTTGTTTAAGAAAGAGTGGATTACATATGTTATGTCAACCTTATTGTTTGCCGTTTGGCATTTCGGGTACATTGACACGATCGCTTTTCATGTGGAAACAGGACTGGCGAATGCTATCATATGGAAGGTTATTACGGGCTTTTGTTTCGGCATTGTTTTAGGGGCACTGCGTCTCAAAACTAAAAACTGTTATTCAACAATGCTTCTGCATGGAGTACTTAACATCTTTGGTAGATAAGATATTTGATGATCACAACAGCCAGCCTGAAGCTTTTCCCGAACTTCGCATCATGTTTAGTATCAACGCTAAAGCTTTTTCGTCCTTAGCCCCTGAGGTCACTAATCATAAAAACAGAACTTATATTATATTCGTAAATTGCAAGTGCAAGTTGGACACCCCCGGTAGAATGGTAGCGAGGGTTCATGCAGCGTAGACGCCGTCCAAGAAAGCATCAAAAAGCTCCTCCGGTGTCTGGTATCCAAGCCGCCTGCGTGGGCGCCCATTTAGCTCGTCAGCAAAGGTCAGGACCTGCGCCGGGGAGAACTTTTCAATGGAGGTTCCCTTGGGAATGAAGTCCCGCAGCAGGCCATTGTGGCGCTCGTTTACAGGGCGCTCCCATGACGAATACGGATGTGTAAAGTAAACCATTGTGCCCCACTGTTCAGTCTGAGCGAAGTTCTCAAACTCTGAGCCGTTATCGGCAGTGATGGTTTTGAAAACACTGCTGAAATGGTCGCCAAACTCGGCGTGAAGCGCCTGCATAGCGGCTTGTACATCCTCGCTGGTCTTTCCGGCAATCTGCATGGCAATGTAGTTGTCAGTCACTCTTTCAACGAGAGTAAATACAACCGCTTCTTTGCCGTTTCGTAGGCCAACGACAGTATCGGCTTCCCAGTGACCCGGCACAGTACGGGCAGTGACCTCATCGGGACGTTCCTCAATACTACGACCCTTGGGACGCTTGTTGATTCGGCTCTTTCCTCTGGTGTTACGGCGTTTCAGGGCATCCGGCACCTCAAACAGAGATAATGACAAGCCTCCAGCCCACAGTTCGTTGTAGAGAGTCTTAGTGCTCATCATCTCATTTTCCTTGAATAACATGTGAAGCCTTGCATAACCCACGCAGGCATCCAAAGACCAGCGATGCTCTCTGACCCGCTGCACGACCCAGTCGATGAAAGCAGTGCAGCTATCCACCTTATGGGGCTTATGGCACCGGCTCCTGTTTGACCTGTACACCGCCTGTCCTCGCTTTGCGGAATAGCCCGGCACTCGGCCTTTGTTGCTCTTGCGGGGCGGTGTGCCCCGACGCAGCTCGTTTCCTACAGTGCTTGGTGAGCAGTTAAGCTCTCTGGCGATTGCACGATTTGAGTAGCCAAGGCGGCGCAGCCGCTCAATTGCGCCTCTATCTTCTCGCTGTAAATGCTGTCCCGGCTTGCGTTCTGGCTCCACTGTGATATAATCTGGGCAGTCCATAGTGATTGTCCTCCTCTGGCAGTTTGAGTGTGTGATAACTCCATTCTACCATGTAGGAAAATCACTGTGGATTTTTCTGTTCAAGTGTCCAACTTCATTTTACAACCGACCCTTATATTATATTACAAAAATTTCAAATGAAATATAGAGGGTCAGTGTGAAAAATGTATTTTTAATTGGTGGAACAATGGGAGTGGGAAAAACCACTACCTGCCAAATTATTAAAAACAAACTGAATAACTGTGCTTTTTTGGATGGAGATTGGTGTTGGGATATGCACCCATTTCAAGTGACTGATGAAACGAAACAAATGGTAGTCGAGAATATTTGTTTTCTCCTAAACAACTTTATCAAATGTTCCGCCTACGAAAACATTGTGTTTTGCTGGGTGATGCATGAACAAAGTATTATCGACGATATTATTTCACGTCTTGATACGACGAACTGCAAAACCCATTCGATTTCTTTGGTATGCGATAAACAAGCATTGTTCTCGCATTTAAAAAAGGATGTAGATGCAGGTATTCGTACTGAAGATATAATTCGTAGGAGTATGGACCGTATGCCTTTATACGAAAATCTCAGCACGCATAAAGTGGACGTATCAAAAATTAATGCTGAACAAGCAGCTAATATTATTATTCAGAGCTGCTAAATACAATTTGGAATTCGCAGTTGATCGTATCCGATAAATAGCTAAGAAGGAAGTGATGGTATGCCACCAAAGAATCGTTTGTCCTCTGTGCAAGAATAAAACACAAATTGTACAGAGGTGTATTAAATGATGAGATTAGATAAACCAGCGTTTTCAAGTGAAACCATTAGAGCAATGGAGGATATGTCGTTTTTTACCCATTCGCTTATTTTTGATGACCTACTGATCGTTGCCCAAAGAGAAACAAACTGCTTCGTATTAAAGACGAATGATGGATTGATTATCATTGATGCTATTTGGCCGTCAAAAAAAGCTTTTGACGCTATCGTAGCTGCAATTAAAGATGTAGGATGGAATCCTGACACTATTAAAAAGCTGCTTCTAACACATGGCCATGTTGACCATACAGGATGTGGTAAATGGTTTGTTGAACAATATCATGTGGACACATACCTCTCCAAGGTGGATGATATTTTCTGGCAGGAACATCCGACAAAGCCAGACAGACCTGAAACATGGAAAGATTACGCTATTGATCATTATCTGCAAGATGGAGATACCGTAACATTAGGTGACAAGACAATATTTGTCTACAGCACGCCTGGTCATACCCCTGGCTGCCTGAGTTATATATTTCCCGTAAAAGAAAATGGAGAAAATCACATGGCAGCCCTATGGGGAGGTACTACGCCGCCTTGGAAAAAGGCCGAAGTGAAACAATACCTGAAATCATTGGATTACTTTGTTTGTGAGGCAATGAACAAACATGTGGATGTGGCATTAAGCAACCACACAGCAATTGATAACGGTCTAGAACGTATTGCGTACTCCAGAAAAAGATTAGCCTATATGCCTAACATTTATATCATTGGACTGGATGGATTTCAAAAATACTGTCAAGTTTTTCGTACGATGAGTTCAGAAAGATTATAATGCCATTTAAATCGTCTCCCTTCACTGTGTTCCATTTGAGTTTCACCGCATACCCGTCGATAGAGATTTTGTGAAGATACTCCGCCGATGTGGAAGATTTGTTCCGGGATCATGACCCGATATAGAATAAAATTGGGAAAGTCTTAACTGTCCTCATCGAAATCATGGATAAACCTATCATTCTTCATATGATGGAGCTTTAGCTGTAGAAAAGCAGCTCATTTCCCCCTAAGCAATTATAATTTTTACCAAAATTCAGTGTATCTTCGTCTTCAATGATGAAAAGGGTATATGAATCTTTCGTGCTACCATTAGCATGAATTTTATGTTTAAAGAAAAAGCTCTGTCATCTAAAAGACAAAGCAAAAAAATAAGGCACTGTTTTTCACAGTGCCCAAAGGATGCTGAATGACAAGCTCTGCAGGTATAACACCTGCAGAGCTTGTCATTTTTAAAATCTGCTGAACTTCTATCTATTCTTTTTTCCGAAACTCGAAAAAGCAACTGCACAGATACTGCATAGATACTTTTTCCTTATAAAAATCAAAGCATACTCTCAATGATCGGATCAAGCTCTTCCGGCGTCACAGTCGGCTCATATCTTCCCTTCACAATTCCGTCTTGTCCGATTAGAAATTTAGTGAAATTCCATTTGACCTCGTCACCTTCCAGATTTTCCGGGTAATGTTCTTTCACCACGCTATAAATTTTCTGTCCGCTTGCTTTCTTCAATTCAAAGCCTTTAAAGGGAGCAGCTTTGGTAAGAAATTTGAAAAGTGGATCGGCATTTTCTCCTCGCACATCAATTTTTGAAAACATTGGAAAAGTAACGCCGTAATTCAGTCTACAAAACGATGAAATTTCCTGATTGTTTCCCGGCTCCTGTGCAAGGAATTGATTGGATGGAAAGCCAAGGATCACAAATCCACGATCCTTATATTTCTGATAAAGTTTTTCCAGTCCATCATACTGAGGTGTGAATCCGCATTTGCTGGCTGTGTTCACAATTAACATAATCTTCCCTTTATAATCGGAGAGCGATACTCTATCCCCTTTGATATTGTTCACAGCAAAATCATAGATACTCATGGTGGTTACTCCTTCCTTACTTGATTTCTAAATTTAATTTTTTGAAATATGGCATTCAGTCGAACTTTCCATACTGCCAAAATGCGCTCTTGTCTTAAATGACCAGAGTCGGAGGAGCATAAACCCTCGTGGCCAGTTCCGAGTCAAGCAGATAAAGTCCCTTTGCATCTTTACCAAACAGGTCATACTTTTTAACGACGTCTTCCGTATTTTTTTCCTCTTCGCCTTGTTCCTTTACAAACCAGTCAAGAAACTGCATCGTGCGAAAGTCTTTCTGCTCATAGGCAACAGCATAAATGCTATTGATCGACGCCGTAACTTTTTTCTCATGCTCAAATGCAGCGTTGGCCGGCTCACGGAAATCTTTAAAAATTTTATCCGGTGCTTTTACATCCTGTAAAACGACCTTCTCGTTATTATTCAACAAATATTTTACAAACAACATGGCATGGTCGCGCTCTTCCTGAGTTTGGACGTAAAACCAATTGCCAAAACCGTTAAGGTTCTGGTCTGTATAATAGCTGTAAATATCCAGATAAAAGTATGCGGAATACCATTCCATATTTATCTGGTTATTCAATAGGGATACCAATTCTTGATTCAGCATTTTTATCGTCTCCTTCTTAATATATAATAGACAATGTTACAACACTGTACGAAGTTTCCCTTAACCTAAAAATTCATCAAAGAGAAAACTTACCATCTATAAGAATAAATTGATCAGTCATATAACTTACAAAGTAGCTGATGAAAAATAGAATCGATCAATTCTATTTTTCTCTACCGCCAAATCTCGATGCAATACAAAGACTCTTTAGAACTTATGATACATTTCCTTTTTTGCACCGCAAACAGGACATTTTTCCGGAGCTTCGTCCAGAATAGTATTTCCGCAGATCGGGCAAACATAGATTGCCTTCAACTCAATATCCTTGCCAGCTTTCACCGCATCCAAAGCCTTTTGAAAGAGTTCTGCGTGAAGCTTCTCCGCTTCCCACGCTCCGTGAAAGGAACGTTTTGCGCCAGTTTCATTCTGAAATTCCGCCGCATTCAAATAGACTGGATACATCTGTTCCACTTCATGCAGTTCGCCATTAATTGCACCCTGCAGGTTATCCACTGTTTTGCCTGTGCCGAAAACGCCACCGGCAGTTACCGTAGCATCTGCAGTACTCCCGCCGATTTCACGAAAATGATTGGTTGCATGTACCTGCTCGGCATAGGAGATTGCCTTAAACAGCCTTGCTACATTTGGAAATCCTTCTTTTTCTGCCATCTCCCCCCAGATCAGATAACGCATATGCGCCATGCTTTCACCGCCGTATGCGGAATGCAGAAAATCAGAAGTCATTGCATTTTTAACAGCCATTTTAAAAACCTCCAATAATTAGATTTAAATATAGGACTTGAACAGTTGATTCACATAGTTAAGGTCGTTTTTTCGACGAAATGTAGTCTTGTCTTTCCGATACAAAAGCTCAATCGGAATTCTATCGCCGAATTCCGTGCACTCCTGTATGACGGTGATTTTGTGGTCATAAGATTCATTCAGCTTGCAGACACACTAATTGTACCAAATGAAAGTGCCCGTTTTATTAAAACTGATGCATAACTGCAGAACATCGACCAACACATAACCTTTGTATTCGATTGCCTGTTTCACCAGTGATATCAAATGTTCTTTGTGACCTATAAATGCGTGTACAACAAATCCGGCACCGCACCCAATGGCAAGAAGAACCGGGTTAAACGGTTCGTTAAAGTTTCTGTCCGTCTGGACACCGGTTTTCAACCCCATCATGAAAGTCGGCGATGCTTGTCCTTTGATCAGCCCATAAATCTGGTTGTCATTGACAAAATGCATGATATTGACATTGCGGCGAATATTGTGGATGAAATGATTTCCGCTTTTTCCATATGAATTCCCATCGCCGGTATCAACAATAACAGTGAATCTCTCATTGGCAATTTTGGCCGTTACGGCCACAGGGAGAGAACATCTGTTACCGACAGCAATCAATACCTCCGAATGGCTTTTGCAGTTTAAAACTCAGCTTTCCAGAGGCCATGCAAATTGCAGTATGCATAGACGGTACCCGACTTCACTTCGTTAAACTCTGCTTTTGGCTCTTCGCCTGGCTTTAGATATTTCAGCTCTACTTTGTCATCAGCAACAAGTGCAATCCACTCAATGTGGTGCTCCGGTAGCATGGGATGCGGCGTGGAGCCAACGACGACATGAATTTTACCGTTTTCTTTGGAAACGACCGGAACATGTTTTTCCTTTGCTGCGTCAGTTGAGTTAGCCACAAGTTTTGTCATAGCCTGGTCACAGCAGGTAAGCGTTCCTCCGCCTTTTTTAATCAACGCAACAATATTCCCACATCTCTCACAACGATAGAAATCAACAATAGACATTTTTAAGACTCCTTTTCATTATCTTTTATTGACCGGATGCGATAGGCAATACCGGCAATAATCAAAATTTGTTCAAAGACATTTATCAACTGATTATTCCGGAATAATGCAGCCTTCCCTAAACTCTGCCGAGCAAGCTGCTTCATTCTCGATTACGAAATCCTCTTCAAATTCCACGTCTGCCTTCCAGAGGCCATGCAAATTGCAGTACGCATAGACGGTACCCGACTTCACTTCGTCAAACTCTGCTTTTGGCTCTTCGCCCGGCTTTAGATATTTCAGCTCTACTTTGTCATCAGAGACAAGCGCAATCCATTCGATGTAGTGCTCCGGCAGCATGGGATGCGGCGTGGAACCAACGACAACATGAATCTTACCGTTTTCTTTGGAAATAACCGGAACATGTTTTTCTTTTGCTGCGTCAGTTGAGTTGGCCACAAGTTTTGTCATAGCCTGGTCACAGCAGGTAAGCGTTCCTCCGCCTTTTTTAATTAAAGCAACAATATTTCCACATCTCTCACAACGATAAAAATCAACAATAGACATTTTTAAGACTCCTTTTTTTAAAATTTACTGTACCCCTTGTTTTTAAAATCATCCATATATTTCCTTTTTTGTTTTCCAAACAAAGTATACTGACTTTATTTAAATCAATCAAGCTAAATTTCATTAATTCTTAAGATTATTTTTTGTTTAGTTTTAAAATCATAACAAGAAAGGCCACCTCATTCACATCTGCCTAGGCACCGGGTGGCCAAATGTTCGTAAAATAAAGGTTTTTGGTGTCAGGCAAACGAATTATTATTAAAATCTTTAGGTTATAATTATTTCAGTGCTTAAGACTCAATGAGACTCAGAGATAACTTTTACCCATTTAGAGAACGCATCCATAAATTTTTTCAAGTACGTACGGGTCGATTCATCAACAAGTTCTCCTTTTTCATTCAAAAGAGAAGCCACTTTGCTGATATACATTTCCGGTTGCTGAAGAAGCAAAATATTCAGGAACACCATGGGTTGACGCAGATGGTGATTGGCTCCAAACGCTCCAAGACCGCCTGGAGATACACTGATGATGCCGCCCGGCTTTCCGCTCCAGACGTTATGCCCATATGGGCGGGAACCAACATCCAGTGCATTTTTCATTACGGCTGGAACAGAGCGATTATATTCTGGGGTTACAAAAAGGAACCCGTCGAGATCTGCCACTTCGTTACGGAACTTCTCATAAGATTCGGGTGGCTGCCCATCATCATCAAAGTCCTGATTGTACAGCGGAAGATTTCCAATATCGATGAAACGAAATTCAAGTTCCTCCGGTGAAAGCGATACAGCTGCCTTTGCAATAGAGCGGCTGTAAGAATCTCTGCGAAGGCTTCCCACAAAAATTCCAATCTTTTTCTTGTTCATAATTCATTCTCCTCATATAATAAATTTTGGATACAACTTTGAGTGTTTCCATTTAGTTCACTTATTTGTTTATCGGCAAACTTTATGATATTTTAACCTGCGAAAAGCTATCGAATTTGATATAGGCCACATTAGTGTGGGCAAAGAGGATCGGACGATTGTTAGCTCCTCACTGGTTCTATTCAAACAGGTAACAGGTCATAGATAGTGCCCCCCATCGTACACGAATCGTTAAACACCGTCAATCGATCATTTTCCTGCGACGCGCCTAACACATAGAGAAGCGGCGCAAAATGGTCCGGCGTATAAAATGCCATTTCTGCCGAACGCCCTGCTTTTTTGTAATCGATAACGTCTTTATAGTTTCTTTTTGTGACGCTGTTTTTGATATAAGAATCAAACTCCTGTGCCCACTGGTAACCGCCCTCCATATTCCAATTAACCTGAGAAAGATTATGGACGACATTACCGCTCCCTAAAATCATGATGCCCCTATTGCGAAGTTTCTTTATCTCTTTGCCAATTTCAAATTGAGTTTCAGCATCGGCGTCGGCATCGACACTCATCTGATAAACTGGAATATCGGCTTCCGGATACATATGGCAAAGCACAGACCAAGTACCATAATCGATTCCCCATGTGTTATCCACAGTTACCTGCCTACTAATCAGTTGAATTGTTTCATGCGCCCGTTCCATGTCGCCCGGTGGCTGATAAGCAACGCGGTACAAGGCTTCTGGAAAACCGTACATGTCGTAGATGACTTTGGGTCTTGGCGCATCGGTTATCTTCGTGCCATGTGTAAACCAGTGTGCTGAGATGGAAAGGATTCCCTCGGGCCGTTTCATCTCTTTGGCGACCTGAGTCCACATCGCCGTATAGGAATTGTTTTCTATGGCGTTCATTGGAGACCCATGCCCTATGAAAATCGCCGGCATTTTTTCAGCAATCGGCGCATTCTCCGAAACAAGATAAGAACCATCTTTTATAACCTTAATTCTGCCTTTGTTTCTTGCTTCATTCATAATGTTTCACTTTCTGCTTCGCTTTTCTATATTTTGATAATTTAATCTTAATATGCTATAATTAAATTGTAAAGTAGACAAATTTTTTATACATGATTTCATTTATTAGTCTTGCTTTATATTATAAAGTTACTGGAGAGCTGTTTTTATGAAAAAAAACGAAAGTTGTCTTCAATCAATCGTTGCAGTAATGGATATATTTGGGAACAAATGGTCATTCTTTATTATTCACGAACTTTGTTCTGGTCCAAAGCACTATAATCAGCTACGAAAAGAATTGCATATTAACACAAAATCCTTGTCGGATACACTTAAACATTTGGAAGAAAACGGCATAATAAGCCGATCTGTAACCCCGACGACACCGGTTACCGTTGAATATGATTTGACAGAAAAGGGACACGATTTTGACAGCGTACTCACTGCGATGTATGATTGGCGGAAAAAATGGTCGTGATGAGACGCTGTCCATTTATGTGGGCGGCAGTATGACAGCGTGCCAATGATTTCTCCGTCTGAGATTCACAGCGTCTGTTCATCAGATCATTTAGTGGACAGAAAAGGATTGATTTTTAAAAATAAAGGGAATAAACTGTTGTTGCACAACAACTTGAATAAACTCGTTATTGCACAAAAATTGCCCTACCCCGTCGAAGGAAAAGAGCAAAACAATATTCTGGTGTGCCTGCGAAGAAAATGGATATTCACCTTTTTATGATGAATCGCACAAAAAGACCGATTTCACGTGAAAAGTGTGTACTGGAAAAGTCGTCTTCTCCTATCTGTGATGAAACCCGTTATTTACTTTAAACAATTTTTTATTAGTTCCCCTTTCAGTTATTTCCTGATGAAATTGCAATGTCTAATATCATAATTTAAGGAGGTGTCCGATTTGATTAAACGAAAAATCATCAAGCAAATTCGTGGACAAAAAGCTGTAGATGGCGCTGGAGTCCATCTTGTTCGCGTGCTCGGTAATAACGATGTTAAGGATTTTGATCCGTTTCTAATGTTGGATTCGTTTGATTCTACCAACCCATCCGACTATCTCGCCGGATTTCCCATGCACCCACACAGAGGGATTGAAACCATTACGTACCTGATTTCCGGCAGAATCGATCATGAGGATTCTCTGGGAAATAAAGGCACAATTCACCCAGGAGAGTGCCAATGGATGACAGCAGGCAGTGGCATTTTACATCAGGAGATGCCAAAAGAATCAGGCAGAATGCTGGGATTTCAGCTATGGCTGAATCTTCCTCGAGAAGAAAAGATGGCAACGCCTGCTTATTGTAGCCTTACAAGAGATCTGATCCCCAGAATTAACAATGGAAAAGCGGAGATTGGGATTCTTTCCGGCCATTTTGGGGAAGCAGTCGGGATCACTCCGGCACATATTCCTGCAACGATTTATGATATTGCGCTTCCAATCGGTGAGGACATTACCATCCCAACAAAGGCGAATGAAACAGTGTTCGTTTTTCTCATTGAGGGGGATGCTGTTATAAATGAACAGAAAATATCATCAAAATCAGCGGTTCTATTCGGAAGCGGAGATAGTATCACCGTTTCGGCACAGCCACAATCTGGGCTGCGGTTTATTTTCTTTTCAGGAAAAGCACTTCATGAACCGATTGCGTGGGGCGGACCTATTGTAATGAATACTCAGGAAGAACTGATGACTGCATTCAGAGAGCTTCAAAATGATACCTTTATTAAGCACAGTTGATCTCAAAACTGACCTAAAAAATACTCTCACAAATCTGTTTTGATGATAATAAAAGATCATAGACCATAAAAAAGTTTCTACAGGATTAAGGATTATTCTTCAACCCTAGTAGAAACTTTTTTCGGTATAAAGTAACAGCTCTTGAAAAGTTGATTTTTTAATTGCTAGCGATCTTGTCTGTATGTAACGTAGTTTCTCAATTACATAACACTTTGTCCAATCCGAATATATTGCCGGACATACAGAAAACGCTCTCTGTTGGTCAGATCCCCTTTCGCTTGTGAACGAGGACACCCATTCGATTTTCTGGCGCGAATTGGTGGAGCAAAATCAATTAATGAAATGGAATTCTCGTTCTTTGGGTAGCTTTCTGCCCGCCTTTTGCCTATGCATGCTGTTTATCCTTTATACAATGCTGATCTGGCATATTGATGTGAAACCTATCGGACCAAATGGCTCTGCCGTGGGTTTTGCGTCGATCAATTGGTGGCTTTATTCAATTATTGACTATTTAGGGCTTGTGCCTATCGATATATGAAAACTTAGTTCAAATATATTTTGTTAGGAGAGTATTATATGGAATATAACGACACCGATAAGTTTTTTATGGATTTCTTGGATCATTATAATCAAGCCTTCTATGATAAAGACATAAACAAGCTCAAGAAGTTCTATGATTCTACTAATAATGTCCTCATCTATTTTGACAATCATAAGAACAATGATACCTATCGTTTGGATGAACATTTGCGCCTAATATCTGACTTCTTTGAGAATGGGAAAGCAACGGAGTCCGGAGGCGTAGAGCCCCTTATAATTGAAAATTTACATGTGTTTCATAAAACTGATTCAGCTTGTTTATGTTTTATAGCCAGATATAAAAGCTTCCCTACTCCTGCAATAAGAGCTACCATGTATTTAGAGTACATTGATAACAACTGAAAAATAGTGCATGTCCACTGTTCTTTTGAACCGGAAGAATAGCGAGTCAAGGACTGTGGTCATCAGCACAAGGGGATTGCCTGCAAGCCATTGGCAGTACTGGATTTATCCAAGTCCTATAATTTCACTCAAGAAAAGCGAAAGACCGGTGGTTCAAAATCATCGGTCTTTCGTTTTGCCTGTATTCATGCGGACTCGCGGGATGTAAATGCTGTACAGCTACTCGCGTCCAAAATCTCATCAACATTATTTATGGAAAATCATAACATGTAATGTGGAGAACAAGGTTACTTCATAATTTCTTATTAGTTAGGGGATAAAATATATGCCTAAAATAGATCAATATGATCTTAAACGTAGTCCACAGATTTCTCTACTCGGTACAGAAGAACAAACCGCAAATTTGCAGTTGACTCTAAGCACCGCCTCCACAGCAGGTGTTTTAACTGGTACTGTGACGTCTGGTGGCGAACCATTGCCCGGTGCTACTGTTAAGGTGTTTGATACAAATAACATTCCTTTCGCACACACCATAACCGGTCCATTAGGCCAGTATACAATTGCAAGTGTAGCCGCAGGCTCTTATCGGGTAACTGCTGCAAAGGCTGGTTATCTTACGCCAGATGTTGTTTCTGTATCAATCCTTGCCAATCGGCCGTCTACGTTAAATATAGCGCTTTCACCTAATCCGGATGCGATTTTAAATACCCTTTTCGGTAAAGTAATTCAATCCGCACCATTGGAGCCGATTGAAAATGCAATCGTCAATATTTATTCGGTTTCAGAAGATGTAAGGACTCTGGTTTCGACCACCACCACCAACAGTTCCGGCCAATATCTTGCTCCTTACCTTACCAATGGTGACTATGTTGCTATTGCCAACAAAGAGGGATACTTTCAAACTGAGAGCGCAATTCAAACTTTGGCAAACTCCGAGATAACTCCTTTAAACCTTTTCCTAATTCCAAATCCGGAAACAAATACAGGTACAATAAGCGGACTTATCACCAGCCAGACCACACTTCTTCCAATTGCAAATGCCACGGTAGCGCTTTACCAGATTGTTGGGACTACCGAGACAATTGTTCAGCTTACCAAAACGAACAGCGGTGGAAGATATTTGTTTGGTAACGTGGAGGAAGGCCAATATGTCATAAAATCTTTTGCTCAAATTAACGTTGTTTAAAGCAGGTACGATTATGACCATTATTGATGTCTTACAGCTTGAGAGATCTAAAGCTTTCACAGTCGAACCCAGGCAAGAAGTCTCTGTAGATTTGTCTCTGAAAAAAGTTCCTGCTGTACCTGACACCAAGCTGACAGGGCAAGTAATTGGACATTGTTTACCCATAGCAAGGGCAACCGTTAAAGTCCTCGACAGAAACAATCACCCAATTCATCACACCATAACAGATTCTCAGGGAAACTTTTCATTTTTAAAAGTGCTGCCGGCAGGGGATTATTATGTAATTGCCACTGCTGATCATTATAAAACATCTACAGAGTATCGAATTTCTTTAAAAATTGGCGAAGACCTCTCTATAATCATTGAACTCAAGCCGGATTGCCTTTTGAATTTAGGAACAATCTATGGCACAATCAGAGATAATACGGGAAATAAACTATCTGATGCAAAAGTCATTATACAAAGATATAATAACTCCGGAAAAATCGCAGCAATCACAACATCGAATACCGATGGTGAATATCTCGTATACGGATTAAAACCAGGAAAATACTGGATCTCAGCAATTAAGGATGGATATTCCTTTGATAAAAAAGCATCCTTTGATGTAAAGCCTAAAGATATTATCATTATGAATTTATTTCTATACGAGATTATTGCATGCAGAAACGGCACAATCAGCGGACAAATACTTTACAAAGAGCAACCAGTTTCACACGCTATTGTAGCTCTTTACCGCATAGTTGAAGGCAATCATACCCTGATACAGCTTAAAGAAGCAAATAGTGACGGTATCTATCTGTTTGCAGACATCACTCCCGGTGAGTATTTGATCAAAAGCAAACATGAAGGGTTAGAAAAAATAAATTCAGTGAACATTAATTAACAGTATTAGTAGGAAAGTCCATGCACAAACAAACATTATTTTTGGCTATCCCGTAATCATGGAATGTTCTTTAATAGAGCCCATTTTTTAACTTTTCACTGCCCATAATTCCTTGATACTACTCGATTTTTTGAATAATGCCATAAGAACACTCATACCATTGCAGAGTCGCCAAACTTGACGACTCTGTTTCCTTTTTCTCGCTTTTTGATTTATTCCCTAAATATGATGTAGGTGCTTCATTTCTAGCTCAAATTGATGATCAAAAGCCTTTCATCTCTGGATTTACAATAGTCAGCATAAGCTGCTTTTTTCTTTGCTAAAAGTGCCATGCATTCAGCCTGTAAGCTCTTGATGATGAAAAGTTTATGCGTTATCTTTGCTGATGTAAATTTCATTGGTAACATCGATAAATATATTTCCCTGCACTACAGGTAAAAATGATACAAATTAATTTGTTGACCTATAAAATTCACTATATGCTTATCATGCTATTTTGTTAGAAGATAGCTAAACCTCGCCACGATTGATTTTATTACAATTGCAACTGCTAAAATGATTAAGGCTGTTGTCGGTTCCTCAATGATTGGCAGTTTCCATTTGAATACTTGCGTTAAAAATGTAAGCATCGCAACAGTTCCAAATATATATCCAAGTATGCTCAATGGGCTGGCTGGAGCGACAGATATGAATTTTCCAACACTCATAGTGCACATCAACATTCCAACAATGCCCAAAATAATGACAGCCGATCTTGGACCTTGTAACCCGAAAAGTTTATATCGAGACAGTCCAAATATCGTAATTATCCCTGTAATTATGATCTCGAAAATCAGCAAAGATATATTTTTCATATTCGTTCCTTTCTGTTCAACCGAAACATATGTACAATGGAACTATCCATTATCCTTTCCGCTGTCCGGCAAAAAGAGTTCCAGTTCCCAGTCAATAAGCTCGATAGCCGTACCTTCTTTTGTCAAGTCAATTCCGGTATATCGCATAAATGCATCCGTTCGATAAAAAACCAGTTGTAAAAACGAGATCATCTCATAAGCAATCATTCGGCATTCTGTCTCGCTTCTTCTTGTACCAAAGTGATCTCTAATTTCCGGAAGTATAAGCTGTGGCAAAGTGATTTCATCTTCCAAAAGCAGATGTGGGACATATAACTTTGTGTAGCGCTGGTATTTAACAACAATATGACAAATTTCTATGAAGATATGCCTCAACCGCTCTTTCGGGGATTCCGATGGATTTCCAGAGGTCTGAAAGATACCAGCTGAAACATCCAAAATTCTAGATACAGCTTGAGAAGTAAGAGCCTCTTTTGAACCATAATAATAGTTGATCATGGCAAGGTTTACTCCTGCCCGGCTAGCTATCTGACGTGATGTAACTTTTTCTGGTTGTTCAGCTTCTTCCAGTAGTCCTATTGTTGCTTTTAGTAAAGCAGCCTTTTGATTTTCATCTTTCATTTCATTTCTCCAAAGTTAAACGTGTTTAATACATGTTTAATTATATACAGTTCAAATAGAATTGTCAAGAAAATTTTACTATATGCCATAGATCTGTTCCTATCTAAAATAGCATTAATCATCTATTAGCTGTTATTCTATTTTCTTAGCTTTATTGCTTTCTTATGTGCCCTACTCATTTGCACCAGGGTTATCCTCGACTCCGTACCCCCTCCCCACTTATAGCAAAGGTCTCGCCGCGGGCAATTACAAGGATCTGGAAAACATCGATTGCGGAATCAAGGGTAAACGTGATATAAAATGTTCTCTGGTAAACCAATAGCGGTTGATGCTATCGCTCCGAAAACAGTTTTCTGAGGCTCCAATTTCGGCGAAAGGCCAACTGGAATGAACACACCTTTTGCCATGATTTCAACACGCAAAGCTGTTTTTTACATCAGCATATTATTGTAACAAAAAAGCCAAGACCTGCAAACCACGACCCCGTCGTTACTATAATGTTCGGCTGTAATTATCATGCCTTTAATCAAAGCTTCAAATCATTCCAATATACCTTTAATGCTTTTCCAATAAAATTTGAAGCTCCCTTCCCATACATCTTATCGTTTGCTTCGATGAGTGCATTGTCCAATAAAAAGCCTTCCGTTAATAAATGCCAATCGTTATTCTTCAATCCATTTGTCTCTTCTTTCACTAAATCTACCCATTCCCCCACAATACATTGAATTTCATTTGAAGACACATCTTTTCTCAAATCTAATGTGAGTTTTTTCATTAACTCCGCCGTCTTTGCTATATAATCTCCGCTTATTAAATGATTCAAATTTTGAGCTTTTTTCGGTAACTCATTCAGATACTTTTTCATAGCTGCCGTATAATTATCGATGCTTCCGTAAAATTGAATAGCAGCTTTTGCCGCTCTTTCTTCATTTTCCTTGATCTTGTCTACTGTCTGATCAAACTTGTCCACGCTGCCCCATATTTTTACAATATCCTTCTCATGATTGTTTCTGAATCCTTTTAGCAAGCCAAAGTACTCACTCATGTCGAATTCTTTGAAGCTTATACTTTTTTCTCCTTTTATGAGCTTATTCAGCAAAGCCAAAAGGTCATTTAATCTGTCACGTTTTGCTTCGAGCAGCTTTTGCTGCCGAATAAAGGCATCATTTTTATCATATTGTGGGTCTTGCATGATTGCTTTGATGTCTTTTAATGGAAAGTGGAGTTCTCTAAAAAGCAATATTTGCTGCAAGATTTCTAAAGCAGCAGCATCGTATAATCTGTAGCCTGATACGGTTACTTTAGTCGGCTTAAACAATCCGATTTCATCGTAATATTGCAAAGTCCTTACACTAATTCCAGTCAGTTGCGATACTTGCTTTACAGTCTTCATGCTCTCCTCCTAAATATATAATTTTTCTTATTTTCTAAAGATTTTGGCACAGATATAATGTATTCTATTGTTATTTAATCTTAATAACTTTATTTAAAAAATTCATTTTATTCGTTTGGTGGGGAATCACGATTGATACACCATCATATTTTTTATCCTTTAAAATTTGAATGATCAGATTACAAGTTTCAATATCTACATTCGCAATGGGTTCATCCAGAATGATGATATCTTTATCATCCAACAACGCACGGATAAAAGCAATAATCTGTGACTGACCTCCTGATACACCGGAGGTGTTTTGACTGATTTCGGTATCAAGTCCCTTTGCCATTCGATCAATGTATTCACGTAAACCAAGGCTGTCAATTAGGCTTTGCACATCCTGCCGAGTCTTATTCTCATGGCCATACAAAATATTACTAAGAACAGTCCCACGAAACAAAAAATAGATAGAGATCACAATAGCTTTTGTTGCCAATCAAAACTTTGTCAAGTAAATTTTCTGTGAGGTATGGAATCGGAGTTGAAATTAAAGAGCTAACTGTAATTCCCAAAATTCCAATCAACAAAATAAATCGGTATTTTTTAAAAAACAGCTTAAGCTTTAATATGCTTTTCCATCTTCCCGTCATAATCAGTCCTTTTCATGGATTTTCTCCTTATTAGAATACACTATCACGCAACGTGAGTGTCAACCCCTTTTTCAAATTTCATGGAACGCCTTTAAAACATGGCGAAGTTATTCAACTTTAGCCCACAAGTCTTCGGCATTCCTGACTTTTTTAAATAAATGACTAAGAAAGACCTTGCACCATAAAAAATCCATGTGGCAAGATTTAAACCTGCTACACGGATTTTCTTTGTTAAATGATTTAATCTTTTAAAATCAGAACGTGAAATAGTAAATAAATTTATTTTAGTTACTTTTAAATTATAAGGATAAAAGCATAGTACTCGTGCTTAGTTCCGTTGTTTCTGTTATCAATCCGGAAATCAATCTGATCGGTGTTGTAGTCTGATGCAACAGGGGCCAAAAATTACAACGTAAATTTCACCACACCTTCGCCGATGATACTCATAAGAAGGCCAATTGCTATTGATAGGATAATGGAACATAGAATCTAAGGCAAGGACTCAGAATTACAAGATAATTAGTCATGAATATACGATTCATTTATAGCTCGAATTACCCGCACCATCTAGTCCACGAAATTAAAATGTTTCGTGGCTCTTTTTGTGTCATCTAAATGTGAACTGGAAAATAAAAAAAGTACAACCGTAGAGGAAAGGCTCTGCAGTTTCACTTTCTTACTTAAGTATTGACATCATTTTTCTATGGAACTATATTTAAACTATAAATGTTAAAACGCTTATTTTAGGAAAGAAAATTAATATCAAATTTAAAAGACACTCATGGTCCTGTTATTAAACTTGAGCCTACAAAAGGAAAAAATCGTCCAAAAGATAAAGATAAACCATGGAGAAAGGAGCACAGCGATACGGAAACTTCTTGTAAGTAAGCCAAAAAATCAGAATCACTTTCTATGTACAGTCTCAAGGTATTCTCACCTTGTATAATGGCATAAATACAAGTAAAGAGTCCCGTGACTGTAATACTTTATTGTCAAATAACAACATTTTAAATAATATGGAGGCCAGATGCAATGAACAATTTTGATTACCATATTCCAACCGACGTGTATTTTGGAAAAGGCCAAATCAACAAGCTTGGACAGAGGATGTCCTCTATTGCAAAGAAAGTACTTCTCGTCTATGGCGGTGGAAGTATCAAAAAAATAGGCCTGTATAATCAGATCATGGAACAGCTGAAACAAGCAGGAATCACGGTATTTGAACTTGCCGGTGTTGAACCTAATCCACGGATCCAGACCGTAAAAAAAGGAGTTGCAATCTGCAAACAGGAAGGCATTGAAGGCATTCTTGCGGCTGGCGGCGGCAGTACAATAGACTGTGCCAAAGTTGTTTCGGCAGGCGCCTGCTATGATGGGGACCCATGGGATCTCGTCCTAGACAGCAATAAAATCAAAAAAGTGCTTCCTATTGCCGCCATACTTACTCTAGCGGCCACTGGTTCCGAAATGGACGGTTTTGCAGTTATCTCGGATATGGATAAAAACGAAAAATGGGGTACCGGAAATGAATTAACGAAGCCGGTATTTTCAATTATGGACCCGCAGTACACGTTCAGCGTTTCCAAATATCAAACTGCTGCAGGATCTTCCGATATCATGAGTCATACTTTCGAAAACTATTTTAATAACACAAAAGGAGCTTTTCTCCAAGCACGCATCGCAGAAGGTATTCTTAAGACTGTCATAAAATATGCACCGATTGCAGTCGAACATCCTGATGACTATGAAGCTCGCGCAAATCTCATGTGGGCGTCCAGTTTGGCAATTAACGGTCTGATCAGTTATGGAGAAGGCACAGCATGGACTGTACATCCTATGGAGCATGAACTGAGCGCATTCTATGATATAACTCATGGTGCAGGGCTTGCCCTTTTGACTCCGTATTGGATGGAATATATTCTCAGTGAGAAAACTGTCGGCAAGTTTGCGGAATATGGTGTAAATGTGTGGGGGATTGATTCATCCAAAGAACCAATGGCTATCGCAAAGGAAGCTATCGCGAAAACCAGAGAGTTCTTTAACATGATTGGAATGCCTAGCCACCTCAAAGAACTTGGCATTGATCAGACTCACTTTGACATCATGTCTGAAAAGGCTGCCAATGGTGGACTTGCATATGGATTTGTGCCGCTTTCCAAAAAAGACGTTAAAAAAATATACACCATGGCTTTATAAGAATCAAAAAAATCTCCAGCCATTCTAAAGGACGGCTGGAGATTTTTTTATTGTTAATAACATTCAATTGTTGTTATGTTAAATGGTACAAATCGCGATAAAGTTTCGTACAAAGTGTTTCATTTTATGGAAGTTAAGAGTATTATTAACGCAATAAAGAACTGTTTTACAAGGAGAAAGTTATGCTAAAATATGAAGAAAAGCTTCATTTTGATAAATACTATAATAAATTGCAATCATCCAGCGTACTTCACAAAGTCATAAGTTTAGTTTGCGATGTTGCAGGATATATTGTACTTTATTATTTTATCAAATATATTTTCATCTCTTTACCAGATTTTCGTCCATGGAACAACTTTATGCCCTGGTTTTCTTTGGGCGGAGTATTATTTTCAAAAATTGATTTGATCTATTTTACATACGGACTGATTCTTATCTGTTATGGCACCATGAAGCTTTCAAAAATAACGATGGAGAATCATAGCGTAAGAAACGAAAAAAGTAATACCCCAGAAAGACTACTGGTAACCGGATATTATGCAAAAGTTCGTCATCCGATGTATGGGACTTTCATAATACTGCAAGCTGGTTTTATGCTTTCTCTGCGCTCTTTAGGCGGAATAATCATTGCATGCATTATTTTTGCCTTTCAATATGTGAATGCGGCTGTCGAAGAAAAGAGACTGCTCCTTCCCACTTTTGGTGAAGAATATAAAACTTATGTTCAGAATGTTGGGCGTATGCTTTTAACAAGGTTTGAAGTTGTAGCTCTTTCTTTAATTATGTTACTTAGTGCTGTTGGCTTCCTATTTTGAGCAAAGGAAGCAATTTGGATGACATTTTGAACACTTTGGCTAACAATATACAGTCAACAAATCGTTTGAAATATTTTAGGTGGTGAAAATATATGTATGAACGATTATTAGATAAAAATGTTTCCCCTTCTGAAGATTTTATCAAAAAGTATCTTGGAACAGAAAGCTATCATAATTTACTGGAACTTGAAAAATATCTTAATGCCCATTATGATTTAAAAAAAGAAATAAAATTTCCTTTTGGCAATAGCTATGGTTGGGGCTACAAATATAGTCACAAATCGAGCCATTTATGTTATGCTTTTTTTGAATCGGGAGCATTTACAATAACATTGCAACTTGGTGATTCCTGCGTCGCGGCTGTAAACAAGATACTGCCTGATTTATCAGCAAAGGCAAATGAGTTATGGAAAAATCGCTATCATTGCGGTAAACAGGGTGGCTGGATTCATTACAGAGTTATTAGTCCCGATGAACTAAGCGATATTTTTTCCTTGATTGCGGCAAAGAAGAAAGCAGCCAAGTAATTATCAAAATTTCAATACACATAGCAAAAAAGAAACGGCTGATCATTAATTTTATAAGGTAGTGGGTATTTTGGAAAATGCAAATCGACTTAATATTCTCTGGACAAACGCAGATATTCTGACCTCTGACAAAATGGTAATGATGTATGCGACAAACAGTATATTGGAACATTGGTGGGACGCAGTAACCGTCATTATCTGGGGTGCTACTGCTAAGTTAGTTGCAGAAAATGAGTTTATTCAGAACAAAATCAAAATTGCCCAAAATGTAGGTGTACATTTTTCAGCATGTAAGGCATGTGCAGAACAATTAGGGGTATATGATAAACTTGTTGATCTTGGCATAGATGTCCTCTATTGGGGCGAGGGATTGACGAATATTCTTAAGAATGAAGAAAAATTGATTACAATTTAATAAGTTATTATGACAAAGTCGGGAAAACATGGGATAAAGATTGAGCTTCGGATTATATTTAAACTCAGTAGCGAAAAAAAGATTTGATTATTCAATAATTCATACAGAAAGGTGACTATGATTTGGAACATAAAAGCATTCATTCTGAGAATGGAGATGTACACTACTGGATTCAGAGGAATAAAGACAGTGCTGCAAGATGTATTGTCTTTACACATGGTGTAACTGCCGACCATACCATGTTTGAAAAGCAGATTGATTATTTTGAACGCAAATATACGATAATTACATGGGATATTCCTTTACATGGATTGTCACGGCCATATCAAGATTTTACATATCGGCAAACTGCGATAGAGTTAAAAGCCATACTGGATAAAGAGAAAATTGACACCGCGATTCTGGTTGGAATGTCTTTGGGCGGATATCCATGTCAGATGTTTGCTACTTTGTTTCCAGACATGGTAGCAGGGTTTGTTGCACTGGATACAACCCCTTTTGGACTTGCGTACTACTCAAAAACCGATTTGTGGTGGTTAAAACGAGTTAAACCAATAGCAAAATTGTTTCCCGGTAATGTACTGCGCAAAAGTATGGCCAAATCAGTCTCAAAAACAAAATATTCGTATGAAAAGATGATGGAAATACTAAAATCATCTACAAAAGAACAGATCATTGAACAGATGGATATTGCTTATGGAAAATTTCCTACTGAAAACAGAGATGTGAATTTTTCCTTTCCTGTGTTGATATTGCTGGGTGAAAACGATCATACCGGAAAAGTAAAGCAATACTGTCAGGCGTGGGCAGCCAAAACCGGGTATCCGATGCATATTATCAAAAATGCCAAACATTTTTCAAATGGTGATAACTGCAACCAAGTCAATGCGGAAATCGAAACCTTCATTAACTCATTATAAAAACTCTGTTCGAACTTCGTAGTTTATTTATTAATTTCAATTTTTCAAACCTTAATAAAGACAATAACACTATTCATACAACAAGCGGACACCCATAAAAAATGGGTGTCCGCTTGTCTAAATTAGACTAAAATAATTTAGCGATTGATGTGCAAATGTCTCTTCCGGAAAATCAGGAAAAGCAATACCGCCGCTGATGAAATTACGGCAATCCATGTGAGAAATATCTGCGTACCGCTACCACCCGTTTTAGAATTGGATGCCGCAGAAGACAGCGTCTGAGAGGATAGCATACTTCTGGAAACGGATGTATCATCAAAGGACGAGCTGTTTTTAGAGGATGTGCCATACGGCGATGCAACCTCAGAAGATGAATCATTTGTTCTTGTAGCTTCGGGCAGATCACTTTGTTCTGCAAATGTTGTCATGATCGAACGGTCTTTTGGGACCTCTGAAGAAGTATATAATTTGCTGTTTCCGTCACCATTCGTCAAAACACCGCCTGACGATGTGCTGTCAGGAGATGAACTATTTGTCCTTGTGGCTCCGGGCAGATCGCTCTGTTTTGCAAATGTTACAATAATTGAATGGCTTTTTCCGACTTCTGAAAAAGTATATGATTTGCTGTTTCCATCACCACTCGTCAAAGCACTGTCATCAATCAATACGTCGTCTACGAAAACTTCGTCAACAGCACAGCCTTGGTCCGGGGTCAGGATATAAGTCTGGTTTTCGCCGGGATTAACAGCAGTTGAGCCGGAGGGCGATATACTGCCTCCGCTTCCCGCAGTAGCAAAAATTTTATAATGTGAATCGACATTTACTGTTATCGGAGGACTTGCAAAATCAGACAGATGATCACCGTTGACCTGCTCGGAAAAAAGCTTGAGTTTGTCTCTGCTGCTATCAAAATCGAGAGGAAGCGTAACTTGAACGGTACCTTCGGAGTCGACTGCATTCGGCACCGATTTTAGCCGCCCATAATAAATCAGTTTGCCGCTTTCGTCCATAATCATTGCACTGACATATTGGTTTGCTCCGGTCGTTGCGCCCGAATATCCAATAGAAACGGTGTCTCCGCCCCAACCACTTACGCTGTTTGTTTTAAGCGACAGCTGCTGCGTAGAATTCAAAAATGTAAATTTTAATGTGCCGGCAGCAGGAACTGGCTCTGAAAGTTTCGCTCCCGTTGTGTTTGATTTTCCTCCCACATCAGAAGAAATAAGAAAAACAGAAGATAAATCTAAAATGCATGCGGGCCGAATGTAATTGACGTTACTGTATTTATCTAAATTTATTGTATTTATATAGTCGATAATATCAACGCCCCAGCCAACTTCCGAACGAAGCCACCAGCCGGCACATCCCGTAGTATCTACAGGGATGACCCCATGAATGTTTATATATTCCATTTCGCTTAGCGGCCATAAATACTGATTTACCGCTTTGGGATGTATATCATCTAACGTGCGGCTTTTTATAAACTCTTTTTCACGACTGTCAAAACTGTTCAAAAGTTTAATCAGCCTGGACTGTAGATTGCTTCCGTTATAAGCGAGATTAGAGCCTCTTGGTGTTCCATCGTTATAATACAAATTTCGTCCATCGTCAAAGACTGTGGTTCCCTGCGTCTCTTTTGTCAGCAGCGTCATCGTTTCCTTTTCTGATACCACGCCATCGCCATTGTAGGCAATCACATACCACTCCCTGCCTCCAAATTCGACACTTGTGCATGTTGTATGATCACTTTTCATGATCGAAATAGCTGGCATACCCGATTGAACATACTCTGCGGCCTTGGCCGTAACAGGAAACAGTACCGGAATAGCCACCAAAAAGCAAATTACAAATGTCAGAATTACGATTTTTTTTATTTTGTATTTCATGGTTTATCATCCCTGCCAATTGTTATTAAATAGCTTCCCTACTGGTTTCTTTATCGCACTTTTTGCTCATGGATAACACAATCCATGATTTAAACTATAATAACATCCAATTGCTGGACACTAAATAATGTATTTTCAATTTTTGAAATTCAGTATATAATAATTTAAGATTATTTTTAAAACCAAATTCAGTGACTTTGTTTAGTGACTACAGATAGTATATTCTAATTCAAAATAAAAAGCAAGAAGGGATTTCATGCGAAAAGAAAAGATGACCGCCCGAAAAATTCAGGCAGCTGAATCTAAACAGAAAATATTCAAATGCGCCGACGAGCTTTTTCGCAAATATGGCTTTGAGGATGTGACCGTAGATGACATCATGGAAAAGGCAGGCATGTCAAAAGGGGCATTTTATGTTCATTTTTCTTCTAAAGACGCGTTGCTGACCTCCTATATTTCAGAATATGTCAATCAAGCAGACATGAGTTATGAAACAATCTTAAAATCTTCTTCCGATGATACTGCGGTCTCGGATATTTTACTTAAAATTGTTACGCAAATTGCCGACAATATTACGGAAAATGTCGGGTATGACCGAATCAAGATTGCCTATCGCATTCAGTTGGAAAAAACGGTCGATACCGATATGCTGCTCAACCATGATCGACAGATTTACCGAACGTTTAGCGCTCTAATTGGACGAGGAATGCAGAAGGGAGAATTCAGAACGAACATACCCGCAGAAATCGTTGCCGATCATCTGATCATGGCCATGCGGGGAGCCACTTATGAATGGTGCATCCGGTATCCTGATTTCAATTTAAAAAGTCATTTGCTCCAACATTTTCAAATACTTCTGTGCGGAATTAAAAAAAGGTAGCACTTTTGGTTTCAAGACATCTTTTTTATGTTCCATTCTAAGCCAACAATGCAGCGCTGGCTAATCAAGTTTTAGACATCAGTTTATGTCTAAAAGGACTCATAGAAGCATAACATGCACTTGTCCGACTTGCGTCAAGCAGGCTGCCACAGTAGAAAGCGGCAGCTCTTTGTTCTCTCATTTTTGGTACGGAGCCTATTTATTTTTTAATTCTTAAACTGCTTTTTTGTCGAGTTTCTTTAGGCCGGTATAAACTTAAAATACGGACAATCAACGAATTTTAGCAAAATATAAAACTTACCCATTAACAGGGTTCTTCCCACCAACCAAATGCAACACTTCCAAGAATTTTTTCGCTGTTCGTTTCTGGCGGGATACAGTTTACTAAAAAATTACCGCCTGGAGGACAGATAAACTTTCCGTCTTCCTCAGCCACAATCGTTGTTTCAGCAGGACAACGGCGTCCGTATATAGGCATTCCGGCTAAAGGCTCCGTATCAACGTTTTCCGCATACAGAAAACCAACTTTGGGTTTTGGCGGCGGACATAATGCCGTATTAGACGGACTTTGCATATTTGTTAGCTTTGCCGTTCCAGCAGTTATCGCATTTAACCAAACCTGAATGGAAAAAGGAATCTCACTGACATTGGTAACAGTAAAGACATTGACAAAAAGTAAAACCCCGGAATTCTTTGGGTTAAAAAGTCCTGCCCAAGCATACTTACCGTCGCCGAATTCTTCACGGCTACCACCGACAAAATACTTGCCCTGAATGGATTTGTATAATGACATCGCACATGCTGGCTTACAAGATGAAAAGTTAAACATGAATTTTCTCCTTTTTGTTACATAGTTAGCCATACCACATAATATTAACTATTTCGAAAACTGGTTCACCTGAATCGAAGACTTTTCATCCATACAGCTTTATGGGAAGTTATTAGCAAACTCAGAGAACTAACTTCTGGTACAAACTTCCTAATTTATCTACTTAATTTTACATACCATTATGTAGGCAGAATAAAGATAGAAGTGAATCATAAGATTGAGAGGATTGAAAACAGCCATGAAAATCACAGTCATAAATGGTACGCCGCAAAAAGGTGTTACATATCACATGAAGGAAATGTTTCTTGACCATCTAAGGGACGGAAATGAGATTACAGAGTTCTATCCTGAAGACATACCGCCCTTCTGCGTCGGATGTAAGACTTGTTTTCTTCGGGGAGAGCAACTATGCCCGCACACAGCGAAAACGATGCCAATCTGGGAAGCTATGCTGAAATCCGATCTATTGGTGTTTGCCTATCCTGTATATGCACTTAGAGCTCCAGCATCGATTAAATCACTGCTGGATCATCTCTGTGTCCATTGGATGGTTCACAGACCCGACACTCAAATGTTTTCCAAGACGGCGGTAATTCTCACAAACAGCGTTGGCGCTCCCAATGGCTCAGCGCAAAAGGATGTCAAGACGAGTCTTTCATGGATGGGCGTCTCCAACGTTTACACTTGCGGAGCCGGTATGATGGGCGATGTTATATGGGACAAAATTTCGGATGAACACGTCAAAATGCTGGAAAGAAAAACAGCCAAGATGTATGAAAAGATTAGGGACCTGAAGCCACAGCGTATGAAGTTACGAGAACGGGCTAAATTTTTCGTCTGCAAACAGATCCACAAAATGGCACTCAAAAGTGAAAATACGCCAAGCCTTGACAATCAGCATTATATAGATCACGGATGGATAAAAGCAAAGTAAGTACCAATATGAGTGAGGAATTATATAACTTGCAGCAAGAAAATCTAAATTTTCAAACAATCAGTGAGTTTAAATGGTGTATGAAAGCTCACGGAGAACTTGAATTCATGTGGAAAAATAAATTTTACAGCATTACACATCCTAATGGAAAAATCAGCATTTGCCAAGGGGATCATTATGCTGAAGCCTTTGATGCCGAAACTTCTGATGAGATTTTGGATTTTTTAATTGATGGCGTAAAGCTTCGCGACATTATTACAAAGGTAACGGTAATAGATAGAACGGTTTAAAATATTTTTTAAGTAGCAAATGATAGTTATAAATGGATGATTTATAACTCCAATCACCTCCATCACGCAAAAAACGGCATTACTTTCTTTAAGGAAGTAATGCCGTTTTTCTTATTTGTATGATTGATATAATCCCGTAAGAAAATAATCTGTTACGTAACAGGATAAAAATTTATAATTACGGCTTTTAGTTCTTCAGCTCCACCAGAGGTATAGATATGTTTCGCTGATGCAGTAAAACATATTGTGTCATCTGGATGAAGATCATAAGTTTTATTATTCACGGTAAGTTGTAAATTTCCTTCCAAAACCATAATATATTCTTGGCTTTTTTCCGAGTGTCCTATTGATGTATAGCTGTAACCTGCATCAAGTTCAATTTGAAAAAGCTCGAAATTTCGCTGAGGGTTATTGGGATAATAACAGAATATCCTATAATGTTTATCATCTCCCGTTTGCATAGCAATCTCTGATTTTTTCACAATAATAGTGTCATCTTCCCGTTGCTGGAGAAGCGCAGTATATGGAACTTTCAGACCATTTGCAATTTTCCAGATGGTATTTATTGTTGGATTAGTATCCCCTTTTTCAATTTGGGACAGCATCACCTTACTCACTTGGGAGAGTTCGGCAAGCTGTCCCAAACTGAAATTTCGTTCCAATCGCAGTTTTTTCAAATTTTGGGCAATTATTTGATTGACTTCCATTTTGTACTCCTAAAAGCATTGACAAGTATATTAAACGAACGTAAAATATAAATTACAAAATATATTTTACGATTGTTCAATGTTATAGTACAATATTGAAGCAGGGAGTTCAACAAAAAGATGGAAAAAAGCAAAAGAAAATCTTTTCAAAAGGCGTTTATATCGGCCTTTCCACATACAGTTCCCGTCTTAACAGGTTTTTTGATGTTAGGCATAGCCTACGGTGTTCTGATGCAAACAAAAGGTTACGGAACATTATGGGCAGTCCTAATGAGTGCAATCGCCTATTGCGGAAGTATGCAATTTGTTGCAATTACCCTTCTAACAGTCGCCTTTAACCCCTTTCAGGCATTTATGCTTAGTCTGATGGTCAATGCAAGACAATTATTTTATGGGATTTCGATGTTGGACAAATATAAAGGTCTGGGAAAAGCAAAATGTTTTCTGATCTATACTCTTTGCGATGAAACTTTTTCAATTTCTTCCAGTATAACATTGCCCGACGGAGTGAATCGAAAATATTTCTACCTGTCCATTTCACTTCTAAATTACAGTTATTGGGTACTTGGAACTGCCTTGGGCGGAATTGTGGGAAACTTTATCACCTTTAATACAAACGGTCTTGATTTCGTTTTAACCGCCTTATTCGTTGTTCTTTTTCTGGAACAAATGAAAAAGAAGGAAAACCGAATTTCCGGTTTCATTGGCCTTGCAGGAACAATCATTGGTTTAAGTCTATTTGGGGCTAATAATCTTGTAATACCATCTATGCTGATTATTCTGGCTATCCTGCTGGCAGGGAGGAAAAAGATATGTTGTTAACATCAACACAGACGTTTTTGATGATTATAGCGACTGCCTTGGGAGCGATTGTGACAAGGTTTACCCCATTTCTGCTATTCCCCGAAATGAAAGAGCCGCCCAAAGTGATTACATATTTAGGAAAAATTCTTCCGCCTGCTATGATGGGTCTCCTGGTCATCTATTGTTTAAGAAATGTTTCAGTACAAGATTCAGCGCACGGGATTCCGGAACTGATTTCAATTCTGGCTATTATAGCTCTGCAAAAATGGAAAAGCAATGCACTGTTAAGTATCGGAGTCGGAACCGCTCTATATATGTTCTTTGTACAAGTGGTATTTCATTAAGTCAAACTTTTCACACAAAGTACCAAGTAAACGTGCTCGAATTTTGCGTTGGTAAGTATGACTCCATGTAAAACTCTGGACAAGAGAAAGAAGTCTAACACAAATATTGATTTGTAAGGACGGAAACCGTTTTAAAAATGTGAAGATTGTTCACCATAAATATAATTTACGTTTTATTGTTCATTTTAATAACGTTAATAAATACCTAACTACGAAGCAATATAGATACATAAAACAATCCCCCAGTTATCCTTATTTTTTAGGACAGCTGGGGGATTTTATTGTTAATACGTCTTTCAGAGTGTTGTTAAACGATCGCCTTTGATTTCCTCGGCGCTCCATTTAATTAGTGCAAACTTGCCACCTGCATGTTTATCGACACGGTTAATCCATTCAATTTCATTTGCCGCCTTTGCTGCCAGCATAGGGTTCGTTGTGTTCGTACCATATAAAGACTGATTGATAATCCACCATTTAGCAAAAATATTCGCTCGTTTTAAATCTTCCTCTAAGCGAAGCGACTCATATACAGGGGTCGCTTCCGGCAAAGTTACAATCAAAACTTCGGTTTCATTAGATTTAAGCCTTGGAAGAAGTCGTCTCACTGACTCCGGAATTTCTCCTTTGGTCCGCTTAATTTCGTGGTTATAGCTTTGTGTGGATTCCAGCAACAATAAAGTGTGTCCGGTGGGCGCAGTGTCAATCACAACGACCTGATCGTCAGCTTTTTCCACGATCTCTGCAAAAGCACGGAACACAGCTATTTCTTGTGTGCAAGGAGAACGCAAATCTTCCTGTATATAAGCCATATCTTCATCACTCATCCCCGACTCGCGGGCTTTATTCAGCACTTCAGACTGGTATTTTTTCAGTTCTTTGCTTTCATCAATATGGCTCATAGAAATGCCACTTGTTTCGTCCAGCACAAGTTTTAAGTGTGCCGCTGGATCAGTCGTGGTCAAATGGACTTTTTTTCCGCGCTTTGCAAGACCCAGTGCCACTGCAGCGGCAACTGTAGTTTTTCCTACACCACCTTTGCCCATTGTGAAGATAACGCGCTTGCCCTCTGCCGCCAGCTCATCTATGATATTATCCAACGTAAAAACATGAGAAGCATTCAGTTTTTCCGTACATTTGGTCACATGGTCGGCATTCAACAAAGCACGAACATTTTCAAGCCCAGTCACATTATAAGCCCTCAGCGGCACCATGCTAAGCGGTAACGTCTTCAAACTTTCCGGCATCGCATTAAACGCCGCTTGCTGCTTTTCATACAAGCTGGAAGAAAGCGTGTCACTGTACTCTGTCAATACGCCGTTGACAACTAACATTTGATTACGAATTCCAAGTGTAGAAAGCTCACCAGCGGCCCGTTCAGCTTCTTTAAACGGAGCTGTTTCCGGACGCGTTACAAGAATTAATGTAGTCAGATTTCCATCGGCCAATGTTTCCACTGCCTGCTTATAAACTGCTTTTTTGCTTTCCAATCCGGAAAGCTGACCTAAGCAGGATGCACCATGTGTGCTTTCACTAATAAAATTACTCCATGCAGACGGGAGTTGAAGCATACGTAAAGTGTGGCCAGTAGGGGCAGTGTCAAAAATAATATGGTCGTATTCCTGCTGAATTTTTCCATCTGTAATAAAATTTGAAAATTCGTTGAATGCTGCAATCTCTACGGTACATGAGCCAGAAAGCTGTTCTTCCATATTAGTCAAAACCGCAGCCGGAAGCTTACCGCGGTAAGGAGCGATGACGCTTTCCCGATATTCGGCAGCAGCTTGTGTAGGATCCAGATTTGCTACAACCAAGTTCGGTACATCAGGGATCGGAGTTCCTTTGTTTGTCAATTCCATGGAAAAAACGTCTTGCAAATTTGAAGCAGGATCGGTACTAATTAGCAGTACCTTTTTCCCACTATCTGCCAGTGATACAGCTGTAGCGCAGGCCACGCTGGTTTTTCCTACCCCACCCTTACCCGTATAAAAAAGGTACTTTGTAAGTTTGATAGTTTGAGGATCAAAAATATTCATTTCAGCAACAGCCTCCCTTACAGCAGCAACCACCATTTCTTTTTGGATTTCCCGAAGATTTCCCCAGCAGATCAGAAGGCAGATTCAACCACTTTGTAAATTCTGCATTGGTAGGGTATCTTCCAGTCAGAATAATTTTTCCGTCCAATACAGCAATCGGTAAACCGTCCGGCCCTTTAGCGTTGATAAAGTCATTAACAACCTTATTGTTTACAAACTCCTTCGGAGCATTGTTGAGGTTAAAGCGTCCAATCGTTATGCCATGCTTTTTCAACGTTTCAATCACTGTAGAAATACGGAGCAGTTCCGGGTCAACCCCGACACCGCAAAGTCCGGTAGAACAGCACATGGCAGGTTCAAAAATTTGCATTGTTTTCATAAAAATACACTCCTTATTTATTTGTTTTAATTTCTTGGAAACCAATGTTGTGTTTTATTTGCTATCTTGACTAGTAAAAGCATGACTGGTACTTCTGTTAAAACGCCTACAGTAGTGGCAAGCGCAGCGGCAGAACTCGTTCCAAAAAGAGAGATTGCCACAGCGACAGATAATTCAAAGAAATTTGATGCACCAATCATTCCGGCCGGCGCAGAAATAGAATACGGCAGCTTCAAAAGCCAAGCTGCAAAATAAGCAATGAAAAAGATAAAAAATGTCTGAATAACCAGCGGCACAGCAATTAATACAATATGCAGCGGATTACGAATAATCGTTTCTCCTTGAAATGCGAATACCAATACCAGCGTTAGTAACAGCCCGATTGTTGTTACTCCATCGAATTTTTTAACAAATGTATTATTAAAATAGTCCAAGCCCTTTTTCCTGAGTACCAGTGTCCGGGTTAATACCCCGCCAACCAGAGGAATCACTACAAACAGCACCACTGATAAAAACAATGTATCCCAAGGCACCTCAACATCGGAAACGCCCAGCAGAAATTTCACAATTGGAACAAATGCTACTAAAATAATCAGGTCATTGGTTGCTACCTGCACCACTGTATAAGCTGGGTTCCCTTTCGTGAGCGTACTCCAAACAAATACCATCGCTGTACAGGGAGCCGCACCTAGCAATACAGCCCCCGCCAGATATTCCGTTGCAAGTTCCGGCGCAATAAACGCTTTAAAGACCACAAAGAAAAAGAAGGAAGCAATCGCATACATTGTAAAAGGCTTAATGAGCCAATTTGCAATCCATGTGACAAATAAACCTTTTGGATTTTTACCGATATCTTTAATGCTCTGAAAATCGACTTTCATCATCATAGGATAAATCATCAGCCAAATAAGGACTGCCATCGGAATCGATACCTTGGCATATTCAAATCTGTTGAGAAACGTCGGAATTATGGGAAAAAATTTTCCGATAAAAATTCCCACTGCCATACAAAAGATTACCCACAGCGACAAATACTTCTGAAAAAAACCAATCCCTGATTTTTCTGCAGTTTTCAAAATGACCACGCTCCTATCATATAGAAAATTTTCTATATTTCAACTATTTTTTTGTCGGTGTCTATTCCGTCATGGAACATGGCACCGACAATTGGCAACGCTGACAACATATTATTTATGCGTCACCGCTCTTTTTGATGGCATATACAGTCAGACGTTGAAGAAAATATATTCCCTAACTGTTTATAAAATGCTTGCAAGTTATCATTGTTAAGTGAATAGTTCATCCATTTCCCCTCTGGCCGTGCGTTTACAACACCAGCCTCTATTAACACTTTCATATCATGAGAAAGTGTTGGCTGAGTAATATGAAATTCCTCTAAAATCCTACAGGCACAAAGTTCCCCACAGGAAAGCATATCAACAATACGCAGTCGCTTCGGGTCTGCAAGGGCTTTTAAAACTTTTGTACTTTCAATATATTTTTGTTCCATTTTATGGCCTCACATAGAATATTTTCTATATATTAGTATATGCACCAATGAGAAAAAAATCAATACATTTTTTGAAATTTTTTTAAATGATAATGATATAGTGAATTTGTAACACTCTTGTCTAACGGATTACATCCCTAAAAAGGTTACAGCAAGATTGATCCTGATTGAGTAAAAGTATTCACTTTGCAGCTTGTTTTAGAGGTTTTTTACTCTCGTTACGAACAAGCTCAATAAAATAGGCAAAGTATACACTCATATTGGGTGTACGATCATCCCAATATGGACCGGTCAAACGTTCCGGATGAAATTGGGTCCCTATAATAAGTCCGGATTCATGCTCATATGCCTCGATAAGTCCTTCGGGGGAAAAAGCTGTTGCTTTTAATCCGCGGCCAAGTTTTCTGATTGCCTGATGATGGGTACTGTTCACGTTAAATTCTGTCCCGAACAGTTGTGAAAGTACCGGCCCCTCGCAGGCATGGACAGGGTGTCTTAATTGTGGATCCATATGATAAAGCCCCTTTTGAGCAACTAAATCCTGGTACAAATCGCCGCCAAGTAATACATTGATCAGCTGAAAGCCCCGACAAATAGTCAAAATTGGTTTTTTCCTTTTTAAAAATGCCGTAGCTAGCTTTACTTCAAAAGAATCGCGCAATGCGTTGACTTTTACCGTTTCATTCAGAATATCTTCACCATAGAGACTCGGAGATAAATCAGAGCCTCCAGTTAACATCAGTGCATCACAAAAATTCGCCATCTCCTCCGGGCAGTTTTCATTGCAAAGCAAAGGAAGTCCTCCTGCTTCAGCAATTGCATCGGGGTAACTTTTAGGGCTGGCAATCCAACGCATCGGACTGTTTTTTCTATAAATACCGTCTGTTGAAACACAAATTGAAGGATATGAGTTCATAATGATTACCTCTTTTTGACATATTTTTTGTTTTTCAATGCATAGAACTTAAATTGATTAAAAAATCATATTTTATGGCATGGCTCAATTTTAGTTTTTTGCAAAAAATCATTGACATCTATTCTTCTCTAGTTTACAATTTAGAGCTAATAACAACTAATAACGATGGCGTTGCGGGTATTTTCCTGTAGCGCCTTTTTATGTGTTCTTCTCCGCTGTTCTAAAATCAAAATAAAAAATCTTAAAATTTTATTTTAAGTGTTCTTCAAGTTGCAAAATCATTTTTTATGATTTAAAATCAAGATATGGAAACAATTTCAACAAATATATTTCAAAATCATTTAAAAAACCGGTATTTAATAACATTGGGCATAATAATTGTGTAGCAGGAATTAATATGTGCTTGCAGTTACAAACAATATTTATATAGTAGCAGAGTTTTTGTCCGAACGGAAATAGCATTTTTGCATAAAGTTATGTTGCTTTGAGTCTGCCGAAAAAGCTTCAAAAATGATAATGAGAAATTTCGAACTCAAGGGATTCCCCAAAAATTCAAAAGCGTCCTATCAAAAACATTTTTGAAAACTTTTAAGAACGAACTTGTAACGGAATCCGAGTACAAAAATGCTCGTTTTAAAAGCGTTAACTCATATAAAATGGTAATCATATTTCCAACTGTTTCGTAGGTAGGTGTTTATTTTGGATTTTATAAAATTGCAGTATTTTATCAGTACCGCACGCCATTTGAATTTTACGAAGGCCGCAGCTGAATGTCACGTGGCTCAAACAGTTATCAGTCGGCAAATTGCTAGTCTGGAGAAAGAACTTGGTGTTTCCCTGTTTTTCCGCAATAAGCATAAAGTAGAATTAACTCCTATCGGGTCTGATTTTTATCGCGATGCCGTCTACCTTGTTCAGTATCAAAAGTCCATGGTGGATCGACTGAATGGAAAGAAAAACAGTTGCAAGGGCTTTTTAAAAATTGGTGTCGGCCCCTATGAGGAAGAGCTTATTCAAAAACTTTTATTACGTTTTGTAGAAATTTACCCTGAAATTAGTGTAAGCTGCTGGATGTTCTCCTATGACGTTCTTCCGTTTCGATTCAATCGGGATCTAGTTGATGTCGCATTTACCACAAGCCATTGCGCTCGCTTATTTCAACCAGCTCAGATAAAAACGATATATCCTCCTCACTGGATACTAATGGGAAAAAAAGACTTGCCATTTTGGAGCGATCCAGATTCTAATATTCATTCAGAAAATGTAATTGTCCAAGAGGATATGGCAACCGATGCTTTTTTTCAACAATGTACCGTCTCAGGTTTCAATCCAAAGTGTTTTTTAAAGAGCAACTTCTACAACACGCAGCGTCTTATGGCAGATGCTGGTTGTGGACTTGCATTGATTCCAGAATATTGTCGTTTGTCAGAAGATGAACGCAGTGTTCCTCTTCCTATGAAGGGATACATCCCTGATTTTGTTGTCGCGCATAATCCCGAAAATCATAACCCTGCATTGATGGTTTTCTTAAACTATCTGCAGGAAGATGACTTTAGCACTTATCTTAATAGATAAAGGTATAAACAAGTTAAAACAATAAAAAAGGAACTTGTCCATGACATTCAGGACAAGTTCCTTTCTATTTTATATGAATAAACATAAAAAGTAAGCTCCATTCAAAATAAGAATAAGTTTATGTTAAAAAAGTGTTTCCGTTTTCATAAAAATTCTGTTAATCTTTCCATAGATCAATATAGGCTAGCAGTATCGATCTATGATCTATTTGGGATTTTTGGTCAATTGCATTTAGCGTACAGCCATTTGTAGACGCGCCTGCAAATCGGTTGTATAGAAAAAATTAAGCAAAACAAGGAGGATATCATGAAAGAGAAAGCCTTGCAAAAACCAAAGCAAAAGAAAGCAATGTCTAACTATACAATACTACTGATTATTATTGGATTTGTTTATATCCTTTCTATGCTAGTTCCATCCGGTTCCTTTCAGCGAGTAAATGGCAATGTCGATCCTTCAACTTTTACAATTACCCCAAAAATTATTCTTAATCCAATTGATGTTATACTCCAGACTCCTAAAACAGCGTTATCTGCTAGTGGTTCAACGATTATTGCTATGATCGTTGTAGGTGGTGCAATTGGTGTTATAACTGAAAATGGTGCATTAGACGTTGGTATCAATGTCTTAATGAAAAAGTTTAAAAACAAAGTTCTTATTATTATTCCTTTGTTGTTTGCTTACTTTGGCGCACTTGGTATGGTTGGCGTGATGACAGTTTTGCCCTTTATTCCACTGGGTATTGAACTCGCACGCCGTTTAAAAGTAGATAATATTTTTGCAGTTGCTGTACTAGCATTGGGTGCTTATGGTGGTTTTATGGCTTCTCCAATCAGCACGTTTTCCACTGCTGTTGCCCAGGATATTGCACATCTCCCCATTTTCTCAGGTGCAGGACTTCGTTTTACTCTCACCATCGTTCTATTGGCAACAATGGCTGCCTACCTGACATGGTATGCAGCTCGCGTCCGGAAGAATCCCGCTAACAGTGTACTGGAAAAAATTGATTTTGGTGATTCCGCACCCACTGAATTCACTGAAGAACACTTAAGTAAACGCCAAGCACTGTCTCTCGTATTATTCTTCTCAGGATTTATTCTGTTCTCTATCTGTGCTACAAAATTTAAGTTTGGTACCTCTCAGTTAGCTGGTATCATGTTACCTGTTGGCATACTGTGCGGTCTCGTATCTGGTTTCGATTTTGGCAAAACAATGAATGTCATGGTCAGAGGTGCAGCACGTCAGATGCCTTCTATGATGGTCATGATTTTGGCCGCAGGTATTACTACTATTTTGAGTTCGTCCGGCATTTTGGACTCAATCGTTTATTATCTTTCTCAAACACTGATTCATTTCAACAGTGGACTTGCTGCCGTGGCTATGTTTATTGTCAACTCTATTATCAATTTTGCTATTCCTTCCAGCAGTGCACAGGCCGCAACCGTCATGCCAATTATGACGCCTATGTCAGATGTAATCGGTGTCTCTCGCCAAGTCGCTGTTCTAGCCTATCAGCTTGGTGATGGATATACCAACCTGTTGAATCCTGCTAATGGTGCTTTGGCTGCTTGCTTAGCTTTAACACACACCAACTTCAAAGACTGGTTGAAATTAATTCTTCCTGTTTACGGAATCATGTTTGTTGAGTGCTGTGTTGCTTTGTTAATCGCCGTTGCGATTGGTTGGTGTTAATCGCCGTCACGATTGATATAATCATTCACATTCCAAATTTATTTTTTCAAAAACAGTCAGCCTGCTTTTTAGAGTTTAAACAATCCATTATAATTTAAAAAATACCGATACATGAAAGCATCTAAATTTGTGTGGCGCTGCTAGAGAAAGGCGATGTATATCATTAATGCAATCAGTAACACCTGATTCTTTGTGGCAAATGCAATCGATTGTTGCCCCGCACTTTTCGCCAAACGGTCGTTATCTTGCTTACGCCGCTCAACAATATAACAAAGAAAAAAGTATAACTTCTCCCTGCGTTCGGTTACGAAATACGGAAACCGGTGCTTCTGAAGATATAAATGCTCCCGGTATAAACTTAAGCTATTCCTGGACACCTGATAATAATCTAATGTATGTATTGCACCCAGATAAGCAAAGCACTATTTATAGGATCTGGAATCCATGCAACTATGAAACAAAAGATATAAAAGTAAGTACATTTTGTCATGGAAATAGTTTTTGGGGAAATGACAAGCTGGTAGTTTTTACGCGAATTGAAGACCAAAATGAAAAAGATAATCCGATTATTATTGAAAATTATCCATACACATTTAATGGAAAAGGTTGGATGTATGGGCAAGAAGAACGCTTAAGTTTCATTTCTCTAACCGATGGGACTATAACGCATATTACTCCAAAAGGATTTCGAATTGAGCAGACTGTGTGCTTTGGAAATAAGCTTCTGATTGTCGGGTATCGATCAAACTACGTAGGTCTCTCCAAACCTGGATTATACTGTTATGAAAACCCGAATCAAATCGAAGAGTGGATTGCGCCAGGCCGTTTCTACATTAGGCAGCTCTTCTGTTTAAAAGATCAAATTTATTTTGCCGGCAGTACCGGTGAAAAATATGGACGCTATGAGTACAGTGGTTTTTATCATTTTGATTTCCCTAAAAAAAGCATAGAGTTCTTTGCAGAATACGAGGCCAGTGTCGGTGTAAACACTGTAATGGCTGACAGCTTTCCGGATCCAGGTAAAAAGATATGCGTATCAGATGACATGCTCTACTTTATCAGTGCTATAAACAATCAAAGCGGAATTTGTCGGCTAAGTACGGATGGTACAATTACTCCATTTCTGAGCACGGCAGACTCCGTGGAATCTTTGGATGTTTCGCAAGGGCGCATTGCTTACTGTGGTACGAAAAATTTTCGCTCTGCAGAACTCTACCAAATCACCGAATCTGATGAAACTTGCCTTGCACAAGTAAAGCAGCTGTCGGAACAGTACCGCCTGTCTACCCCTGAAGAGATTACTTTTATTGACGCAGATGGTTTCAAAATTCATGGTTGGGTTCTGAAACCCGACAGTTTCCAGAAAGATAAATCGTACCCTGCGGTTCTATGTATTCATGGCGGGCCACGTTGTGCTTACGCCCCCATCTATTTACACGAATTACAATGTATTGCAGCTCAAGGCCGCTTTGTTCTTTATTGTAACCCGCGTGGCAGCGACACCTATGGAAATGAGTTTGGGAATATCAATGGGCGCTACGGAACGGTAGACATGAAAGATCTACTGCAATTTGTAGATGAAGCAATTAAACGTTATCCTCAAATCAATCCAGATCGTTTGGGGGTTAACGGAGGGTCTTATGGCGGTTTTATGGTTAATTGGCTAATTGGTCATAGCAATCGTTTTAAGGCAGCGGTATCACAGCGTTCCATTTCTAATTGGATTTCTCATGAAGCAATCAGTGATATTGGTATGGATTATGTGCGAGATCAGATGGGCGCAAGTCTTCTCGAGGACAATCGTGACCAGCTATGGGAATGTTCCCCGGTGCGTTTTGCCTGTAACGTTACAACACCAACCTTATTTATTCATGGTGATCAAGATATGCGCTGTTCCTTGGCTGAACCCCGGCAAATGTACTATGCTTTGTATCAGCGTCAGATTCCCACAAAGCTTCTAATTTTCAAGGGTGAAAATCATAATTTACTGCGGTCTGGGAAACCCCAAAATCGTATTCGTGCCTTAGAGGAAATTAATCAATGGTTTGAACGGTATCTTTAAAGAACCGAATTGAACAATTTGTAAAGGAGCAAGGCTTTTTGTATAAATTTATCCCTCACGGTGTCTGCTCTCATGAGATCACCTATGATATAGTGGACGGCGTCGTCCGTAATATTCATTTTATAGGCGGATGTGATGGAAATGCAAAGGGTATTTCTGCATTGGCTGAAGGACGTACCCCGGAAGAACTAATTGATCTTTTGCAAGATATTAAATGTAAATCGAAAGACACCTCTTGTCCTGCTCAATTAGCGAAAGCACTGGAGGAAACCTTGGAGCAAAAGAAAGAATAAAACGAAAGGACCCTATGAACCTATATGGAGCAAAATTCACCTACTTATAAAAAATATATCCAAATTTTAAAAGAAGAACTCATCCCCGCAATGGGTTGTACTGAACCAATTTCCATAGCCTATGGAGCTTCTTATGTCAGAGATTTACTGGAAGATCAACCAGACCGATTGGAGATTGAAGTAAGCGGCAATCTAATCAAGAATGCCAAAAGCGTAGTGGTGCCAAATACCAATGGAATGTGCGGTATTGCTGCAGCAGCCGTTGCCGGTGTAATTGCTGGTGTAACAGAAAAGAAGCTCGAAGTCATTAGTCACGTTTCTAAAGAGCAAAAAAAGCAAATTAAAGAATATTTGCAAACGAAAACGGTCCATGTATCACTCAAAAATACCCCATTGACTTTTGACTATCAGATTACCGCATGGAAAGGTAACCATTCAGCAGTGGTTCGTATTGCCAATTTTCATACAAATGTTGTATACGCAGCTCATGATAAAAAAGTCTTTATTGATCGGCCAATAAAAAATAATGCTAAATCAGGACTGACGGATCGAAGTATCCTGAATGTTCGGGACATTCTGGACTTTGCTAACACCGCGGATTTATCTGATCTAGCTGATTGCTTAGATCAGCAGATCGAATACAATTCTGCAATTTCTGCAGAGGGCTTGTCCGGCAATTACGGTACTGGAATCGGAAAACTTTTGCTTTCACGAAATGATGATTCGCTTGATATTCGTGCTCGAGCTGCAGCAGCTGCTGGAAGCGATGCACGTATGAATGGGTGTGAAATGCCAGTTGTAATTGTTTCCGGCAGCGGAAACCAAGGGATTACTGCCTCAGTTCCTGTCATTCAATATGCACTCGCACAATCAGCAAGTAAAGAACAGCTTTTGCGAGCCCTGGCTGTAGCTGACCTTATCACCATCCACCAGAAAACAAGTATCGGCCGACTATCAGCATTTTGCGGAGCTGTCAGTGCTGGAGCCGGTACTGCCGCAGGAATTTGTTATCTGAATGGAGGAGATTATGCTTTGATATCTGATACCATTATAAATACCTTAGCTGTATCTTCCGGAATGGTATGTGATGGTGCAAAATCGTCTTGTGCAGCAAAAATCGCATTAGCGGTTGAAGCAGGATTAACCGGATATCAGATGGCATTAAATCATCGCCGTTTTCCAGCAGGAGATGGCATGGTCGCTTCTGATTTGGAAACAACAATCCAAAATATCGGCGATCTCGCTCATGATGGTATGAAAGAAACTGATCGAGAAATTCTTCATATTATGACACACTAAAAAATAAAGTTCCCGACATCCTTGTCAAAAGCATGATGCCGGGACTTTTATTATTTATTTTAACTGTCGGAGAGGGAATTATACCAATGAAGCAGCGTTCAAATTTTATAATTGATTTAAGTCAAGGCCCTATTTTGAGCCAGCTTGTTTATTTTTCATTCCCGCTTCTTTTGGGTAATCTGTTTCAGCAACTTTATAATTCTATGGATTTTTTGATTGTCGGCCGAGTATGTGGAAGCACAGCACAGGCCGCAGTCAGTGCATCTACTTCCATCGTGAATTTGCTGATCAGTTTTACTCAAGGTTTTGCCGTTGGTGCTAGTATCGTAATTTCGCTTCATTTTGGAGCAAAATTATACGACCAAATGCGTCGCAGTATCCACACCGCAGTCGTTTTGGGAATAGGATTGGGTATAATTTCAACAACCATGGGCTTCGTATTTAGTCATCCTATTTTAACAATGATACAAACGCCGCCTGAAGCTTTGGAAGAAGCAACTGAATATTTTCAGATCATTTCCATAGGATTGTTCTTTATGGTTATGTATAACATGGGCAGTGGGATTTTCCGCTCCCTTGGTGACAACCGTCACCCTTTATACAGTTTAATTTTATCAGTAATTCTAAATACTGTTCTGGATTTAGTTTTTGTTGCAGGGTTTCATATGGGAGTTCGAGGCGCCGCCGTTGCAACGGTTATTGCACAGGGTGCAAGCGTAACCGGAGAATTTTGGGTGCTTTTCCACACCGACGAATCTTACCGCTTAAATTGGAATGAATTAAAAGTGGATAAAAAGCAACTTCGTGCAATCTTAAAGAACGCATTTCCAAGCGCTTTTCAAAACTGCATTATATCCTTATCAAACGTCGTTGTCCAGGCTAATATAAATCAATTTGGAGAACTGGCTATGGCGGGTTTTGGCTCGTATTCAAAGCTTGCTAGTTTTGCAGTGTTACCCGCTACTAGTATGTCTCTTTCACTAACAACGTTTGTTAGCCAGAACCGTGGGGCAAAACAATATGATCGCACCAAAAAAGGAGTGCATTATGGGCTAATACTGATTAGTGCAATTACCATGGGAATCGGCTTAGGAATGGTCGTATTTGGACGGCCTCTGGTTGGTTTGTTCAATCCTGATTCAGCCGTAATTGAGTATGGAATTATGATGTGCCAACGTGCAGGACCATTCCTGATTCTTTTGGGACTTTCTCATGCGTTGACTGGTGCTTTGCGTGGTGCTGGTTATGCAAAAATCCCTCTGTTTGTGCTCGCAATCAGTTGGTGCCTAATAAGGGTGATCTGGATCCTCGGATTGGGCCTTATTTGGAATGATATTCGAGTTGTTTATTGGGCGTATCCAGTCACCTGGTTATGCAGTACCGTCATTTTATTTATCTTTTACCACAAAATATATGGAGAAATGAAGTCAGATGAGAGCAGCACGGACAGTGAAGTGCCTTCGGGCAATATGCGCCATATCAAACATTTCATATCCTCGTTACAGCACCGCTCTTAAAGAAAACAGTATCTCACTAAATCCCCCCCGAAATAACCTCACCTACTAAGACATAAAATAAAAAGATTTCGGTACATCAGACGAAAAAGCGTCCATAGAATCGTGATTTTGTTAGCCCTATTTTATGGCACTTTTGCTGTTTTCCCTTTGATATAAAAGCTTTTTTATTCTCCTTAATAATCATCAAAGCACTTATTTGTAAACATCAGCTCTCTTCGCCATACTTTTTACAAATGAACTCAGAGTAAAAATTAAAATGATACTAAAAATCCGTATTTATCAATCTAATTAGATAGACCTTACTATTAAAAAATTAAGCGGACACTTCTTTAGTGCCCGCCATTTTTATATCTGTTACTAGACTGAATTTTTGAATTTACTTATTTACTGTCGCCACCTGATTTTGATATTTTTTTAATCGGAAAAAGAATTCCAGTTTCCAATTCTTCTGGTGATTTCACACTGTTTTCGTCTTTTAGATATCGTTCAATCGCAGGCCCACAGATTTTATATTCGGGATGATCAGTAACCCACGAGCACAAAGCGCTGTAAGCATAGTGGATTTCTTCATATGGCCCGACATATGTTGTAGCAGCGCAGAGTTGCGCCGGGATTTCACAGATATCAGGGCCCTCCCCTGCAACTTCAACCTGAGCTTCCACATCCATGTTTTCATAAGAAAATTCTTCTCCATGATAAAGTAACTGGGTTACGCCGACACGTTTTAGCCCGCGCTTTTGCATTTCCTGTTTCAACTCCTGAAACAGCCCATGAACTTCACCAATATTAATTTTCCTTCGAATACCAAAAACCCGCTGCGGCGAAGTCTCCATGATAATAACATCACATTTTTCCTGCATAAATTCCGATTCCTCCATTTTCATCAGATCATCTTCCATATGGCGGAGTGTTTTTCTCATATCATTCAGTTCTTCATAAGCTTTTAACACACGGCAGTGTATCTTCTGCGCTAAAGCTTCCCGCGAAAGTGGAAGCATATCCCGAATTTCGGAGAGAGAGAACCCATACTGCTTTAGGCTTTCAATCTTAAGTAAAGTTTTTAGCTGCTGTGCATCATAGTAACGGTATCCGTTTTCTTTGCCCATGTGAACAGGACAAAGCAGACCCATATTGTCGTAATAGCGCAGCATGCGAGAAGAAACATGAGACAGTTTTGAAAATTCGCCAATTGTAAGCATTTCGATCTCCTATAATTTTGTGAACCGGTTCATTGCTTACAGCATACACCTTAACACTGTGATAAGGTCAACAAGTTTTTTAATTTTTTTATTTTTCCCTTTTTTTGCGCCGTCAGCATGGAATGAAAACTCGTTCGCTACCGCTTATCTTGTTTATACTTATACGGCTTCAAAAACATAGGAATATTCAAGTATTATACTTATCTTATTGTACCCAATCATGCACTTACCATAAAATGTTCAATGATTTTTTTGAAAGAGGCACCAATCAGAAAAAGCAGAAAAGCATAGCACTTCCCTCAGAGCAATCGTTGAATTCTAACTACAGAGTCTGTTCTTATCAAAGTATATGCCAACCACCAAAAGTTTCGTTTCGATAAACAATTATTCATCACGATATTTCCGAGCATTCACACAACGTTTAACCCAATAAACCACACAAGTTATGATCATACAAATAGCCGTTACGATATGTCCTAGTGAATCGGAAAAGGTGCCATTTTTTAAAAGATATTCTTTTCCTATAAAAATTGAAAAGAGTGTTGATCCCAATATAAATAGACCTGCCAGTCCATAGATACTCAAAATAGTTTTTCCGATTGACGAATTTACATTTTCGTAGGCATCCTTTGTTATTAGCAGAATAAAGCAAACAGTGATCGGAATCCAAATTGAAATTAAAAACAGTGAAAATGAGTTGATCGAAACTCCGCACACATCTGTGAGAAGGTATGCAGCACAAGTGGTAATAATCGCAGTCAAAAACCCAACTTGAAATGCCTTTCCTCTATCGAGTATCTGTTTTTCGTCAAACTGACATTTGTTTCTCATCTAATTTTCCTCCCCAAAAAGCCCATCAAGCGATTCATCTAACACTTTGCAGATTGCGCGGCAGAGTTTAATTGTTGGATTATAGGTACCCTGCTCTATTGCATTCATAGTTTGCCTTGATATCCCTACAGCAGCAGCTAATTCGGTTTGCGTCATATCTTTTTTCGCACGTGCAACTTTTATCGATATATTCCTCGCCATATGCTCACCTCATTTCACATGATATAATATAGGTTACTTATTGTCAATTATATGTGACATATTTTAATGTAATTTACTGAAATATAAGAATTACTTTGTAAAATTGAAAACTGATATTGAGCAAAATTGCATGGATAAAAATTTAAAAGAAATCGTTTCACAGTTACTACTTAATTTGAATCGACGATTCATTCATAGCTCAACGTACCCTCATCAATAAAAGAAGCAACATGAAAGGTTTCAAAACCTGCATGTTGCTTCTTGAATAACTTATCGCAAATTATAAATTTATGTATTAGAGACTTTTCGCTCTTTTTTGCTTTCACTACGAACAAGCTCAATAAAATAGGCAAAGTATGGACTCATATTGGGCGTACGGTCATCCCAATAAGGGCCGGTCAAACGTTCCGGATGAAATTGAGTTCCTAAAATAAGTCCAGATTCATGTTCATATGCTTCGATAATTCCTTCTGAGGAAAAAGCAGTCGCTTTTAATCCGCGGCCAAGTTTTCTCACCGCTTGATGATGAGTACTGTTCACATTAAATTCTGTCCCGAACAGTTTTGCAAGTATGGACCCCTCACAGGCATGAACAGGGTGTCGTAATTGAGGATCAAAATGGCAAAGTCCCTTTTGAGCCACTAAATCCTGATACAAATCGCCGCCAAGCAATACATTAATTATCTGAAAGCCCCGACAAATCGCCATAATTGGTTTTTTTCTTTTTAAAAATGACGCAGCTAGCTTCATCTCAAAAGAATCACGCAACGCGTTGACTTTTACTGTTTCATTCAAAACATCCTCACCATAGAACATCGGAGATAAATCATCCCCTCCAATTAACAAAAGAGCATCACAAAAATCCGCCATCTCCTCTGGGCAGTTTTCGCTGCAAAGTAACGGAAGTCCACCCGCTTCAGCAATTGCATCGGGATAACTTTTCGGACTGGCAATCCAACGCAATGGGCTACCTTCCCGATAAATACCATCTGTCGAAACACAAATTGAAGGATATGAGTTCATAATGATTACCTCTTTTTACATATTTCAATATAAAAACTAATATTCAATAACATTGGTATGATTATTTTGTAACAGTAATTAGCGTGTACTTGCAGTCATAAATAATATTTAGTTGGTCATAAAATAAATTCTTAAGCACAAAACCAATAAAAAGCACGGAAATGGAGATAATTCCATAACCGTGCCTTTTGTTATTTTCCGCCTATCAATGCAGTACTCAACTTATTATTTTCTAAGGATTCTCTTCAGGGATTCAACATCCAATAGATTTACCGTCTCAAATTTTCCTTTATAAAAAACTGCCCAATTATTAAAAACGCAGGGCAATTCCTTCGCTTTCTGCAGCGTATCCACTTGAATAAAAGACGCGGAAACATTATTTGTTTCACAATACTGCTTAATCGTTTCAATCTTTTGATAGATATAAGGACATTGCATATCATAATAAATGGTCAAATCTTCACTCTGAATCTTTAGGGTTTTCGCATTTTGCGCAAACCTCGGCGTTGTCCCATCAAAAGAAAGTGCAAGAAGGTTATATCCACTGTTGGTCGTATCCACAATTTCAAAACCAAACTTTTTCGCAAAGGATTGGTCTGAAAGCCAGGCCTTTTGTTTAGCTGCTCCCAGCATGCAAACGCCGGATTTTCCCTTCTGTTTGGCATCAGCCAAACAATATTCCATCAGTGCTCTCCCATACCCTTTTCCCTTGTAACTGCCCAAGACCCATAGGCAATACAGATATTCATAATTATCACCGATAATGGGAACCCAAGCCGTTTCAAGAGGCGCATATTCAATAAAAACAGTCGCCTTGGCATTGAGCTTTCGAAAGACATGGCCTTCCTTAAGTCGCTCAGAAAGCCATTTCCGCTTTGCCTCAACACCCGGATGCAGCTTTTTGCTGCGGATAATACAGCATAAATGCTCACTCGCAAGGTTTTCTGGTGTTAAATTTAAAAAATCCATACTAAAGTTTTCCATTCTTTTCCTCACTGCAAAATTAATTTCGACCAATCTGACTGTTTAAATCCGGCAGAGCTTCCTTGTTTCACAGCTTGCTTTGAAACAGCAGTTTTCGTTTCCACTTAATCATAGTCCTGATGATTTCCACCTTATAAATATCATTCAGTTCCAAGATCCGTGCAAAGACTACTTTCGTATCACTGCACTGTTCATCCAAAGTATAGTCATATTCTATAATCTTTTCTTTTTAAGTGAAAATAAGCTCACTAGAACTCCTATCAGTACTACAAAAAATGCGGAACGGTCACTGACCGCTCCGCATTTGCACATTGTGACTGATTTAAAAGATCTGACCTGATAACTTCAGCTTTTCCTTTTGGGGAAACTTGGCGTCGAAATCTTCGGCTTCTTTTTCATCCACAAAATATCCCTCCGGATCTTTGTAGACACCTGAAACGCCGTTTAAAAAGCCAGGTTTCAGCTCACAGATCAAAAAATAAGGGACCTCGGCCTCACGCGGTTCGGCATAATAATGAATGCCCTTTGTACTTGCAACCGTAAAACCGGATTTGCCATAAAAGTTAATATTGCCGGTAATAGCAAGTGCCCCCACGCCTAACTTCCTGGCCTCATTCATGGAGTAGCGCAACAGAATAGTCCCATAGCCCTTGCGTTTACACTCTGGTGCAATGCTGATAGGTCCAAAGGTCATAATGGGAATGACTCTGCCATCATCAGCGCAAATTTCAGAACGAACATACATTATATGCCCAATCAGCTTTCCGTTCTGTTCCATCACAAAATCCAGCTCGGGGACAAAATCCGGTCTGCTGCGAAAAGTGTGCAAGACATAATGCTCCAAACACCCAGGACGGTAAACATTCCAAAACGCTTCGCGCGTCAGATTTTCGGCATTGTTATAATCGCTTTTGGTTTCCAAACGAATCGTGTACTTATTTTGCATAATTTTTCCTCCTAAAATTGATTGCTTTCAACTCTGGGAGGTTCGAGATATGTTCAGCAAACCTCCCGGTCAGCCGACAATCTCCAAGGTGTTGTTTTTCAAACAGCAGTCTCCTTAAATATTGTATTTGATAAAGCTTCTGCTCTAACACGGTTTATTATAGCGCCATAAAATTTAGAACGCAAGGGGTAATTATTATAATGAAGTATTTACGATTCAATTTATTTGTGCGATCAGCATATCCAATTGGGTTCGACCAGCGCAAGGGCTGTAACGCATCGGACCCGCGAGTCAGGATTCTGAAGAAGCAGCAAAAGAAAGCTCCTGCTGCTTCGCCTGACCGCACACAATGAGATTCATGGCGGAATTTGTTCTACTGTAATGTCGTCATAATAGTCAATTAATCATCTTCCCTCATGCTTCATTTCCCCTCACTTGATATAAAAATTTTAATGCGCTAAAGTGGAGTTTACAAAACAGAGCATCAAAAGCGAGGATTAAAATTTTTTGATGCTATATGATAATCGCAGGAAGGTGAAAAAATGGAATGGCTAAAGAATTTGAGCAAAGCCATCGACTACATCGAAAAGAACTTAGCCGGTAAGATTTCCTATGAAGAAGCTGCCAAAATCGCATGCTGCTCCACCTACTATTTCGAGCGGATATTTTCCTATGTAACTGGTATTTCGTTATCCGAATACATCAGGCGGCGGAGAATGACACAGGCGGCGTTTGACTTGCAGATGACAGACAGCAAAGTCCTTGATGTGGCACTCAAATACGGTTACACTTCCCCCACCTCTTTCAACCGTGCATTTCAGAGTGTGCATGGAATTTCCCCGATCTCTGCAAAAGCACAGGGAAGCGTATTGCATGCATATCCGCCTATTCGCTTTTCAGTCAAAATTACGGGAGGTAATGTTATGCCCTATCGGGTCGAAGAAAAAAAGGCCATGCGCATTGTAGGCATCCGTATTCCGCTCACATTAGATATGGAAGAAAACAAAAGAAACGTCCCGCCTTTCTGGGAAAAAGCATTAAAAAGCAGCCAATTTCTGGAAATCTGCCATCTGTCAAACCAGTCCCCACAAGGTGTGCTGGGAATTACCGCATGTCAAAGCCCCAACAAAATTTATTATTACATAGGGGCCGCAACCGATCAGCCTGTGCCAAAAGAAATGTTTGAGTATGAAATTCCGGCGGCGACATGGGTGATTTTTGAGAGCGACGGGTATTTTAAAGAATCCATTCAAAGCATTTTCAGGCGCTTTCTTACAGAGTGGCTTCCATTTTCAGGTTATACTTATGCAGAACTGCCGGATATTGAAGTCTATCCGATCAGCGAGGAAAGGCCACGGGCAGGGCACTCCGAAGTTTGGATTGCAGTAAAAAAAGAAAAGGAGAATTGAGAAAGTGGATTACCAGATTGAAATTAGAACTATTGAATCGGTTCGTGTTGCGTTCCTGCACTACAAAGGGATTGCCACCGAGGCAAATCAGTTTTTCCCTAGTGTTTTTAAGTCAATTCAGGGGAAATCAAACGGTGCGTCGTTTTTCTGCTACTATGTAATGAACCCAAAAACGAAAATAGGAGAAATGGATTTATGCGTACCAACTAAGGAAACTCCAATCGGCAATGGAATTGAAGTAAAAGAAGTCCCTTCTGTCAAGGCGGTATGCACCACGCATACCGGCCCATATGAAACCTTATCTCATGCTTATGAAGCAATCAGCCAATATGCCGCAGAGCATGAGCTGCAATTACAACCACCGTTCCGTGAGGTTTACATCAAAGGTCCCGGAATGTTTTTGAAAGGGAACCCAAATAAGTACATCACAGAAATTCAGTTTCCGATCAGGGAGGATTAAAATGATCGCTATCAGCGTTAAAGACCTTGTAAAAAAATATAAGAACGGAGTACAGGCGTTGGATGGCCTTACTTTGACGGTGAATGAAGGCGAAATTTTTTCTCTGCTGGGACCAAACGGCGCAGGAAAATCGACTCTTATCAACATACTGACCACTTTTCTGTGTCCTACATCCGGCAGCGTGATTCTATTGGGAAAAGATGCAACCCATGAGGCGGCTGCAATCCGCACACAAATTTCTTGCGTGGCGCAGCGCACTTCCATTGATTCACACCTGTCTCTTACGGAAAACATGATGTTTCAAAGCAGACTTTATCGGATACCGAAGTCGGAAGCGCAAAAGCACATGAAATCGTTAATTTCTCACTTTGGTTTGGAACGGTATTTAAAATATCCGGTTTCGTCTTACTCCGGCGGAGTAAAACGGAGGCTTGATATTGCGCTTAATATGATGTCTAAGCCAAAAATCCTGTTTTTGGACGAACCGACTGTCGGCATGGATATTAGGTCCCGCATGGCAATGTGGGATATGGTAAAGAAAATCAGAAACGACTTTGGCACTACGATTTTTTTAACAACTCACTATCTGGAAGAAGCCAATCAACTAAGCGATACCATCTGCATCATGAAAAGCGGAAAAGAGGTTATAGAGGGTTCTCCGAATACTCTTCGAGAGTACTTACGTCAGGATATGCTGACAATCAACTTTCCATCGAAAGAAGAAGCCAAAAACTGTTTTGGCCCATTAAAAAGCGTGATCAAATTGAAAGAATCGGATTTGCGCCATGATAAAATTATCACCAGTCTAAAAAATGGTCACGTGGATTTGGAAAAAGCAAACCGGTGGTTGCTTAATCATGATATTCCTTTCCTTGGTATTGAAATCACGCAGCCCACTCTGGAAGACGTTTTTATCAGGTTAACCGGTGAAGAGATGTAAAGGAGGCCAGTTGATGGACGTTTTAACTTTACTTAAACGAGATATAAAGTGGCGTTTCCACAACGCCTTCACGATCGTGATTACCATTTTACAGCCTATGCTTTGGCTGGTTTTATACAGTGCTGTCGCCGGACAAGCGATGCAGGGCATTGGAATTCAAAACTATACGGCTTTTATTCTCCCCGGACTGATTCTATTGGTATGCTTCGGAACTTGCAGCAGCAGCGGCATTATGAATTACCTTATGAAAACAGACGGTAGTTTCTACCGGATACTGATTGCTCCAGTTCAAAGAAGTTCGATCGTTCTTGGTCAGGTATTGGAAGCGGTATTATGTACCTTTCTTGAAGTCGCCATTATGTGCGTTGTCAGCCTGTTTTTCTCGGTAAAAATCGCTTCGGGATTTTCTGGACTGCTTATCATTATTTTGCTTGTCTTTTTGACGGCTTTCTTTATGGCAGGATTAACTTATGCAATCAGTCTTTGCCTTCCCAATGAATTCCTTTATGAAACCGTAATGAATGCGATTGTTTTGCCGATCTTTTTTCTCAGCACAGCGCTATTTCCAGAAGATAAATTATCCGGTGGACTTAAAATTGCAGTCAATCTGAACCCGTTTACTCACGTAATCAATGTCTTACGGGATCTAATCTTACAGGGAAATATTGTTATCCATGATGTAATTTTAGCCATTCTTTTACTTGCCATTCTGTGCCTGATCAGCTTTTCATGGGCATTGCACAGATTAAAAAAAGAGACAAGTCTATAGTGCAAACAATCTTCTCAGCAGAAAAGGGTCACTGTTATGGCGGTAAATGTTCAGAAAGCACGGGCTGAAGAATCTTTTCCAATTTTTTCTTGTCTATCTTTTTGAGAAGAAGGGGGCCAACAAAAGCACCGCAAATTGTACCGATCGTCAACAGCCCTACGAGTTGCCAATCGATACTTCCTATCCCAAGATGTGTGATAAAACCAGTAACTGCTATGCCAAATAGCACAAGCACTGAAGTTCCTACAGCTTCAAGGGCCTGACATCCAAGGATCATAAGTCCTGCGATAATAGGACCGCCTCCGCTAAGACCAACAAGTCCAGACATAATTCCACCAAGCAGACCAAAACAAACGGCTTTTATAGTGTTGGATCTCTTATGGAGCTGACTGACATCCTCGCTATTTTCCTTTTTGTGCTTATTCTTTATGCATGAGACAAGCATTTGTACTGCCAGTAACAACAGAATAATTCCGGTCAATTTATTATATAGGTTCTGCGGCAGAAACCCTGAACATAGGGAACCTACAATAGACCCAACCACACCGCCAATTAACATCGTAAGTCCAAAGCGCCAGTTTACATTTCCAGCCTTCCGCAACCAATTACGATTATGTACATATTCCACCTCTGTTATTTCGCTGCAAAAGCATATGATCTTCTGACTTTATATTTCTTCTCGCTTTTGCTCGCATTAAAGACTACCATTATTTTTATAAAGATAGTGTTAAGATCCATAAAGGCAGTATTAATACTTTATAAAGACCGGACAAAACTGATTTTTTATTGGCCTTGAACCGCCTTTTTTCAGTAAAAGACCGACAATCAAAAATTGTCGGTCTTTTACTTTGCTTATCTTTATGAAAATTTGAACGAACAACCACCTATGCTCAAAATATAACCACTTATTCAAAAATATTGGAATTTAAATCATACATTCATTATACTAGAAACGTACGAAAGCGGTGAGCAGATGGAAATAGAAATTAAAGTAGATAACTCCTGCAAAGAACCTAAAATCATCGTTATGACAAATGAGGTAACAGAGGAAATCAATAATCTCGTTAAGAGGATTTCGCAAGTAGCACCACAAATGATGATTGGATTTCGAGAAGGTGGTGCTGAGATCATAGAACAGGAAAAAATCAGCCGAATCTATGCTGAAAATGGAAAGGTCTTTGCCATTGCAGATGGGAATACGTATACCCTGCGATTGCGCTTGTATGAGCTCGAGGAACGACTAAACAAAAACTACTTCGTCCGAATTTCAAATTCGGAAATTATTAATTTGAAAAAGGTCAAGAATTTTGATCTTCGTTTGACTGGCACCATTTGTGTGAAGTTAGACGATGGTACCGTTACCTACGTATCACGTCGATTTGTCACCAAAATCAAACAGATACTTGGAATATGAGGTGAATAAAATGAAGAAAAAAACGAAATTTGCTCTTTCTTGCTTTCTCGGTGCAACGCTCGGTTTAACAATTGCTGTGATTATAACAATCATCATTTCAGTAACTCTTCATGATGGCAAATATTATGCAGTTCCCCCGGAATTAATCAGTACTTGTGGGAACGAAATAAATGCTGTAATAATTCAAACAATTCTTTCGCTGTTTTATGGAGCCGTATGGGGTGGAGCCTCTTGGATTTGGAGTATTGACCACTGGAGCATTCTGCGGCAAACCATTACACATTTGGTTGTCTGTTCAACAGCAACTCTTCCAATTGCATATTTCGCCTACTGGATGCCTCATAATGTCAAAGGGATTTTGATCTATTTTGGTATTTTCTTTGTCATCTATCTGATTATTTGGATTTTTCAGTATTTAAGTACGAAAAAACGATTACAACAGATAAATGAGAAGCTTCATAACAATTATGACAAGAAACACGAAATCTGACAGTCATTTGATCTCTTTAATTTTTAACGTAAATACTACTCTCGATCTACTTTTAATGAAACCTTAATTTTACTAGGTTCGTGTCATAACGCTCACACTGCTGGCAAAGCCGTCCAATTTGACGGCTTTGCTTTTTCTCGGCTTTTTTTCATTTATTTTTTAAGTTCACTTTTTGGCAAATAGAATAATACAAAGGCTACAATGACAGGTCATCCGATTTAATCGATAGAGGGGTAAGTAAGCCCAGCTTGATCTGCTTCTAGATTTAACGAATCATTAATCTGTATCCATTTTTTGTGATATACTCATATTACAATGAAAAATAAAGTCATTTAGAAGGGTCTGATGATATGAAACTAGCCATTGTCACTGCTCCATGCAAAGTTATTTTGGATAGAGACTGCATGGAGTACTAATCTATCCGGGTAACTTTGCGCCTTTTCATTTTAAATTAAGGAGTAAAGTACCATGAAAAATAAAATTTTGATGCTAGGATTTTCTGAAACGGATATCACGCCATCTAAACCGATAGAAACCATAGGCTTTGGCCGCGCAGATGAGCTGTCCCGCGGCATCCTGCATCCGCTTTCGGCACAGGTAGCCGTATGGCAGCTAGGTGAAGAACGATGCTGTGTCGTTACCATCGATCACATTGGTTTTTCAAAACAGCATGCAAATACTCTGCGGGATGAAATGGCAAAAGTTTTGTGCATTTCCCGCGAAAAAATCATGCTTTGCTTTTCTCACTGCCATTGTGCACCGAATGAAAGCGCTTCACCGGAGTATTACCGCTCCGTATGTGACCGTGTAAAAGATGCTGCCGCCTTAGCCCTACAGGACATGGCTCCCGTAAATGCCGTATGGGGAAATGCTTTTACCAATATCGGGCTAAATCGGCGCAAGGACTGTAATGCACTGGATAGGCGGATCGGAATTCTAAAGATCTGTGATTCCAGAAGTGGTAAGCTAAAGCTTCTGCTGCTTCGTTTGACCGCGCATAATAGTGTACTGAAAGCAGATAACTACCTGATTTCCCCAGATTATTTCGGTACTGTCCGGGATGCTCTGAGGAAAGAATTCGGATGTCCGATCATGGTAACCCAAGGGGCATCTGGAAATATTGCACCGCGATACTTTAAATCTGCTATCAATCCGCCTGATGCTAATGATGAACGCTTTATTCGCTCAGATACAGCACTTGAAGACATGGCAAAAACTGTACTGTACGACATAAAACCCGTTGTCATGTCCCTATGTCCACAAAAAATTGATCAGCTTTCCATGTACTCGCGTCAGATCGAATTGAAAGCTGATGTGCCGTCTTATCCGCGTGCCATGGAAATCGCAGACGAAGCCCAAAAGTATTGCGGCATTGACGGTACGGATTGGCTAAAGCAAGTACAGCATTTGCTCCAAAATGATATTCATCAGCAAACGGAGAAAATCGAAGTGCAATACTTTTCCCTCGGAAACGGCTGTCTATGCGGCGTTGCAAACGAGATCATGGTGGAATTTGCTCTGCGTGTTTCAGAATTTCTCCATAACGATTTCTTTTATTTCGGCGGCTATACAAACGGCTGCACCGGCTATTTCCCGACGGAAGAGGAATTCGACAAGGGCGGCTATGAGGTTTACTGGTCCATGCTGATTTATTATGTGTACCATGGCCGAGTGTTTCCCCTTCGCCGTGATTCGGCATCTGAGCTAATCCGATTTGTTACAGAGAACGCCCCCAATATTTAGCACTTTTTTGCGTAATAAGAAACGAGCAGCCTTTACGGGTTGCTCGTTTTTGTTTCACGCTCTATGCAAACTAAAAAAATTTATAGAACCTGCCAAAATAAGATTTAAAAGCATTATAATAAAAACATAAAAAACAAATGATTGAGTCTCTGTAAAACACCGAATAACGAAGTACTTAAATTTGAATTCTACAAATATAAAGGAGAGATTCCTATGATACTAACCGTTGACGAAGATGCAAATCAGTTTAAAAGCCTAAGTGAATTTAAAAGTTGTATGTCAAGAGGCGGAGATGTGGAATTTGAGTGGAAAGGAATCGACTACACTCTCAGTTCAGTCTGGCCGAACGACAAAATGAAATTTTCGATTGGACCGTGCACTCGCGTAGAAAAAGACTGTACCGTTTACGATACCGTCGATGAGCTTTTAGAATACAAAGTGGGCGGCGACAAACTGCGGGATATTATTACGCAGGCAGAAATTATTGACAGGACATTATAACAAAATCCATACAACCTCATTTTTTTGCATTGGGTAAAATTCTCTTCTTCCTTTTTTCTTATAGAAATAGATGTAGTATCAACTAGATATATGATACTACATCTATTTTTCATATCAATATCTTTTAAATCTCTTGACAAGTATCAAGAATTAAACTATAGTGAACATTGTTCATATAAATAAGTTGGAGTGATGATATGGCAAAAATAATTCCGAATGCCCGTGAGCACATCTTAAGTACAGCAAAGGCTATCATAAACACACAGGGCATTGATGCATTAAACATGCGCAGTGTATCCCATGGCTGTGGGATTGCCCTTGGAACCATTTACAACTACTTTCCAACCAAGGCTGATCTTTTGGTGGAATTGATGGCCTCTTACTGGGACGAGTTTTTGATAAAAGTTGAGGACTTTTTACAGGAGGAGCACGACTTTTACACCGCGTTACGCTGCATTTTTAATTTGCAGTCTCAGTATGTGAACGCTTTCCGAGTTGAGTGGCTTGTCCCATCCTTTTATCAAACCCCCGAAGGTGTTCAGAAGGGTGTTACATTAGAGCAACGTTACTTACAAAGATTTGCACAGCAAATTGAATCTCTTATCTCTAAAGCGCATAAGGCAGGCTATATTTCCCCAAAAAGGAGTGAACAAGATACTGCACAATTTATTCTATTCAATTTGGTATCACTTTCTCGGCAGCATACGATTTCTTACGATTTATTTGAAGATTTTTTAAGAGAACTGCTATAAAACAGGAGGATTTTTTATATTGATTCTGTCAATCATCTGCATGTGTCTGGCGCTCCTCTTTTACTCCGTAGGTGTTTGGGGCGAAAAGATTCAGCATCGACTTAAGGCATGGCATCTCGTTATGTTTTGGGTCGGTTTAGTGTTCGATACAACTGGTACAACTATCATGAGCAAGATAGCAAAAAATGGTTTTGTATTAAATTTTCATGGTATTGTAGGTCTTCTTGCTATTTTACTCATGATTTTTCATGCATTTTGGGCTACTACTGTTCTGAAACGAGGCAACAAGAAAAGCTTACAAAATTTCCACAAGTTTAGCATCATCGTATGGGTCATATGGCTTATCCCTTTCTTCTCCGGCATGATTTTTGCCATGTTGAAATAAAGGGGGCTCACAAAAAACAGGTATTCGACTATTTTGACTCAGTTGTAATGTCTTGCTTATGATTTTATGGCTTAATCCATTTTTTATGGTATACTTAATTAAGATTAATGAACTTGTCTTAAAAGGGTGGAAATATTGGCGAATAATCATATAGAAAAATGTTTGACCAGTGGAAAAATCACATCATCAATGTTGCGTTTTGCAGTTCCCATGATTGTTGGGGATCTATTACAGCAATTATACAACATTGTGGACACATTGATCGTTGGACAATTTGTGGGCAAGAATGCGCTCGCAGCAGTAGGCTCATCGTATACTCTTATGACGTTTTTAACTTCCATCATGATGGGGATGTGTATGGGCAGCGGTACTGTTTTTTCTATTAATTTCGGAAAAAACAATGCAGAGCGCCTCAAAAAAAGTATTTACACCTCTTTTTTATTGATTTTAGCATGTACAGCAGTTCTGAACCTTGCCGTGTTTTTGCTGATTGATCCAATTATGCATTTTCTTCGAATTCCTTTAGAAGTATATACTTTGACAAGAAGTTATCTTTGGATTATTTTTTGGGGAATCGGTGCCACCTTTTTTTACAACTTTTATGCCTCACTTTTACGCTCCATAGGGAATTCTGTTACCCCTCTCGTTTTTCTCGGCATTTCGGCAACTCTAAATATTGGCTTGGATTTACTATTGGTCCTTACTTTTCAATGGGGTGTTGCAGGTGCTGCAATTGCAACTGTAATTTCACAAATTGTATCCGGTGTGGGAATTATGATATATACCCTAATTTTCTATCCGGAATTTCATATCCACAAAAACGAGAAATTTTCAGAACCTGGTCTGCTAAAAGAGATCACTCATTTTTCGTTTATGACTTGTATCCAACAATCCATCATGAACTTTGGAATTTTGATGGTTCAAGGGTTAATTAACAGCTTTGGAGTCATCGTAATGGCAGCATTTGCGGCAGCCGTAAAAATCGATTCTTTTGCTTATATGCCGTTACAAGATTTTGGAAACGCTTTCTCGATCTTTATTGCACAAAACTATGGAGCAAAACAATCAAAACGCATTAAGCAGGGAATTCGAAGTGCATTTATTATAACTGTACTATTTAGTATATCTGTCAGTGCTATTGTCTGTATTTTTGCAAAACCGCTCCTGCTGATTTTTGTACAACCACAAGAAACAAACATTTTATCGATCGGGATGCAGTATTTGTGGATTGAGGGCGCCTGCTATTTTGGTATTGGTTTTCTATTTTTGTTTTATGGACTATATCGGGCACTGCGAAAACCAGGCATGTCGGTCATACTGACAATTATCTCTCTTGGAACTCGTGTTACGCTCGCATACCTATTGTCTGCGATCCCTCAAATTGGGATCATTGGAATATGGGTATCGGTACCCATAGGATGGTTTTTAGCAGATCTCGTTGGAACGTTCTACTATCACAAATTAAAAAGCAGACAACAAAAGGAGCAGAACGTTTTGATAAGCTGATTATTTGTTATGAAACTGGACAAGTTTTAATTGAACCTCAAAAGCGGAGATGTCAAATTGGCATCTCCGCTTTTCTAATATACGCTCCATAACCATAAAAAGTAAAAGTACAGAATCAATCCGAATCATACCGCAAAATCATTCCCCATAAAGGAATTGGAAACTTCCTTTTGCCGATGATAATCCATTTTCCAACAAATCCGCCAAAGCAATTTCCTTATTTTTTAATTGCTGCGGTGTCCATATAAAAATCCCCTGATCGTACAAAAAGCAGTAGACCGATACGATAATCTCAGCTGTTTCCTGCGGCTTATCACAACAAAATAATCTTTCCTTCACTCCTTGCCGAATAATATCTGCTACAATTGGCGAAAGAGACAGCAATATTTTGGCAAGCGATTTTTGATGAATGGCTGCATTCTGTTGTTGATGCAGATAAGCATCCACAGCCGGTGAACTAACTGAGCTGCGATAACTTTGAAACAGTAGTTTGAGTTTTAAAATAGCGTCACCCCTACTCTCATGAACCAGTTCTTCACATTTTTGAATGACTTGTCCGTATTCACGTTCAACTAGTGCATCAAATATTTCATCCTTCGATTGAAAATAATAATAGATACTTCCCTTGCCGATTCCTGCCCTTTTTGCAATATCACTAACAGAACAAGCTGCACCTTTCTCTTTTTCCAGCAGGTCCAGCATCGCATCTAATATAAGGTTCCTTTTATCCATTTCATCACCTTCTAATAATAGTATACCGCAAAAACGGGTTATTGACCAGCGGTCGAAAAAATAGTATAATTCTATTATTCGACCGGTGGTCGAATAATAAGACAAAAGAAAAAGGGATAAATATGGACATCTTTTTATTAGTACTGCTCATCATAACCGTTATAAGTTTTCTGGTTTGCCTAGTTTCAATTGCTCAAATTATCATTCGGCGGCGAAAGAAAAGGCCATCGGATACAGCAACCGCTCGTCTTAAGAAAAGTGCCAGATTTTTTTCAGGCTTAGCCCTATTAACGGCTATCCTTGTCCTGTTAAGTCAGTTTACAGCTCATACGCCGTCAATCATGGATCAACAAGGTAATATGCTGAATGGTAGTATCGCTGAACTCCAGAAAGTTGAGCTAAACGGGCACCAGGAATGGATCAGCATCCGTGGAAAAGACTGCCATAACCCAGTTCTTTTATTTTTAGCTGGTGGCCCGGGAGGGTCGCAGATGGCAGCAACGCGCAATGAACTTTCGGGGCTTGAAGAAAATTTTGTCGTCGTAAACTGGGATCAGCCAGGCAGTGGCAAATCATATTCTGCTGTTCCAAATGATAAAATTACGGCTGATACCTATGTAGACGATGGCCTTGCTCTCACTGATTTTTTGCGTCAACGTTTTGAAACTGAAAAGATCTATCTCATGGGAGAATCTTGGGGTAGCGTGCTTGGGATTCTTCTTGCTAGCACATCTCCGGAAAAATATCATGCATTTATTGGTACCGGTCAAATGGTTGATTTTAAAGAAACCGAAATAACAGATTATAAAAAAGCAATGGAGCTTGCAAAAGCAAACAATGATCAAAAAATCATAAATCAGCTCACTTCTAATGGAATGCCCCCTTATTATGGACAAGATATTACCTGGAAATCGGCTGCATACCTAAATTATTTATCTAACTATATGACAAATAATCCAGAAATTACGAATGGAGGCTATCACACACTTAGAGATATGTTTTCGCCGGAATATAGCATAATCGATTCCGTTAATTACTTGAGAGGAATCATTGATACTTTTAATTCAGTATATCCACAGCTTTATGATATTGATTTGCGAAAAAGCCATACAAAGTTGGATATACCAGCTTATTTTTTCATTGGGAGGCACGACGTCAATGCTCCGATACAACTGACTCAGGAATATTATGACTTATTGGAGGCTCCTAAAAAAGGACTCGTATGGTTTGAGCATTCGGGTCATGATCCATGGATAAACGAAAGTGAACTTTTTGTAAAGCAAACGAATCGGGTCTTTCTTGAGAATCCGTAATTTCATAACCATTATTTTTTAGAAAACCATGCATTTTCGCCTAGCCTTTTTTATTTCATGAATAAGAATAAAATTATTTAAAATCCAACCATATTAAGATTGAGCCATGATGGAAAAATCCACTATGGCTTTTTCTATATTATTAGCGTTAACAAGGAGCACAAATAAAAAGCATTTCTCCTTCATTAACAAAAGATTTATTTTTATAACGATAATTTATTGTATAGATAACGTTATAATATTGTATTTATTAACGGTATGAGATATACTGACCTCATTAGATGGAAGAAGGGTTAAAAATGAAACCGGAAAAAATAAAGATGTCAGATATTGCAAAGGCGCTTAATATCTCTACAATTTCCGTCAGCAGAGCACTCGCTGGTCAAAGTGGAGTCAGCGACGAACTAAGGAATACAATTCTGCTTAAAGCAAGCGAAATGGGTTATCTAAAGTCAAAGGACCCAGCAAATTACAAAATTCTTGTGCTCCACCAAAAGCCATTCATTCAGGATAACAGCAACTACAGCCATATGCTGCAGGGAATTAAAAAAGCTCTGCAGAAGGTTGGCTGCAAATATGATACGGAATTTGCAGATAAAGAATGTCAAACCAACCTTATTCTGCCCAATAAAATCGAGTGGGGTTCCCATTATGACGGCGTACTTTATATTGGAAATTTCGAGCGTTCCTATGTCGATTTTCTTTCACAAAAAATTAGAAACCATGTGTATTACACAGGGGATTCCTTTTCAAACGATTCCGACAGCGTCTGGTACAATTTTAGTCACGGAGCGTATAAACAATGCGAATATCTGGTGCAGAATGGACATAGACGGATTGGATATGCTGGAAATACGAAGAGCTATGCAGGCAAAGAAAAGCTTCTAGGCATCATTTCGAATTTGGAAAAGCATGGCTTGCCCGTCAAAAACGAGTTTTTTATCAGCACAGATGAAATTTTTGAAGAAAAAATATGTGAATTAATCCGCAAGGATGAACATCCTTCCGCAGTCATCTGTCAATGGGATTTTACCGCCATTAAATTGATGCATTATCTGCATGAAAAAGGAATTCAAGTACCCAATGACATTTCGATTGTCGGCAGCGGTAATACAGAGATGACATCGGTTTGTATCCCGGCGCTCACCACATTGGAACTGCATATTGATTATGCCTGCGAAACAGCCGTTGACCTTCTTTTAAAACGGCTCCAAAAGCCAGAAAAGCCGTCTGAACACATCCAAATTGATAATACACTGGTCGAACGTGATTCCGTAAAAGCACTCCGATAACTATTTGCACGCGTCCAATAAGACTAAGGAGATTTTTAATGCAAAAGGATATTTTATTTAAATTTTTTAAAGATCATAAGTTTTCCTATATGATCGGTATCTTTTTCATGCTGTTGTCTTCCTATATTCAAACCCTCTTCCCGAAGGTGCTTGGCAATACCGTTGATATTCTCAAAAGCAGTGATTTTGATCGAAATGCCGTCTACACCAATCTCCGTTATATCCTTCTTATTGCCGCCGGAACCTTTGCAACTACCTATGTCTGGCGCAATCTGGTCATCGGTAATGCACGAAAACTAGAGTGCTATCTGCGCGAAAAGCTGTTTGACCATTTTGAGTCTCTGTCTTCCGAATTTTATAACCACAGGAAAACCGGTGACCTAATTGCTTATGCGATTAATGATATCAACGCTGTTCGAATGACTTTTGGACCAGCTACCTCCATGTCGATCAACGGCATTGTCGTATGTATGATCTCGATTTATTCCATGTCGAATGCCATAAACTGGCAGCTGACTTTGCTTTCCTTGTTACCTGTACCGGTCATGGTCTATGTCATGTACACGATCGGGAAAATGGTCAAAAAACGTTTTCGGCATGTGCAGGAAACATTCTCAGAAATTTCTGACCGCGTGAATGAAAACATCAACGGGATTCGCGTTATTAAAGCTTATGTTCAGGAAGACGGTGAAGTTGCAAGGTTTCAAAGTTTAAACAATCAAATGGTCGAAGCAAATCTGAGCATGGTAAAAGCTTCGGCTTTTTTATCCCCTCTCATCGAACTATGTTTTACAGTTAGCTTTGTGTTCAATCTTATCTGGGGCGGAAATATGGTTTTAAATGGCAATATCTCGCTTGGCGATTTTGTCGCTTTCAACGGCTATCTCGCAATGATTTTGGCACCCGTTCTTTCCATTGGCAGAGTGATTACCATTATCCAGCGAGGCATGGCTTCTTTGAGCAGACTCAATGATATTATGAGCATAAAACCAGATATTAAGGACGAAGGTAAAATTGAAAAAGTCCCACAAAACGCTTCCATTGAGATTTGCAATCTTACTTTTGTCTATCCAAAAGCGGACAAAGCGTCGCTTCATGACATCAGCTTAACTGTACCAAATGGTCGATCGCTCGGCATTATTGGAAAGACAGGTTCCGGAAAAAGTACACTGATCAATTTGCTCTTGAAAATGTATAACGTTCCAAACGGGACAATCTTCTTAGGAGGAGAAGATATCAACGAATTTAAGCTTTCTGCACTTCGTGATGGATTTGGCCTTGTGCCACAGGATAATTTTCTTTTCAATGCTTCTATTGCGGATAACATCCGATTTTTTAAGGATATTTATACTGATGAGCAGATCATACAGGCAGCACGAGACAGTTGTATCTACCAAAATATTATGGATTTGCCAAACGGATTCGAAACGATTTTGGGCGAGCGCGGAGTCAATTTATCAGGCGGACAGAAACAACGAATTTCAATTGCCAGGGCCCTGCTAAAAAATCCGGAAATTCTGATTCTAGATGATGCACTTTCCGCCGTAGATACGGTTACTGAATCGGAAATCCTGTCAAATCTCCGCCGAGTACGGCAAGGAAAAACGACAATTATAATCGCGAGCCGGATTTCAGCCGTCATGGATGCCGATGAAATTATTGTGCTCGATCAAGGTGAAATTTGCGAGAGAGGAACGCATGAGCAGCTGCTCGCTAAAGGAGGCACTTATCATGAAATCTACCAATACCAGTTCGGCAAAAACAGCCCAGCGGATTTCTGTGCCTCATAAAGCCAAAACATTCAAAAGGCTTTTAGCACTCAATCTTCCATATTGGAAGCAAATTCTGCTTGCTTTTGCCTGTGTATTGCTCGTAAACGGTGCTATGCTTGCCAAACCATATATTTTAAAAATTGTCATCGACGATTTCTTAACACAACACATTGAACAACATGGGTTTTATTCTCTCACCGGAATGGGCTCCTTATATTTTATTGTGGTAGCACTCAGCGGCTTTTTTAGTATTGCACAAGTGAATTTGATCAACAAATCCGGGCAGGAAATCATGCGAAATCTACGCAGTCGGGTGTTTAAAACCATTCAGCTTCTTCCTTTACGATACCTTGATCAGGCATCATCCGGAAGCCTGATTACTCGTGCCACCAACGACGTTGAAGCACTAAGTGAACTTTACACTGACGTGCTCATCAGTCTTTTTCAGGATGCTTTTTTAATTCTCGGCATCATTGGTGCGATGTTGGTCATGGATGTTCAACTCACGCTCGTTTCCTTCTGTGTAATCCCCGTGATGTTTACCGTTATTTTTCTGCTTCGAAAAAAGATCAAGGAAAATTTTCGAAAAATTAAAAGTCTGATCGGCCACATCAACGGTTTTATGGCCGAAAATATTTCCGGAATGAAGCTGATTCAAATTTTTCACGGAGAAAAAGAGAAAAAAAGGCAATTTACAAAATTAAACGATGAATACTATAAAGTTACATCGTTTCAAGTTTGGATGAATAGTTTTTTAAAACCGGCCTCACTTGTTTTTCAAAATCTGGCGGTTGCCATTCTTATCTGGTATGGCATGGACAAGATTGCAGGCGGGACGTTGCAAATTGGCGTTCTCTATGCCTTTACAACCTATATCAAACAGTTTTTCGACCCAATTTCCGACCTTGCCGACAATTATACCAATATTCAATCTGCCTTTGTATCGGCAGACCGCATTTTTGAGCTTCTCGACCAAGAAGAAAATCTCGAAAACCTCGACGAAGGTCTTTCCATGGAACATATCGGCGGAGATATTGAATTCAACCATGTCTGGTTTTCGTACAATGATCGGGACTGGGTTTTAAAGGATATCAGCTTTACCATTAAGAAGGGACAAACAGCTGCTTTCGTTGGACAGACAGGCGCTGGCAAGACGACAATCATCAGTCTTGTAAGCGGCTTTTATAAAATTCAGAAGGGCGAAATTTTGATCGATGGAGTCAACATCAATGACATCAAGAAGCGGGATTTAAGAAAAAACATCGCTGTTGTGCTGCAGGATGTATTCTTGTTTTCTGAAACAATCGCAAAAAATATTTCTCTGAACGACAATATCGATATAGTTCAAATTCAAGAAGCCGTTAAGGTTTCGCATGCTGATGATTTTATAAACAGCCTGCCCGGCAAAATGAACGAACCCGTTATGGAACGAGGAAATACGCTTTCCGCAGGCCAGCGGCAGTTGATTTCCTTCGCACGGGCAATTGCCCACGATCCATCGATTATCGTACTCGACGAAGCTACCGCCAATATTGACACAAAAACGGAAGTCCTCATCCAACGTGCCATCGTAGATATTGCCCAAAATCGTACCATGCTAATTATTGCGCACCGACTTTCCACGATACGCGACGCTGACCAAATTATTGTGTTAAAACAGGGCAAAATCGTAGAAGCAGGAGACCATGCTGAACTAATGAAAAAGGCCGGCTATTATAAAAGCATGGTTATGGAAGGAATCAACAAGGGTGATAACCTGATCGATTGACTAAACCTCTTTTCATTTTAATTTAGTTTTTCCTCTTTAATAATATATAGCATCGTCGCGTACATATAGGTAAGAATGAACAGCTGAGTGCACTATGCTGATCCGTAAACCTCTAAAATTTTTCCAACATTTTTTATCATAAACTGTAATTCAATTTGTTAACTTACCATTTTATATTTGGTTCACAATAAAAGTGAGCAATTGAAACTTTCGACAATTTATGCTATTCTTTTTATACTGATAAATGTTGATATAATAGGAAGGAGTGCACAATCGGATGGATCTTTCCATAGAGATCAAACAAAAACAAACACTTACCCCGCAGATGATTGAAACCATGAAAATTCTGCAGATGAATGTACAAGATCTTTCTGAATATCTGGAAAAAGCTGCACTCGAAAACCCAGTTTTTGATATAGAATCTTCTGAAAACACACCGCCGGATTCTCAGGAACAAGAAATTCAAAAAAAAATAGAATGGCTGGATCGTACCTCCCCAATTAAAAATTCATACAAAGAGAAAAGCAGTTGGGAACCATCTAATCCATTCGCAGAAGAGCGAAAATTTCAAAATAGTGAAAACGATTTTCCGCGGGATCTTTTTTTTCAGCTGCGTCTTTCCGATTATTCAAAGCCGATAGCGCACGGAATCAAAGAAATTATATTGAATCTGGCTCCTAATGGATATCTGGATGAACCGATCGAACAAGTTGCCAAACGGATCGGAATTTCGAAAGCGGAAATTGATCAGGCTTTAAAAGTCGTTCAATCTCTGGAACCTGCCGGAATTGGCGCACGATCTCTCTCAGAATGTTTGTGTCTGCAATTAAAGCGCCAAAAAAAAGGTGGACTGCCATTGCTGATTGCTGAGCATTATTTAAAAGAAGTTGGCGAGGGACATTTCCACCGCATTATGAAAGAAACACACGCTTCTCCCACCCAAATTCAGGAAGCCTGTTCTATTATTCGTTCCTTAAATCCAAAGCCCTGTTCTAATTATGGGCAGGAAGAAGAAACGCAGTATATTACCCCCGACCTCTTTGTGCTTTGCCAAGATGATAAATTAAGAGTATCTCTCAATGACAACCGCCTACCCTCTCTGCACATCAGCGGTTACTATCAAAAGCTTCTGCAAAAAACAGATGATTCACAGGTAAAATCCTATCTTTCCGGAAAATTCAAGCAGGCACAGTGGCTTGTCCAAAGTATTTCTCAACGTCGGGAAACACTGCTTTCCTGCACCTCTTGTCTCGTACAGGAACAGCAGGATTTTTTTCTCAAAGGCAGCTATCTCAAACCTTTGTCTTTACAGGACATCTCTCAGAAACTCGGAATTCATGAATCAACTGTAAGTCGTGCAATCAAAGGAAAATATCTTCAATGCGATCGTGGAACATATCCCTTATCTTACTTTTTCTCCCATCGATTAAAAGGAGCGGAACAGGAGCAAGATACCTCTTCGGCACAAGCAAAAGCGCTTTTAAAAAAGCTAATTCAAGAGGAAGATAAGAAGAAGCCGCTCTCCGACCAAAAACTATCCCAACTCCTTGGAGCACAAAAAATTACATTATCCAGAAGAACGGTCGCAAAATATCGAGAAGAATTAGAGATTCTTCCCGCTTCCGGCCGCCGAAGATATTAAAAAGACACGGAAGGTATTTAAATACCTTCCGTGTCTTTTTATTTTTCTTTGTGATTATTGCGGGATGGAATTTCATATTCACGAATCTTATATTGCAAATATCTGCGTGAGATTCCCAAATACTCGGCTGCTTTTTCCCGACGGTTTTGGCATGCCGCAAGTGCTTCCAATATCTTTTCTTTGCTTGAACCACCCACTTGCTTTTTTGGTTTTATCTCTTTTTCCGGTTGTATCATGATCGGAACCGCCGGCGCTGTTCTTAAAATCCCATGTGGAATACTGCTAATTTCCCTTGTAGCGCAGGGAGTCATTACAACCATCCGCTCCACAAAATTACGAATTTCACGAACATTCCCCGGCCATTGGTACTGACAAACTTCCTCCAGCACTTCATCAGAAAAACTCTTCTGTAAATTATATTTCTGACAAAAATAATGAAGAAAATGGAGGCAAAGCGGTACGATATCTTCTTTTCTGTTGCGAACGGGCGGAATGATCAACGGAATCACATGAATTCGATAATAAAGATCCTCTCGAAAAGTACCGTTATGCACCATTTCCGAAAGGTTTCCATTTGTTGCAGCAATCAATCGAAAATCAACTTTCTTGGACTTAATTGCTCCAATTCTCTGGATGCTCTTTTCTTCGATCATACGAAGAACTTTTCCCTGAATACTCATCGGCAAAGAATTGATTTCGTCTAGAAAAAGGGTACCGCCGTCGGCCGCCTCTACCAATCCAGTTTTTCCTTCTCGATTCGCCCCCGTAAAGCTGCCCTTTTCATAACCAAACAGCTCTGCTTCAATCAAATTCTCCGGGAAAGCCGCACAGTTTACCGCAATCAACGGTTTATCTTTGCGTTTACTGTGCTCATGAATATAATGTGCAATCACTTCTTTGCCGCTGCCTGACTCTCCATAGAGCAGTACCGTAGAATCCAGCGGCGCTACACTGTCTGCAACGGAAAGCAGCTGCTGAAACTCCGGACTTTTTGCCACAATACAAGTTTTTTCGGTTGTTTTTGGTTTCAGGGTCGTATCATTCAAAATTTTATTTTGTTCCCAAAGGGTATGATGCAAATTCTCAAAATCCTGCACGTCCTGCATCAGCATAACCACATATTTAATATTTCCATGTCCATCAAAGATCGGGGTCCCCGTTACAATTCGCACTCGAGTAGCTCCGTCTACTTTCTGAAAGTCCTGATAATACTGAAGGCGGCTAACTCTTCTCTTATACCGGCAGACGAGGTCAAAAACGCAAACATCGATCACTTTTGTAAAGTCATGAACATTCATTTTTAGATATTCTCGTCTCGGAATATTTCTCCAGTTTACCATCATCGTATTCATAAAAATAAAATTGCCTACAGAATCATAAATTGCAATTCCAGCATCAATATTATCCAATACTTCGGTCAACGACAGTTGCTCAAAAAGGCTTCCAAAAGAAAAAGATTCCTGCAAATTATTCCACCTCCTGAGCGCTTAATTTGTTATTATCTTATCATAAAAATGAGCCATATGAAAGAGTTAAATCAGCTATTTTTCATAAAACAGCAATTATCCGAACTCGATATGTTCCTTTTAACAGAAACTACCAAATTCGGATAACTTGTTGTCTTTTATAAAAGTAAAATTTTGTCAGATCATTTCACTAAATGTCTGAATTCTAGTGCGAATCTGCTCATAGCTGGTATTTTGCTGATCAATTTCGATTGTCAGATAAGGATACCCTGCTTCCCTCAAGTCGGCTTCAAAATACGGCTGATCATATTCCTCAGGATCGCAAAACTTCATCATACAAGTGACGACTCCCCCTGCCCCATTTTCCTTGCAAAGATTTACCAGCATTTTGCCGCGCGGTTTGTTGTCTTCATAAATCAGACTGCATCCGTGACGGCCATTCCACTGCAAAGCCAGGCGTTTTAATCCACCGCCGCCTTTTTCCGGTGTATCCGTACGGTACTGCCGCATTTCCTGTGCAAGATCATCGCCGACAACTGCGATGTGATTTTCCGTAAAGATGTCAAGCAGTTCATCCGGTTCGCAGGTAATTCCCGTAAGGATCACTTTTTTTCCGGTAAACTGATAAACAGGCAGTCTTTTAAGTTCTTCTACAATCTCACGGACAATCGCAGTATGCTCGCTCTTCTCATAGAAGAAGGCACTCTTCATCACTGCATGGCGCACTTTCGGTGTCACAATATCCAAATGGTCATTTGCAACCTTTGCAAATTCACGCATCACAGCATTATGCTCATTATAAATTGCGATCGTCTCTGCAAGCGCTTTTTCGTTCATCATTTTTCCGGTGATGGTCATAAGCATCGTCAATACGTTTTCATACTCGCTGATCAAATACTCAACACTGGCCGGTGATTTCCGATTCTGAGGATAAACAATCGGGATCATTGGAATAGAAGGAACTCCGAAACGCCAGTTCTGCGTCATGCAGCGAAAAGTATCACACAAAACCGGGATAATCACTGCAGAAAGTCCCTGATAGGCGCCGGAAAGTCCCAACTCCATATTGGACTGCATAATCGGGCAAGCAAACGGCGGCAAATAGCTCTTTGCCAGCTTTAATTGTGTCTGGCCGCCCCAAAGTCCTATCGGAATCATGCCGGAAGCATGAATCAGTTCTTCTGGTGTATAAACTGGGAAACAACCAACGACCTTTTTCCCCTGTTTCAGATAATAATCAAGGCGTGCGCGGGGATTTTTACAAGCCTCCTGCAAGAAAGCAATATTGCTCTTTAAATCAGCCATTCACTTTTGCCTCCTTATTTTGTTTCATAACTTCCACAAGCCCTTGAATACGCGTTTCGAATTGGGCTTCACTATAATTTCGATAGTCTGCCTGATCTCCGTCAAAAGAAGTGAATGGGATTCCCGCCTGTGCGGAAATTTGGCGCTGAACCTCCATCATCTGACAATCCATAACCTTGCAGCTACGGTTCACATGATAAATAGTGCCTTCGCAGTCAAATTTCTTGAGTGCTTCCATCCGGCGGGCAATCATAGTCGTCGCATTATCGCCGTTCGTTGAAGCAAAGCAGTAGGCACGAGCCATCCCGTCAAGGTCTTCGTATTCGATCGCCCATGCTTTTCCGTAACTAGAAGCCACCATATTGATTCCGTACTGCTTGAGCGTATGCAGGTTGTGACGCAAATAAGGCCAGCAGGCAATTCCATCCCAAGAAATACGATATTCTTCCTTCACAGGATAAGTAGAGTTTCCTTCCTTAATATGTTCTTCAATTTCCTTATTGAGCTGTTCCAGAACCGCTGTAGAAGAGGTCTTACCACGGTTACAAACCATTGCGGACATGTAGTTGAAAAGCTCAAAGCCGCTCAGCGGTGCCGGCTTACGATCCATGAGATTGTTTGCACGCTCCCAAAGATAACTGTTTCTCTGAGAAATCTTCATGACCTCTTTAAAGCGCTCATCATCCCATGTCTTTCCGGTAAAGGCACAAAGATCCTTAATCAGCTGATCAATCTGCGCACGCACATAGCGCACACGGGTCTCGGTTACATAATCATAGGGATTATAACAAGTATCAATAAAGAAAATCGGAATGTTCATCTGATAAGCAAGATTTTCATACCACTTTGTCAGCTGATTGCAGATATTATTTGTCAAAAGCAGAAAATCCGGTTTTACCATTTTTCCACCATCCGGAAGTTCCACTTCGCTCTCATGATTAAGGACAGAAGCATAAGCGAGATTTACTTTTGCATAGGCACAAAGGTCATTGGAATACCCCAAAGGGCCTTCACATTCCTGCAAAAACGGGTCCGCCTGATGACGGGCAGCAATTCCTGCCGAATGATTTTCTGGATAAAGAACATTTAATCCCAGTGTTTCTGCAATTTCCTGTGGAAAAATAGAAGCAGACCATCCAACCTTTTCCCCGCGCTCTTTTGCAAGTCTAGCGTTTTCAAATAACGCCGTTGTCTGCTCATTCAGCATCTGCATTGATTTTGGTTTTGGACGTTTGGGCTTTTGGGCGGGAGCTGCCGCTGCATTCACCTGAGTCGTTCCATTTTCAATCATATTACCTGACCTTCTCCTTCGTAAATTTTTCCCATGCCAAAATTGCGGCGCCGATGGCTCCGGCGGACTGACACAGGGGGTGTACTAAAACAGGGCATTCCATTTCACGCTCCATTGCGTGGACAACCCCGATATTTAACGCAACACCGCCGCTCATGGCAACATCTGGTGTTTTTCCAATGCGCAGAGCCATTCCAGCAACGCGCTTTGCAACCGATTCATGAATTCCCGCAGCAATATCTTCCAACGGAATATCCGAAGAGAGTTTCGAGATTACTTCTGATTCAGCAAAAACGGTACAAGTATTACTGATGCTGGCTGGGTGATTGGATTTTTCAGACAGAGGCCCAAGATCATTGATATCAACATTTAAAATCTTCGCCATCACATCTAAAAACCTGCCGGTGCCGGCGGCACATTTATCATTCATCTAAAACTGTATGAGGCGTCCCTTATCATCAATTCGCAGCGCTTTTGCATCCTGTCCGCCGATATCAATCACCGTACGGACAGTCGGCAAAAGATAATGAATTCCCTTCGCATGACAGCTCAATTCACTGATTTGTTCATCCGCATAATCACATTTCATGCGGCCATAACCGGTGACAATTGTATAACTGATCTCTTCCGGAGAGATGGAAGCTTCCTCAAAGACTTGTTCTTTTGCTTCCTTTGGCCCAATTGTTCCGGTCCCCAGTGAGATCACCTGATGTGCAATGATTTCTTTTCCATCTTTTAAAATAACCGCTTTACTGGAAGTAGAGCCGATATCGATTCCAAAAGTATACATGTGGAAATTCTGGCCCCTTTCGTTAAGCCTTCGTTAAATTACTTCTCCAGCTTCCTGCATTTTTTTAACTTCTTCTTCTGTGTACCCATTTTCTTTTAAGACTTCATCCGTATCACAGCCGATCTTTCCAGAAGTTTTGCAAGGAATATTAGCCGGATCGATAGAACTAAAATGTACCGGACCATTTGTAAATACGGTCTTTACACCGTCCGAATACTCATGAAAATAAGTATAATGATTTGCGACCACCTGCGGATCATAAGGCACGTCTTTCATATGACGGACAGGCTCATGGGGCAAATCATGTTCGTCTAAAAGCTTATGCCAATATTCTACCGGATGTTTTTTAAACGTCTCATCAAAAATCGTTGTGAGATCTTTTCTGCTCTCTTTTGTGTAAAATTCGGCAATGGTAGAAAAGCGCGGATCCTTTGCAAGTTCCGGTCTTTCAATTACTTCACAAAGTTCGGGAAAACGACGATAATCTATGACTGCAAGATAAATCCATTCCCCGTCTGCACACTTGTAGGCATTGCTGGTCGCATGACTGCAGTCATAATGATCTCGTGGGAATACCCTTCCGTTAAATGCATTCAGCAGTCCTGTAGTCAACATGAAAATGCCCGCCTGCAGCAAAGAGACATCCACTTTTTCGCCCGCTCCGGTCTTGGATTTTTTGTAAAGAGCTGCGGAAATTCCAGCAGCAAGTGCCACTGCCACACTATGATCGCCAACTCCGGCAACCGTCATCAGAGGGGGACCTCCGGCAGGTGCTAAATCTCCTAAAAATCCGCTGCGGGAACAAAATGCAGTATAGTCATAACCAGGACGGTCTTTTTCCGGACCTTCTGAACCATATCCAAGAACGGAAGCATGGATCAATCCCGGATACTGATCTTTTAGCTGCTCATGGGTCAGCCCCATTCCCTTTAATGCCTGCACACGATAATTTGTCAAAAACACATCTGCTGTTGATAAAAGTTTATGAAATGCCTTCATTCCTTCTTTTGTACGCATATTGAGGCATACAAAACGTTTATTGATGTTCTGCTCATCAAAATGGGGATTTGCTACTTCTGTGCAAGGAGAAAGGGAAGTGCCTGCCTGTTTTCTCCATGTATCACCATTCGGAGATTCCACTTTAATAACATCTGCACCCCATTCGGCCAAAATTCGGCTTGTCATCGGGCCTGCCAGCATCGTGGAAAGTTCTATCACTTTTACGCCTTCCAATGGTCTCATAATAAATTTCCTCCTTTGATTCAAATTAAATCTTGTCAGCAGCCTTTAAAATTCGGGGAACGTTTTTCAAGGAATGCTGCTGTTCCTTCTTTGCGGTCTTCGGTACTAAATGCTACCGTTTGTGCCAGACGTTCAATCATCAGTCCGGTATTGATATCGGTTTCGCTTCCCATATTGATTGCGATTTTTCCCATTGTAATTGCAACAGGGCCTTTTGCCATGATCTTTTTTGCCATTTTTTCGGCCGCCACCATCAAAGACTCGCGATCATCTTCCGTTACCTCATTGACGAGTCCAATCGAATGTGCTTCCTCTGCGCCAATAATTCGTCCGGTAAAGATCAATTCCTTTGCTCTTCCGATACCGATAAGACGCGTTAAACGCTGTGTACCGCCCGCTCCCGGGATAATACTCAGATTCACTTCCGGCTGACCAAATTTTGAACGTTTTGTTGCAATTCTCAAATCACATGCCATTGCAAGCTCACAGCCACCGCCCAAAGCATAGCCATTGACTGCGCAAATGACAGGTTTATAAAGATCTTCCAAATCCTTTAATGCGATAGAAGAAGTTCCCTGCAGCATCTTCAAATAAGCGCGGTCATGGATTTCTTTAATATCTGCGCCGCTTGCAAGTGCTTTGTCTCCGGCACCGCTGACAATAACAACCTTTACCTCATCATCTTCCCGCGCACACTGCACTGCTGTGCGGATATCATTCCACATAGCCGGTGTCAGTGCGTTCCTCATCTCTGGACGATTCAAAGTAAGATACAGAATTCCCTCACGATTTTCATAAAGAATGTTTTCGAACTTCATCAGATAATCCCCGCTTTCTTCATTTCGTCTACTTTTGCGGCATCCCAACCTAAATACTCCTCATAGACTTCATGATTGTGCTGCCCCAAAGTAGGCGGAGCAATATGATTTGTCCGGTATCCGGAACCCATTTTAATGGGCGTTCCCATTGTCGGAATTTTTCCAAGCACCGGGTCGTCAATCTCAAAGACGACCCCTTTTTCATCTACATAATCATCATTCGCAAGATCAGCCGGCGACAGGAGCGGCCCATTTGGGACCCCAGCTTTCTCAACCATATCCAATGCTTCTGCTCTCGTCTTATCTTTCAACCACTCTGAAACAATTGCGTCTAATTTTTCCACATTCTGAACCCGTAGGGTGTTATTCGCAAACTCCGGTGAATGCAGCCGCTCATCCCCGATCAGCTCCGAAAGCTTCTCAAACATCTTCTGACTGGCAGCTGCAATATAGATATAGCTGTCCTTTGTCTTATAAAGATTGCACGGCGCTACCGTAGGTCTGCGATTGCCAGTACGCTCCGTTGTTTTTCCTGTGAGCCGATATTCCGGGATTCTCCATTCCAAGCCACAGATCAAAGCATCGGTAATTGCAATATCGACCAACTGTCCTTTTCCGGTACGCTCTCTGCCAAGCAATGCAATTGAGATTCCGAGTGCCGCCTGATATCCGCCAATATAATCCCCGATAATCGTCCCGATCTTTTGTGGATGACCATCCGGATCTCCCGTACAGTCCATCAGTCCGGACATTGACTGCATCACCATATCCAGCGCTTTCTTATCTTTATAGCGTCCGTAAAGTCCGAAGCCACTGATATAACAAGCAATTATTTTTGGATTTCTTTCCTTGATTTTTTCATAGGTCAGACCACATTTTTCCAAAAACGCAACACGGTAATTTGTCAGAAACACATCGGATTTTTCAATCATTTTTAAAATTGTTTCTAACCCTTCCGGTTTTGTAATATCCAAGGTAACCGATCTTTTATCACGATTAAAAACTCTGTAATAAAGACTTTCTCCTTTATAAAAAGGCCCGTTTGTCCTGGTAACATCCCCTACTCCGGCTCGTTCAACATGAATGACATCCGCACCCCATTCACCAAGGATCTGTCCTGCGACCGGACCTGCCACCCAATGGGTCAGTTCGACCACACGAATTCCTTCAAGATTCATACTCAAAATTTGTACTGCTCCTTTCGATCTGCAAATTTCATAACTTCCACTCATTGAAACAAGCAAAAAGCATGCCAATATTCTTTATCACGACAAAATTTTATTTTTGCTTTTTAAAAAAGCCGAATACTTTTCATCTTTTTGGAAAAGTGTTCGGCTAAAAATTTTATTCAAATTACAACTGCAAATCTTATCTTATAAAGATATTTTTTCTAAATCCTAACGTCTTCCTTTTTCGTTCTCTTTTATTGATTGCTCTGTAAAAAAATTTTTAATGTTTTTTATGGCTATTTTTATCAAGCTCTAAAAAGGCGAAAAATCTCTTCATAAAATGTGCATACTTCACTTTTTATGTGAAGCGTGCACGTTGCACATTTCACATTTTATATTTTTATACAATTGTTTTTTAAAATATTGTGTATTTTAACGAATGTTCTTTTTAAAAAAGTGCACAATTATTTTTTAAATTTTTGTATAGTGTAAAAATTTATCTTCCAGGTTTTTTCTAAAAAGCCGCTGTTTTCCCGGATTCTTTCAAAAAACAAATCTTTTTTCTCCCTTTTTCGCAATAATTGGCACGGATATTGCTTGTTCTGTTTAGTGACGTGACCAATTAAGCAGTGATTCGAAAATCCATATTTTTATTTTCTGAAGGGAGTCATCAATAAATGGAAAAAGAAAACGTTTATATCATGGGAGCCGTCCGTACAGCAATCGGTAAATACGGTGGATCTCTCAAAAGTGTTCCTGCTCATCAAATGGGAGCCGCCATTATTAAGGAAGTTTTAAAACGTGCAAATGTTACAGGTGATATGGTCGACGGTGTTGTTTTAGGAGAGGTTCGTCAAAGCACCGAGGCTTCTAATATTGCAAGATGTGCTGCTTTGGAAGCTGGTCTTCCGGAAACAGTCCCTGGATTCACCGTAAATCGGTTGTGTGCTTCTGCAATGCAGGCCATTTACAGCGGCAGTCTTCTCATCTGGCATGGCGATGCAGATGTAATGATTACCGGCGGCACCGAAAACATGAGCCGCGCACCCCATTATCTTAGAAATGAACGCTGGGGAAACGGTCCTCTTACCCTTATTGATTCCAATATTGAGGGCGGCACAACCGACCAGCCTTACAGTATTTATGGTAGCGATCTCAGCATGCCAAAAACTGCTGAAAACGTCGCAGAGCAGTTCCACATCTCCCGTGAGGAGCAGGATAAATTCTCTGTAGAAAGCCAGCGTCGTGCAGCCGTCGCAATTGAAAAGGGATACTTTAAGGATGAAATTCTTCCGCTGGAAATTAAAGAAAAGAAACGTACTTTCATCTTTGATACCGATGAATTCCCCCGCCCTGGAACTACAATGGAAATTCTTTCGAAGCTTCGTCCAATTGTAAAGCCAGACGGAACAGTTACTGCAGGCAACTCCTGCGGACGTAACGATGGTGCAGCTGCTCTGGTTCTTATGTCCGAAAAGAAAGTAAAAGAAACCGGCCTCAAGCCGCTCGCAAGAATCGTTGATATTACAGGTGCTGCGCTTGATCCTAAAATCATGGGATATGGACCGGTCATTTCCACCCGCAAAATCATGAAACGTACCGGCATGACAGTCGATCAGTTTGATCAGATAGAGCTTAACGAAGCATTCGCTTCTCAGTCAGTCGCCTGCATCCGCGATTTGGGACTTGATCCTGAAAAAGTAAATATCAACGGCGGTGCAATTGCTCTTGGTCATCCGCTCGGCTGCACCGGTGCCCGTTTGATTGTCACCCTGCTGCACAACCTGCAGAGAACCAATGGCCGTTATGGTCTTGCTACTCTCTGCATCGGCGGCGGACAGTCCATGGCAACCATCATCGAAAGACTTTAATGAAAGAATATATTAAAAAATAGTGAGGTGTATCCATATGACTATTGATCAGATAAAAACAGTGGTTGTAATTGGTGCAGGCGCCATGGGGCAGCAGATTGCTATGAATACTGCTCTCAATGGACGTGCAAAAAATTATAAGATTATTATCTGTGATTCCTTCCCAAGTGCTGTAGAAAAAGCACAAAAATGGGCCGCAGAATATCTGAAAGGCCGCGTTGCAAAATGTCGTATCACTCAGGAAGAGTGTGATCAAATCAGCGAAAATCTTTCCTTCTCCAATGATGTGAATGCTTCTGCAGCAAAAGCAGATTTCATCATTGAAGCCATCATCGAAGATTTGAAGATTAAGCGCGAACTTTTCCAGAGAATCAGCAAGCTCTGCAAACCCGACACTATTATCGGTACCAACAGTTCCAACATGGTTAGTTCCAAATTTGCCGATGTTACCACCAATCCGGAACGTCTTTTAAATGTTCATTATTTCAATCCCGCTTTGGTCATGAAGCTGGTAGAAATTGTTCGCGGACCACATACTTCTGAAAATACCATTCAAACTGCAAAGGCCTTCGCAGCAAGCACCGGAAAATCTCCGATTATCATTAACAAAGAAATTCCTGGATTTGTTGCAAACCGTATCAACGCAGCTGTTACCCATGAAGCCTGCTCTCTTTTAGAAAAAGGAATTGCTTCTGTTGAAGACATTGACACTGCCTGCGAAAAAGGACTCAACTACCCGATGGGGCCCTTTAAACTGATGGATTTGACCGGCATTGATGTCAACTATTATGTCCGCCGCGATCGCTACGCCGAGAGCGGAGACGAATACGATAAGCCCAGCCCGCTTGTCGTTGAAAAGTTCAAAAAAGGTGAGTTTGGAAGAAAAACCGGAAAAGGCTGGTATGATTACACAAACCAATCAAAAAAATAATTTTATTTTGCAAAAAGGAATTATAATAGTTCCTTATTTACGCTAAGATAAAATGATTTTTAGAATATTCACTTGATAAACTGCCATTCCCAAGATGCTCAAAATGATTCTCATATGATAAGTGCAAAGAAATTCGGACCATCTTTTCTTACATATGAAACATTTTCGCTGTAGACACATTAAAAGCTTAGAATTCAATTTTCAGAATCAAATTGCAATTAATGAATCTCTTATCAACTCCAAAAGTGCTTTTATTAAAAATGCAACAATAAAAATTAATTCCCCATTTTATGAGAGGTGAATGTAAATGGCATCAAGTACTATTGCAATCATTATCACTGTCATTACAATGATCATTTTTATGATCGACAAATTACCTATGAGTGTAACTGCCTGCCTTTGTGCATTGGCAATGGGCATTGCGCTCCCTGAGATGAAACTGTCTCAAATTTATTCCGGATTCGGCGGCAGCTCTATTGTCATGGTTGCCGGCATGATGATTGTCGGCGACGCACTATTTCAAACCGGCATTGCACAACGTCTGGGCGCCAAAATCGGCAAGTTGAAAATTGCTCAGAATGAAAAATGGTTTATCGTTTTGATTGTTATCATTTGCACGATTATGTCCGCATTTATGAGCAACTCCGGCTGTATTGCCATGTGGATGCCGATTATTGCAGCTGTCGCTGCCGGCTCCAACGGAAAAATCCGTTCCAAGATGGTGATTATGCCTGCCGGTATCGCCTGCATCGTCGGCGGCGGTTCCACTCTGACTGGTTCTGTTTCTCAGGTAACTGCAAACTCTATCTTGATGGGAACTGCTGGCTATGAAGCTGGAATGGGCGTCTTTGATATGACCCGTGTCATGTGGTCAGTCTGTATCGTTCAAGTCCTTTTCTGGGCTACTATTGGCTATCCAATTTTGAAAAAAGTTCTCAAACCAGAAAGCCCAGATTTTGACAAAGGCAATTCCTTTGCAGAAGCTTCTGCTAGTCTCGATATGAGCGAGTTTAACAAGATTCCAAAATGGAAGGGAACCATGTCTCTTGTTGTCATGGCGTTTTGTGTTATTGCCTTTATTCTGAGCGGATTTAAGCCTTTCAATAAATATTTGGATATTGCAGATATTGCTATGATTGGCTCTATGATTTTGTTTGTCACAAGAACAATTTCTGTTAAAAAAACACTTGCCAGCATGGATTGGAACATTCTAATTATGGTTGGCGCAATTACCGCTTTAGGTACTGGCCTTGATGTTTCCGGCGGCGGCAAAGTTATTGCAGATGCAATTCTTGGTCTGTTTGGTGGAGCATCTGCTTCTGTCACAATCCTTATGGTAGTTCTAGTCGTTCTCTCCAGTGTCCTTACAAACTTTATGCAGAACGGCGGTGTTGCCGCAATGCTGACTCCTATTTATATTTCTTTGGCTCTAAGCCTTGGAATTAGTCCACTCCCGTTCGTTATTGCAATCGGCATCACCACGAACCTTGCAATCTGCACTCCTATCGGTACTGCTGTGAACATGCAGATCCTGCCGGCAGGCTACAAGTTCAGCGATTATGTAAAGATTGGCGGACCGCTCTTCATTATCATGGTTGCTATGGTTGCCGTTCTTTGTCCTCTGATTTTATTCTAATCTTTCTCCTGATTCTGAAAATAGAAAAAATATTTTTCGAAATTTGTGTCTATAAAAACTCTTTGATTATGTCTTACTGACCGATTAGAAAATCTAAAAGTCCTCACTTTAGCACCTTACACTTCTTTAGCTTTGTTCTCCTCCTACCACAAAAGGGTACAACTGAACGTGTAAAAATTTGATTTTACTTTTTAGAATGGTCAGTGTTTTGTTTTTATTTCTCTCCCTAAAGCAAATGCCATTTTTGCACAATGAAGTGCAAGAATGGCATTTGCTATGTCCTTTTTTACCTCTTATAAGAAATGAAGTCTGCGGCATCAAAATTTGATTCTGCAGACTTCATTTCTTTATTTTGTTTCAAAGGGATCACTTTAACATCTAAAGGCTTTCTAATAAACAAAACAGGATAAAGCAATCACCCCTTATCCCTCTATTAGATCATTCCCATGAGCTTGTAATTCAAAGTGCCTTAATCATGATTATCACAAACAACCAGCGAGTAAAAGCATGGTGTAGCCCCTCTCCTATGTATTCTTATGGGATTCAAAAAAGTGCTATTTGTCTTGCAATACTGATTTACCCAAAACGATCTTACTATGCCTTTAAAATTCATGACACTGTGAACTTCTACTCAAAAACTCGTTGTTCTATTTTTTGAGTTGTTTTTGTCTTTTTAAGCTTTTTTAAGCCTTGACCAATACCATATTTTCTGCGTTATTGGTGTCATAAAAATTCCACAAAACTTTTCAATATTAAAAAAATCCCTTCGGAAATTTTTCCGAAGGGATTTCATGTTTATAAAAGCAAAACGCTCAGAGCAGCTCGATAATGGCCATCTCTGCGGCATCGCCGCGGCGAGGTCCGAGTTTTGTGATCCGGCAATATCCGCCGTTACGCTCCGCATACTTTGGAGCGATCTCGGTGAACAATTTATTCACGACATCCTCCTTGGTCACGAAACCTAATACGAGACGCCGATTATGAAGATTATCTTCCTTGGCGACCGTGATCATTTTTTCTGCCATGGCGCGAACGTCTTTGGCACGGGAGACTGTCGTCTCGATCTTTCCATTTTCTAACAGAAAGGTCACCATTGCGCGCAGCATAGCTGTTCTGCTATCAGTAGCTCTTCCGAGCTTTCTGGTTCCTGGCATCGATTATCACTCCTTTGACACTGTCTAGGGATAAGGACCCTTATTCGTCGTCCTTACGCAGATTGAAACCTAGAGAAGCCATCTTCCAGACGACTTCTTCCAGAGATTTACGTCCGAGGTTGCGCACCTTCATCATGTCCTCTTCGGACTTATTGATCAGGTCGCCGACGGTGTTGATGCCCGCACGCTTCAGGCAATTAAAGGAACGGACGGACAAATCCAATTCCTCGATCGTCATCTCCAGAATCTTCTCTTTGCCCTTATCGTCCTTTTCCACCATGATCTCTGTATTGCTGCCACTGTCGGACAGATTTACAAATAAATTCAGGTGTTCCGTCAGGACTTTTGCGGCCAGAGAAATTGCTTCCTGAGCGCCGATAACGCCGTTGGTCCACACTTCAAGGGTCAGTTTATCGAAATCGATGCTCTGCCCCACACGGGTGGGCTCTACGTTAAAGTTCACCTTAGAAACAGGGGTATAAATAGAATCTACCGGCAATTCGCCGATTGCAATATTCGTCATATTCTGCTTATTCCGCTCTGCAGGCACATAGCCGCGGCCATGATCCAGCGTCAACTCCATCTGAAGTTTAGCGCCTTCTCCCAGAGTAGCAATATGCAGTTCCGGATTCAAAATCTCTACTTCACTGTCACATTTAATAGAATCGGCAGTTACTTCGCAGGGACCTTCTGCAGAAATCTCAACAGTTTTGGATCCATCGCAATGCAGCTTCGCAGTCAAATTCTTGATATTCAGCACGATTTCTGTAACGTCTTCTTTAATGCCCGGAATTGTGGAAAACTCATGAACAACTCCATCAATTTTAATTGACGTACATGCCACACCCGGCAGTGAAGACAAAAGCACTCGCCGAAGGCTATTGCCCAAGGTGGTACCGAAGCCGCGCTCTAACGGCTCTACAACAAATCTGCCATAGGTGCCGTCTTCTTTTAGCTCTTCCGTTTGAATTTTGGGCTTTTCAATCTCGATCATTAGCAACCTCCTTAAGACTCTAGCGGGAAAACTCTGCTATCGTAATACATCCTTCCAGAGGAAACGGATTATTTGGAGTAGAACTCGACGATAAGAGTTTCATCAACAGGAAGGTCGATTTCTTCTCTTGTCGGTTTTGCGATGATCTTTCCGGAGAAATTCTCATTGTTTTTCTCCAACCACTTTGGTGCCGGACGAGAAGCATTATCTTCCAGGTTTGCCTTGATCTTTTCACTCTGACGGCTCTTCTCCTGAATGGAAATTGCATCGCCAGGTTTTACCAGATAAGACGGAATATCTACACGGTGACCATTCACCTGAAAATGACCATGAACGACCAGCTGACGGGCTTCTGCACGGGAATTAGCCCAGCCAAGACGATAGATCACGTTATCAAGGCGAGTCTCCAACAGAGAAAGCATGTTTTCACCGGCTTTACCCTGCATCTTAGTAGCCATCTCATAATAATTGTGGAACTGGCTCTCTAAAACGCCATAATAACGACGGGTTGCCTGCTTTGCACGCAGCTGCATGCCATATTCACTGGTCTTATGGCGGCCCTGACCATGCTGGCCAGGAGCGTAGTTACGGCGATTGATTGCACATTTATCCGTATAGCAGCGCTGGCCTTTCAGAAAAAGCTTTTGGCCCTCTCTGCGGCAAAGCTTGCACACGGAATCGGTATATCTAGCCATGGTATGATTGCACCTCCTGTATTGGTTTTGTTACTAGACGCGTCTTCTTTTCGGCGGACGGCATCCATTATGCGGAATGGGGGTCACGTCTTTGATCATAGTGACCTCAAGTCCGGCGTTCTGAAGCGCACGGATTGCAGCCTCACGACCAGAGCCCGGTCCTTTAACAAAAACCTCTACTGCCTTCATTCCATGTTCCATTGCTGCTTTTGCGGCAGTCTCTGCTGCGGTCTGTGCTGCAAAAGGAGTGGATTTTCTGGAGCCGCGGAAACCCAGTTCTCCGGAGCTGGCCCAAGAAACCGCATTGCCCTGCGGATCGGTAATCGTCACAATTGTATTGTTGAACGTGGACTGAATATGAACACAACCGTGATCAATATTTTTGCGCTCACGGCGTCTGCGAGTCGCTGCAACTTTTTTTGCTGTTGCTTTATTTGCTGCCATCGTTAAAATCCCTCCTTACTTTTTCTTGTTCGCCATGGTCTTGCGGGGACCTTTGCGTGTTCTTGCATTGGTCTTGGAACGCTGACCGCGCACCGGCAAACCTTTGCAGTGACGCTGGCCACGGTAGGAACCAATTTCGATCAAGCGTTTGATGTCAAACGCAACGTCGCGGCGAAGATCGCCTTCCACGCGGCAGTTATGATCAATGTATTCTCTAAGCTTGGCTGCGTCGTCTTCCGTCAGATCGCGGACACGCAAATCGGGGTTCACACCGGTCGCCTTGCAAATATCAGAAGCGGTTTTGCGGCCGATTCCAAAAATGTAAGTCAGGGCGATTTCCACACGCTTATCTCTAGGCAAGTCGATACCTGCTATACGAGCCATACTGGTTGCACCTCCATATTTGATAGAAGCGTCATCTGAGACCGATTTCTAGTCTCTTAGCCCTGACGCTGTTTATGCTTCGGATTTTCGCAAATCACCATTACTTTACCTTTACGTTTGATGATTTTGCATTTTTCACACATTTTTTTGACTGAAGGTCTTACTTTCATCTGGGTAACCTCCCTTTATGCGAAAGTATATCGGTTTCCTTGGCGTCACTTTTATTTTGTACGCCATGTGATCCGGCCCTGTGTAAGATCATAAGGAGACAGTTCGAGAGTCACCTTATCCCCGGGCAGAATACGAATAAAATTCATTCGTAATTTTCCGGAAATATGGGCCAGAATAATGTGGTGGTTCTGTAGTTCCACCTTGAACATCGCGTTCGGTAGGGCTTCCACCACAACGCCTTCGGTTTCAATTACGTCCTGTTTTGACATGAGAGTTAAGCCTCCTCTTTCGATGAGCCGGCACTTTGAAATTTTCTTAATGCCGTCCGGATGGAACGATTCGTCTTCAGCGCTTCCTCTGGGAGGATCGTGCTGGTTGGAAAAAAGTGGATCCTTTTTTTCTTTTTAGGTTTTTCCAACGGACGGCGTTTTCCATCGCACAAAAAAGCGAAGGAGCCATCTATGGAAAGAATCGTACAGAATGTGTCCCGATCATGTCCTGCGGCAGACCGAACCACCATACCTCGCTTGAGCTCCATTCACGGCCTCCTCAGCGATCGGCCACGGTCAAAATTACCGGGCCGTCTGGAGTGATCGCGATTGAATTCTCAAAGTGAGCTGCCAGTTTCCCATCCGCCGTCACGGTAGTCCATCCATCGTCGAGAGTCTTTACCTTGTAAGTACCCTCTGTTATCATGGGCTCAATCGCAATGGTCATGCCCGGCAGCAAGCGTACGCCTCTTCCTGGCGTACCGTAATTTGGGACACTGGGATCTTCATGCATCTTCGCGCCTACTCCGTGGCCGACGAAATCGCGTACCACCGAGTAACCGCGAGCTTCAGCATACCGCTGTACTGCACTGCCCACATCACCCAGCCGATGATTCGGCTGAGCTGCCTTAATACCTTCAAAAAGGCTTTCGCGGGTTGTGTCCATTAGACGCTGGGCTTCCTCACTGACTTTTCCACAAGGAAAAGTCCATGCGTTATCGCCCACATAGCCTTCCAGGGTAGCGCCAACATCAATGGAGACGATGTCGCCTTCCCGGATGATCTGCTTTTTGCTCGGTATGCCATGGATAACTACCTGATTTACTGAAATACAGCAGGTTGCTGGAAATCCGCCGTATCCGAGAAATGTTGGCTCTGCGCCTTCACTCTCAATATACTTTTGGGCTGCGCGGTCAATCTCCCAGGTAGAAACACCCGGCTCGACTACCTCTCCAGCAATCTTCAAGGCGTTGGCCGCTACACGGCCAGCTCTTTTCATAAATTGAAGTTCACGGTTTGTTTTTAATATAATCATTCATTACGCCTCGATCGCCTGTAAAGTCAGTTTTGTGGTATCAGCCACATCTTCCTGACCATCTACGGTATAGAGCTTTCCCTGACGCTTATAGTAACCTTTTAAAGGCTCGGTCTGCTCATGATATACCTTCAGACGTGCTTTAACTGTTTCAGGCAGGTCATCCTTACGCTGAACAAGGGTGCCGCCGCACTTGTCACATTTTTCTTCCACTTTGGGAGGATTATAGAGCAAGTGGTAGCTGGCGCCGCAGCTTTCGCAGACACGGCGTCCGGACATACGCTTGACGATTTTATCGTCAGAGACTTCAAGAGCGATCACACGATCAATCTTGACGCCCATATTGTCCAGAGCCTCGGCCTGAGGGATTGTACGTGGAAAGCCATCCAGCACAAAACCGTTCGCACAGTCTGGCTGTGCAATCCGATCTTTTACAATGCCGATTACGACTTCATCTGGTACAAGGGCACCGGAATCCATATAGGATTTCGCTTTTAAGCCCATCTCAGTACCGCTTTTCAGCGCTTCGCGGATCATATTGCCTGTAGAAATTGCGGGAATATTTAAATGCGCACAAACGGCTTCAGCCTGTGTGCCCTTTCCCGCGCCCGGAGCTCCTAAAAAAATCAACTTCATTTTAATGCGCCTCCTCTATCAATCCAAAAAGCCTTTATAATGACGCATCATCATCTGGCTCTCAAGCTGTTTGACAGTCTCCAGTGCAACACCGACCATAATGATAATGGAAGTGCCGCCCATAGAAAGATTCTGCATTCCCGCAACATTACCAAAAATAATTGGCAGCAGTGCGATAATAGACAGATAAAGAGACCCGATCATGGTAATTTTTGACAGAATCCGGGAAATATAATCAGATGTCGGCTTGCCGGGACGAATTCCCGGAATTGTGCCGTTATTCTGACGGAGATTGTTTGCCATCTCGATTGGATTGTACTGCATCGCTGTATAGAAAAAGCCAAACAGCATAATCAAAAGGAAATACAAAACGCAGTAGAGCAATCCCGTACTACGGAATGCACTGACAAAGCTCGCCCAAAAACCGGTTGCATTACTTCCCATAAACAGCTGAATTGTGCTGGGAATGGAAAGAATCACGCTGGCAAAAATGATTGGCATAACGCCGCCCAAGCCAACTTTAATCGGCAAATGGCTGCTTTGACCACCGTATTGTTTCCGTCCAACCACACGTTTTGCGTACTGGATCGGAATGCGGCGCTCTGATTCGTTCATAAAAGAGATCAGCCAGATAACGCCAAGGAAGAGTACCACAAAGAGCGGAACGGTAAAGAAATACTTACCGGAATTTGTGGGGTCTTCCGATGCGATACTCAAATACTGACCCAGGGTGTTGATCGTATGGGGCAGACGAGCTACGATGCCGGCAAACAGTAAAATAGAAATACCATTGCCAACGCCAAACTGGTTAATCTGCTCGCCCATCCACATCATCAGTGCCGTACCGGCGGTAAAGCAAAGCACGATAACGAAACCGACAAAAATTCCGGTGCCGCCTTGCGTGTATTTTACAATAGAACCACCGTTGCCACTATTGCGAAGGAACATATAATATGCAAGGCCCTGAATCAGACCAAGAATCACTGCCAAATAACGGACAATGGTTTCTAGGCGTTTACGGCCTTCTTCCCCCTCTTTTGCCATACGTTCAAGAGCAGGAATTGCAATCGTCAACAGTTGGATAATAATCTGGCTGTTAATATACGGTGTAACACTCATCGCAAACAGGGTTGCTTGTGAAAAAGCACCGCCGGACAACATATCCAAATATCCAAGTGCTGTTCCGCTGCCGGTTCCGGCAACAGAATCCATAACAGCTTTTAACTGTGCTGCATCCAGAAAAGGTACCGGAATAACGGCGCCTAAGCGGAAAACGATAATCACCAGCACTGTAAAAAGCATCTTTTTGCGAAGTTCAGGAATTTTCCAGGCGTTCTTAATTGTTTTAAACAATTAGATCACCTCAGCCTTCCCACCTGCCGCTTCGATTTTTTCTTTTGCGGACTTGGAATAGCCATTCACCGATACATTCAGCTTCTTTGTCACATTTCCGTTTGCAAGAACTTTCACACCATCAGCAGCCGTCTTAATGATGCCTGCCTTAATCAATGCCTGTGCATCAATCACAGCGTTATCTTCAAACTTTTTGTCCAAAGTACCAACATTGACGGTGACAATTTCTTTTGCAAAAATATTGTTGAATCCACGCTTTGGGATCCGGCGCTGCAAAGGCATTTGTCCGCCTTCAAAGCCGGCTCTCTGGCTGAATCCAGCACGGGCTTTCTGACCTTTTTGACCTTTGCCAGAAGTTTTACCCCAACCGGAACCATGACCACGACCGATCCTCTTCGGATTTTTTGTAGAGCCCGGTACTGCTGTCAGATCATGCAATTTCATAATACTCGCACCTCCTTTTAGTTAAGCGTTCTTTACCTCGATGAGGTGGATAATTTTGGCCACCTTGCCTTTGGTCTGCACATTATCGGGCTGCACAGTGCTGTCGCCGATTTTGCGAAGGCCTAGGGACTGGGCGGTAGCGATCTGGTCTTTCTGAGAACCAATCAGGCTCTTGACCAGTCTAATATTTAAGTTAGCCATCTAAAACGCCCTCCCTTAAAGAATCTCTTTCACGGAACGGCCACGAACCGCAGCCACTTCTTCGGCGGTGCGCAGTTTGCACAGACCATCCAATGTTGCACGGACTACGTTGCAGGGATTATTAGAGCGCAGTGCCTTGGTACGAATATCACGAATTCCAACAGCCTCGATCACAGAACGGACCGGACCGCCGGCAATTACGCCGGTACCAGGGGCAGCCGGTTTCATCAAAACGCGGCCTGCACCGAATTCTCCAATAATCTCGTGCGGAATTGTAGAACCACGCAGAGAAATCTTTTTCAGGTTTTTCTTAGCGTCCTCAATGCCCTTGCGGATTGCATCCGGAACTTCGCCGGACTTACCGATTCCAAAACCGACAGTGCCTTTCCCGTCGCCCACTACTACGAGTGCAGCAAACTTAAAAATACGGCCGCCTTTTACAGTTTTGGAAACACGGTTGATGGCAACTACATGCTCTTTAAACTCGTCGTCTTTTTTTCTTGAGTCGAATCTAGCCAATCGTCTTTCCTCCTTCTTAGAACTTGAGGCCGCCCTCGCGGGCGCCGTCGGCCAGTTCTTTGACACGGCCGTGGAACAGGTATCCGCCGCGGTCGAACTTGACCTCAGTGATGTTCTTCTCTGCAGCACGCTTAGCGATCAGTTCACCGACTTTGCGTGCAGCCTCTTTGTTGCTGCCTTTGCTTTCAAATTCCTTATCCAGCGAAGATGCAGCACACAATGTTACACCTTTTACGTCGTCGATAATCTGGGCGTAGATGTTATTGGCAGAGCGGAACACGTTCAGGCGGGGGCACTCTGCTGTGCCGGAAATTTTGCTGCGCACGCGGACATGGCGGTGCAGTCTTGCGGCATTTCTATCAGCCTTATTCACCATTGGTATTCACTCCTTATTTACTTCTTAGCGCCCTTGCCGGCCTTGCCTTCCTTATGGCGGACATGCTCACCGACATAGCGGATACCCTTGCCCTTATAAGGCTCAGGCAGACGTTTTTCACGAACTTCGGCGGCAAACTGGCCAACTTGCTGCTTATCAGCGCCAAGGATCGTAATTTTGTTTGCAGAGGGAACTTCGATGGTAATTCCATCAACCTCCGGAACAATCACCTGATGGCTGTATCCGAGGTTCATTACCAGATTCTTGCCCTGCTTTTGTACACGATAGCCAACACCGTTGACTTCGAGTTCCTTTTTAAAGCCTTCCGTTACACCAACTACCATATTGTGGAGCAGGGTACGGGTAAGACCATGCAGAGCTTTGTTCTCTTTTTCGTCGTTTGGACGGGTAACGATCAGCTCGTTCCCCTCTACGGAAATAGCCATATTCGGGTGGAAGCTATGCGTCAGCGTGCCCTTAGGCCCTTTTACCGTAACAACACTGCCGTCAACTTTTACATCAACGCCAGTGGGAATATTTATGGGTTTTCTTCCAATTCGCGACATTTCTTTACCACCCTTCTTTACCAGATAAATGCAAGAACTTCGCCGCCGACATTCTCTTTGCGGGCCTGACGGTCAGTCATAACGCCCTTGCTGGTAGAGATGATGGCAACACCAAGGCCTTTCATAACCTTAGGCAGTTCTTCTGCATTGGAATAGATGCGCAGGCCGGGTTTGCTCACACGCTTGAGGCCCATGATAACAGGCCGCTTGCCTTCGCCATATTTCAGGATCACTTTGATCATGCCCTGTTTTCCGTCTTCTGCGACGCTGTAGCTCTTGATATAGCCCTCGTCCTCGAGGATATGGCAGATTGCCTTCTTCATATTAGAAGCAGGAATCTCAACAGTATCATGCTTTGCAGAGCTTGCGTTACGAATCCGGGTGAGCAGGTCAGCGATTGTATCTGTAATCTGCATACCGTTTCCTCCTTTGCTTTACCAGCTCGCCTTTTTCACGCCCGGGATCTCGCCTTTATAAGCGAGTTCACGGAAGCAAATACGGCAAATTCCGAACTTGCGAAGGTAGGCGTGCGGCCGCCCGCAGATCTTACAGCGGTTATATTCCCGGGAAGAATACTTCGCCGGACGGCGCTGCTTGACTTTCATGGATGTTTTGGCCACAAGAATCCCTCCTTATCTCTCAAACGGGGCGCCCATCAACTCTAAGAGTTGGCGGGCTTCCTCGTCGTTCTTTGCGGTAGTGACAAAGGTAATGTCCATGCCGCGTACTTTATCGATCTTGTCATACTCGATCTCCGGGAAGATCAGCTGTTCTTTAACGCCCATATTGTAATTGCCGCGGCCGTCAAAAGAATTGGGGTTAATCCCGCGAAAATCACGTACGCGGGGCAACGCCACATTAAAAAGACGATCCATAAACTCATACATACGGTCGCCGCGCAGTGTTACGCGTACGCCAATCGGCATTCCGGCACGGAGCTTAAAGTTTGCAACGCTCTTTTTAGCCTTGCGAACCTGAGGCTTCTGACCGGTAATTGCGGAGATATCTGTGGTGATGGAATCAATTGCCTTGGAATTTTCCTTGGCCTCACCTGCACCAACATTAATGACAATTTTATTCAGTTTCGGAATCTGCATCACGCTCTTATAACCGAATTTCTTCATCAGAGCTGGTGCGACTTCGGCTTTATAAGTCTCTTTGAGTCTAGCCATGATTGTGTGAAACCTCCCTTACAGCGTTTCGCCGCATTTTTTGCAGACGCGCTCAGAGACGTGCTTGACGCCACCGTTTGGCTTCTGCTCGTCATGGACCTTATGGCCTACGCGGGTCAGCTTTTTGCAGTGGGGGCACACAATCTGAACTTTGCTTGCATAAATAGCGCCCTCGGCTTTAACAATGCCGCCCTCTTCTCCAGCACGGCGGGGTTTCACGTGCTTGGTGACCATGTTGAGTTTCTCAACAATGACCTTGCCCTCTTTGGGGCTAACTGCCATGACCTTGCCCTGCTTGCCGGCATCGCGACCGCTGAGAATTGCAACGGTGTCACCGGTCTTTACATGCATTTTATTTTCCATTGTGACACCTCCTTATAGTACTTCGGGAGCAAGACTCAAAATCTTCATATAGTCCTTGTCGCGCAGTTCTCTTGCGACTGGCCCAAAGATACGAGTGCCCCTGGGGTTTTTATCGTCTTTGATCAAGACTGCAGCGTTTTCATCAAAACGGATGTAGCTGCCGTCATCACGGCGAACTCCGGAAGCCGTGCGAACCACAACTGCCTTAACGACTTCGCCTTTTTTTACAGTTCCGCCTGGTGCAGCTCTTTTTACAGAAGCTACGATGACGTCACCGATATTTGCATACCTTCTGCCCGTACCGCCCAGAACGCGGATGCACATAATCTGCTTCGCGCCGGTGTTGTCGGCAACGTTGAGGTAAGTCTGCTGCTGAATCACAGTGCGTTCCTCCTTTGCTTGGGCGAATTACTTCGCTTTTTCAATAATCTCAACAAGACGCCATCTCTTATCTTTACTCAAGGGACGGGTCTCCATAACACGCACGCGGTCACCGACGTTGCATTCATTGTTCTCGTCATGTGCCTTCAATTTAACGGTACGTTTAATGATCTTGCCATACAGGGGATGTTTTACGCTGTCTTGGACTGCTACAACGATGGTCTTGTCCATCTTGTCGCTGACAACCTTACCAACCTCTACTTTACGATAATTTCTTTCGCTCACGATGGTACCTCCTTCCGTCAGACGTTCGCGTTGTCTTTCAGCTCATTGGCGCGCAAAACAGTCTTTACGCGGGCAATGTCCTTTTTGACAGCGGAGATACGCATCGGGTTGTCGAGTTGGTTAATCGCAAGTTGAAAGCGGAGGTTAAAGAGTTCTTCCTTAAGGTCCTTGAGCTTACTCTGAAGCTCTTCGTTTGTCATTTCACGCACTTCGGATGCCTTCATTATTGCTCAACCTCCTCTTCCTTCTTAACGATCTTTGTCTTAATTGGCAGCTTACTGGCAGCAAGGCGCATAGCCTCTTTTGCTGTATCTTCAGAAACACCGCCGATTTCGAACATAACGCGGCCCGGCTTTACTACAGCTACCCAATATTCCGGAGAACCTTTGCCGGAACCCATTCGAGTTTCTGCTGGTTTCTGGGTAATTGGTTTATCAGGGAAAATTTTAATCCAAACCTGACCGAAACGTTTGCAGTAACGAGTCATTGCGACACGAGCTGCTTCGATCTGGTTGGAGGTGATCCATGCGGGCTCCAAAGCCTGAAGACCGTAATCACCATAAGTGACCTTATTGCCGCGATACGCCTTGCCGGTCATACGGCCACGGTGTACACGGCGATATTTAACGCGCTTAGGCAACAGCATTATTTACTGCCTCCTTCCCGGCGGGGCGGACGGGCGGCGCTGCGGTTATCATGCAGAACCTCGCCCCGGTAAATCCAAACTTTTACACCGATACGGCCATAAGTTGTGGCAGCCTCGGCAAAACCATAATCAATATCCGCGCGCAGAGTCTGCAGCGGAATTGTGCCATCATGATACTGCTCTTTACGAGCAATTTCTGCACCGCCCAAACGACCGGAGCACATGGTTTTGATTCCTTTTGCTCCCATCTTCATTGCGCGGCCGATGCACTGCTTCATTGCGCGGCGGAAGGAAATTCTCTTTTCCAGCTGCTGTGCAATGTTTTCAGCGACGAGCTGTGCGTCCAAGTCGGGGTTCTTAACCTCGATGATATTGATCGACACAGGCTTTCCAAGATCTTTTTCACACTGCTGGCGGAGTTTCTCAATCTCTGATCCCGCTTTGCCGATAACCATGCCCGGCTTTGCGCAGTGAATATGAATGCGAACCTTGGAAGCGTCACGTTCAATTTCAATCTTCGGGACACCGGCAGCATAAAGCTGTTTCTTCAGCTTGCGGCGCAGCTTGTAATCTTCAACCAGCGTATCGCCAAAAACATCGTCTCTGGCGTACCAGCGAGAGTCCCAATCTTTGATAACACCCACACGGAGACCATGTGGATTCACTTTCTGACCCATTTCTATACCTCCTCTGCCTTATTCTTTTTCCTTAAGCACCATGGTTACGTGCGAGGATCTTTTGAGAACCCGATATGCACGACCCTGTGCCCGCGGACGAATGCGCTTGAGGATCGGGCCAGGACATGCGTAGCACTCTGCCACGTAAAGTCTGGAGACGTCCATATTATGGTTATTTTCAGCATTCGCCATGGCCGACTTCAAGAGTTTTACAAGATACTCGGAAGCGGCCTTGGGGGTATTCTGAAGGATAGCCATTGCAAGATCCACTGGCTTATTGCGGATTAAATCCAGCACAATGGACATTTTGCGGGGAGAGATACGGGCGTAATTAAGATAAGCCCTTGCTTCCATGTGATACACTCCTTTCGGCCGTTATTTACCCGGCACTGTGGTGGTTTTTGAGCCGGAATGACCCTTGAAGGTGCGAGTAGGTGCGAACTCGCCAAGGCGATGTCCTACCATATCTTCAGTGATATATACCGGCACGTGTTTGCGGCCGTCATGGACGGCGATTGTATGACCGACAAAGTCGGGGAAAATCTGAGAAGAACGGCTCCAGGTCTTAACAATCTTCTTTTCGCCCTTCTCGTTCATCTCCTGAATCCTTTTCAACAGCACAGGCTGAACATAAGGACCCTTTTTTAAGCTTCTGCCCATATGAATAGCTCCTTTCTGTTTGCCTTATTTGCCGTTTCTGCGCTTCACGATAAATTTATCGGAGCGGTTGTGAGGTTTGCGGGTCTTAAGACCAAGAGCAGGTTTGCCCCAAGGGGTCATTGGGCCAGGATGGCCAACAGGCGCTTTACCTTCGCCGCCGCCGTGCGGATGATCATTCGGGTTCATAACAGAACCACGGACGGTCGGGCGCCAGCCCATATGACGTGTGCGTCCTGCTTTGCCGATCTTGACGTTTTCATGGTCAATATTGCTGACCTGGCCAATGGTCGCCATGCAGGCATCGGGGACATTTCTGAGTTCTCCGGAAGGCAGACGCAAAAGCGCCATGCCGTTTTCCTTCGCCATCAGCTGTGCCATGATACCGGCTGAACGGGCCATCTGTGCGCCCTTACCGGGATAAAGCTCAACGTTGTGGACAAAGGTACCGGATGGGATATTAGCGAGCGGCAATGCGTTGCCGGGCTTAATATCGGAACTTGCACCTGCGACAACTTTATCGCCGACCTTTAGGCCGTTTGGTGCAATGATATAACTTTTTTCACCGTCTTCATACTGAATCAAAGCAATAAAAGCAGAGCGGTTTGGATCATACTCCAGAGCCTGTACGGTTGCTGGCATATCTACCTTCTGGCGTTTAAAATCAATGATACGGTACTTCTGACGGTTGCCGCCGCCGCGATGGCGAACGGTAATTCTTCCGTAACTATTACGGCCGGACTGATGGCTCTGGGAATCCAGCAGACTCTTTTCAGGAGCCTTTTTGGTAAGCCCGGAATAGTCCGTGACGCTCATATTGCGTCGTGAAGCCGTAGTAGGTTTATAACTTTTAATAGACATTTCGGTTTCACACTCCTCATGATGGCTTTGCGGGGTTTGTCACTCCCCATACGTTGCCGGAAAGTTTCCTTAACGGTATTTTCTTGTAAGGAAGCTCTCCTTACATCATGCCCTCGAAGAATTCGATCGTCTTGCTGTCTTGGGTCAAAGTGACGACTGCTTTCTTCCAAGAGGCGGTATATCCTTCGGTGCGGCCCTGGCGACGCAGGTGGCCACGCACGTGCAGAGTGTTGACCTTGCTGACCTTTACGCCAAAGGCTTCTTCCACAGCGCGCTTGACATCGATTTTAGTGGCCTTGTCTGCCACCTGGAAGGTGTAGACCTTATTTCCGATTCCCTGCATTGCTTTTTCAGTGATGATAGGGCGGATAATAATTTCGTGTGCGGTCATTATGCGTACACCTCCTCGATCTGTGCTACGGCATCCTTCAGGACAATAAATTTGTCCGCATTGAGGATATCGTAAACATTCAGGGTATTTACCATTGCGGTTTTTACTCCCGGAAGGTTATTCGCAGAAGCAATTACCTTTTCGTCCTTTTCGGGGAGAACGATCAGAGCCTTTTTATCCGCTCCCAAAGCCTTGAGCATCTCAGCGATGGCCTTGGTCTTGAAATCATCCAGAGTAATTGCGGACAGAACGATCATCTCGTCATCCTTTACCTTGCTGGAGAACGCGGATTTAAGTGCCAGACGTTTCACCTTCTTGTTGAGGGTGTAACTGTAGTCGCGCGGCTTTGGTGCAAAAACAATGCCGCCGTGCGTCCACTGAGGCGCCCGGGTGGAACCCTGACGGGCGTGGCCCGTGCCTTTTTGTTTCCAGGGCTTTCTGCCACCGCCGGAAACCTCGCTGCGGGTCAGCGCAGACTGTGTGCCCTGGCGCTGATTGGCCAGATAATTCTTTACAATGTCATGCATTACGCTGACATTCGGCTCAATGCCGAAAATGGCGTCGGAAAGGTCGATTTTCTCTACTTCCTTGCCGGTCATATCAAGTACTGCTACTGTAGGCATTTCGGTTCCTCCTTTCCTTACGCTTTCACTTTAACGCTGTCATGAATGACAACGATACCGCCATTCGGGCCCGGAACGGCGCCCTTGATAGCGATCAGATTGTTTTCTGCATCGACTTTGGCGACCGTCAGATTCTGTACAGTGGTCGTCTCAGCGCCCATATGGCCAGACATATGCTTGCCTGGGAATACACGGGACGGATCGGAGCAGCAGCCATTGGAACCGGCGTGACGTGCTACCGGGCCGGTGCCATGGGATTCCTTCAGGCGGTGCAGGTTCCAGCGCTTGATGCCGCCGGCCCAGCCCTTGCCTTTGCTGGTGCCCTGTACGTCGACCTTATCTCCGGCAGCGAAAACGTCTGCCTTTACAAGATCGCCGACTTTCAAAGCATCAGCATCGTCCATGCGAAACTCGCGAAGGACTTTTTTCGGAGCGACGTCTGCTTTTTCGAAGTGGCCCTTCATAGGCTTTGTGAGGCGCTGTGCCTTCATTTCGCCATAGCCGAGCTGAACACTCTGGTAGCCGTCGTTCTCTACGGTCTTTTTCTGAGCAACCACGCAAGGGCCTGCTTCAATGACCGTAACGGGAATTACATTTCCCTTTTCGTCGAAAATCTGCGTCATGCCGATTTTCTTGCCAATGATACCTTTTTTCATTGTTCGGATTACCTCCTATGGTTATTGGTTGGCGTTTCTGCCAACATGACCTCGACGCTGGTCGGTTGAAAAATTACTTATAACAGAATCCTGTTACAGTTTAATTTCGATCTCAACACCGGCGGGGAGTTCCAGACCCATCATAGCTTCAACAGTCTTGTTGGAAGGTCTGAGGATGTCGATCAGTCTCTTGTGGGTACGCATTTCAAACTGTTCGCGGCTGTCCTTATACTTATGAACAGCACGCAGAATCGTGATGATCTGCTTTTCGGTCGGCAGCGGGACAGGACCGCTTACGCGGGCGCCTGTACGTTTTGCGGTCTGAACGATCTTTTCACAAGACTGATCGACCAGCTGATGATCGTACCCTTTAATTCTGATCCGGATTTTTTCTTTGACTGCCACTAAAATCGCCTCCTTATTGTAGTTGGCGGACTAGAAAGGCCTTTTTGGCGGAATTTTTCCTACAATGTTCCGGGTGTTTCATCTCGGCCCATTGAAAAACCGGATCTCCCTTTTGGGGCGACCCGGGTCTTGGCAAAAATATCCTGAACAGGAAAAAGTCGCACAAGTACTCTTTCGCTGCACACAATCTTTTCTCGCCCGGTTTAAAATCGGACATACTCCACGGAAAAACCGGCTTAATATAAGCCGCAACCTCCCGCTTCAACGCATATCTGTCGCAGTCGTGCTTGATTATAATACCATAAACAGATTAGGAATGCAAGAATTTCTTTTGTAATAAACAGAAAAATTTAAAGTCTCTTTTTGTTCATTATGCTAGCTCTTCTTTTGGCACTGCTTCTCCCGATATTTTGCAGACTTTGCCTTGGAGGCAGCTGTTGCTGCAGTCCAGCCGCAAACGGTTGCTGCTAATCTTCCAACCGAAATTGGCCCTATTGCGCCGATCGCTGCCGCACCTTTCGGATTTCCCTTTCGGTCATGCAGAATCATTGTAATCCCTTTTGCCTTAGTGCCTGCAATTTGATTACATCCCGATTTTCTGGCAAATGCCGTCCCGACGGCAGCAGCACCTGCAAAAAAAGAAATCTTTCTCCATGTTTTCGCTTTCATAAAATTCTTCCGTCCTTTCCTTTTAATATAGAAAAAATCAGACGAAGATCATTCTTTTCCTAGAATACCCAATTTTTTAGAAAACAACAAGTCTTTCCAAATAAAAATCCGGAAAATTCCGGGTTTTCCCGAAAAATTCCGGATCTGATTTTTTAATACTGACGTCCCCAATAAACCATATGAGTTGCAGGCTTTCCACAGCAGACACAGGTATCGGCTACATGTTCTTCTTCAAATGGAATGCAGCGGGACTTAACGCCGCCGGTTTCATCCTTCAGCTTTTCTTCACAGGCCGCATCTCCGCACCACATTGCTTTGATAAATCCAGGTTTATTTTTGGCAATTTCCAAAAATTCCTCGTGATTATGCGCCACAAATGTTTTAGCGTTCAAATTTGCGAGGGCCTGCTCATACATCTGATCATGTACCTTCTGCAACTGCTCATTGACAGACTCCAAAAGGGTTCCGAGCGGTGTAAAAATCTTTTCGCGGTCCGTTCTGCGCACAAGAACACATTGGTCCTTCTCGATATCCTTCGGCCCGATTTCAAGCCGCAGCGGAACACCCTTCATCTCATATTGGGCAAATTTCCAACCGGGAGACTGCTCAGAATCGTCCAGCTTGACCCGGACTCCAGCTTTTTTGAGCTCTTCAAAAAGTGCATTCGCTTTTTCGAGGACCCCTGGCTTATGCTGTGCAACAGGCACAATAACGACCTGAATCGGAGCGATTGCCGGCGGAAGTTTTAAGCCGCTGTCATCGCCGTGAACCATAATAATCGCACCAATCATTCTGGTGGAAACACCCCAGCTCGTCTGATAGGGATGCTGTAATGTATTGTCACGCCCTGTAAAGGTGATTCCAAAACTCTTTGCGAATCCATCTCCAAAATAATGGCTGGTACCGCCCTGCAGAGCAACGCCATTGTGCATCATCGGTTCGATCGTATAAGTGGCTTCCGCTCCGGCAAACTTTTCTTTCTCCGTTTTCTGTCCGGTCACTGCTGGAATTGCGAGAGAATCACGATAAAAATCCTCATAGCAATGCAGCATCCGCATGGTCTCTTCCTTAGCTTCTTCCGGCGTCTCATGCATCGTATGGCCTTCCTGCCACAAAAATTCACTGCTGCGCAGGAAAGGACGGGTCGTTTTTTCCCAGCGGACAACGCTGCACCACTGATTATAAAGTTTCGGCAGATCTCTCCAGGAATGAATCACTTTCTGATAATGCTCGCAGAAAAGCACTTCGCTGGTGGGACGCACACAAAGGCGTTCTTCCAGCTTTTCTCCGCCGCCCTGCGTAACCCACGCAACTTCGGGCGCAAATCCTTTTACATGTTCCTTTTCCTTATTCAAAAGACTCTCCGGAATAAACATGGGCATATAAACATTTTCATGTCCCAGCTCTTTGAATCTTTTATCCAAAATCTTCTGGATATTCTCCCAGATTGCATATCCGTAAGGTTCAATCACCATACAGCCCTTTACGCTGGAATAATCCATCAGCTCCGCTTTTTTGACGATATCCGTATACCAACGGGTAAAATCCTCATCCATGGGAGTGATTGCTTCCACAAATTTTTTGTCTGCCATAGTTTCTTGACGCTCCTCAGTTCTTTTTTTCTTTTCCGAATTTCGAAAGCACCATAATCAAAAGATACAGCAGCATCATAACGATCAAAATGCCAAGCATCCCTAATCCCATCATTTTAAAGCTTCCGAAAAGGTCGGATTCATGAACAATTCCCAAAACGCTCTGGAAATCTGCCAACATTGTTAACATTTCTATTTTACACCCCCAATAAGTTCCCTGCAAGACTTAAAATGATTCCGCCTGCAACAACCGATCCAATTTGTCCTGCTACATTTGCGCCGACTGCGTGCATCAGCAAATGATTGGTAGGATCTTCTTTCAAAGCCATCTTCTGAATCACGCGCGAGCTCATTGGAAACGCCGAAATTCCGGCGCCGCCTACCATTGGGTTGACTTTTTTACCTTCCGGCAGGAAAATATTCAGAAGCTTTGCAAAAAGGACTCCGCCGATCGTATCGAAAATAAAAGCAAAAAGTCCCAACCCCATAATCAGCAATGTTCCAAAAGTTAGGAACTGCTCCGCCTGCATCTGGAACGCGATTGTAATTCCGAGAAAGATCGTAATCAAATTGGTAAGCGGTCCTTCTGCAGTCTCTTTTAAAGAATCCAACTTATGACATTCCCGAATCAGATTTCCGAACATCAAAAAGCCCACCAAAGCAACCGAATCCGGTGCAATCAGTCCCGCAACAACCGTCACACAAATTGGAAAAAGAATTCTTGTCAGTCTGCTGACCTGCTTCGGATGATAGGGCATCCGGATCTTGCGTTCTTTTTCCGTCGTGACGAGCCGAATCGCAAAAGGCTGAATAATTGGTACCAATGCCATATAGCTATAAGCGGCTACCGAAATGGCACCGATATAATTACTATTAAGTGTTTTTGCAACAAAGATCGAAGTCGGACCATCCGCTGCACCGATCACGCCGGCCGACAACGCGTCTTTTAACGGAAACCCCAAAAGGACTGCCAAAACAACGGTCATAAAGATCCCGAACTGCGCCGCACCGCTGAAAAGCAGCATCCGCGGGTTGGAAAGCAGAGGTCCAAAATCGATCATTGCTCCGATTCCAACAAACAAAAGCAGCGGCATTGCCTCGCTGGCACGAATGCCGACATCATAAAGCCATTGAATAATCCCGGAGTTCCCCAAGACACCGGAATACGGCAGATTCACCAGAATTGCACCAAATCCCATTGGAAGCAGCAAAGCCGGCTCAAAATCCTTTTTAATGGCAAGCCAGATCAAAACGCCGCCGATTATCCACATGATGAATTGTTGTGGAGTAACACTGAGAATCCCCTTGACTAAAAATGAAAAATCTCCCACAAAAATCTACGCTCCTTTTCTTGCTCATAAAGGGAACGATAAACAAAAAAGACTTTTCGGAAAAAGCTGCCCACTGCAATCTTGGACAGTCTCCGAAAAGTCTTGTTACCGATATCGGCACGCATTGCCAGATCTTTTAAAAGATCGTGATGTTGACAAATGCGTTTTCAACTACTCCCTTTTTGTGACTGTTTTCAGTATAGCGATGACTTTCGGAAATGTCAATTCTTATTTTATCCCAAATAAAATTTTTTTCTTCGTAATAAAACAAAATATTGAATGATTTTACAAAGATTCTATTGCACAGTTTTGTGCAGCAGATTACAATAAAAGCAATCTGCAAAAAGAAGAGGGAATTTTATTTGTTTAAATTGGAACAAGTACGCTATAAAACTATTCTCGACATTCCGAATTTTACATTTGACCGACAGATTACCTGCATTGTGGGACCTTCCGGCAGCGGGAAGACTACCCTTCTGCGGCTGCTCAACAAAATGTATCTGCCAACTGCCGGCAATATTTTTTATAACCAAACATCACTCATCGAGATTGACGCTGTAAAGCTGCGTCGAAAAGTCGTCATGCTCGGTCAAACTCCAATCCTTTATCCCGGTACAATTGAAGACAACCTTCAAATCGGACGTCGTTTCTCCGAAGATGAGGACGCCCCACGCAATCTTCTACAGGGCGCATTAGAAAAAGTAGGGCTGCCAAAGTCGCTCAGTGACTCCTGCAATAAGCTTTCCGGCGGAGAAAAACAGCGCCTCTGTATGGCGCGCATCCTTTTAATGAATGCTGAAACTTATCTGATGGATGAACCCTCTGCAGCACTCGACCCTGAGATGGAATATCAAATGACCAAAAATCTGGCAGAATTTGTACGAGAAAAAGGACGCCAGCTCATTTTGATTACCCACTCAAACCAGGTTTCCTCTATGTTCTCAGAAGATATCGTCACATTGGAAAGCGGAAAAATAAAAGAGGGAGAAAGTTTATGAACGCTATCATGGATCTGCCAATCTGGAACCTTGCAATCGCATATGTTTTTGTTCTTCTACTGCTTGTCCTCTCTAAAACGCGGGGGATTGGAAGAGAAAAGTTTATCCTCACTGCCACCGTGCGCATGACTGTTCAGCTGACACTGATGGGATTCATTTTGATGTACGTTTTTGATCATCCAAGCTGGTGGCTAACCAGTCTTATGCTTTGCGTTATGCTAGCATTTGCAATTCGAACCGCCTGCCGCCGAGTTTCCAAAGACCTGCCAAAAGCTTTGCGGCGGCTAATTGGCATCTGCTTAATTTCTTCCTATATTGTTACAGCACTTGTTTTTCTGTTGGCAGTATTACGGGTGACCCCGTGGTTTAATCCACAATACTGTATCCCAATTTCCGGCATGATTATCGGTAATGCTATGACGGGGCTCGCACTCGGTGCAAATAAGCTAAAAAGTGGGATTGAAGAAAACCGAGAAATCATTGAAAACTCTCTGATGTTGGGGTCCACTCCAAAAGCGGCAACTCACAAGATCGTCAATGATGCCTTTGACAGTGCAATCCTTCCCAATATGACGAATATGCTCACGATGGGTATTGTCTCTTTGCCGGGTATGATGACCGGACAAATTCTCTCCGGTACTTTTCCGATGACCGCTATCAAGTACCAAATTGGAATTATGCTGGCAATTTTAGGATGTACCGCACTTGCGAGCGTTCTGCTCGTCACCATCGGATATCAGGCATTCTTTACAAAAGATGCCGCTCTCAAAGACCCAACTTAAATCTTTTGAAAACGGCAAGCTGAATGGTATCCTGTTTTAACCAATCAAATAGCACCAGATTGGAATTGTGATCATCGATAGCAGAGTAGAAAGCACCACACACTTTGTTGCAAACGGTGCATCACTGTGATAGCGCGCTGCAAAAATAGCAGCCGTAGCGCCCGCAGGCATACCAACCATGATTACGCAAACACCGGCAGCTGCATGTTCCAACCCGCAGGCAGTGCTGAGTCCGAACGCAACCATCGGCAGCAGTACAAGACGCAGAAGGCTGATAAAGAGCGTTGATTTATTGACAATGGTGGAGAATTTTACATCGGCAAGAATGGTCCCTACGATCATCATAGTAATTGCAGAATTGCAGTTTCCGATACTTTTAATCGTCAAAGTCATAAACTCCGGCAGCTGCACCTTGGTCACCATGATCAGCAATCCTATGTAAACAGCGACTAAACACGGATGAGTCAGCACATTTCGAATGACTTTTTTGCGGTCTGTAGTTTCCCCGGAAACAAAATAAGAAGTACCGACTGACCAAATCACCATACGCTGTGGAATCAGAAAAATAGAAGAATAAAGCAATCCAATGTTCCCATAAATTCCTTCGGCTACCGGATTCCCTAAAAATGCTCCGTTTGAAACAATCGTGCAGTATTGAAGGACTTTTTTCTGCTGCTCATTAAAACGGTTAAAAAGGAAATGATTGAGGATAATACCGACAAACTGCATCAGTACACTGACAAGAAGAATCCACCAGCAAGCCTGCATTTCAGCCGTGTCAAAATCCACCAGACAAGATTTAATGGTATTACACGGGATAATTACATCCATACAAAGATCTGTTAGACAACGAGTTCCGTTATCATCTATGATTCCCTTTTTCTTAAGGAACAATCCAAGCAGAATCATCAGGAACAACGACCCTTGCAGACTGAATAATTGACCGATATCCACCCACGCATCTCCCTTTTCTATCCAATAAAGTTTCTTTATGTATTCAAAATATATAATGATATATAATATGAATAATTCTAACATAAAGGAAGTGTGTGAAGCAATCTTTTCCCTTGGTTTTTTACAATAAAAATAAAAGGGCCGCAAAACCATAATAAATATGGTCCTGCGGCTCTTTTTATTTCGTCATCTTATCAAACACTCTTAAAAGTTCATCAATTTTAGCTTCCGGGTCACCACTTTCAAAAGCTTCTCTTACACATCCGCGCATATGTGCACGAATAATCTCTTTATTGGCTTTTTGCAGGATCGCCGTTACAGCCAACAGTTGATTGGAAATATCAATGCAGTAACGGTCTTCATCCACCATCTTCTGTACACCCTGCAACTGCCCCATTGCGGTCTTTAAGAGACGATTGATTATCTTTGGATCTGCCTGCATCAGTCAGCCTCTACTTTTCCGGGCTCGTACCCTGCTTCTTTAACCGCTTCCTGCAAAGCCGTATCCGCGACTTCTTCCTTTAGGGTTAAAACGGCATTTTTATTTTCTAAGCTAACCTCTGCCTTTTCTACTCCCGGTACCTTTTCCAGTGCTTCTTTTACATGTGCCTGGCAATGCGCACACATCATACCTTCTACTGCAATTACTTTTTTCATTTCGACTTGCTCTCCTTTATTTGTTTTTTCAAAATCCTTGGAAATGGATTTTTCGACTGCTGTTTGTTTAACCAAATTGGTCTGTTCTTTGGGGTGGAAAAAGCGTAAGCGCAAAGCATTACTTACTACACATACGCTGCTGAGGCTCATGGCTGCCGCTCCGAACATCGGATTTAAAGTCCAGCCGAGTAATGAATAAAACACCCCTGCTGCGAGCGGAATTCCAATGGCATTATAAAAGAACGCCCAAAACAGGTTCATATGAATATTGCGGATCACCGCACGGGAAAGATCAATCGCGGTGACGGCATCCATCAAATCACTTTTCATGAGAACAACATCGGCGCTTTCAATTGCAATATCCGTTCCTGCACCGATTGCAATTCCAACATCAGCACGAGCAAGTGCCGGCGCATCGTTGATTCCATCGCCTACCATGGCGACTTTTCTTCCTTCCTCTTGCAGTTTGCGAATTTCGCGCTCTTTGTCTTGCGGCAGCACCTCCGCCACCGCCTGATCAATTCCAAGACTCTTTCGTACAGCCTCTGCTGTCTTCCGATGATCGCCAGTCAGCATTACAACCTTAAGTCCCATTTGCTGCACCGTGTGAATTGCCTCACGACTATTCTCTTTGGGAAGATCGGCTGCCGCGATTAATCCTAGCAACTGACCGTTTTGGGCAAAATAGAGCGGCGTCTTTCCTTGTGCTGCAAAAGCTTCCGCTTTTGGCTTTAGATTCTCACAAGAAACACCTTCTCCTTCTAAGAAATCCGACGTTCCTGCAAGACAGTCAATCCCATTGAGCCGTGCGCGCAGTCCTCTGCCTGGAACTGCCTCAAACGTTTCCGGCGAGGTCAGTGAAATTTTCTGCTCTTCTGCCTTTCTTAGAATTGCCTGTGCCAGAGGATGCTCACTGCTTTGTTCCAAAGAAGCTGCTAATTTTAGGAATTCGTCTTCCGATAAACTTTGCTCCAAATCCACTAAGAGGTCCGTAATTTCCGGTTTTCCTCTGGTAATCGTTCCTGTCTTATCGAGAACGACGGTATCCACCGAATGTGCATGTTCCAGCGCCTCAGCATTTTTATAGAGAACCCCAAGCTGTGCGCCACGTCCGGTTCCCACCATAATTGCCACCGGCGTTGCCAGTCCTAACGCACAGGGGCAAGAAATGACCAGTACCGCAATTCCGATAGAAAGTGCAAACTCCGGTGTCTGTCCGGAAAGCAGCCAAAAGAATGCCGCAACGATTGCAATTAAAATTACCACTGGCACAAAGACAGCACTGATTCGATCTGCTAATTTGGCGATCGGCGCTTTGGAACTGCCTGCTTCCTCTACTAAATGAATAATCTGACTAAGTGTTGTATCTTCTCCTACACGGGTCGCACGAAAAATCAATCGTCCGGAGCCGTTTACCGAAGCGGCAATCAAAGAATCCCCCGGATGTTTTTCTACCGGAATACTTTCTCCGGTTAGAGCACTCTGATCAACAGCCGAAGTTCCTTCTGTAATTTCACCATCTACCGGAATTCTCGCTCCAGGCTTAACAATCAACAGGTCCCCTTCTTTCACCTGTTCCAACGGAATGATTTTTTCTTTTCCGTTTTCAAAAAGAATAGCTGTCTGCGGACGCAAGTCCATCAATTTTTCTACGGCTTCTCCCGTTTTTCCGCGAGAGCGGGTCTCCAAATATTTTCCCAGCGTAATTAATGTTAAAATAGTTCCCGCCGATTCAAAATAGAGGTCCATATGATACCGCATCACAAGAGCGCTATCGGAAACTCCAAGACCATATCCCATTCGGCAGATTGCAAAAATACCATACACCACAGCCGCCGTACTGCCTACTGCAATGAGCGTATCCATATTCGGCGCGCGGTGCCATAGGGAACGAAATCCCCGCTGATAATAAACCCTATTTAAATACATGATCGGCAATGTAAGAAAGAGCTGTGTCATGCCGTAGCTGATCGAATTTTCGTATCCATTTAAAAAGCCCGGCAGCGGAAGTCCAGCCATATGCCCCATAGAAAGATAAAACAGCGGAACAAAAAACACAAAAGACCACAAAAGCCGATGCTTCATTTCTTTTAACTCAGAAGCAGAACGTTCTTTGATAGACTCCTGTGGCCTTTCTTTTTTCTCCCCATTTTTTACAATCGGAGAAGCTCCATATCCACCCTTTTCCACTGCTTCACAAATCGTTTTGTCATTAAGTTCCTGCTCTTTATAAGTGACCTCCATTCTGCCGGAAAGAAGATTCACATTGCATTTTTCTACTCCCGGGAGCTTGCTGACTGCCTTTTCCACATGCGCTTGACAAGCAGCACAGGTCATTCCAGTAACGTCAAATGTCTGTTTCATTGGTTCCTCCAAATTTTATTAAGCAAGTTTATCCCCCACCCACGGGGGGTGTATTATTATTATACTAATATTGTTTTAAAAATCAACCCTTTGTCATAAAGTTTTTGCATTTCCGTATAAAAAAGCCTGCCGAAGATTTTTATTCAGCAGGTCTTCTTTTATTTATGATTCCCGACATTTAAAAATACATCCGCAAAAAGGCGGAAGATCCACCAAAAGGCATTGTCGCATACCGCGTCGGCAGGAAGATTTTGTGAGATTTTTATGGCCATTTCCATTATAGCGAAATTCGTCTGTTGTAAAAATTTCTTCGTAATCTCCCTGTTCTTCAACAGGAAGAGCATAATCTACCGCCGGACGATCTGAAAAATTCAAAGCAATATAGAGCTTTTCATGAGATTTTCCGTTTACACTTTTGCGCGAATAAGAAAAAATACAGCGGCAGGCATTTGTTAGATCTGCCCAATGAAATCCATCCGGATTAAAATCACTTGATGAAAGAGACGGATGGCTGATATAAAATTTTTGAAGATCTCGGAAAAAATGATGAAATGCGTCATGCTTAGGATAGGTGAGCAAGTTCCAACCAAGTTCTGCATTTTCATCCCATTCTTTAAACTCAGCCAGTTCACAGCCCATAAAGGTGAGCTTTTTCCCAGGATGGGTAAAAAGATAAAGATAGAGAAGCCGAAGCTGCGGAAATTTATTTTCATAGCTTCCATAGATCTTATCAATGATCGTTTTCTTTCCATGGACTACTTCATCATGAGAAAACGGCAGCAAAAAAATATCCTGATAAAAATAACTGATCGAAAAAGTAATCCGCTCCGCAAAATTTTTGCGTTCTGCCGGTGTTTTCATCATGTAATCGAACGTATCGTTCATAAAGCCCAGATCCCATTTATAATCAAATCCGAGTCCCCCATAAACTACGGGAGCCGTCACTTTCGGAAAATTTGAAGAATCCTCTGCAATCAAAAGACAATCCGGATGGCGCTGCTGCATTTCATAATTCGTATTCTTTAAAAACCAAACGCCAGCTTCATTAACACCATGGTCTTCTTGTCCGTTCTGATAAAGCATTCTGGAAACCGCATCATATCGAATCCCGTCAAAATGGAAAACAGTCAGCCAAAAATCAACTGCCGATTTTAAAAAGCTAAGCACATGCGATTTCGTAAAATCAAAAAAGATGGTCCCCCACTCACTGCAGCGCAAATCTTTATTTTCACTCTCGTAAAGATAAGTACCGTCATACTGATGAAGCGCATAAAAATCACTGACAAAATGTGCGGGCACAAAATCCATCAGAACCCCAAGTCCTGCCTGATGACACTGATCAACGAGCTTCATAAGCTGCTGCGGTGTTCCATAGCGGGAAGTTGCGCTGTAATATCCGGTCACCTGATATCCCCAACTTGCATCCAGCGGATATTCAGTCAACGGCAAAAATTCCAAATGGGTGTATCCCTGTTCTTTTGCATAAGGAATCAAGATTTCTGCTAATTCGTCATAATTGTAAAACCGCTCGTCCCCTTTTTTCCCAGTCTTGATTTTCCAAGACCCAGCATGGACTTCATAAATAGAAAGCGGTGCATTATAATATTTTTCCGTCTGTTTCCGCTTTTTTAGCCATTCTTCGTCCTGCCATTTATAGTTTTTTAAATCACAGACAATCGACGCTGTGTTTGGTCGCACCTCACTTTGAAAAGCAAATGGATCAATTCGGTCATATATTTTTCCATCCTGTGTCTCGATTTGATATTTATACATCTGCTTTTCTTTGGCACAATGAGAAAAAAGGCTCCAAAAGCCATAGGAATCCCGCTCCATTAAAATCGGATTCCAATCAGTACATTCTGACAAAAGAGAAACACTCTTTGCACCTGGTGCAAATACTGTAAAGCGAACTCCTTCTTGCCCCTTTTCGTTAACAAGATGTGCACCTAAAGTTCGATAGGCGTCGCAGCTTTCTCCCCGCAGATATTGTTTCAAAGATTCTTTTTCCAATTTTCGGCGCCCCCTTCTTTTTCTTTATCATAACATGCCCGAAAAAAAAGTAAAGCAAATATTTCTACTCAAGAATTTTAAGAAAGACAATACTTTTCCACTGCCTTTGCAACCCCGTCTTCATCATTGGAAAGCGTAACATCATTCGCTACTTCCAATACCGGTTTTTGAGCATTTTTCATTGCGACCCCTAATCCAGCATACTCGATCATTGAAACGTCATTAAATCCATCCCCACAAGCCATCAGTTTCTCACGGTCCCACCCAAGATGGTTTAAAAGTGCCTGAAGGGCTTTTGCTTTATTTCCTCCCAACGGCATAAATTCCATATAATATGGATCGCTTCGATAAACGCTGCACTGCGAAAATTCCTTTTGTGCTTTTGAGATCAATTTTTGAATGACCGGTGGATCTGCCGCCATCAAAAATTTATAGATTGGAAACTGAATTGCAGCCGAAAGCTCTTTACATTCTTTAATCTTCATATGATTGACAGAAGCATCAAACCGTGCATAACGACTTTCCGACTGTTGTGTGATAAGCTGATCTTCGTGATAAACCACCATCGTCACATCATTTTCGACGCCAAAGGCACAAAGCTTTGGAATTAAGTTTTGTGGCAGAAATTCCTCATAAAGATTTTCGCCTGTAGCGCAATCATAAATCCGTCCTCCATTACAGGCAGCAACATATCCACCAAACTGCGGCAGCTTTAAAAGATCTGCAATGGGCCTAACCCCCGGCACCGGTCTTCCGGAAGTAAGCGCAATTCTAACTCCTGCCTCTTGCGCACGCAGAAGAACCTTTTTCGTATAATCCGTCACCTTTTTTTCGGTAGTCATAAGTGTCCCATCTAAATCCAGTGCCAACAATCGATACCGCATAATCTTCTCCTTTTCATTTCTTCTTTCATCTTACAGAATTTATTTCTTCTATGCAATGGAATCATTTCACGAAGGATTCTTTTCTGTGGATTGATTTTTGTGCAAAACTGAAATCCTTTTTCAAAAGTTTGCAGGAAAATTTCTTCTATGTTATAATTGCAAAGATTCTTATTCTTATAAAAAGGAGACGACCAGAAATGCCGCAAAAGCCTCTTTATCATGCCGTAATTCTGGACTTTGACGGCACTGTCTGCGCAACCGGAGAGGGAATTATTTATTCTGTAAAACAGGTACTGAGCACCATGGGATATCCGATTCCATCCCCTGTTGTTCTTCAAAAGTTTATTGGGCCGCCCCCAGTATACAGCTATATGACATTCTGCGGTATGCCAAAAGCAGAAGCAGAAAAGGCACTCCTTCTTTTCCGAAAGATTTACAATGAAGAAGGCTGGCATCGCACAAAAGCTTATCCTAACATGGATGATCTGCTGAAAGATCTCGATCGTTGTGGTGTTAAGATCTGCACTGCCAGCAGCAAGCCAATTCGTCAAATTGAAAGACTTCTACAAAAATTTCATCTGAGACAATATTTCTGCGGAATCGAAGGAGTAGATGAAACAAACGAAACGAAACGTGGTGCGGACAAGCCTACTCTGATTCGCGATGCAATGGCTTGTTGTGGAGTTACAGATCCTCAAAAGGCTGTGATGATCGGCGACACGCACTTTGATGTAGAAGGTGCAAAAGAAGTGGGAATTCCTTTTATTGGTGCTGCTTATGGGTATGGGGGAAGAAAAGAGCTCTTAGACGCCGGCGCCTCTGTACTTGCAGATTCTGTAAAAGCACTTTACCCGCTTCTCTTTTCAGACAACGTTTAAAATTATAATTTTTTGCTTTCAAAATAAATTCTCATACAAAAAAGGTCCAGCTTTCGCTGGACCTTTTTATTATTACTTTTTTATCAAAACTATCCAAACTTCTTCTTGCTCTCATCAGAAACGGTAAAATAAGGGTTGTCATTCAAAGCCTGCATCAAAATTGGCAATGTCTCATGCATACAATATCCATGCGTAGGGTCAAGCGTTCCATCCAATGCCTTAAAGGTATATCCTTCTCCCTGCGCCTCTGGAATAACTCGTTTCAGCGCCTCTATTGTCGCGTCTTTTCCATCGATATTATGCATTAAAATAATATTGCAATCCTTATGAATAGCCCTCATTATATTAGTGTAAAGCGTATCGGCATTTTGAGCTATATCAGCATTCGCATCACCAGAACTGCCATCCCAATCATAATAGATAAATCCACGGCGAATCATTTCCTTAATAATCTTCTGCCGTGTCTCGTTCAACTTACCGCCACCATCACTGCCACCTGGGAACCGAAAGAATCGCGGAGCTACCCCAGTAACGGATTTAATTTTTTCATACATTTGGTTAAAATCATCAAGGTATGCTTCTACTGAAGAATAAATGTTCGCATAGATATGGCTGTACGAATGGATTCCGACCGCATGTCCTTTTTCAACACAGGTTTTCATTAGGTCTTGATAGCCATTCGTAAGCGGCTGAGCAGTATCAAAAAAAGTAACCTTTGCTTGATATTGATCCAATACATCCAGCAGCGGCTGTGTCAGCACGCTGGGACCATCATCAAAAGTCAGGTAGACTGTTTTTGATTCCGGAGCTTTCAGCTTTCCACCATTCAGCGGCATTTGGGCATAAAGATCCGGATATAAAGCCTCATAGCCTGTCAGATTATCTCCCGCAGCAATTTTACCATCTTTTCCTTCAACAGCAGCTGCCGTCTGTATGGTACCATCGGAAGAAGACAATTGTGTTTCAGAAACAGAAACATTTCCACTATCAACACTTGCTACACCATTTTCTCCATTAGGCTGTACGAGTTTATTGATAGCCAAAACGATCCCAATAACTGCAACTATAATTACCACACAAACAACAACAATGACTGTCCTACGGATTAGCAATTTTTTCCGTCTGCGGCCATGGTAATCATGCTGCACTTTGCTTACCATTAAAAGTCCTCCTAAAAATTTGCTAAAAAGTTCTTTTGTAAAATAATTCCTTTTTTAAAGTATAGCCTCTTTTTTGACATGTTTCTACAATCGTATCAAAATTGTATCTATTTTTACACATGAATTCGCGGCCGGTACCGATGAATTTCTTTTTCTGCCACATATCCCACTTTTCCGCGTCCATTTTCAGCTGGTTCAAAAATAATATCAAAAAGGTTTAAAGACCTGACGAACTGTGTCAGTTTTTTAAAGCCATAATTGCGGGAATCAAAGTCCGGATAACGACGGGCGAGCATATTGCCAATATCACTGATCGGCAAACGTCCATCCTCATCTGATGCATCTCTTACCATAGAAAGGATTGCCGCCGCAATCACTTCTTTAGAAGTTACCTCAGCTACTGGCTGTATCTTCGGTGTATTTGCAGAATCATCTCCGTCATCCGTTGCTTCCTGCGCCAAAACCTCCAAATAGCGAAAGCGGTTACAGGCTGCAATAAAGGGTGCCGGTGTTTTCTTTTCTCCCATCCCGATTACTTCCATCCCGCCTTCCCGCAAACGAGAAGCAAGACGAGTAAAATCGCTGTCACTGCTGACAAGACAAAATCCTTCTATATTACCGGAATACAAAATATCCATGGCATCAATGATCATCGCTGAATCCGTGGCATTCTTTCCTGTTGTATAACCATACTGCTGAATCGGCGTAATGGAATAGCTGAGAAGAACACTCTTCCAGGAACCGAGTGAAGGTTTCGTCCAGTCCCCGTAAATTCTTTTATAAGTAGCAATCCCACTATTGGTCACTTCGTCTAAGATATAACGAATATATTTTTCAGATACATTATCAGCATCAATTAATACTGCAAATCGATTTTCCTGGTTCATAATTTCCTTTCTTTGTTATAACAAATTTTTATCTTAATCGTAATTTTCTATTTTTTATTCTTTTTCTTTTAGAAACATTTGGAAAGCACTTGGTAACGCAAATTTTCGGCTGCGTTCATTCGGCGAAGCCCATACCATCATTCCGCAAGTTTGTTCCACAATGATACGGTAGGCAGTCATATGCCATTCCACATGAGTAAAAATATGCTTTGCAGAACCGATCAGAGAAATTCGCAAAGGCTCAACTCCCCATGCACGAGTGGCCTCGATTGCTTCCTCCTGCGTAAGAGTTCCCGGAACATTAGGCAACTCCCACAACCCAGCCAAAAGCCCTTTTGACGGGCGGCGCAAAAGTCCGATTTTATCGTCCCGCTCCAGCAAAAAGACCGTCTTTTCTTCGATTTTGCGCGGTTTCTTCGGCGACTTAAAGGGTAACAATCCTGTTTTCCCCTGCTTTAGTGCCCCACAAATCTTTTTTACCGGACAAATTTCACATTTAGGCAACCCATTAGGAACACAAACAATCGCTCCAAGCTCCATCAACGCCTGATTATAAATACCGCTTTTTTCTCCCGGCATAAATTTTCCCAATGTGTCTTCCCAATCTCTTTTTACTGCTAAATCCGCAATATCCCGCTCATCTGCGCAAATACGGGAAAGCACCCGCAGGACATTGCCATCTACAGCCGGCACTGGTTGACAAAATGCAATTGAAGCAATTGCTCCCGCCGTATAAGAGCCTATTCCCGGCAGATCTAAAAGGCTTTCATATTGCTGCGGCAATTCTCCGTTATAATCTTCCACAATTCTAATCGCGGCTTTTTGAAGGTTACGAACACGACTATAATATCCCAACCCTTCCCAAAGTTTCAGCAACTGATCTTCTTGTACTTTGGCAAGATCATAAACGGTAGGAAGTTCTTTCATAAACCGGATAAAATAATTTTTTACTGCCTCAACACGAGTCTGTTGAAGCATAATTTCACTGACCCAAACGCGATAAGGGGTGATTTCATGGCGCCATGGAAGGTCTCTGGCATTTTTTCCAAACCACGGCAATAAAATCTGTGGCAAAGATTCTATAATTGCATCTTTTGATTTTCTTTCTTCTAAATCCATCCCGGATCGTTTTTCTTCTGAACGATTCATTCTTCTCCTGTTCCCGTCTGTTTTTTAGAAAGGCGCTGCGTACGAATATTGACAAAAAGGCGCATCGTGGAAGAAACTAAAAGCACCCCAATTGCGAGCGAACCTGCAATCCCTAAAGTGTGCATTCCTGTCTCTAAGAATAAGTTTGTATTTCCTGAAATTGCATACTCCATTGTTTGATAGATTCCGCTTCCCGGCACCATCGGCAGCATAGAAATAATCAAGAATCCGGTAACCGGACATTTATTTATGCGCGCCATGAGTTCAGCATATGCCGAAAATGCAACTGTTCCAAAGAAATACTGTAGAAGATCATTGTGAATCGGCTGAAAAAGCAAAAAAACGAACCATCCAAGTGTTCCGCCAAGCGCCGCAAAGAACATATTCTTCCCTTTTAAATGGACTCGATAACAATAAGCAAAGCACATAATAAAGCTATAAAGACAAGGGAGATAATCCATCATGTTGCCTCCTTATAGAAATCTGAAAAAAGCAAGCACTGCACCGGTTCCCAAAGCAATCGCTGTAGCGACCAATAAGCTTTCTACCAAGCGAAGCGTCCCGGAAAGATAATCCCGCGACAGCAAATCCCGCATAAAACTGGTAATGGCAATCCCCGGAACCAGATTCATAATAGCTCCCATAATGATCTTATCCAGATCAAGCTGCGGCAAAATCTGCAGCGCCAAAACCGCTACCAAGGCACTTACCGCACTGGCAATCAGGTTAGCAAAAAAGGAGTTTGCACGATATTTTTCAAAAACAAAAAGCACCCACTGCATGCAAATTCCTGCAACCCCGCTTATAATGGCATCTACAAAATTGCCTCCAAAAAAGAGCGTACTGGCGGAAGCAAGCCCAATAAATCCCAGCATCTGAATTTTATAAGGAAACGCCGGCGTTTCTTCAATCTCTTTAAGCTCTTCCTGCACAGTCTCTAAAGACGGTGTAGTTTCACAAGTCTTACGGCACAGATCATTGAGTTTCTCAACTTTATCCATATCCGTCGTGTAATCATTAATTCTTAAAATCCGCGTAACCGCTTGCCCTTCCGAGTCCTGCAAAGTCACATTAATACAACTCGTCAAGACAAATAAATCGCACTGTGAAACATGATAAGCCTTAAAAAACCGAGACATAGATTCTTCTACCCGATAAATTTCTGCCCCATTTTGCAGAAGCTGGCGCCCTAAATTGCTGCCAACCAAGATCAAAGAATTATAATCAATCTGTTCCACACTCTCTCAGCCCTTTTCTCACATATGCAGTCTTCTATGAAGTTCAGCCAACATCTCTCGACCACGAAAAATCAAAAGTGCCGTCAATAAAACCAAATTCATACAAACGCTTAGCACTGTCGGAAGCGCTACCATTACAAGTCCCATCAGAAGAGAAACAAACATTGCAATATTTAAAAGTAATACCAGGCAAAGATAAATCAAAAAGCTTCCAGGCGCTATACCAAAGATACGTGCTGTTACTGTTAAAGTTGCCATCACCGCCATACAAAGAATCGGTACGGCATAATTAAGGCTCCAACGGTTCCAGCCGGTTGCAAAATCCCATAGTACACACAGAGCAGAAATCAAAAAAAGTTCCCAAACAAAGGTCTTAAAAATGTTTCTTCTTTTATACATGACCAAAACCAGATTTAGCCAAAAGCAGCCAATTCCAGCAATCACAAAGAGAGACCATTTTCCGGATTTCGGAAGCAGAAAATTAACGGCTACACTAACGATTCCAATTGTAATTGTGCACAGAAGCAAGATTCGAAAGAACAGGCTGTTCTTCTGATAAGTTCCCAGCACAAAAGGAAATGGATTTTCGCTGCCTTCCCCTTTCAGAAGGCCTTGACATAACGGACATCTCTCCAGATTTCCACGCACTTTTAGATTGCATCGTTCACAGTATTTCATAATTCCTCCTGCGAAAACGGGACAGCTGCAATTGTTACAGGAAGACCCATACCAGCCAAAGTCCGAAAGAAATTTTTTTGAATATTTGTATTGCGCAATGATGAAGTAAATGTCATTGTCAGAACATTCTTAAAAGAACACAAACAAAGCTGCAATCCATCTTTACTTGCAAAAACATCAAACATTTTTACATGAGAAGCTGCTTTTTCGGGTAAGTCGATCGGCCCTAAATTGGAAATATCGGCGGTCTCGTTCTTACTTGCAACTTGATATCCAAGTCTCATAAAAAAATTTTTCACTGGCAAAATTGTTATTCTGGTAATCGGATTTTGCAGAATCGTCATAAATTGATTCACTCGATAGATCATTTCATCTTCTGAAAGGCCTTTTTTAAACTGTTCTTTTAAAGGGCCTAAAATTTCTTCCACATTCCCATTTTCGGAAGAAAAATCATATCGGACATTCATCAAACTGAAAAAATTCCGTGCGCTTTCCGAGGGAAAATAATGTCTCAAATTGATTGGGACCGAAAGGACTACCGGCCTTTTCTTATCTTTATGAGACATTTCCATTCCAATCGCATTCATCAAAATCGATGCAAGCATGACTGTCAAACTTACTTTTTTCTCTTTGCAGCAAAAAAGCATCTGATCAAGAGGTACTGTTCCCTCAATAACAGAAAAACGATTATCCGGATTTTTCCCTCCGCGGAGCTGATATGCTTTGGGTGCTTTGGGTGGCTTTTGACTGCACTGTTTTCCATAATATTTTTGAAAACTATCTGCCGCCTGCTCAAATCGGCTGGCGTCATATCCCAGATTCGGGATTTCTTCAATATCCTGATATCTCAGATAAAGATAACAAGTCACCAAACTGCGGAAAAATTGAAGAGCACCTGTTCCATCCGTCAGGACATGGTATACTTCCAAATTGATCCGGTTGTGATAATAAGTAACTTCAAATAAAAGCTTTCGCACATCCCGATCATAAATCGGCGAACAAGGGGCTTTGGTTTCCGGCTGAACTTTGGGCTTTAAAGAGCTACTCTCTAGAAAATACCAGAAAAGCCCTCTTTTAAGCACGGAGCCCCACAGTGGGAATTCCTCCAGCGTTTGATCAACTGCTTTTTGCAGAAAATCCGGCTCTACCGGATCCATCAATTCACAGGCAAAGCGAAAAACATTTGGGTCCCGCTTACTGCTGATACATGGAAAAATTCTTGCAGCCTTATCTAATTTTACCCATTGTGTCTGTTTTATCTTCATGGCTGATTCCTTCATTCAAAAAGCGGTTAATGTACTGATAGGATAATTTTTTCTGCTGCAAATATCCTGCGTTTGAAAAAAAGCCATGCAGTCCTTCCGGAATCCGATGAACTTCTGCAAGGTTTCCGGCTTTTAAAAGTGCTGCGCCATACGCTTCTCCTTCGTCCCGAAGCGGATCCAGTTCCGCCGATAGGATCAAGGTATCCGGCTGATTGGAAAAATTCGATTCCAAAAGCGGAGCAAAATAAGGATCTTTTAAATCTTCATCACTGCTCTTATAAAGTTCCAAATAATCATCCACTTGTTTCGCAGTTAAAAGGTTTCCGGTTCCATTCTCTCTGACAGAATCAAAAGGAGAGGTTTCAGGGTGGTGATCATTATAAAGACTTGGATAAAGTAAAATTTGTTTTTGAAACTGAAATTCTCCTAAATCCCTTGCCTTTAAGGAAACTGCAGCTGCTAAATTTCCTCCCGCCGAATCTCCCATTAATACGACTGAATCCTGCTGTGCATGAAAAAAGCTTGCTCGGTGAAAGACCTCTTTCGCTGCTAGATAGCAATCATCCAAGCCCGCCGGAAACCGATATTCCGGCGCCAATCGATAATCAACACTAATCACCCGAAATCCGGTCATTCTAGAAAGCTCAATACAAGTTTCCTGATAGCTTTCGATATCTCCGGTTATCCAGCCGCCCCCATGAAAAAAGAGCAACGTGTTCGGAGTAAGACGATCTTTCTCTGACTCAAAGACACGCGCTGGAACTTCTCTTTTTCCACCTGTAAAATAATAATTCCATGGTTTATAAACGGGATCGACCAACTGGATTCCTTTTACTTTTTCCAGACGCCGAACAATTCGATAAGTCTTTTTTATATCATAATCAGGCTTTGACAGCGCACGAATTGCCGCACGCATCAATTTTGGAATCGCCATGGAAAAGTTCCTCTCTTTCCGAGATTTTACTGATGGCGATGCAGAGGCTGATCATTCGGTCTGGATCTGAGCGGCTTCGGCAAATATTTTTCCAACTCAGGTCTACAAGAATGTTTTCCGGATGACTTAACAACTGCCCGGCCATTTTTATTAAATCTGATGTTTCTGGGAGTCTCCGTCTTTTCAAATGAATGAATTTCTTCTCGATTTTTCTGCCGTCCATTTTGATTCTGCGGTACTTTTTTCTGATCAATTTTTTTGGAAAAAGCTTGTTTTGGATTTTTCTCTAAGCTCTTTTTCTGTTTTAAAAAACCTTTTTGCGATTTCAAACCTTTTTCAGATTTTTCCATTCTAGTTTTTCCGCTTGTCGTAGAAGAATGCTTTTTTTCAAACTTTTTCGATTCTCCAGGTTCTCTGCGTCTTCTGGCTTCCTGTGCAGCTTTTCTATGCAGTTCCTGTCTTTGACGCAACTCTGCTTTTGTAAGCGGTGTTAAATTCTGCATGGGCCATGGATGATTGCTCACCTCCGGCACCTGCTGACGAATCAACTTGAGGATCTGCCGAAAATCTGCTTTCTCATCGATATCACAAAAAGAAATTGCTGAACCGCTGTGTCCCGCACGAGCAGTTCTTCCAATCCGATGAACATAAGTCTCCGGGACCTCTGGAATATCATAATTAATAACGTGAGTCAACTCATCGATATCAATCCCTCGAGCCGCAATATCAGTTGCCACCAATACCCGTACTCTATGGTTTTTAAACTGACTCAGTGCCATCTGACGAGCGCTTTGGCTTTTATTTCCGTGAATTGCCGCTGCCGAAATTTTTGCCCTTGTTAAAAACTTTACGATTTTATCCGCACCATGCTTTGTACGTGAAAACACAAGTGCAGACTTAATTTCCGGATTTTTCAAAAGATAAATCAGTAGATTTTCCTTATTTTGCTTATCCACATAATAAACGCTCTGATTTACTTGTTCTACGGTCGTTGCAGGAGGAGCCACCTCAATTTTAACGGGATCAACCAGGATTTCATTGACTAATCCCAAAATTTCCTTTGGAAGCGTTGCAGAAAACATTAGATTCTGCCGATGCTCCGGAAGTTGTGCAATTACCCTTTTTACATCATAAATAAAGCCCATATCCAGCATACGGTCAGCTTCGTCCAAAACAAAAATTTCTATATGAGAAAGATCAATATATCCCTGATGAAATAAATCATTCAGACGTCCGGGCGTCGCCACCAGGATATCTACGCCTCTTTTTAAAGCTTCCACTTGCGGTGCTTGTCCAACACCGCCAAAGACCACAGCACTTTTAAGAAAAAGCCCTTTGCCGTAATCCTGCAGGTTTTGAAAAATCTGAATGGCCAATTCTCGTGTAGGAGTTAAGATCAGGCATCTGATGCTCCCGCCCTTTTCCTGCTCTAGTAAATGCAGAATTGGGACTGCAAAAGCTGCCGTTTTTCCGGTTCCCGTTTGTGCACAGCCAAATAGATCGCGATGCTTTAATACCTCTGGAATTGCTTTTTGCTGTATTGGAGATGGGCTTACATATCCGATTTGCTCCAAGTTTTTTAAAATAACAGGATTGATTGAAAAATCTGTAAAAGTCATAAATAAATTCTCTTTCCCAAATGATAAAAATTGTTTTTTGTAAAATAATCGATTATTTTATTATAACATGACAAGTGCTTAATTACAATTCAAAAGGTTTTCTCAAGTATTATACCAATTTAAAATACCATCATTACAGATGATAAAAAAATCCATCGTCCTTTAAGACGATGGATTTTGGCTCCCCAAGTTGGACTCGAACCAACGACCCTGCGATTAACAGTCGCATGCTCTACCGGCTGAGCTATTGAGGAATATTAATGTTGGCACTTACCTATTTTCCCGGGCCGTTACCAGCCAAGTATCTTCGGCGCAAATGAGCTTAACTTCTGTGTTCGGAATGGGAACAGGTGGACCCTCATCGCTGTCTGCACCAACAAACTCAAATACAAAAAATTGTATTGGTTGCATTTTTAGTCTATATAAAAAATAAGAAATATTCAAATGGTGACCCGTGCGGGATTCGAACCCACGTTAACGGCGTGAGAGGCCGCTGTCTTAGCCACTTGACCAACGGGCCATAACAACATTTCGCCGCCGGGAAACTCATTTGCCTTCTAACGAAACAGCCTTATTACTATATCAAATTATTGCTTCTTTGTCAAGCACTTTTTTAGCAAAATAAAAAGATAACGGTATTTACAAAAAATGCAGCCTATAAAGTCAAACCAAAATTATCCAAATATTCATATAGTTCCTATTAAATCGGATTGAAGATCTTGATCTTTTTAAATGGAAGCACAAAAAAGAAGGTCGCAGATATATTTTTACCTGCGATCTTCCTTTTTATAAAATTAAGGGAGAAAAATATTATTAAAAAATTTAAAAACAAAACTGAATGATAACTTTATGAAATTAGTCGCCGAGGATTTTCTACCATCATTTGAAATAGTTCTTTTTGACTTAGTCCTTCCTGTAGAAGCAGCCGTGCATACTGTTCCATTCCTTCATCAAAATAGGGGGACTTCGGTTGGCCAAAATCCGTTGAAAGAATTACATTTTCGCAGCCAACCGCATAAATTTGCCGTACAATCTCTTCAATTGGCGTTCGATGCCAATAGGTTGAAAGATAGCTATGTTCCACTATTGCACCCATCCGTACCGCTTCGCGCTGCTCTTCCACAGTATACTGATCGGCAGGATTATCTGCATGGGTCAAAACTATCTGTACTTTTTTGGGGACGGCTTCCCGTACCAATGCCATCCCTTCCGGAGCCCCAATATGACCCGTCCCTACAACCATATGATATTGCGCTGCAATGTCTAAAACATCTATGGCTGCAGGCACAAGGTTTCCTTTTTCATCAAGAATTGATAAAAATCCAGAAAGGTCGGATTCAGGCTCGCCCTGATGATGAAACTTTTGATAGGAAAGTGCTTCCAGGGTCGGAAACCATACAAATTTTCCGCCCATCTGAGCCGCACGTTCCACCGCATAAGGATTGATCCCTCCCGCATAGCGATTCAGAACAATTCCCCCAACAATTTGAAGCTGCGGAAACTGCTGCCTTAAAAGCGCCGCGCGTGCCGATGTATCGCCAAAATGGCATTTTATGGCGCCGCCCTTCATTCCGCAATCGCACATTCTTTGGGCCAATTCCAGATCTGTACATTTTCTCGGCACCACATCAGGAGCCGTATGAACGTGCAGATCATAGATACCCTTGATAAGCTCATTCATAAAAAGCATTTCCTCTCACAACTAATAAGGCATAAAAATCGGGATAAGAATTACAACCACAAGATAAGTAATCAATACCATTGGAATTCCAATCTTAACAAAATCGGAGAATTTATAGCGTGTCCATCCAACTGTCATCATATTTTGTGGAGCTGCAAAAGGAGTCGCATACGAGGCTGCTCCAGCTAGTGTAATGACCATTGCTACAGCGTAAGGACTTACGTTAATGGACTGTGCAATCGAAAATCCGATCGGTAAGAACAGAAGAATGGTAGGAATATTTGACATAACCTGTGTCAGCAGAGCGGCCGCAAAGAAAATAACGGTGGTAATCATAAAAGTATTTGGATGCTCGCCAAGAATATTCAGAATCATCTTAGCCATAGCATCGCCGGCACCGCTGTTCTGTACACCGGTAGAAATTGCTGTAAGGGATCCCACCAAAACGAGGCAGTTCCAGTCGATTGCATGGATAGCATCTTTGACAGACATACATTTGGTTCCGACAACCACTAAAGCACCCACAACAGCCGCAATATGCATTGGTACATTTTTAGGATTCATTGCAATCACGACCAGCACGCACAGCATGGTAACGCTGGCAATAACTGCTTTCTTTTTATTAAGCTCTTTCTTTTCCGTATCGGCAAATTCAGGAATATAGCCGGTATCAGGAATGAATTTTGAGCCAATGAACGTAAAGTAAAGAGTTCCAAGAATGCAAACTGCAATACCAAATGGTGTAATTGTAAAAAATCCAAAAGGCTGATAGCCCATTTGACTCATAACACTAGCAGCAGAAGCGTTAGATCCTACACCCACGAGTGTAAGGAAGCCGCCAAACTGTGCACCAAAAAGCAATGCTAACAAGGATCTTGAAGGACCAACTCCGGCAGAAATACACATTGCCGTCACCAGCGGAGCCATAGCGACCATGACTCCAATATTGCTGCAGACACCACTAATGAGACAAGAGACAATTAAAGTTGCAAGAATAATATTTCGCTCGTTTTTTCCGGTAATCTTAACCATTTTTTGTCCGATTACATCTGTAATGCCGGTATGAAAAAGTGAAGATCCTAAAACCATCATACCAGCTAACAAAATAATAGTGGTACTATTATAACCGGTAAAAACATCAGTAATTTTGATAATTCCAGTATAAGCAAAAGCAAGAGAAGCACCGATAGCAGTAACAACAATGGGAACTGGTTCCCATATAAACAGGACAATCGTAATTGCCAAAATAATCAAGGCAATTATCGGTTGACTCATTACAACCCACTCCTTTTTATCATTTTTATTCCAATATCAAATTTTTCTTCCAATATCAAAAGCTTTTACTCTAAGCTAAAAATTTCAGGGACGATAGATCTCATCGATAATATCAAAGCCCTTTTCTTCAAGACTTTTTTCCACCCAGGCACGGTTAGCAGTACCATTTTTGGCTGCAATCAGTTTCTTTTCGTCAGCTTCCTGGAATTTTTGTGCATCTTTCAGAACAACAGCTGCATCTTTTCTTGGAATGACGATCACACCATCCGGATCAGCAAGAATAATGTCTCCAGGGTTTACACTGATTTCACCGCAGGAGATAGGAACATTGATTTCACCCGGTCCCTCTTTATAAGGACCTCCTGGGGTAGTACCGGTACAATAAACGGGGAAATCCCAATTTCCGATTTCATCAATATCGCGAATAGGGCCATCGAGGATAATTCCGGCAACCTTTTTAGTCTCTTTCAAATAAGCCATCATGACTTCGCCCATCAATGCACGGGTGGAATCCTCTTCATTTGATACGACCAGCACATCCCCTTCGTTACAGAAATTCAAGGCAGCGTGAAGAGTAAGGTTATCACCTGCACGGCATTTAACCGTATAAGCAGGTCCCACCATCATTTGTGCTTTCGGTTTGCTTACCAGCTTGATGCGTGGATTCATGGCACAGCTGCGTCCCATCACATCTGCTGTATTAGAGGCCGGAACTGATTTAAACTGATTCATAATTTCAGGATCGGGCATCTCACGTTTTAGATAAATCCTTTTTCCAACAGGCATTTTTAAGCTCCTCCCTATTATTTCACACGGATTGTTTCAATAATTTCTTTCCATCCGGAAGGTTTCTTGTCCACATAGCGCTTTGCAAAGTCATATTCCTCAAGATCCTGCAAACGTTGTTTTGTGGCTTTTGTCATATCAGAGCTGAGATTTGCTTCGCCCAACATGGCAATAGATCCCTTCAATTCCGCGGCACGCCGAGTGCAGTGAAGAGCTGAACCAGTAACAAGACGGTCAAGATGGCTTGTAAATGGAATTCCATCCATGGATTTTGAAATAGAAGCGATTACTTCTTCGGATACTCCATAGGCATCAGCTGCCTGAAGCATCTCGATCATTAATCCTGCAATTCCTTTCATGTAAATACTGCGCACCAGTTTAATGGCGGACGCCGCCCCGGCCTTTTCTCCAGCCAACGTAATCTTCATACCATAAGGCGTCATAAGTTTTTTAAATTCTTCTGCTCCATTTCCACTGGCAGTAATCGGAACCCGATGCTGATCTTTTGGCAAAGAGCCCAACATTGCGGCATCCGTAAAAAGAACACCTGTATTCTTGACCTGTTCCCAGATTGCCTGCTTTATAGAAGGTGTTGAAGCACTCACATCCACATAAAGCTGACCCGGACGAAGGACACTTTCGACATCTTTACATACATCCATCGTAAAAGAAGAAGGAACTGCTGCAAAAATCAGGTCTGCCCACTGTGCGATTTCTTTGTTGGAAGACACTAAAGTAACTCCTGCTGCTTCTGCACGGGTATGCACCTGTTTTCCCATAACACTGTCATTCATCATAGCATCGGTGGCCCTAATCCCTTTTAGTCCTTCTTTGTTTAATCCAAAAGAGATATTATAGGCGGCCTCTCCATAGCCAATAAAACCGATCTTCATAGAAACCCTCCAAATAGGAATTTTGTCAACAGCCGCGCGACTTGCATATCTGACAGTTACATGTTAATATAAGAGTTAGTACAAATCAAACAGGATATTTTTAAAAAATTCACAAATAATTTTTGTGGAGGAAAACAATATGGATCTTACAAGTCTCTTTTATTTTTCAGAGCTCACAAAGGATCTTAACATGACGCATACCGCAAATCGGCTATTTATTTCTCAGCAAACACTGAGTAATCATATCCAGCGTTTAGAAGATTTCTATGGTGTAAAACTGTTTAATCGTAAGCCAAAACTCACGCTGACCTGCGCAGGCGAATTTGTGCTGGCCTTTGCGAATGTTGTTAATAAAGAACAAACAAATCTAAAAGATATTCTTTCTGATATCAAACAGGAAGAGCGCGGCGTGCTACGTTTTGGTGCCAGTACGCTGCGGATGAATGCATGCTTACCAAATATTCTTCCGAAATTTTCCGCCAGATATCCAAACGTAGAAATTCGGATTACGGATACAATTTCCTCAAAACTTGAGCCCATGGTTCTAGATGGAGAACTAGATTTTGCGATTGTTTTATCGGAAGAAGAAAATTCCAAACTGCTCAATTGGGATCTGATGACTGATCAAATTTACCTCTGCGTAGCTGATTCGCTTTTACAGCAGTATTATAAAGACGAAGCAAACTCACTGAAAGCGGCAGCACTTCACGGAGCCAATATCAGCGATTTTTCGAAGCTGCCATTCTGCATCCTTTCGAATCGAATGGGGCGTAAAATTAAGGAATGCTTTGATAACGCGGGCGTAATGCCAAAAGTATATATGACGAGTTCTTATACGCAGATCAGTTCTATTATTTGCTTTAAAAAACTGGCAGCCTGCTTTGCTTCGCAAATGTGCCTTGTGAATCAACGGAAAGACATTCCAGAAGACATTAATATTTTTCCAGTCTACTGTCAAAGCGAGCCATTAAACCAACACCTATCTCTGATTCGGCATAAAGAGCGGTATTTGTCACATCCCTCAAAATATTTTCTAGAGCTTTTATTTCAATATTTCTCTGAAATTGAACAAATTCATATGAATCGAATTGTTTAATATTTGAAAGCATATAAAATTTAGCCTATCTGTAAAAGCAGATAGGCTAAAAAAGTCCCCGCTGACTTTAATCAGCGGGGAAATAAAATATCAACTTAAAAAAGAAAAACCGGGCAGCCAAGCTGGCAGCCCGGAAGTAGTTTGGTGCACCATCAGGGACTCGAACCCGGGACACCCTGATTAAGAGTCAGGTGCTCTACCAACTGAGCTAATGGTGCATAAAACATGCACATTTTGTACACTGAAAACTGAATAAAGGTAAGTAGAAGAGAGAAAGAGCGCGGACCAAAGAAGGTTAATGGTCAAGCCCTCGACCTATTAGTACTGCCAAGCTACATACGTTACCGTACTTACACACGCAGCCTATCAACCTTGTAGTCTACAAGGGGTCTTACTGACTTACGCCATGGGATATCTAATCTTGGAGTCGGCTTCACGCTTAGATGCTTTCAGCGTTTATCCGATCCGCACATAGTTGCCCAGCTGTGCCATTGGCATGACAACTGGTGCGCCAGCGGTGCGTCCATCCCGGTCCTCTCGTACTAAGGACAGCTCTCCGCAAATATCCTGCGCCCACGACAGATAGGGACCGAACTGTCTCACGACGTTCTGAACCCAGCTCGCGTACCACTTTAATCGGCGAACAGCCGAACCCTTGGGACCGAATACAGCCCCAGGATGTGATGAGCCGACATCGAGGTGCCAAACCTCCCCGTCGATGTGGACTCTTGGGGGAGATCAGCCTGTTATCCCCAGGGTAGCTTTTATCCGTTGAGCGACGGCAATTCCACTCTCATACCGCCGGATCACTAACTCCAACTTTCGTTACTGCTCGGACCGTCATCCTCGCAGTTAGGCTCGCTTTTGCGTTTACACTCGAGAGCACGGTTTCCGTCCGTGCTGAGCGAACCTTTGAGCGCCTCCGTTACTCTTTTGGAGGCGACCGCCCCAGTCAAACTGCCCGTCTAACAATGTCCCCCGGCCGGATTCACGGCCGCAGGTTAGAATTTCAGCAACTTAAGGGTGGTATCCCAAGGGTGACTCCACTCCGGCTAGCGCCGGGGTTTCCAAGTCTCCCACCTATCCTGTACATAAATTACCGAAACCCAATATTAAACTACAGTAAAGCTCCATGGGGTCTTTCCGTCTTGTCGCGGGTAACCGGCATCTTCACCGGTACTACAATTTCGCCGGGCGGGTAATTGAGACAGTGCCCAGATCGTTACACCTTTCGTGCGGGTCGGAACTTACCCGACAAGGAATTTCGCTACCTTAGGACCGTTATAGTTACGGCCGCCGTTTACTGGGGCTTCAATTCAATGCTTGCACATCTCCTCTTAACCTTCCAGCACCGGGCAGGTGTCAGCTCCTATACGTCATCTTACGATTTGGCAGAAACCTGTGTTTTTGCTAAACAGTCGCCTGGGCCTATTCACTGTGGCCACATCTCTGTGGCGTCCCTTATTCCGAAGTTACGGGACCAATTTGCCGAGTTCCTTAACTACCCTTCTCCCGTTGGCCTTAGAATTCTCTTCCTGTCTACCTGTGTCGGTTTGCGGTACGGGCGCCTAAGATATACAATAAGCTTTTCTCGCCCTCGTCTAAGCATGCTTCCCTACTCTAATTTCGGTCCCTTACGCCCGGGTCAACCAACGCCCGGGTCATGCCCTTTCAAGGTGTCACTTATCTTAAATCTTTTGGCGGCTACGGAATATCCACCGTATGTGCATCGGCTACGCCTTTCGGCCTCACCTTAGCTCCCGGCTTACTTGGAGCGGACGAACCTTCCTCCAAAAACCTTAGACTTTCGGCCAATATGATTCTCACACATTTCGCGCTACTCATTCCGGCATTCTCACTTCTATACAGTCCACCATCGCTTCCGCTATGATTTCACCCCGTATAGAACGCTCTCCTACCATGCATTTCTGCATCCCAAGCTTCGGTACACGATTTAGCCCCGTTAAATTTTCGGCGCAGGGTCACTCGACCAGTGAGCTATTACGCACTCTTTTAATGTATGGCTGCTTCTGAGCCAACATCCTGGTTGTCTGTGCAACCCCACATCCTTTTCCACTTAACCGTGTTTTGGGACCTTAGCTGTGGGTCTGGGCTGTTTCCCTTTTGACAATGAAACTTATCTCACACTGTCTGACTCCCGTACATCAATTATCCGGCATTCTGAGTTTGATAGGTTTTGGTAACCTTTCGGTCCCTAGACCATTCAGTGCTTTACCTCCGGTAATCTAATACAAGGCTAGCCCTAAAGCTATTTCGGAGAGAACCAGCTATCTCCGAGTTCGATTGGAATTTCTCCGCTACCCACACCTCATCCGCTACCATTTCAACGGGAGTCGGTTCGGTCCTCCATGGAGTTTTACCTCCACTTCAACCTGGACATGGGTAGGTCACCCGGTTTCGGGTCGAATATAACTGACTTCTTACGCCCTATTCAGACTTGCTCTCGCTGCGGCTCCAGACCTGAAGTCCTTAACCTTGCCAGTCACATTCACTCGCCGGACCATTCTACAAAAGGTACCCGATCACCCTTTGACGGGCTTTCGGTGCTTGTAAGCACAAGGTTTCAGGTTCTTTTTCACTCCCCTTCCGGGGTCCTTTTCACCTTTCCTTCACAGTACTCTTCACTATCGGTCACTGGGTAGTATTTAGGCTTGGAGGGTGGTCCCCCCGTATTCCCACCGGGTTTCTCGTGTCCGGCGGTACTCTGGATACAGCTTGGTGTTTCACCTTTTCACTTACGCGGCTCTCACGCTCTCTGGCCAGCCTTCCCAGGCTGTTCTGTTAAAGTTCCACATCCATTATGCTGTCCGAACCCCAAAGGGATTACTCCCTTCGGTTTGGCCTCTTCCGCGTTCGCTCGCCACTACTTGCGGAATCTCATTTGATGTCTCTTCCTCGCCCTACTTAGATGTTTCAGTTCAGGCGGTTCCCCTCCCGACGCTATGAATTTACGTCGGGATGACTGGACATGTCTCCAGCCGGATTGCTCCATTCGGATATTTCCGGATCAATGCCTACTTACGGCTCCCCGAAACTTTTCGCAGTTTGTTACGTCCTTCATCGGCTCCCAGTGCCAAGGCATTCCCCTTGCGCTCTTTGTAGCTTGACCATGTGTTCTTCTTTGGTTCTCAGCTGACGATGATCTCTCATCGTTGCTTAATGAAATTGTAGATTTGATAATAATTTCTAACAATGATTTCTCATTGTTGCGTTCAATATCTGCTTCTACTTCTTTATTCAGTTTTCAATGTACAACTTGCACCTTTCGGTGCTGGTGGGCTTAAGTGGACTCGAACCACCGACCTCACGCTTATCAGGCGTGCGCTCTAACCGGCTGAGCTATAAGCCCATGTTTCCGGCTTCCGGTTCTCACCGTCTGCCCATCTTTTCTTTTGGCCCCTTTCGGAGCCTTGGTGGAGATAAACGGGATCGAACCGTTGACCTCCTGCTTGCAAAGCAGGCGCTCTCCCAGCTGAGCTATACCCCCATAACTGGTGGCTGTTACCCTTCCACCTTCTGAAGTCCTTTTGCAAGGCCTTCAAAATTAAACAACGATTAGAGACTCAGGAAACCTGACCTTGGAATGTCGTTAAATGCTTCCATTTAACTGTTCTCCATAGAAAGGAGGTGATCCAGCCGCACCTTCCGATACGGCTACCTTGTTACGACTTCACCCCAGTCGCCAATCCTACCTTCGGCAGCGTCCTCATTGCTGTTAGACTACTGACTTCGGGTATTACCGGCTCCCATGGTGTGACGGGCGGTGTGTACAAGGCCCGGGAACGTATTCACCGCGGCATGCTGATCCGCGATTACTAGCAATTCCATCTTCATGTAGGCGAGTTGCAGCCTACAATCCGAACTGAGACCGTTTTTAGAGTTTTGCTCCACCTCGCGGGCTTGCTTCTCTCTGTTAACGACCATTGTAGTACGTGTGTAGCCCAGGTCATAAGGGGCATGATGATTTGACGTCGTCCCCACCTTCCTCCGTTTTGTCAACGGCAGTCCTGCTAGAGTGCTCTTGCGTAGCAACTAACAGTAAGGGTTGCGCTCGTTGCGGGACTTAACCCAACATCTCACGACACGAGCTGACGACAACCATGCACCACCTGTCTTACCGTTCCCCGAAGGGCACGCCCTAATCTCTTAGGGTTTCGATAGATGTCAAGACCTGGTAAGGTTCTTCGCGTTGCTTCGAATTAAACCACATACTCCACTGCTTGTGCGGGCCCCCGTCAATTCCTTTGAGTTTCAACCTTGCGGTCGTACTCCCCAGGTGGATTACTTATTGTGTTAACTCCGGCACGGAAGGGGTCAGACCCCCCACACCTAGTAATCATCGTTTACGGCATGGACTACCAGGGTATCTAATCCTGTTTGCTACCCATGCTTTCGTGCTTCAGCGTCAGTTAAAGCCCAGTAGGCCGCCTTCGCCACTGGTGTTCCTCCCGATCTCTACGCATTTCACCGCTACACCGGGAATTCCACCTACCTCTACTTCACTCAAGTCCCACAGTTTCAATTGCAGGCTATGGGTTAAGCCCATAGTTTTCACAACTGACTTGCAGAACCGCCTACGCACCCTTTACACCCAGTAAATCCGGACAACGCTTGCTCCCTACGTATTACCGCGGCTGCTGGCACGTAGTTAGCCGGAGCTTCCTCTTTAGCTACCGTCATTATCGTCACTAAAGACAGAAGTTTACAATCCGAAGACCTTCTTCCTTCACGCGGCGTTGCTGCATCAGGGTTTCCCCCATTGTGCAATATCCCCCACTGCTGCCTCCCGTAGGAGTCTGGGCCGTGTCTCAGTCCCAATGTGGCCGTTCAACCTCTCAGTCCGGCTACCGATCGTCGCCATGGTGGGCTGTTATCTCACCATCTAGCTAATCGGACGCGAGTCCATCTTTCAGCGGATTGCTCCTTTGATTCCCTCTCCATGCGAAGAGAAAATGTTATGCGGTATTAGCGTCCGTTTCCAGACGTTATCCCCCTCTGAAAGGCAGGTTCCTCACGCGTTACTCACCCGTCCGCCACTAAACTTATCGGATTCCATCCGAAAACTTCATCCTTTAAGTTTCGTTCGACTTGCATGTGTTAGGCACGCCGCCAGCGTTCGTCCTGAGCCAGGATCAAACTCTCTAAAATATTTTATCAAAACGCTTCCGCGCTCTAATCGTATTTCAGAGCTTTCGTTAGCTCATTTCAAAACACTTGCGTGTTTTTCTTTTGTCCGTTTTTTACGAGTTTTTCTTCTCGTTCCGTTCCAATCCCTCTCGGAATCTTTCCGGGTCCCTTTGTCTCTTTTCGTTGTTTAATTTTCAAGGTCCTGCGCCGTCATATTGCACAAAGCTTGTTTTCAAAACTCATCATATTTCGTAGGAGTGTTTGAATTTTTTCGCTCCGTTTTTCGACGGCTTTATTATAATATCATTTTAGTTACTGATTGTCAACAACTTTTTTCATCTTTTTGCAAATTTTATTTCGCCTCTACATGTATGGATCTTTTATATTTAAAAGCACCAGATTCTGTCGCCTTACCCAAGCATCTGCCGTAATTCAGTCAGAATCTTCTTTTCTCTTCTAGAAACCTGCACCTGTGTCATCCCGAGTCTTTGCGCTGTTTGATTTTGTGTCTGATCCTGAAAATAACGAAACCAGACTAATTTTCGATCATTTGCAGGCAAATCTTTTAATGCTTCGCGAAGAGACATAGACTCTGTAATCCGTTCTTCTTCCGACTCAGTCGGTAAATCCAGTTGTCCCTCTTCATCGTTTTCTTCTGTTAAAGAAAGCGGCATTTGGCCTGCGCAGAGAGCTTCGGCTGCTTCTTCTGAAGAAACCCCCAATCCGGCTGCGACTTCGCTTACAGTCGGCTGCCGGCCTTCTTTTACTGCAAATGAGCTGCTCCAACGATTTGCTTTACAGGCAAGGCTCTGCAATGTTCTCCCCATCTTAACAGTATTGCCCTCTCGAAAGAGCTTTTTCATCTCGCCTAAAATAACCGGTACAGCATAAGTTGAAAAGCAGCAGCCACGATTCTCATCAAAGCGATCGGCAGCCTTTACCAATCCTTCACATCCAGCCTGAACAAGATCATCATAATCTGCGCCGCGCCCGAGAAATCGTCTGGCACAGGCATGAACCAGCCCGATATTTTCTTGGGTGGCCTTTTCTCTATCCATGGTGACGCGGACGGGGTGAAAAATCTTTTTCCATAACGACAGTTGTGCCTTTTCCGACCTTGCTGCGCACTTTTAAACGATCGGTAAAACTTTGCATAACTGCAAACCCCAGCCCCGCACGTTCCTCTCCGCCGGTCGTAAACATTGGTTCCATTGCCTGTTTCACATCTTCGATTCCACAGCCGTGATCTTTGATTTTAACCTGGATCGTGTGTTCCCCATAAATCATGCAATCTATGTAGACCATTCCGATCGTATTCCGATACCCGTGTACAATGCAGTTCGTTACAGCTTCTGAAACTGCTGTCCGCAGATCACACAGCTCGTCCACAGTCGGGTCAAGCTGCGAAGCAAAAGCTGCAACTGCAGTACGGGCAAATGCCTCATTGCTGCTAGCGCTTAAAAAGCGCAGGTGCATTTCATTCGTCGGTTTCATTTTCTACACTCACTCCTTCTTCAATATCACATAGTTCTGACAATCCTGCCAGAGAAACAATTCGTTTTAGCTTTTCGGGCACATTTCGAATGGTAACGCGTCCTTTCCATAAATTCATCAGACGGCACCTTCCCAAAATCAGTCCTACCCCCGAACTATCCATAAAGCTAACCCCGGAAAAATCCAAGATCAAACGTCTCGGGCGAATATGTTCCGCCGCTTCATCGATTTCTTCCCGAAGCTTTCTGGCACAATGATGGTCAATTTCCCCATCCAAAAGTGCAGTAAGCTCGTCCTTTTTTAATTTTAGATCGACGCTCAAAAGAAGGCCTCCTTCATAAAAAATTCCTTATTCAAAAGAATAAAGAATTTCCGATGCAAAATTACGGGAACTAGGTCGAACCTCTACTATTAAGAAAACAAAAAAAGAAGAGTACCATTTTTATAATGATACTCTCATAAAAACTTTTCTAATATTACAGCATTGCGCAATCTAAAGAATTACGCCCGAGCAAGTCCAAATTAAAAGGCGTTGTTTGATACACAAAATAGTTAAGCCAATTTGTATAGAGAAGCTGCCCAGTAGCGCGCCATTTATCGATTGGCTTTTTAGAAGGATCGTTATCCGGATAATAATGTTTCGGCATAGAAATCGGCAGACCACGGCTGACATCTCGAAAATATTCCTCTCCGAGAGTACCGACATCATATTCCGAATGTCCCATTACAAAAAATTGCCGGCCCTCTTGATCCCCGACAATGTGGACCCCGGCTTCTTCCGAGACAGACATCAGCTTTAGTTCTGGAACTTTCCGAATATCTTCTGCCGTCACTTCGCTGTGTCGGGAATGTGGGACCCAATACTCATCATCAAATCCGCGGAACAGTCTTGACTTTTTTGTCAGTGCATGATGTTTAAAAACGCCGAATAGCTTTTCCGGCAGAATATGTTTTGGGACCCCATAATGATAATAAAGCGCCGCCTGTGCTCCCCAACAAATATGGAAAGTGGAATGGACATGTGTGGTTGTCCAATCAAAGATTTTGCACAGTTCTGGCCAGTACTCCACCTCTTCATAATCGATCAGTTCTACCGGTGCACCCGTTATAATACAGCCGTCATAGTGACTCTCTTCGATCTCATCAAACGTTTTGTAAAAAGCCAACAGATGATCTTCCGGCGTATTCTTGCTCTTATGAGAAGCCATTTGTACCAAATCGACTTCAATCTGCAAAGGCGTATTTGCCATACAGCGTAAAATCTGTGTTTCTGTTGTAATTTTAATCGGCATCAGGTTCACCAGCGCAATCCGCAAAGGCCTGATATCCTGATGCAGTGCCCGACGTTCGGTCATCACGAAAATATGCTCACCCTGCAAGACACTCCTTGCCGGTAAGTCATCCGGAATTTTAATCGGCATGCTCTACCATTTCCTTCTTTTTTTATTGCTGTGTCTGTAGAGAAAGCAGTTTCTGTTTCAATTCTCCCTCAATCTTACCCAGCTCCTGCTCTGCAGCAGCTCTCTTCTCATGGCCGTCTTTCTGAATCTGCATGACCTCATCCAGTGTTGTAATGAGCTGTTCATTTGTATGCTGCAGCGTCTCCATATCTACAATGCCCCGCTCGCTTTCTTTAGCAGTATTAATAGAGGCCATTTTAAGCGTATCCGCATTTTTCCTGAGTAACTCATTTGTCATGTCTGTTACCTCACGCTGAGCCTTTGCAGCCTGCTGTGAATGTTCCACTCCCAAAGCAAGCACCATCTGGCTCTTCCAAAGTGGGATGGTATTGACCAGCGTTGACTGAATTTTCTCGCTCATCAAAAGATCATTATTCTGTACCAGACGAATCTGCGGTGCCATCTGAATTGAAATTGTGCGCGTCAGTTCCAGATCATACAGCTTTTTTTCAAAGCGATTGCACATGCTGGCAAGATCATTGACTGCTTGAGCATCTTCCGGAAGATTTGATGCTTCTGCTTTTTTCTGCAAAGCAGGCAGCTGCTGCGTCTGCACCTCTTGAAGCTTTTTCTTGCCGGCTAAAATATACATGGTCAGCTCTTTAAAATAGACCTTATTGAGATCATACATCTTATCCAGCATAGCAATATCTTTGAGCATAGTTACCTGATGGCCTTCCAACGCAGATGAAATCTGATCAACGTTGGTTTCTGCCTTAGCATAGCGTGCTTTTAATGCATTAATTTTATTACCGCTGCGTTTAAAGAATCCCATGATCCCTTTTTCATTGTCTTCAACCTGAAAATTCTTGAGTTCACAGACAACTCCGGAAAGCATATCTCCAACTTCTCCGAGATCTTTTGTTTTTACTGAATTTAGAGCGGTTTCCGAAAAATCCGCGACCTTTTTCTGTGCTCCGGAACCATACTGTAAAATAATATTGGAATTTGTCAGTTCAATTTTCTTCGAAAAATCATCCACCATTTTCTGCTCATCCGGTGTCAGATTCATCTTTTCTATGTCTTCCGGTTTCTGGGTAAGTTCGGAAGGCGTTACTGTCTCCAAAGTAGGTGCCGCCGGTGCCTCTTGCGCTCCATCGAGTACCAAAGTCGGCATTTCTGTTTTTTCATTACTCATAAGATCTTTCCTCCTTATTTTCTCTTTACAGCTTTAGTTCCGGTTCTTTCTGTGTTTCTTCTTTTTTAAAATCCTTGCCGGTCAGCCCTGCTTGAGCCAGCATGGTCTCCAAGGCAGAAATGTCGGTTGCCACATCCAATGCATCGTCCTGGAAAAGTGTATCCAACAAATTTTCAAATGCAGTATTAATCGTATCCATCGTTTGTTCAATCTCTTTTTTTGCCTGCAGAATATTTTCTCCCTGCACAGGCTGACAGTCAAATTCTTGATAGGCGTTGACCAATTTTAAAGTGGTCGGCAAATAATATTGCATAAAGCGCCGGATCTCCGGCAGCTTTTTGGGATGCTCCTCTACATAATCAAAAATCTTTTTGCAGACTTCTTCCAAACGATCGAGCTTGCGGCTGATCTCTTCTCCGGGAATTTTATCATTTGCCTCCCGAATAGCCGTGATATATTGACTTCCTTCTGCTTTTGCCTGCGCAAGTGCAGCTGCAGCCGGGTCAGAACGCAGGCGTTCCTCCTCTGCCTCACGTTCCTTGCGCGCTTTTTCCGCCTGCAGATAGCTTTGGTAAGTTTCATCACCCAGCATAAAGGTTGTTCCCTGCTCATCCAAATGGCCGTCTGGGAAAATTCCTTTTGCCATCATTTTTTTAAGATCCTTTGTTACATATTCGGGCGCTTTATGAATTCCATCCGCCAACTGTTTAATTGAACAAAAAGAGCCCCCTTGCATCAGCGCTCGATATTTTCGATACCGCCTGACTCTTCTGAGAAGAGAAGTCCCTTTTCCAAAAAGAAAAGCTCCAACAGCAGACAAAATATAAAGAATAACACCGCCAACTGCAAAGACAGAAGCAGCAATCATTCCCATGCCGGTCATTACTGAGCCGACGATTGCCGTCACCAGGCAGGGAATTCCCACTGCCAATCCTGTTCCCAGCAGCACACCTCCCGAAACTTTTCCAGGAATCATCTCCGATTTAGTTTTTGCTGAACGATAAGGGCGATAATAGGGGGGATAATTCGAAGAGGGCTTTTGATAAGGTGGGGGTGGATAGGCAGACTGATTCTTCTGATGATTGCCAGACATAGAATCACGCACATCTGCTTCTACATCAGCGGTAACATCTCGAACTGTATTACGCACTGTATTGCCAAGATTTTCAAAATTACCGGTACGCATAGCATCCCGAACGGCATGACTAATATCACGACCGATATTGCGATTTCGATGCATTCCCATTATACCCTCCAAAAATACTTAATCAAATTTATTATATCGTATTTTTAAAAAAATGACAATAAAATGCCTTTGAAAATTTGTCCATTTTTATAAAAACAAAATTCACCAAACAATCACTTAAAGTTTACCCAGATTTTACATTTCTCTAAACTAATGCACACATAAAAAGGGTATTCTTAAAATGTTCTTAGGGAAAGAAACCTGTTGATGATAATAAGACTCTTGTGAAAGGGTTTCACATAAATTCACTCTTTTTCATATTTCTCCTTAAAAGCAGGAGCGTGGTTTTTTACCGCGCTCCTGCTTTTACTATTAAGCAAACTTTACTATATACTGCTTTACTATTCCGCAGTTAGAATTTAGGATTGATTTTTGTTTTGAAGGTTTGTTATAATAATAGCATATAGAAAAAGAAAGAGGTGTGAACAAATGTCAGATTCAGCAATCACTAAGCGAGCGTTAGCATCTGCCATGAAAAGCCTGATGGAAAAAATGCCTTTTTCAAAAATCAGCGTCGGCGATATTTGTGAGCACTGCAGCATGAACCGAAAAAGCTTTTATTACCATTTTCGAGATAAATACGATTTGGTAAACTGGATTTTTTACACGGAATTTGTGGGTGCCGTTCATGATAAAAACTACGATGATGGCTGGTCTTTAATTGAAGATATCTGTGATTACTTCTACAAAAACCGCCATTTTTATATGAATGCCCTCGAAGTAACGGGACAAAACTGCTTTCACGATTATTTTCAATCTTTGTTACGGCCGATCGTTTTAAATTATCTGTGGGAAATGATTGATAGCTCTGAAGATTCGGAATTTTTTGCTGTGTTCTTCTCGGACGCCTTTCTCTGCGCAATCGAACGATGGCTTCTTGCAAAAGAATGTATGCGACCGGAAAAATTTGTCTCTCTTCTAAAATCCTCTATGAGCAGCGTCGCACGCAAAATTGTCTCTGATATGGAAGAAGGACCTCACCCTAAAGATCAAACAGATTTAAAATCTCTACATAAAATAAATGGCCCTGAAAATCTCTAATCAGATTTTCAAAGCCATTTTTATTTTATCAAATATTTGCAGTCTCTTGCATGTTTCCGCCCAAAATCTGCTGTAAAAGGGTCCCACACGAATACAGCCCTAAATTTCGTGTCCCATTTTTATCGTACAAAGTTACTTGTCCAGAAGGGGAAAAATGCAAAGAACAGGTATCAGGGGAAAACGCCTGATCAATCGTGATCATATCCATAGAAAATTCCACCGGAATGATGGGATAGTCCTGATAAAAGCGTGTCTTTCTAATATAGCTCCAAACTTCTTTTCTTTCTTCTTGACTGCAGCCTTTTTCTGCGGCCAAAAAAGCCATAGCAGCTCCGGAAGAAGAAATTTCTTTTAGCCATGTGCCTGTTTCAATTTCTGAAACTTGATCACTTGAATATAGGTGGTATGCTCCCACTAACATTTTATTTTCCACTAAATATTTGGCTGTCTCGATGGAATTCGGACAATCTCCGCGCACAAAAATCATCACATTATGCATTTGCCCAAATCGTTCCTGTGCTTCCTTCCCCTTTTGAGGTTCTATAAAAATTAAAAAAGCACAATCCGGCTCCGATTCAACTAATTGAGAGATTTCCTCTAACTGTTCATCACAGCTAAAAAAGAAATATGTGTAGGCTCCCCATGTCTTACCTTGCTCAATAATCTCATAGCTTTGCTCAATTGGGAAAGAAGCATCCCCTTCTTTCATGCAGAAGCACATCGACCATGGTACATGAAATCCATATTTCTCTTCTGCCTGGCGCATCTTTTTAGATCCATTGGCACAGCCGTTATAGCCTAAATTCATTCCGAATGTAAGTAGTGTCTCGTGATCTACATAATATACTAAATTTTTCACCAAAAGATAATAAGCACTGTCTTCGTTTTCTAACATAGACTGTACAATTTGAAAAAAGTTTTTCTGAAATTCGCCTTTCGAAAATCCATGCGCGATTTCTACCAAGTTACGAATGGTACGTTCCGGATCTTTCTCTAAATCATTCAGCGCTTTTCTAACTGTAGTCTCAACGATCATGCGCAGTACTCCCTTAGACTGCTTCATCGGGACCCCGCCTCCCCTTATATCTGCCCGTTCTCATCAATTCAAAAATGACTATTTCTATCATACGTTTTTATTTAGTATGAAGGAAGAGACAATTTTTTTATTTTGTCCAAAAAATATCTTTAAAATGAAAATTACTGTTCACCTTTTGGACTATCAGATAACTCCTCCTCTGATTTTTGCTTTTCTCTTCTTTTTCTGTGAGAATTCAAAAGCTCTGGAAGTGTTTTATCTTCTTTTTTGGGAATATAAAATCCCTCTCCGTTAATTTGTCCCACATCTCCGATAATCATAAACGCATTTTTGTCCAATTCCCGAACGATATCTGTCACCTTATAAACTTCTGTCCGGCTTACCGCGCATAAAAGAGTCATTTGCTCTTGTTCACTGTACGCTCCGCGAGAATGAATTTCGGTAACTCCCCTGTCTAATTCATGTAAAACTCTTTTGGCGATCTCGTCACTTCCTTTGGACATAATAAAAATCAGTTTGCCCGCACGCCCGTCACTGCCATAAAGCAATGCATCAATTACACGGGTCGAAACAAAGACGGTGATCGCTGCATAGAGCGCACTCTCAAGGCTCTGATAAACAATTGCAGAAACCAAAATAACCACGCCGTCTATCGCCATCATCAAATTTCCGATGCTCAAATGGCGAAAATGGCGGGCTAAAAGCTTTGCAATCATATCCGTACCACCGGTTGTACCGCCTCGTCCTAAAACAAGAGAAAGTGAAATCCCCTCCAATACCCCTCCATAAATCGCTGCGAGAAGCGGATTTCCATAATAAGGCGGTATGACAAATCCAATTAAGTCAATTGCAATAGACGAACACAAGGTTGCAAAAATTGTCCTGGAAACCAGCTTATATCCAATTTCAAAAATGCCCCAGATAAAAACGGGCAAATTAAGCAACATGGTCATCGCACCTATCGGCGTGCCAAATATATAATTCAGCATCGTAGAAACACCAGTCAGTCCGCCGGGAGCGATCTCATTTGGCGCTGTAAAGACACGCACGCTGATTGAATAAATAACGCCACTCAATATAAAAAAGATCATGTTTTTTGAAGTATTCAGCAATTTTTCAGTATGTTCCGAACGGCTCACCCTAATCTCCTCCTTTGAAAAAGTCTCTTTACAAGGATTTCCCTACTCTCCTAAAAAATCCTATGGCTTTTTATTTTTATGGTTCAGAGCTGTTTGAAAAAAAGATTCATAGTGCCTAGAAAAAGCACTGCCTTCTTCCCAAAGGAATGTAAAATCATGTGCAATAGAAAAATCTTTAATGGGAATCTTTTTTAGGGTTCCTCTCTGCAGTTCTTCTTCAACTGCCCGCTCGAATAAAAAGGTAATCCCACAACCTCGTTCCGTTAGATGTTTTAAAGCATCCAAATTATTAATTTCCATTTGAGAATGGAAATCCGATATCTGAAGATTTCGGCGCTGCAAACATCTATCTAGAAGTCTTCGGCTGCCAGAACTCTGTTCTCTCAATAAAAGACGTTCTTCCAAAAGATCTTCTAAATAGCAAAAAGAGCCACGCAAAGGATAATCAGCTGCACAAACTCCGATAAAAGGTTCTCTGCTATAAACTCTTGTTTCATATTCATTCTGTGGAACAAGTCCCTCTACAAAAGCAAAATTAATTTCCTTCGCGTCAAGTTTTTTTAACAATTCCTGTGTATTTGCTATAATCAACTGAATCTGCATAGATGGGTTGTCCTGCAAAAAATCCGCAATGATATTCGGAAGCAAATAGATACCAATTGTCAAAGTTGCTCCAATTACGATATGCTCTTTGTTCTTTTTCATTCGCTGAAGAGTCATACGCAGCATAGAATCATGATGTTTCATAGTCAATGCAACAGAACGAACAGCTTGTCCGGCAGGTGTCAAAACCCATTTTTTGTCTTGTAAATCAAACAATTTCATTCCATACTCTTGTTCCAGAGTATGAATGTGATAGGAAACCGCCGGCTGGGTAATATTTAATCTCTGTGCCGCTTTTGTGTAATTCATAAATTCGCAGACTGTTAGAAAAGTCTCTATCCGAATATCCAGCATTTTAGCGCCCCCTATTGTCTATATAAATTATCTTTATAGTCCCATAAATATTTGTTATTTTATTTTTATAGAAAAAAGTGATAAACTAATTCTACTAGTCTATAACATCTCATGATGAGAAAAAAACCGCATAGAAGCCACCTAAGCGACCTTCCATGCGGTTCCAAGTTTGGAGCTACTGATCGGACTCGAACCGATGACCTGCTGATTACGAATCAGCTACTCTACCAACTGAGCCACAGTAGCATGCATAAGACTAAATTAGTATAGCGGAATTTTTGCCCTTCGTCAAGTCCTTCCTTATCAGAAAAAATTCGTCTGGCTAAATTCCTTTTAAAGAAAGGGGAATTATATTGCCCACCAACCACTATCTCGGCCATTTTTCTGTGACTCTCCGCCAGCTTCGCCGTGAAAACGGATTTACGCAGGAACAGATGGCACACGTCTTAGAAATAGACCGAAGCACCTACACTTATTATGAAACCGGAAAAACTTCGCCCAGCATTCATATGCTAAATCAGATTTCGCGAATTTTAAATGTTCCGCTGTCAGCATTTTTGGACTCTGAGTCCATTCCTCCACAGGTAGCAGATTCCGGCAGTCAAAAACCATTTGCAAAAGAAGAAATCAAAAAAATAACAGAACTTTCGTCTGAAGAAAGAGAGCTCATTGCGCTGTATCGGATCTCTTCTACAAAACAACAAAAAGAAATTTTAAAGGTTGCACAATCCTCATCAAAATTCTCTTCAAAAAAGGAAAGTTAACTTCTCATTTTCGTTGCGTATTCCCTTGTCTTTGTGCTAAAATAGGAATGGAACGGGGGGATGAGCCCAATGCCTTATGATGCCTTTACGGCCGGGATAGAACCCGGTGGACTGAGAAGTCAGGAAGAAATTCGAATTCTTTTATGCTATTTGCTAACTTCGGTCAATTCTCCGCTTTCTCAGCAGGAAATATTAGAAAGCCTTCAAGGGGCCGGGCTTGCAAATTATTTTGAACTGAATGACGCTCTGTCCGGTCTGACTGAAAAAGGAATTTTGCTTCGTGATAAAGCCGGAAATTACTCTGCAGGGTCTTCTGCAGTCGGCATTGCACGTCAGCTCGATACTGCTTTACCAACAGCAGTACGGGAAAAAGCAGTGGCTGCTGCTACAGAACTTTTAGCATTTGCCCGCAATGAACGAGAAAATAAAGTAGAAGTTCACAAGCTCGAAAAAGGTTATGAAGTTTGCTGCCATATTTCGGGAGGAACTTCCGACCTGATGAGTTTTACCCTTCTCCTTGCTGATCACCGACAAGCCGAAATGGTGAAGCGCAATTTTCACCGCTCTCCAGAACGAGTCTATCGCATGCTTTTGGCTCTTGTTTCCGGTGATACAGATTTAGCTTCTGACTTATTGAAAAAATAAACATAAAACGGCGCCCAAAGGATTTTACAATTCTTTGAGCGCCGTTTTTTAATCCTCTCTCTATCTTTCTATTTAGAGCGCAGACATCCGCTTGCACATTATACGCTAGATGATCCTATAAAAGTTCTTCACATGGTTTAAATTCCAAAGATCAGCTGCAACAGCAATAAAGTAATAACGCCCGGAAAACTTGCAAAAGCACTTACCCCGATTACAACTGGTGAAAGCGGGAGGGTCACCCCGGTCATCATTCCGGTTAGATTCACGACCGCCAGCGCAAGTATTCCCCAAATTGCATTGATAAACGCACGCAGCAAAGGTTTTTTTGCATTTCCCCATTCCAGCAGAAGCGCTGCCACTAGAATGGAACCAATTAAAGTCATTAAAAAAATCAATGTCCCATACCCCCCTCTCTTTTACATAGATATGCAGGGTATGGGACATACTTTCTTATTTTTTTAAAAAGAAATCAAGCTGGAACAAAATCGATTCTTCCACTGGAAATATCCGCAGCAGCAGCTTTTACACGAATTGGATCTCCGATAGACAGCTTTTCATGTGTTGTTACATCTACTTGAGAAACCATTCCGTCAAATTCAAAATGTTTTCCTTCAAAGCTGATACTGGGGACAAAGCCTTCTACCGTATTAGGTAATTCTACAAAGATTCCCCTCATCGTGCAGCCGCTGATAATTCCATCAAACTCTTCTCCAAGATGCTGCTTCATATATTCTGCAGCATAACAGTCATCTGCATCGCGTTCGCTGGTCATTGCTTTAATTTCCATCCTACTGGACTGTTTAGCAGAAGCTGCCGCAAAATCGCTGTATTTCTTTACGATCATATCATGGTCTTCGCCACTCAGAAAAGCCGTTAAAATGCGATGGATTGATGTATCCGGATAGCGGCGGATCGGTGAAGTAAAGTGGCAGTAATCTGCTAAAGCCAAGCCAAAATGTCCTAATGGAGAGACATCGTATCTCGCTTTTGCCATTGTACGCAGCAGCTGATGGGAAACAATCTTTTCGGCCGGAGTTCCTTCGGCCTGTTCCATAATTGCCGCAAAATCTTTCGTTGTTACATCGCCTGTATGCTTGAGGCTCTTTGCAGAAAGGCCTAAAGCTCCTACTAATTCTGCCAGAGTATCAATGCGGTCAGGGTCCGGCTGCTCATGTACACGATACACAAACGGAAGCTTCTTTGCTTTCGCCAATTTTGCAGCCGCCTGATTCGCAGCAATCATGAGCTGTTCAATCATTCTCTCAGAAGTGCCGCTGTGGCGGGGCATAACATCAATACAAAGGCCATTTTTATCTAATACAAATTCAGATTCACTGGTATCTAAGTCAAAGTTGCCGGCACGCTTTGCACGTTCTCTCAAAATATCCGCAAGTTCCCGACAACATTCAAGGCTTTCTTTGACCGGTGCATACTTTTCTTCTAAAGCTTCATCGGCAGTTCCATCAAAAATGGCATTGACTTCTGTATAAACACCGCGCACCTTGCTGTCGATTACCGATTTATGGAACTCATAATGAACCATTTCTCCTTCGGGATTGATATCCATAACCGCCGAAAAAGTGAGTTTATCGGTTCCCGCATTCAGTGAACAGACTCCATTACTGATTTCTTCCGGCAGCATGGGAACCACCCGATCAGGCAGATAAACGCTGGTTGCACGCAGTGCAGCTTCTTTATCAAGTGCAGAGCCTTCGCGCACATAATGAGAAACGTCTGCAATATGCACTCCTAAACGATATCCTCCCGGAATTTTTATACAGGAAACAGCATCATCCAAATCTTTTGCGCTGGCGCTGTCAATCGTACAAATCGGCCAATCACGAAAATCAGAACGTCCAGAAAGCTCTTCCGGCGTAATTTTCCGATTTTTCATGGCCAATGCTTCCTTTTTCACTTCTTCCGGAAAGGGAATCCGAACAGAATTCTGGTCTAAAATCGAATCCGCACAAATCTTTGCACAGTCTGCGCTACCATATATCTTTGTAACCTTCGCCATAAAACGGGAAGAATGCGGCAGACGGCGGATAATCGTCTGCACTTTATCGCCGATTTTCGCACCACTGTGGAAGAAGTCTTCAATAGGCACGTGAAAACGAATCGCTGCGTCAGGATTCAGTTCTGCAGAGATTTCTCCCTGTACAATGGAACCGTTCACAACAGGTTCTGCCTTCTCCGTAATCTTCATCACTTCGCAGCTAGGTCCTTTTATGGACTGCTTGATATTTCCAAGTTCTACATGATCGCCCAAAAATGCGTCATGCAGATCTTCTGCGCGCAGGAACATATCGTCTCCGCCATCGTCCGGACGCGCAAAAGCAAAGCCTCTCGAAAGAGAAACAATCGTTGCTGGAATATTCTGCTGCTCCTCTTGATGACGAAGCGACAAGATATGGTTCCGATTTACGCTGACCAAATCGTCATGCCGAAGCTGAGTAACTGCCTGATAAAAAATCTTGCTGTATTTTTCTGTGATTCCCATCTGCCGCATCAGATCACGGGAAGCGATTCCGCCGGAAGTATCCTTCAGATACTTTAAGATTTCATTTTTAATATCATCGATCATATTATTCCTCCAAGACAGGATTTTTCCTGTTTGTACGCAGCATCTCATTGCCGGACCCTGCGCTTTTTATCTATTCTACCCCAATTGTATACATAAAAAGCCCCGCTTTCCATAAGCGGGGCTTTTATTTTTTCTTAACCCTTATAGAAATACATAGTTGCATTAATCGCAATTACCACGATAAAAAATCCAACCGCGATAATTTTTGTCCAGCGTGCGAGGAACACATCTACCGTTCGAGCGCGATTTCTACTAAGGAATGTATCTGCTCCGCCATTGATAACTCCTGTATTCTGATCATGTCCTTCCTGCAGAAGAACCACAAAAATAATTGCAACAGAAAATACCAATAAAACGATCCCGAAAGCGATCTCAAATCCAGTCATAATGATCCTCCGACTTCATATCTTCATTTTAAAATAAAGCAATTTTAATACTGAATGACTCAGTTATAGTTTATAATACCATAATGTTTTTTACTTTGCAAGTCTTTCTATCATTTTACCGATTTTCTTAAAAGTAAATGATTTTTGTATAGACTGTGCTCCTGAGACAAATACTACGGATACGACCCAATTGTTTTTTCGCGTTTGCACGATAGGGCCGGAGCCGCAGAACTGTGATCCTCCACTTTTCTGCGGCTCATTTTATTTTTAAAAGGTCAGTTGTTCCCCTGAAAGTTCTTCTTTTGAAGACAGACTACCGATTGCCGGAATTGTTTTTCGATAGCGCTGCGGATTTTTTAGGACTCCAGAAGACTCTACAAAGACTTCCGCTTTCTGCAGTTTAGCACTGCGGCGCAGCGTTATCACCTGCACCCCCTGCGTTGACCGGGTCGTCTTTACCGGGACTGCACCAGTATGCACCAAAAGCATCCTTCCCTGCGTAGAAGTCAGGAGAATTTCAATATCTTCCGGCAAACAGAACATTTTAACGAGCGGAGATTTATCACTATAGGCATTAACCAGTTTTTTGCGGTTCGTTTTCGTCTCATAAGAAGAAAGCTCTACTTTTGCAGCTTTTCCATTTCCAAAGAAAAATACCAAAGTTCCCTGATAATCTTTTGTAGCGACCATAAAAATGGCATTTTCCCCTTCATCCATTTGCAGCTTAGCAGGAATATAGTCGCCCAAAACGCTGGCTTTTGTATCAGAAAAGTCGTTGGTCCTCGCTTTATACACCTGACACCGATCCGTAAAGAACAAAAGATCGCTATTATTGGTTGATTCTATATGTTCGAGAACGGCATCTCCCTCTTTTAACTTTTGGTCGTTACTCATTCGCAAGGACTGTGGAGTGATCTTTTTAAAGTACCCATCCTTTGTAAAAAACAGATTGACTGGATAATCCGGAATTTCTTCCTCTTCCGACTCCTCTTCAATCTGATCGGCATAAAGCAGAATACTGCGCCGAGGCTGGCCGTATAAATCGGCAACATTTTTTAGTTCCTTAATAATGACCGCTTTAATTCTATGATCACTGTCAAGGATTGCATTCAATTCAGCAATTTGTTTTTGAAGTTCGCCGATTTCGTCCGTTCTCTTAAGAATAAATTCCCTATTGAGATGACGAAGTTTAATTTCTGCTACATATTCGGCCTGCGTCTCATCAATGCCGAATCCAATCATCAAATTAGGGACAACTTCGCTCTCTTCTTCTGTCTCGCGAACAATCTTAATTGCTTTGTCAATATCAAGCAAAATCGCTTGCAAGCCCATCAGCAAATGAAGCTTATCCATTTTTTTCTGCAGGTCGTACTCCGTGCGGCGGCGTACGCAATTGATACGGAACTTTGTCCATGCGTCTAAGATCTCGCCGACCCCCATCACTTTTGGGGCACCATCTACCAGAATATTAAAATTGCAGGAGAAACTGTCCTCCAAAGGCGTCATGTGAAAGAGCTTTGTCATCAGCTTTGTCGGATCAGTCCCTCTTTTGAGATCAATTGTAATTTTTAATCCGGCAAGACCTGTTTCATCTCGGATATCCGAAATCTCTTTTGCTTTTCCCTGTTTCACAAGGTCAATTACCTTTTCAACAATCGCCTCAACAGTCGTTGTTGGCGGAATCTGTGTAATATCAATGCAGTTGGCGGTTTTATCATAACTATAGCGGGAGCGAACCCGGATACTTCCGCGCCCCGTACGATAAACTTCTTTCATCTGTTCTCGATCATAAAGGATCTGTCCGCCGCCTGTAAAATCCGGTGCCTGCAAAGTTGACAAAATATCATGATTCGGATTCTGAATTCGTGCGATTGTCGTTTCGCAGACTTCCTTTAAATTAAAGGAACAAACATTACTTGCCATACCAACAGCAATTCCGGTATTTGCATTAACCAAAACAGATGGAAATCTTGCCGGCAGTAAAGTCGGTTCTTCCATCGTATTATCATAGTTTGGTACAAAATCGACCGTATCTTTATCAATATCACTGAAAAGTTCCGCACAGATCGGTGCAAGCTTTGCCTCAGTATATCGGGAAGCCGCCCATGCCATATCTCTGGAATAAAATTTTCCGAAGTTTCCCTTTGACTCCACATACGGGTGAAGCAAAGCTTCATAGCCGCGGGATAAACGCACCATGGTATCATAAATTGCTGCATCGCCATGCGGATTGAGCTTCATCGTTTCTCCAACGATGTTGGCACTCTTCGTTAGGGAGCCTGTTAAAAGCCCCTTTTTATACATGGTATAAAGCAGTTTCCGGTGGCTGGGCTTAAACCCATCGATTTCTGGAATTGCACGAGACATAATTACACTGATCGCATATGGCATATAATTTTTTTCCAGCGTATCTACAATCGGTTGTTCCTGCACCTGTCCGGCGCCTTCAATAACACCATGCATCGCTGATTTTACCGCCGCAGCTGCTCTCCTTTTTTTTGGCATTCTCTATATCCTCCTTTCTAAAAAAATTTCCGATTAAGAAACATCTGCGTCCTGCATATATTCTGCCCCATGAGTCGCAATATGTTTTTTTCTTCCCGAAAGGTTATCTCCTAAAAGCAAATTAAAGACTTCGTCCGTCTTTTTAGCATCAGTAGGCATAACTTTAATCAGCCTTCTGGTCTTGGGGTTCATTGTCGTCAGGTTCATCATATCCGGCTCATTTTCTCCCAATCCTTTACTGCGCTGCAATGTAAATTTTTGCCCGGCAAGTCTCTTTGCAATGCGGTCCTTTTCGGGATCATCATAAGCAAAATACGTCTCGTCCTTACAGCGAATCTCATAAAGGGGGGATTCTGCAATAAAAACTTTTCCAGCAGTAATAAGCTGTGGAGTCAGACGATAGAGCATCGTCAAAATCAAGGTGCGAATTTGGAATCCATCCACATCTGCATCGGTACAGAGAATAATCTTATTCCAACGTAGGTTGTCCATTTCAAAAGAAGAAATTTCTTTGTTTGCTTTGGATTTTACCTGTACTCCACAGCCAAGCACTTTAATCAAATCCGTAATAATATCACTTTTGAAAATTTTATCATAGTCCGCCTTAAGGCAGTTCAAAATTTTGCCGCGAATCGGCATGATCGCCTGAAAATCCGGATCGCGCGCTTGTTTGCAGGCACCCAAAGCGGAATCACCTTCCACAATAAAAATCTCACGCTCTGAAACATCTTTGCTGCGGCAATCAACGAATTTTGCAACCCGATTGGTTAAATCCATCGTGGAAGTCAGCCGCTTTTTAAGATTTAAACGTGTCTTTTCTGCGTCTTCTCTGCTGCGCTTATTGATCAGAACCTGATTGGAAATTTTTTCTGCATCCAGTGGATTTTCAATAAAATAGATTTCCAGCTGATGACGCAGCATTTCCGTCATAGCCTCTTGGATTCCCTTGTTGGTAATTGCCTTTTTCGTCTGATTTTCGTAAGACGTCCGATTGGAAAAAGAAGAAATACAAAGGATCAAACAGTCCTCTACATCTTGAAATGCGATGCGGCTCTCATTCTTATTGTATTTGTTATTTTGTTTTAAATAAGCATCAATCTGATAAACAAAAGCATTATGCGCCGCTTTGTCGGGTGCGCCGCCATGTTCCAGCCAACTGGAATTGTGGTAATATTCCAGCAATTTGTTTCGGTTGGAAAAAGTAACCGCTACATTAATTTTTACTTTGTATTCCGGTTTATCGGCACGATCCCGAACTTTTTTCTCTGTTTGCCAGAACTGCACCGCAGTAAGGGCATCGTCGCCGGCAACTTCCTTTACATGGTCGGCAATTCCGTTTTCATACTGAAATTCCTCGGTTTCAAAGCCGTTTTCCGACTGATTCTTTAAAATAAACCGGATTCCGTCATTGACGATTGCCTGACGTTTTAAAATATCCTGGTAGTATTCTACCGGCACTGCAATATCAGTAAAGACCTGCAGATCAGGCTTCCAATGAATCTTTGTTCCACTTTTTGATTTAGAAGGCTCCTGGTGAAGTCCGCCGACGTTTTCGCCATGTTCAAAATGAAGCGTATATTTGGTTTCACCCGTATGAATTTCCACATCCATATATTCGCTGGAATACTGTGTTGCACAAAGGCCAAGACCGTTTAGCCCCAAAGAATATTCATAGCTCGAATCCGCATCATTATTATATTTTCCGCCCGCATACATTTCGCAGAAAACGAGCTCCCAGTTATAGCGCTGTTCCTTATGGTTAAAATCCACGGGGATTCCACGGCCATGGTCTTCCACCTCAACAGAATCGTCCTCATAACGGGTCACCGTAATCTCACGGCCATATCCCTCACGAGCTTCATCAATTGAATTCGATAAAATTTCAAAAATCGAATGTTCGCACCCTTCGATCCCATCAGAGCCAAAAATGACCGCGGGGCGTAGACGTACGCGGTCGGCTCCCTTGAGCATCGAGATGCTTTCGTTATTATAAGCTGCTTTTCTCGCCATTTTTCCTCCTTTTTCCCTTTTTAAACGGGGAATCCCTGAAATTTTTTCCAACGGGAATTTTTCAAAAAAAGAAGGAGAATGATTTTGTTCATTCCCCTTTCAAATTATTCAGCTGAGGGGTTCTGAGGAGAATCCGGTTTTTGATCACTCGAATTTTCCTGTGCATTTTCCGATTCAGAATCCGCTTTTGAAGTTTCTTCAGAAGATTTTTCCGACTCTTGTTCCGGTTTCTGAGGAGTTTCCCCATCCGGCGGCAAAGCATTCGTATCCTCTGTAGGAAGGGCCTGCATTTTTCCTTCCATTACTAAGCGGAACTCTTCTCCGCTCATCTTTTCATGTTTAAACAGAAACGCTGCGACATCATGCAGCTGATCGAGATGCTGTTCCAAAATTTCATGTGTTCTGGTGTAAGCATCGTTCATAATACTGCGAATCTCTTTATCGATCGCCGATGCAGTCGCTTCGGAATAATCCCGAATATGACCCATATCCCGGCCAAGGAACGGTTCGCCCTGATCCTGCCCATAGGTAATGGGACCCAAAGCTTCCGTCATTCCATACTTCGTGATCATAGCACGTGCAAGTTTTGTCGCACGTTCAATATCATTAGAAGCGCCAGTGGAAATATCATCCAGCGTAATTGCTTCTGCAACACGGCCGCCCAAAAGTACGACCAGATCTTCCTTCATTTCTTTCTTTGTCTTGTAGGAACGATCTTCTGTCGGAACCGACATCGTATAGCCACCGGCCATTCCACGCGGAATAATGGAAATCTGATGAACCGGATCCTGCGTCGGGCAATAATAGGTTGCCACCGCATGACCGCCTTCATGATAAGCTGTCAGTTTCTTTTCTTTATCACTCATGATATGGCTCTTCTTTTCCGTGCCCATCATGACCTTAATTGTAGCCTCTTCGATCTCTAACATCGTAATTGCTTTGAGACCTTTCCTAGCGGAAAGCAGAGCGGCTTCGTTCAAAAGGTTTTCCAAATCTGCGCCGGTAAATCCAGCTGTTGAACCTGCAATCGTTTTCAGATCCACATCCGGCGCCAAAGGTTTTCCGCGGGCGTGAACATGAAGGATTGCCTCTCTGCCTTTAATATCCGGATATCCAACCGTCACCTGACGGTCAAAACGACCCGGACGCATCAAAGCCGGATCCAGAATATCCGGGCGGTTCGTCGCCGCAATCATAATGACGCCTTCATTTGCACCGAAGCCGTCCATCTCGACCAACAACTGATTCAGAGTCTGTTCGCGTTCATCGTGTCCGCCGCCAAGTCCGGCGCCACGCTGACGACCGACCGCATCAATTTCATCAATAAAGATAATGCAGGGACTGTTTTTCTTCGCCTGTTCGAACAAATCACGTACACGTGATGCACCAACACCGACAAACATCTCAACAAAATCAGAACCGGAAATTGAGAAAAATGGAACGCCCGCTTCCCCAGCGACTGCCCGTGCCAGCAATGTTTTACCGGTACCGGGAGGGCCCACTAGCAAAACTCCTTTCGGAATTCTTGCGCCCAGTTCATTATATTTCTGAGGATTCTTAAGGAACTCTACAATTTCAGAAAGCTCTTCTTTTTCCTCATCGGCACCGGCAACATCTGCGAAAGTTGTCTTTCTCTTTTCGTCAGACATCTTTTTAACCTTAGCTTTGCCGAAATTCATCTGTTTGCCCGGTTCGCCCATTCCGGCACTGAGTTTTCTAAAGAAGAAATAGTAGATGACAGCCATGCCGACAATTGCGATCAGCATTGGCGCCAAAGTAGAGAGCCAGCTTACCTCACGGGCACGGATATGCTTCTCCACCATAGGAGCATCCGTATGATCCGCATTGTATTTTTCAACCATCGGATCAATTTTCTGATAAAAAGTAATGACATTCGCTACTACATAATTGATGGTTGTATTGTCTTTGTCGTTGAGCTTCAATACCAGTTGACCGGTACCGTAATCCAACGAATATTCCTCTACCTGCTCCGATTTAAAGTATCCAATAATATCTGAATAATCATATGTTTTCGTCGTATTATTTCCATAAACGGAAGCGATTACAATCATCAGAATAATCGGGATACAAACCACAAGGATCAGGTTGCGCATGCCCTTTTTATTATTCAAGTTTTAATCAACTCCTTAACCACCGTATACTTTCGGCTTTAAAATGCCCACAAAAGGAAGATTACGATATTTTTGAGCATAGTCAAGTCCATATCCTACAATAAATTCATCCGGAACGATTCCGCCCACATAATCAGCCTGTACATTTACGGTTCGGCGTTCCGGTTTATCAAATAACGTGCAAAGCTTAATGCTGTTCGGTTTACGGTCACGCATCATCTCTAAAATATAAGACAATGTCATCCCGCTGTCAAGGATATCTTCAACAACCAAAAGGTCATATCCTTCCAGATTGATATCAAGGTCCTTTGTGATTTTGACAACGCCGGAGGTTTTGGTGCCTGAACCATAACTGGAAACCGACATAAAATCGACTTCACAGGGTACCGTAATCGCACGCATCAGGTCTGCCATAAATACGACAGAACCTTTTAAAACACTTACCAAAAGTAAATTCTTGTCCTGGTAATCCTCACTGATCTGTTTGCCGACTCTCTGTACAATTTTCTGAAGATCTTCTTCACTATACAAAACTTTCTCGATATCATCCATCATATTCTGACTCATAAACCGTTCTCCTTTATGATAATCATCGCATTTTGCCGGTCAAACCCCGGCCGCGCGGATTCGGAAGCTCCAAGGCCTTCGGCCCAGAGAATTTCCCCTTCTCGTTCCAGCAAAATGGAATTTTCCCGCAGATAAGGCGGAATATGTGCTTCATTCATCATTCGGCGCAGCGGTTTTGAAATTCCTCTTCCAGCCGGGCGAAAACGATCGCCCTCCAACCGGGTCCTTACTACAGTATTCTTGCTAATTGTAGCATAATTCAGCAAATTAAAAAAGAACAAATTATGAAATTTCGAATCATTTTTCAGTTCTTTTTGAGAAATTTTCCGCACCAAAAGTCGTCTTCCATCCGGAAGAACCGTTTCAGGAAAAGACAAAGGAATAGAAAACCTTTGTTTTTTAGGTACTCCAAAAAACAGGATACCCTGCTGAACCTCTGCATGAAGTCCTAAAGTCAGTGTGATTTTCCCACCTTGCCCAAGGAGCAGATCCAAATTCAAAAGATGATCGGCAGAAAGTTCTCCTGCACCATTCTTTTTCGCAGCCAAAAAAAGTGCGCGCAGCCGCACGGGTCGAGGCTGTTTCATCAAGCTGGAAGTCTCCCAGCCGGGCCCATGCGCCGCTTGTTCTAAAGAACTTTTTGCCATTTCAAAAAGGCAATCATCATCTTCCCGCAGGCGAAAAGCAGCTCCTGAAATTGCAGTTTCCACCTTTGGATTTAACGTTTTTAAAACTGGAATCACTTGCTGACGAATTTTATTGCGGGAAAAATCGAGATCCCCATTTGTTTCATCCTCACAATAGGACAAATGATACCAATTACAATACGCTTCAATTTCTTTTCTTGTCAAGCACAAAAACGGCCGCACAATCCTCTCGTGAACTGGAGAAATTCCCGAAAGGCCTCTCGCTCCGGCTCCGCGGCAAAGATGCATCAAAACCGTTTCCGCCTGATCCGAAGCCGTATGCGCAGTTGCGATAGCGACCGCACCATTTTCTTCCGCTAAGTGTCTAAAAAACGTATAACGGACATATCGACCGCATGCTTCCAGGCCCTCTTTGCGTTTTTTAGAAAGGCCCGCCACATCTTCATGCAAAACGCGGCAGGGAATTCCCCATTTTTGGCAGCATTCCTTTACAAAAGCTTCATCGTGATCGGCGTTTTCCCCACGCAGTCCATGATTAACATGCGCTGCAATTAAAGAAAGATTCCACTTTTCTGCGTGATTATTTAAAAAATGCAGCAATGCAGTCGAATCCGCTCCTCCTGAAATACCCACAATGACAGTCCCGCCTTTGGAAAACATTTTTTCCGAAATCACCAACTGCTCGGCTTTTTGCTCAATAAGCAAAATCTCCGCTTTTTGAGCGGAGATCAAATCATCATTCATTGCGCACTACCTCCTGCGCGGTAAAGCGCATAAATTCGCCCTGCCAATGCAGAGGAACCGCGCGCGTCTCACCATGACGGTTCTTTGCAACAATACATTCGCCGCTGTTAACATCACTGTCAGGATCGGGAGCTTCAGCATTCTCCTGATTGGCATAATACGCTTCGCGATACAAAAATAGAACAATATCAGCATCCTGTTCAATGGAGCCGGAATCACGCAGATCGGACAGCATCGGCCGATGATCAGTTCGTTTTTCACTGTCACGAGAGAGCTGCGACAGGCAGATAACCGGAACATTGAGTTCCTTTGCCATAATTTTAAGATTTCGGGTAATCTGTGAAATCTCCTGTACTCGGTTATCAATGTGCTTTCCGCCGGACATCAGCTGCAAATAGTCGATGATAACCAGATCAACATCCCGCAGACGACGAAGTTTAGACTTCATTTCGGAAACGGTAATGCCTGCATTATCATCAAAATACATCTGGGTCTTATTGAGAATATCTCCGGCTTCAATAATTCGCACCCATTCATCGTCCGCCAGTTTACCGGTACGCAATTTTACGCCTCCGACCATAGCTTCGGTAGAAAGCAATCGGGAGACCAACTGTTCTTTTGTCATTTCCAAAGAGAAAAAAGCAACTCTTTTTTGACATTTTACTGCCGCGTTACGCGCAATATTAAGTGCAAAGCTGGTTTTGCCCATGCCAGGTCTTGCCGCCAAAAGGATCAGATCGGTTCGGTTGAGCCCGGTAATGGTATCATCCAGCGATTTGATGCCGGTTGGAATCGCACGAAACTGATCTTTATCAGGAGAATTGAGCAAGTCCAGACGATCAAAGGTCTGCATGAGGATTTCACTAATTTTCTGAAGTCCCTGCATATTTTTGCCCTGCCGAATATCAAAAATGCGCTGTTCCGCAGCATCCAGCAAAGTATCTGAATCGGCAATACCAGCCCCCGCCTCTTCCAAAATTTCTCTCGCTGCAATAATCAGAGAGCGAACATCATATTTATCCCGGATAATCTTCGCATAGCTCTCCACATTATTGACGGAAGGCACCAGCTCCATCATCTGCAAAAGATAAGTCTTACCATCCGCCTCATCAAAATTCTCTGTCGTTTTAAGCTTTTCAAGCACCGTTACAAAGTCAATCGACTGCCCTAAAGAAGCCATGTCGAGCATAGCCCCATAAATCAGGGCATTATTAGATTGATAAAAATATTCCGGCTTCGGGAGAAAATCCATCACTCGGTCAAGGCAGGAAGAATCCAGCAGAATCGCACCGAGAACAGACTGTTCTGCTTCGGGACTAAACGGTAGATTCAGCCCATTATAGGAATTTGCAGTCTCTGCCATAGAAATTCTCCCTTTCTCGTATGGAATAAAAGCGACCGCAAACGAAAAGTTCGTCCGCGATCACCTCAGTATCACTTTTGTTTAAGCTTCCGATACAACAACATAAATCTTTGCAGAGACCCCATTATAAAGTTTGATCTCGCAATTATAAGTGCCAAAAGCTTTAATCTCTGTATCGAGGACAATCTTCCTCTTATCAGCAGTTACATTATAATCTTTCTGAAGCTTTTCTGCAATTTCTTTTGCAGTAACCGAACCAAAAAGCCTGCCGCCCTGGCCAGCTTTCGCAGTGATCTTTATGCTTTTTCCATTTAAAAGTTTTGCCGCTGCTTCTGCATTTTCTGTTTCTACCGCAATCTTGTGAGCTTTAGAAGCTTCCGCATTGCGAATTTCATTCATTGCCTCTGCATTTGCCTCTTTCGCTAATTTATGGGGGAAAAGATAATTGCGGGCATAACCGTCGCTTACATTTACGAGTTCCCCTTTTTTTCCGTGAGATTTTATATCTGCCAACAAAACAACCTTCATCAAAAAGCCCTCCTATTTTTTCTGAATCGTTCCGCGGCCGATCCCGGCACGCAAAATTTCTATTAGCTGGCTGCGTACTTGTTCCACCGTTGCATCTTTGATTTGGGCTCCTGCCATGGTAAGGTGACCGCCGCCGCCCATTGCCTCCATCACAAGCTGAACATTCATGTCCCCCATACTACGGGCAGAAACATTCATGACTCCGTCTGAAGGATAGATTACAAATGAAGCCATTACGCCTTCAATCGTCAAAAGCTCATCCGCCGCCTGAGCCGAAGCAATTTTAAGATTTGGCAGTTCCTGCTCCGTATAAGCAACTGCACAGCCATCCAAAAGGTCTGCGCTGGAAACGATCCGATACTTTGTTTTATATGTATCAAAGCTGTCGGAAAATAACCGTTTTACCGTTACCGTATCCGCACCACGTCGGCGCAGATAAGCTGCAGCTTCAAAAGTACGCACCCCTGTTTTGAGAGAAAAGCTCTTGGTATCCAGCATGATGCCTGCCAAAAGTGCTTCCGCCTCTGTGCGGGTCAACACATTCTCCCCAATATACTGTACGAGTTCCGCTACCATTTCAGATGTCGAGCTGGCATATGGTTCATGATAAAAGACCACAGCATTTTCGATATGCTTTACCATCAGGCGGTGATGGTCGATAACCACCACTTTAGAAACCGCCTTCAGTAGTTCGGGACTTTCAACAAATTCCTGACTATGGGTATCCATTACAACCAAAAGAGTACGGGGAGAAACTAATGCCAATGCATCATTCGGGGAAAGGAAGCAGTCCCCTTCTCCATCATCGTTCATCTTTTGAATCAGCGGACCTGCAAGGGTCTGCGCTTCATTAACAACGACGTATGCAGGTCTCTGCAATGCGCGGGTAATGGCACTCCATAATCCGATCGATGAACCGATTGCGTCCAGATCACTAAACTTATGCCCCATAATCAGCACCGTATCGCTTTGTCTGATCCGATCAGAAAGTGTTGCAGCAATTACGCGGGTACGCACCTTATCGTGCTTTTCCACTCCTTTGGAAAGTCCTCCAAAGAATTCATAAGAATCATCTTTCTGTTTTACCGCAACCTGATCGCCGCCACGCCCCAATGCCATATCCAACGCACGGCGAGCCCATTCTTCACTGGCCTGCTGAGAGTTGGCGCCTCTGCCAATTCCAATCGAAACAGTAGCACTCCGGTGATCCGCCGACTTAATATTACGGATCGTATCGAGAATCTGAAAACGATGTTCCATTGCCTCTCGAATATGCATTTCATCGCTTAAAATCAAATAACGCCCATTATTGACACGATAAGAAAATCCACCCATGCTCTGTGCCCAGTTAAAAAGCACATTTTCGACTTCGGAAGCAATTCGGTTATCTTCCGAAGAAGTGATATCTCTCGCTAGCTCTTCCCGATTATCAAAGTATGCAAGGCACACCACCGGATGACGATCCACATATTCTCTGTTGATTTCCTTATAGTAAGTATCATCAATAAAATAAAGCAGGCAGCCCAATTTTGTCTTTGCAGCAAACACGGTATACTGACGTTGATCGATTGTCACATCTGTTCCTGCATTTTTGAGAATCTGCTCCAGAGTATGGGGATAAATAAAGCGCAGAACATTTTCACCCCGGCATTCTTTATGCGGACTGATCGTATTGACAAACGCATCATTTACCCAAACAACATCTCCTGCCGGTCCTGAAAGTGCCACCGGCATTGTAAACTGCTGCAATGCCGACGTTTCATTCAGTGAAAGCACTTTTTCCGCCGCTTTTACAGAAGTTCCCACATAGCTGCGAAAATAGAAGTTAGAGATTAGTACCACCATAACAGCGACGACCGCCAACCCCATCTCTATCGCGAATACTGCGCGGTTCCATGGGAAAGAGAAGCAGGCCATAACCAACATGATGACCGCCAAGACCAAATAAATCGGCGAAGATACCCATACTCTGTGTTTCATAATTCTTTCCTTACCTCTTTTTGCAGACCTTATTTAAGGAAAAGGTCAAACCTCCATAATTACCGGCAAAATCATTGGGCTGCGGCGGGTACGGTCATACAGCAAATGGGAAAGAGCATCCTTAATATGCGTTTTAAGTGTTCCCCAGTCCCGAATACCATTTCCGGCACAATTTTCAAGTACTGAATAAACAAGATCTTTTGCATCATCCATCAGGGATTCATTTTCTCTGACATAAACGAACCCTCTCGAAACAACGTCCGGCCCGGCTACTACATGTCCACTGTCGGCGGAAATTGTACAAACAACAACAATCAGTCCATCTTCAGCCAAATGTTTACGGTCACGCAGGACAATACTTCCTACATCCCCTACGCCAAGCCCATCTACAAGGACGCGTCCTGCGGGGACCGGTGCCAGTTTTTTCATATAGTTTTGGTTGATTTCCACAACATCGCCGATATCCGCAATACACACTTCCTGCGGCGTTTTCCCCATAGAATAGGCAAGGCGCGCATGCTTCTGCAGCATTTTCTGCTCCCCATGCACCGGAATAAAATATTTCGGTTTGACAATGCCCTGCATTAATTTGAGCTCTTCCTGGCAGGCATGACCGGAAACATGAATCTCATACATGGACTCATAAACGACTTCGCAGCCACGTTTCATCAATTCATCGATCACATTTCCGACTGATTTTTCATTGCCGGGAATTGGGCGCGCAGAAATAATGATAAAGTCCCCAGGCCCTACTTCCACCTTGCGGTGGTCGGCAAATGCCATACGGGATAAAGCGCTCATAGGCTCGCCTTGACTGCCGGTTGTAATCAAAACAATCTGCTCCGGCGGATATTTTTTAATCAAATCAATATCGATTAAAACACCTTCCGGCACATGGAGATAGCCTTTTTCCACGCCAATTCCCATCACATTCAGCATACTGCGTCCGGAAAGCGCCACTTTACGGCCATATTTTACCGCACAATCAATAATCTGCTGTACTCTGCCGATATTACTTGCAAAAGTGGCCACAATAATCCGACTTTTGCCCGCACGGCGAAACAGGTTCTCAAAAGAAGTCGCAATTCGGCTTTCCGTCTGCGTAAAACCGGGACGTTCCGCATTGGTAGAATCAGCAAGCAGTGCAAGGACGCCCTCCTTACCAAGCTGTGCAAAACGACCAAGATCGATCATGTCCCCCCAAGTCGGTGTACAGTCGATTTTAAAGTCACCCGTATGGACAACCGTTCCCGCGGGAGAGTGAATTGCAAGTCCTACGGCATCTGGAATTGAATGATTAACGTGAATAAACTCCACTTCCATACAGCCGAGCTTTACCCGGTCTCCGGGCTTTGTTTCATGCATTTTTACTTTATTATTAAGGCCTTGTTCTTTTAATTTTCCTTCGATTAAGGCCAGTGTCAAACGTGTTGCATAAATCGGCAGATTTACCTTCTTGAGTAAATAAGGAAATCCCCCGATATGATCTTCATGTCCGTGCGTTACGACAATTCCCCGGATCTTATCTGCATTGCGCTCCACGAACGTAAAATCCGGAAGGACCAAATCGACGCCCAGCATATCATCATCAGGGAACGCCATCCCACAGTCTACGATCATCATGTCATCGCCGCACTCAAAAAGGGTAAAGTTTTTACCAACCTCATTGAGTCCACCAAGAAAATACACCTTAATAGAAGGTTTCACTGCACGATTCGTGCGTGGCCTTCTGCTGCGCTGTGTATTCTGTTTTGTGTTTTGATTTTGCACATTCTTTGGCTTTTGTGCAGCTTCCGGTGCTCGATGCTCCGAAGGAACAGTTCCCTGTCCATTCACAACCGGTTCAATCTTTTTCTGTGCCGGTCTGCGCGGACGGCGATAATGATATTGCTTTGCTGCCTGATCTTTCGTGGGCGTCTCTGCCTTTTTTGGCGTCTCCGTCTTCGGAGCAGACAGAACAACTCCTCCCCCTAAAAACTGGTCCGCAGGCTTTGCCTGTGCATCCACCTTCCCATAAAGGGGAGTTTGCTTTTGCATATTCTTTTTTTCAATCACAGAAGAAACCTCCATTTGGAGCCTATTTTTTCCTGCATCCGGTGCCAAGAAAAAACAAAGTGCTCCCTATCTTTAATTTTTATAAAATAAAAACGCTTACAAAAAAATCCACTTTTATCAAAGAGGATTTGATATCAAGTTTTAGACAAAATTTCCTTATTTCTCACACAAAATACAATTAAGCCGAACACGTATATCGAAACTATTGTACATGGATTCTAAAACGGTGTCAAGCTGTCGCATTTCTCTTTTTCGAGTATTCCCACAAAACGGGAAAAGTAATCGATTTAATTTGGAATCCATGTTATAATAAAAAAATAAAATTTATGTTTTGATTTATGTTTTGCTAATATTTTGAAAGGAACCTCTTATCTTATGAAAGAAGTCATGATTTTTACAGACGGTGCCTGTTCCGGCAATCCCGGCCCCGGAGGTTGGGGTGCCATCCTTTCTTATAATGGAAAGACAAAAGAGCTCTCCGGCGGTGCAGCTCAAACGACCAATAATCGTATGGAACTGACCGGCGTAATTGAAGCGCTCCACTGTTTAAAAGAGCCTTGTCTTGTAACTCTGACAAGTGACAGCCGATACGTCTGCGATGGAATCAATAAGGGGTGGGCACGTTCTTGGAAGCGGAACGGCTGGCGTAAATCCGATAAAAAGCCGGCTCTCAACGCTGACCTTTGGGAACAGCTTTTGCAGCTTTTAGAGCACCACAAGGTTACTTTCTGCTGGGTAAAAGGACATGCTGGCCATCCGGAAAATGAGCGCTGCGATCAACTGGCAGTTGCACAATCTGTTAAATACCGTTCTCAAAAGGAATAAAGTCAAAAAAATATAGAAAAATACTAAAAAGATGAAATATTTTTCGTCTTTTTTTATTTTTATTTTATATTTCTATTATTTTAGTAGGTTTTTTTGAAAAAGCCCTTGAAATGTACACTAAAATGGTGTACATTAATCTCGTAAAGAATTCAAGTTAGATCTGCAGAAGCAATTCTGCTCAATTTTAAAATGAAGAAGGTAGAAACATGGACAGACTAATTTACGTAGATAATTCCGCAACGACACCGGTTTCTCCTGAGGCTTTAAAAGCCATGGAGCCGTATTTTATTGAAGGATTCGGCAACGCTTCCAGCCTGTATTCCGTAGGCCGCAAGGCAAAGAAAGCTCTGGAAGAGGCTCGTGCATCCATTGCCGCATGCTTTAACGCAGAGCCCGATGAAATTTATTTCACTTCCGGCGGAAGCGAAGCAGACAACTGGGCCATCAAAGGAGTTGCTCACCTGATGGCCAAAAAAGGGAAAAAGCATATTATCACCAGTAAATTTGAGCATCATGCAGTTCTTCATACCTGCGCCGTCCTGGAAAAGGAAGGATTCGAAGTCACCTATTTGAATGTGCATCACAACGGGATTGTGCGCCCGGAAGAGCTGGAAGCAGCCATTCGTCCAGATACCGCCCTTGTCACAATTATGTATGCGAATAACGAGATCGGCACAATTCAGCCGATTCCCGAAATCGGCGCGATCTGCAAAAAGCATGGTGTCCTTTTCCACACGGATGCCGTACAGGCTGCAGGAAATATTCATATCGATGTAAAAGAACAGAATATTGACATGCTCTCCATTTCAGCACATAAATTCCATGGTCCAAAGGGTGTCGGTGCTCTTTATATTAGAAAAGGAATTATTCTGCCGAACTTGATTGAAGGCGGCGCACAGGAAAAAGGGCATCGTGCCGGTACAGAAAATGTTGCTGGAATCGTTGGAATGAGCGTAGCACTCAAGAATGCCTGCGACCATATCGACGAAAAGGCTGTTCGTCTCTCCAAGATGCGTGACCGTTTGATTGACGGTCTGCTCAAAATTGAGCGCAGCCACATCAATGGAGATCGTGAGCACCGGCTGCCCGGCAATGTAAACATGTGCTTTGAAGGTGTCGAAGGAGAAAGCCTTCTGCTGCAGCTTGATCTGCGAGGCGTCTGTGCTTCTTCCGGTTCTGCCTGCACTTCCGGGAGTCTGGATCCGAGCCATGTACTTCTTTCGATCGGTCTTCCGCATGAGATTGCGCATGGCTCTCTGAGAATTTCTCTCGGCGACCAGAATACCGAAGAAGACGTTGATTTTCTACTCCAAGAAATCCCCCAGATTGTCAGCTATCTGCGCAGCTTCTCTCCTCTATGGGAAGAAATGAAAGAAGGAAAAGTACATTTTCCGATCAATTACGATTAATAAAATTATTAGATAAAGTTTCGGTTTACTAAAAATATTTCTAAACGAATTTTAGGAGGAATCAATATGGCATACAGTGAGAAAGTAATGGATCATTTTGCACATCCACGCAATGTTGGCGAAATTCCAGACGCAAACGGTATCGGTGAAGTAGGCAATCCCCGCTGCGGCGATATCATGCGGATGTATATTAAAGTAGAAAACGATGTTATTACCGATGTGAAATTCAAGACCTTTGGTTGTGGAGCAGCAATCGCTACCAGTAGCATGGCAACAGAACTGATCAAAGGAAAAAGCATTGGGGACGCGTTGAAGCTAACAAACAAGGCAGTTATGGAAGCTCTGGATGGACTTCCGCCGGTCAAGGTACACTGTTCTGTTCTCGCGGAGCAAGCAATTAAAGCAGCCGTCAGCGACTACTATAAGCGCAAGGGAGTAGACCCGACCCCATTCGTCGGTGAAATTCCGGAATGCGAGTCCTGTGCTTGTCCGACTTCGGTCCCAACAAAATAACTTAAAAATTAAAAAGCAGCCAATCAGTATCAAAAAACTGATTGGCTGCTTTTTGTTAGCCATACTCATTCTTTGGGCAGTTCCGCTGCTTATCTAAAAAGGAGAACACAGGCAACCACCAAAAATGCAATTCCTGCTCCGCCGCAAATCAGTGCCGAAAGCCGGTAATTTTCTTTTGTTTTTAGCTCTTCCCGCTCTTTTTCCGAAGCCGAAAAATAGGTCAGTGACCACAGCGGTCCTTTTTCCCTTGCGCACATTCCTGCAAAGATCAACAAAACTGCCGCAAGAACCATTAAAATAATTCCGAGCGCCATTTTTAACTTCCCTTCCTTTAAGGTTTCGGATTCTGCTTCCGATAGCAAAAATAAGAATAGACGACCGGGGAAATTAACAAAATTCCCTCACCAACAAACGCCGCTATTTTCCAAAAGGCAGGTAAAAAAGCTGAAAAAATCATCAAAAAACCAGCACAGAAAAAGGCCTTTCCACCAAAACGATGCGTACAATACCAAACCTCTTCATTTGCAAGTGTCCACGGCGTGCGGATGCCGCAAAACCAGTTAGCACGAAATTTTGGCATCAAATTTCCCAAAATGACAAATAAGCATCCTGCAATCAGCATAACAGCTGTTCCCATATCGAATTTCACGCCGCGACACCATAAGATCACATAAATTTCCATCATCAGCATAAACAGGCAAAGTACTAATTGGAGGATGTTATATTGCCGTCCAAATTTTTGATAATTTTCCTTTTTAGGATCAATCTTTGGCAGTATCCGAAGAAAAATCAAAAGTGCCAACATAAGAAGTGGATAAAAAAAGATGGCCCATTTTCCATCTGTTGAATCTACTTCTCCTGTAATACCCCAGTGCATGGGGATCTGTTGGGGCAGGCTGGGGTAAGAAACAGCCGCTATTATGAAACCGATTAAAACAATACTAATCAGTCCAAAAATATCTTTCTCAAAAATTCGTTTCACTTTTTCTCTCCCGTAAATTTGGTTACCCACGCCATCAATTCTTCAAAGACACTTAGATTTAATTCATAATAAACAAATTTTCCTTCTTTTTTATCCCGAACCAAATCAGCCTCTTTTAAAATTGCAAGGTGATGTGAAACCGTAGCGCCTGTCAGATCAAAATGATTTCCAATATCACCAGCTGACCGGCTGCCACTTTTCAACAGCTCCAAAATGTCTCGCCGAGTGGGATCCGACAGCGCTTTAAATATTTTTTGAAACGCCATATTAGACCCTCTCTTTCTAATCATTTAGATAGCCATCTAATAATCAGTATATCAATTTTTGTATAAAAGTCAAGAATGCGCACTCAAATAATCCTGTAAGATAATCGTTGCAGCAACGGCATCAACAACTGCTTTTCGCTTTTTTCCCCGTACATTTGTATCGATAAGATAAGTATGAGCCACCATTGTTGTACACCGTTCATCCTGCAAATGAACAGGAACCGAAATTTGCTTTGAAAGTTTCTGAGCAAAATCTCGTGCGTTCTGAGCGCTTTCGCCCTCTGTCCCATCCATGTTTTTCGGAAGGCCGACCACAACGGCACCGGCACCGGTTTTTTCCACCTGTTCTGCAACTTGAATCAGAAGTTTATCCCAGTTATAAGACGGCAGCACCATCAGAGGAGAAGCTAAGATCTCTCCTTCGTCACAGATCGCAAGGCCTGTGCGGGCATGTCCCAAATCGACTGCAAGAATCTTCATGACGGTTCCTCCATCTGATTTTCTTTTTTCCACCAACCCTGATGTGCAAAGACAGAAACTTCCGGAGTCAAATGAGAAGCATCATTTAAAAGCACAATTTTGGGAAGAGCTTTCGGGGAGGTAAACTTCAAAACGCTGACGGCCGTATTATCGCACCAATCCACATCGTTGATCTGCTCTAGCTTTTTTCCCATTGCATGGCAAAGAAGATTACGGATTGCGCAGCCATGAGAAACGACTGCAATGGTTTTTCCTTGATTTTTATCCACAATGTCTTCCATTGCCTGCCAAGTTCTATCATAAACCTGCCGCATGGTTTCGCCATGAGGCGCCGCAAATTCCCACGGTGTCTGATACCACTCTTGGTTCTGCTGCGGAAAATTCTTGGAAAAATCATTCCATTTGGTTCCTTCACAGTCGCCTCCGTTAATTTCTTCCAAGCGGGGATCTGTCTGAATTTTGAGCTTATGATACCGACCGACAGCCTCTGCTGTACAGTAAGCACGTTTTAGAGGACTCGAATAAATGGCATCCAGCGGCAGATTGCGGCAGCGAATACTAAGCAGATCGAGCTGTACTCTTCCATTTCCGCTGACATCACAGTCTGTATGCCCCTGAAAAGTACCATTCGTATTGCCCTGTGCCTCGCAGTGCCGAATTAGATAAACTGTTGTCACCATGGCTGCACCTTCCCGGTCAGCTCACTGATATTAGAAATTCCGTTTTTACTGAGATATTGTTCGAGTCCTTCCAAAATCTTTATGGGCGCATAAGGATCATGAAACAAAATTGTTCCAATCTGAACCGCGGATGCACCTGCAAGGAACATCTCGACCACATCCTGCCAGGAAGTGATTCCTCCTAGGCCGATTACCGGAATTTTCACTCGAGAAGCCACCTCAAAGACCATTCGCACCGCGATCGGAAAAACAGCCGGGCCGCTTAATCCTCCGGTATTATTGTGCAGAATCGGACGACGGGTCTTTAAATCGATCCGCATTCCGGTAAGGGTGTTGATCAAAGAAATTGCATCAGCGCCGCTTGACTCTGCTGCTGCAGCGATATCTGCAATATTTGAGACGTTAGGTGAAAGCTTTACGATCAGCGGCTTTTTGCAAAACGCTCGCACCGCTTTTGTAATTTTCTCTACACTTTCGCAGGAAGTTCCAAAAGCTGCTCCGCCTTCTTTAACGTTCGGACAGGAAATATTGAGCTCGATCAAATCGACTTCCGTTTGGGAAAGACGCTGTGCCATTTGACAATAATCGTCCACTGTACTCCCCGCAATATTTGCAATGATAACGGTTCCCTGCTGCCTGATCCATGGCAGATCTTCCCGAATAAAATGCTCTACGCCCGGATTCTGAAGTCCGACGGAATTAAGGATTCCGCTGGGCGTTTCCGCAATTCTCGGGGGTAAATTTCCCGCACGTTCCTTTAACGTAAGCCCTTTACAGGAAATTCCTCCAAACGTTTTTAACGGATAAAACTCTGCAAATTCCCGCCCGAACCCGAAAGTGCCGGAAGCTGCAATCAGAGGATTTTCAAAATCAATCCCCGCAATGTTTACATGCAGACGTTCACTCACAGAACCACCTCCTCTGAGGAAAAGACCGGCCCATCTTTACAGACATGACCATAATAGCTTTCTCCGTTTGCTCTCTTAAGCTGGACTGCACAACCAAGACATGCACCTATTCCGCAAGCCATGCGTTCTTCCAAAGAAATCCAGCATGGCTTGTTCATTTGTTTACATAATTCTGATACTGCTTTCAGCATTGGTTTTGGGCCACAAGCATAACAAATATCAAACGAAGTTTCCTTCAAAAAATCAGCAGCAAACCCATGATGACCAAAGCTGCCGTCATCTGTTGCAATTTTGACAGTGCTCCCTGCGGCGGCAAACTCCTTTTCCAGAATCACTGCTTCTTTAGAGCGGAACCCCAAAGCGGCTGTCCCGTTTTTTCCGTATTTCTGTGCAAGTCCCAAAAGTGGAGGAACTCCGATTCCGCCCCCAACGAAGATGGCTTTTTTCTGAAGATCTTCCACCGGAAATCCATTCCCCAACGGAGCCAAAAAGTCGAGCGTATCCCCTACTTGAAAACGGGAAAGGAGTTGGGTCCCTTCTCCACGGATCTGAAAAACGAAGCGCAAAAGGCCATTCTCGGCACTGCAAATTGAGATTGGCCGGCGCAGAATTTTATTCGGCACCAAAATATTTGCAAACTGTCCTGGTTTTACCATAGGGACCAATGTTGGAGCCTTTACGGTAAAATCAAAAATGTCCTGTGTCAGTACTTCTTTCCGAATAACGGTCCCATGCCAAACATCATACTTCATGCTTTGATTTCTCCGATCTGAGAAAGGATATCCTCTTTCATGCGCATCGCTTCCCGTGCCGCTGCTTTTGCAAAATATTGTTCTTCTGCACTGGTCTGCTGCCATGCAGTCATAATGCTTCTGGAAGCGTTGACGATCGCTCCAAGCCCTTTTTCGTCAAAAGCAGGTGCAACGTCTTTGGCCCCGCCGCCTTGCGCACCATATCCCGGGACAAGGAAAAAGGTATGGGGAAGTTTTTTGCGCAGTTCTGAAAGCTGCGCAGGATAAGTCGCGCCCACAACGCCGCCAACTCTGCTATAACCATACTTTCCAATCGTTTCAGCACCCCATTTTTCACAGAGCGTTCCAACTGTCAAATAGAGGGTCTTCCCTGTTTCCAGTTTTTGATCCTGCAACTCACCAGAGGAAGGATTACTGGTTTTAATCAGGACAAAGACGTCACGATCACGCTCCTCACAGACCGACAGAAGTGGCTTGATTCCGTCCGCACCCAAATAGGGGTTCACTGTCAAAGCGTCGCTGTCAAAGGCTGGAACCAATTCTCCCTCTACCCCGACAACCCCAAGATGTGCTTTTGCATACGCTTCCATGGTTGTTCCGATATCATTCCTTTTTCCGTCTGTAATAACAAACAAACCTTTTCCCTGCGCATATCGAATGGTCTCATAAAGTGCTCTCATTCCCTGCCAGCCATATTGTTCATAATAGGCACACTGAGGCTTGACCGCCGGAACAATCGGAGAAATTGCATCAATCAATCCGCGATTAAACTGCAGAATTGCATCTGCCGCTCCCTCTAAATTCTTTCCGTATTTGGAAAAAGAGGCAACTTTAATAAAATCCGGAATATAGCTCAATTTAGGATCAAGCCCTGCTACCGTCGGATTTTGTTTTGCAACGATTGCGTCGATCAGTCTATCCATTATTATCGCTCCTTTGAATTTTCCGATTTCGGGAAAAATAATTTCTTATGAATTTATAAATACACATTTTCCATTCAAAAAAGTACACTGTACCTTTCCAAAAAGCGTTTTTCCTTTAAATACCGCATTTCGGCTTTTCCCGTGCAGGAAATTCGGATCTACCTGCCAGCAAAAATCCGGATCGAAAAGGGTCAGGTCGGCAGGCGCTCCAACTGCCAGAGTCCCCGCAGGCAAATGCAGAATTTTTGCCGGAATCGTACTCATCTTCTCCAAAAGCTGCATCATGGAAAGAAATCCCGGTCTCACAAGATAAGTGATCCCGGCTGCAAGACTCGTTTCCATCCCGACCGCTCCATTGGGCGCCTTTAAAAAGTCCGCTTTCTCCTGCGGAGTATGTGGTGCATGATCGGTTGCAATGACTGCAATTGTTCCATCTTGCAACCCCTTTATAATTGCCAGACGGTCCTTTTCTGTTCGAAGCGGCGGACTCATCCGCGCATCTGCATCTTTTTTTAGGAGTTCCTCCTCGGTCAGTGCAAAATAATGCGGTGCCGTTTCGCAGGTAACGGGAATTCCCCTTCTTTGATAATCCCGAATCAGAGAAACGCTCTCCTTGGTACTGACATGACAGATATGCACACCGACTTCATAAGCAGCTGCCAGTGCTAATTCCCTTGCAGTTCCACAGTCTTCTGCTGCACGTGGGATTCCCGGAACGCCCAGTTCTTTTGAAACAGTCCCCTCATTGATTTTCCCATTTTTCGTAACATCGAGATCTTCACAATGTGCTAAAATAGGGACTCTGAGCTTTTTAGCCTCCTGCATGGCAGACGCCATCATCGAAGTATGAAGGACAGGCCTTCCATCATCAGAAAATGCGATTGCTCCGGCCTTTTTTAAAGCTGCAAGATCGGTTGGAAGCTCTCCTTTCAGTCCTTGGCTGATTGCGCCCGCCGGATAAACATGCGCATCTGCTTTTTCTGCTTTCTGCAAAACATATTGAATCGTTTCCGGTGAATCAAGTGCCGGATTTGTATTGGGCATACATAAAAGACTCGTTACCCCACCCGCTGCAGCAGCATGGCAGCCGGACAAAATATCTTCTTTCTCCGTAAATCCGGGATCTCTCAAATGAACATGCATATCAACTAGTCCCGGAGAAAGAATCAGTCCTTTGCAATCAATTCGTTCTGCCTTTTCTGAGGCCGTCTGATCAGCTTCTTTACAGAGCGCGGCAATCCTGCCGTCCCTACAGAGAAGACTCCCTATTTGATCCAATCCGGCAGCAGGATCCATCAAGTGTGCATTGATAAAAAGCAGTTCCATGAGATTCTCCTGTTCTAACTTAAAACTTCTCTTGAATTTTCTTTTTATTATACTATATTTGTAGCTTTTTTTACAGAGATTTTTCTATGAAATTCCTTCCTACTTTAAAGTACCTCACTCTTCAAAAATTTATTTTTGTGAGTTTGTCATATTGCCTATAAATTTCTTTTATTGTTTATAATTTATTACAAATATTATACTTTCCTCTTGACAAAAAGATATTGCAGAACAATAATAAAGCCATCTTAGCAATCGGCTGCTTCATTTAATAAACGCCATAAGGTTACTCTTATGTTTCAAAAATGAAAACCAGCAAAGAAAAAGTCTTCCTGCTTTTTCTTTGCTGGTTTTTTATTTTTATTTCAGAAAAGAGAGAAATGCATATGGAAGCTGTCACGAACATTTTAACACAAATTCAATCCATTGTTTGGGGGCCGCCTACCCTGATTTTACTAATCGGAACAGGACTGTATTTTACAATCCGATTACATCTTCTGCAAATTATAAAGCTTCCGCGTGCGATGAAAGCCATTTTTGAAAAAGAAGAGGGCGCAGGGGATGTTTCTGCTTTTGGCTCTCTCTGCACCACGCTGGCAGCCACCATCGGCACCGGCAGTATTGTTGGGGTAGCAACAGCGCTGCGAATCGGAGGGCCGGGTGCCATGTTCTGGATGTGGGTCTCTGCTTTCGTCGGAATGGCCACTAAATATGCAGAGGGATTGCTTGCAGTCAAATACCGTTCTCTTGATGAAAACGGGCACATTGCCGGCGGACCAATGTATTACATTCAAAACGGGCTTGGAGAAAAGTGGATTTGGCTTGCAAAAATGTTTGCATTATTTGGATCAATTACCGCTCTATTAGGCTGCGGCACCTTTCCGCAGGTTAACGCCATCACGGAATCCGTGCATGATTCATTCGGAACTCCGGTTTGGATCAGCGGTCTTATTATTACCATAGCAGTCGCCGCCGTTATTCTAGGCGGTATCGGTTCTATTTCGAAAGTAGCAGAATTTGTAGTGCCGTTTATGGCCGGGTTCTATATTTTCGGATCTTTGATTATAATCATATTGAATCGAGAAATGATTCCGCAAACTTTTTCCAATATTTTTTACAGTGCATTCCACCCGACTGCTATGCTTGGCGGTGCGGCAGGCACCGGCATTATTTCGGTCATGACTTCAATGCGTACTGGTGTCGCGCGCGGCGTCTATACCAATGAAGCCGGCCTTGGTTCTTCTCCTATTGTAATTGCAGCGGCTAAAAGCAATTCCTGTGTACGCCAAGGACTGATCGCCATGACCAGTGTGTTTTTTACGACGATTATTACCTGCACAATGACAGGCATTGTAATTTTAACAAGCGGAATGCTTAACAGCACGGATCTAAGTGGAAGTCCGCTTGCCAATGCAGCCTATAACAGCAGCCTTCCTGCGGGGATCGGAACATATCTCATTACAATTGGCATTATCTTCTTCTCCTTTACTACAATTATCGGCTGGTCTTATTACGGGGAACGCTGTATGGTTTATCTGACAAACAGCGTTAAATGTATCCGTCCTTTCAAAGCAGCTTATCTAATTGCGATTGCACTGGCTCCTTTTCTTTCTTTGGAACCCATCTGGCTTTTAGCCGATATTACAAACGCCTTGATGGCTTTTCCAAATTTAATAGGTCTTTTGGGGCTGAGAAATATTGTAATCGACGAAACGCATACCTTTTTCCACCAAAGAACGCCTCACACGGCAATTTCTTTAGAAAAATCAGAATCAGAGAGCGAAACCGTGATATGTAATGGATAGAGTGCACAAATCATACAATATGAAGTTGACTTTATGATCTATTTTAGATATAATTTAAAAAAGGAGGTCAGCAAAAGGCTATGGAAAAACAGTCTCTTTTTATTGTAGGAGAAGCCAGAACCAATGTAGAAAATGCCATTACCAAAATATATGGTTCTTTTTACATGGTGTTTGAAATTGACCCTCTAACTGATAAAATTATTGATATGAACTGTACACATTCTCTGGATTTGACAGAACGTTTTATTCAAAAAATTTTTATTGGCAAATCGATTACCGCCGACTTGCCTGTTCTTGAAAAAGAACTAACCAGGCGATATTATGGTTCCTCAGAAAAAGCCATAGTGGCCTCGATGAAAGATGCCAGTAAAAAATATCTAGCTGCAAAAGCAAAACTCTAAATACATCATTTAAAAAATTAAATTAAAAAAATTTGATTTTTGCTGCTTCATTTTGCGGATATGCTTCGCACACATATTAGAAACTTTTTGAAAACCAGCAAAGACAGAACTCTTTTGCTCTGTCTTGCTGGTTTTCATTTTTATTTTTAGGAGGAAATTATCATGAATATAAACAATTGGATTGACTCTCAAAAAGATACTCTCACCAAAGATCTGCAAAAATGTATTCAGATCCGCAGCGTATACGAAGATGATAAAAGTGGATATCCATATGGGGAAAAAGTGCAGGAATGTCTACAGTACGTACTGAATCTTGCAAAGGATATGGGCTTTTCGATACAAAACTGGGAAAATCGCATCGGTTGGTGTGAATATGGAAACGGCCCAAAGATGGTAGCTGTTCTAGGACACCTCGATGTAGTCCCAGAAGGAGAAGGTTGGAGCATTCCCCCTTATGAAGGTCGGGTAACAAATGGAAAGATTTACGGCAGAGGTTCTATGGACGATAAAGGCCCCACGATAGCAGCACTCTATGCACTCAAAGCAATCAAAGCATCCGGTCTTCCCCTCAAGCACCGCATCCGAATTTTATTTGGTGCAAATGAAGAAACCGGCAGTGCCGATATGAAGTTCTACATCAAAAACGGTGGAGAAATCCCGGTAATGGGATTTACTCCTGACGGTGAATATCCTGTAATTAACGGCGAAAAGGGATTAATTACCGAAGAATATACAAAAAAGCTCACGCAAAGCGGTAATATCAAACTTCTCCATCTGCAGGGCGGCACCGCACACAATATTGTTCCTAATCATGCAGTGGCTGAATTTACATGTTCTCCTATACTTACCCAAAAAGCATTGGCTTTAAAAGAAGAGAAGGTGACTGTCTTCCGCACTGATACCGGATTTAGAATAGAAGCTGCCGGAATCGGTGCCCACGGCGGCACTCCATGGGAAGGAGAAAATGCGATCGGTCGACTCATGCTTTCGTTAAGCCATCTTCCTCTTACTGGGGATATCGCGCAAGCAATTCAGTTTCTCGCTAAAAAGATTGGCATGGAATGCGATGGAAAATCCCTCAAAATTGCAATGGAAGATCAGGATTCCGGTCCGCTCACCTTTAATTTAGGCATTGTTTCAGGAGACGAGCATAAAATTTATGTAAAAATCAATTATCGTTATCCGGTCTCAAAGAGTTTCGATGACTGCGGTCCAATTGTAGAAAAAGCTTTCGCAGAAGCAGGTTTTGAGCGCACTTCTCTTGTCCATAAAAAGAGTCTTTACATGGCGCCGGATTCAGAACTAGTTCAGAAACTTTTGAAAGTCTATCGGCAGCAAACCGGGCAGGATGCAAAACCAAAATGTATCGGCGGCGGTACCTATGCAAAAACGATCCCAAATACACTTGCCTTTGGTCCGATCTTCCCGGGAGATGAAGTGCGGGAACATAAGCCCGATGAATTTATGGAAATCAGCCGCCTCGTTCAAAACTGTAAAATCATCGCAGCAGCGATGTATGAATTAGCCAAATAAGGAAGGAGAATTTATATGAAAATTACCGAAGTGAAATTAGGCATTCTTTCTGTTCCCCTGCGGGTCCCATTTAAAACCGCACTGCGTTCCGTCAACAGTGTAGAAGACGTCATTATGGAGATTCACACCGATACCGGTGCTGTAGGATATGGCGAAGCACCACCGACAGGCGTCATCACGGGCGACACGACCGGAGCAATCATTGGGGCTATGAAAGATCACATCATTAAAACGCTGATGGGCCGTGATATTGACAATCTGGAGGATAACTTAAAGGCACTAAACGGCTGCATTGTAAAAAACACCGGTGCAAAAGCCGCCGCCGATATGGCACTGTGGGACCTTTACGGGCAGCTTTACAAGATTCCCGTTTATAAGCTTCTGGGCGGCAGCCGGAACAAGCTCATAACCGATATTACTATCAGCGTAAACGATCCGGAAGAAATGGCAAGAGATGCGATAAATGCCATTGAGCGCGGCTACGATACCTTAAAAATCAAAGTAGGCTCCAATCCTTCTCTCGATGTGGAGCGTCTAATGGCTGTCCGAAAAGCGGTTGGAAATAAAACCTGCATTCGTATCGATGCAAATCAGGCATGGAGTCCAAAACAGGCTGTACGGATTTTAAATGAAATGCAGGATAAAGGGTTGGATATCGAATTTGTAGAACAGCCGGTGAAAGCACTTGATTTTGAAGGTCTTAAATATGTGACAGACCGTTCCTATGTACCGGTTTTGGCAGATGAAAGCGTCTTTTCTCCCGCAGATGCGCTTAAGATCATGCAGATGGGAGCTGCCGATCTTGTCAATATTAAACTGATGAAATGCGGCGGCATCTATAACGCGCTAAAAATTGTTTCGGCAGCCGAAGTATATGGCGTAGAGTGCATGATCGGCTGCATGCTGGAAGCAAAGATCAGTGTAAACGCCGCGATTCATCTTGCCTGTGCAAAGAAAATTATCACTAAGATTGACCTCGACGGTCCTGTTCTCTGCAGCGAAGATCCTATTATTGGCGGCGCTGTATTTGATGAAAAAGAAATCACTGTCTCTAATGAGCCGGGACTGGGAATCAAAGGAATTCACGGTCTGCGCTATCTTAATGAAAGAACCAATTGATTTTGAACTGCATGAGACTAACAAAATTACGAAAGGAGGAGCATCTTAGAATGTTAAAATCATGGAAAGTCTCAATGCTTTGTTCAAAATCCTGTGCGTATGGTTCGATAGCTAAACCATATTCGCTTTTTATTCCTAAACTAAAACGATTATAAAGGGGAGAAAAAAATGATTACAGACGGCTTTACTTACATAGCATTTTTAATGTTTATTGCTGGTGCTTTATTGGCTGCGGAAAAATACGGCAAATGGAAAGTCTTTAATTACGTCCCGCCGCTTGTTTGGATTTACGTGCTCAACATGGTATTCTGCACCATGGGACTTTATAAATCCGATGCTTGTACCGCAACCTATTCGGCTTTAAAGAACAATTTGCTGTATGCTATGATTTTCGTCATGCTGCTGCGCTGTGACTTCCGTAAGCTTGCAAAACTCGGTGGTCGCATGGTGGCCATATTCTTTGGCTGCTCCATAACTTTGTTCGTCGGCTTTGTTGTCGGCTACCCAATCTTTAAAGGCACACTTGGCAGTGACACATGGGGTGCTGTTGCGTCACTGTATGCTTCCTGGGTTGGCGGTTCTGCAAACATGGCGGCTATGCAGGCCGCTTTGCCGGTAGATGCAGGTGCTTACAGCTGTGCTCTGGCTCTGGATACGGTCTGCTATTCCGTATGGATTGCACTTCTTTTGCTGGCCGTTCGTTATGCAAGTAAGTGGAACAATACAGTTAAAGCAGATACTTCCAAACTTCAGGCTGTTGCTGATGCCGCTAATGCTGAAGTTGCAAAAGGCAAAAAAAGTGCTAATGCCAATGATTGGATCTTCCTAATCGGCTTATCTCTAATGGTCTCCGCACTCTCTCAGGTAGTCGGTACCTCACTGAATGGCGCTCTAAAATCCGTAGGGTTGGGGATGTTCGACAAAGGTACCCTGACAACTGTATTCGTCACAATTTTGGGCCTTATTTGTGCCCTCACCCCACTTGGCAAGCTGCCAGCTGTGGAAGAACTCTCGAATGTTTATCTGTATGCAGTTGTTTCCCTTCTAGCTTCTACTGCTTCAGTTGTAGATCTGCTTTCCGCTCCAATGTGGGTCGTCTATGGCGTTTTCATTCTGGTTGTGCATGTGGTTCTCATGTTCCTGCTTTCCAAAGCATTTCATTGGGACCTGTGCATGGTTTCTACAGCCTCACTTGCAAACATCGGCGGCGCCGCTTCCGCTCCGATTGTCGCCTCTGCATATAATCCGTCCTATGCAGGCATCGGTGTTTTAATGGGTGTTCTCGGCGCTGCAGTCGGCAATTTCTGTGGCTTGGGTGCCGGCGCAGTTCTGCATCTTATGGCTTAACGTTTTTAGCAAGATACCATTTGATTTTGTAATAAGAAATGCCCTTTACGGTTCACTCAGTAAAGGGTATTTCTTTGTTTTGCAAAAGCTTTATAAAAATTTTACAGAAAGGAGGAATTGCGCAAATGACTGCACAGGAAATACTTAAAAAGGAAATCGAAGCTTTTATCAAAACGCAAAGTGGAAACATTGCGGTTTCCTTTTACGACTTGAATGAAAAATCTGGTTTTTCAATCGACGGAGAAAAAAAGATGCTTTCTGCGAGCACAATCAAGCTGGTAATCATGGCAGAACTTATGCGCCGCATTCATTTAGGGGATCTCTCTCTGGAAAACAAAATCAAAGTAACCGCTCAAATGAAAACAGGCGGTGACGGCATTTTAAAAGCATTAGAACCTGGGCACTCCTTTACCCTTAAAGAACTCCTCACATTAATGATTATTATCAGCGACAATGAAGCAACGAATATTCTAATCGATTTTCTTAGCATGGCATCCATCAATCAAATGGCACAGACCATGCACCTCAAACAAGCACACTTAGGACGTAAAATGATGGACAGCAAAGCCCAAAAAGCCGGTTCTGACAATTATATCTGTGCCGAAGACATTAAGGATATTTTTAAAAGTATTTATGAGGGCACCTGCATCGACAAGGAATCTTCTAAAATGATGCTGGATATTTTAAAACAGCAGCAGCAGTCTAATCGGCTGCAGCTTTATCTTCCGGAAGAATTAGAAATCGCCCATAAATGCGGAGATCTTGATTGTTTGGAAAACGATGGTGGAATCTTTCTTCTCCCCAAACATCCCTACATATTAGTTGTGCTGACAAATGAAATGCCTACCAACAAAGACGGCAGAGAAGCAATCGGCAAAATTTCGTGGATCGTTTACCAAGCGATTTGCTGAAAACCATCCTCTAGTTGCAGTTACTTTTATTTATACAACTCTTTTATTCGGAATTATGTAAACTGTCCTTCCTTTTAAGCCCCATAAAAAACCAGTGAGAAGATTCCAAATGGAACTTCTCACTGGTTTAATCTTTATAAATTTTATAACAAATGAGTCCGAATGATTCTCAATTAGAATTCATTCCCTGGAAACTGGGGAATTCTGGAGAATCCCTCCTGCAGGTCTTGATCCGTAGGAATCGAATCGCCCATTTTGCCGTCATTAAACTGCTCATAAGCAACCATATCAAAATATCCGGTACCAGTGAGGCCAAAAAGAATCGTTTTTTCTTCGCCGGTTTCTTTGCATTTTAACGCTTCGTCAATAGCTACCTTAATTGCATGACTGGATTCCGGCGCAGGTAAAATCCCTTCAACGCGGGCAAATTGTTCCGCCGCTTCAAAGACAGATGTCTGTTCAACCGTTCGCGCCTTAATCAATCCCTCATGATACAACTCTGAAAGGATCGGGCTCATTCCATGATACCGAAGACCGCCTGCATGATTTGGGCTCGGAATAAAATTACTGCCCAGCGTATACATTTTGGCAAGCGGACATACCATTCCGGTATCGCAGAAATCATAGGCAAACTTTCCTCTGGTAAAAGAAGGACAGGAAGCAGGTTCCACCGCAATAAACTGATAATCTTTTTCTCCGCGGAGTTTTTCTCCCATAAAGGGCGAAATAAGGCCTCCCAAGTTTGAACCGCCGCCTGCGCAGCCAATAATGACATCCGGAACAATTCCATACTCATCCATCGCTGTTTTTGTCTCCAAGCCAATCACCGACTGATGGAGCAGTACCTGATTCAGCACTGAACCGAGCACATAGCGGTAGCCTTCATGAGTTGTCGCATATTCGACCGCTTCGGAAATTGCACAGCCAAGGCTTCCGGTTGTTCCTGGGTGTTCCTGTAAAATTTTTCTGCCCACCGCTGTATCCATAGAAGGACTGGGGGTCACCGACGCGCCATAAGTTCTCATGACTTCTCTGCGGAATGGCTTCTGCTCATAGCTGACCTTTACCATATAGACTTTACAGTCAAGGCCAAGATAAGCACAAGCCATTGAAAGAGCAGTGCCCCACTGCCCGGCTCCGGTTTCTGTCGTAACACCCTTTAAGCCCTGCTTTTTTGCATAGTAAGCCTGTGCGATTGCAGAATTCAGTTTGTGGGAACCGGAAGTATTGTTCCCTTCAAATTTATAATAGATTTTTGCCGGCGTCTGAAGTTTTTCTTCCAGGCAATAAGCACGTACCAGAGGCGACGGACGATACATCTTGTAAAAGTCCTGAATTTCCTGCGGAATCGGAATATAGGAATCATCATTATCAAGTTCCTGAGAAACCAGATCTTTGCAGAAAACATGTTCCAATTCTTCCGCTTTCATCGGCTGGTGCGTTCCCGGATTCAAAAGCGGGGCGGGCTTATTCTTCATATCTGCCCGCACGTTATACCAAGCCTTCGGGATTTGATCTTCCTTTAAATAAATTTTGTAGGGAATCTTTTGCTCTTTCATGACATTTGCTCCTTTCAAATTTTTCTGCAGGGACAGATAGATATAATATAAAAAAGCACTCTCCACCCCTGCAAATTTTGCAGGGACAGAAAGTGCTTAGATCATCACTTCTGCGGTACCACCCAGCTTGGTATTTTTCAATACCCACTCAACGCATACAAAAAATATGCTGAATTTTTTTAACGGAGATTCTGACTCCGGCTCCCCTACTATTTTGTTCGGTTTGCCCTCAGAAGGCCATTCAGTGCTTATGATCCGTACCGCATTCCCATCATCAGCGGCTTTCTGAAACAAGATCTTAATAAGGCTTACTTACCCTTCCTCATCGGTTTATTGGCATCAGTTTAGCACTGTAAAGCAGTCGTGTCAAGAATTATTTTTAAATTCTTAAAACTATCCAAGCATAAAATATTTTGTCACTGCAAATAGTTCTCTTGCAAAGAGTGCCGGAAAAACCAAAGGTGGAGTAGAAACGCTGATTCCCCATGCCGTAAGCTCATTTTGTTTTGCAATCAAAAGTGCACGATATAGATGATAATCATCGGTAAGAAGCAAAACTTCTTTATTAGGAAGATTGTTTTCTAAAAGTACTTTTTGGGCATAAAAAAGATTCTGCTCCGTATTAACCGATCGATTTTCCAAAAGAATTCGATCCGGCTCTATTTCCTTTTTAAGTAATTTCTCTCTGATCACTTCGGCTTCCGTAACTTCTTCTCCAGTTCCCTTCCCACCGCAGGCAACTGCAATCGAGTTTGGATGAGATAAAAGCCAGTCTGCCGCTGTATCAATGCGCTTTTGCAAATCTGCGCTCGGTTCTGTCCCGTCAACTTTACTGCCAAGAATCAGAACCGGTAAATTTTCTTTTTCCGCCGGGATCTCCGGTTTTGCCCTGCTAATAAAAAAGCTTAGTGCGATACACCAGCAGATTCCGGTAGCAAAGAGCCCGAGCAATCCATAAAATAGGATACGTCTTTTTCTTTTGGCACAGACAAATCGAAGCACTTTTTTCCAAAAAATACAAACTGTTAGTCCAAAAATTCCAAGTGTCAGGAAGAACAGACTTCCTGCATTCCATGTGCGAAAGAAAAGCGGGATTACCATCAAAACTGCAAGCGCTGCAAAAACGATTTCTAATCCCAAGCGAGTAATTCGTCCAAGTTTATTCTTTTTCATTTGGTTCACATAAATTCCTTTTTAAGTTTATTATTTTGTTTAATATTTAGTATAATACAGCAATTATAATAAAAAAGAGCATCTGTACTCCCATTTTTCTTCAAAAAAATACGCTGCAGCAACTTGCTATTCATAGACAAAACCAGTATAATTGAGTTTATCGCATTTATGTGCGAAAATCTTTATTTTGACACATTGGAGGTAGACAAAGACATGAAACGCGTGTATAACTTTTCCGCTGGTCCTTCCATGCTCCCTGAGGAAGTTCTCCGCCGTGCAGCCGATGAAATGATGGATTACAAGGGCTGTGGCCAGTCAGTGATGGAGATGTCCCATCGATCTAAAATCTTCCAGAGCATCATCGACAGTGCGGAGAGTCTCCTCCGTGAAGTCATGAATATTCCGGACAATTATAAGGTGCTGTTCCTACAGGGCGGCGGTTCCACACAGTTTGCTATGATTCCTTTTAACCTGATGACAGGTTCTGGAAAAGCAGATTATGTTCTGACCGGCCAGTGGGCTACAAAAGCTTATAAAGAAGCTGCCCGTTATGGTGATGCAAAGGCGATTGCAAGTTCCAAGGATAAAACTTTCACCTATATTCCGAAGTTGGATCCTTCTACTTTCACCCCCGATGCGGATTATTTTTATATCTGCATGAACAACACCATTTACGGTACAAAATATCATACACTGCCTGCTACCGGTTCTGTTCCGCTGGTCGCCGATATCTCCTCCTGCATCTGCAGTGAGCCGATTGACATCAGCAAATTCGGTCTGGTTTTTGCGGGCGCACAGAAGAATCTTGCTCCTGCAGGCCTTACAATTGTGATTGTCCGCGAAGACCTCGTCGGACACGCGATGGAAAAGACCCCAACCATGCTTAATTACAAGACACATGTAGATGGCGGAAGTATGTTTAATACTCCTCCCTGCTACACAATTTATATCTGTGAACTTGTCCTTGAATGGATTAAAAATACGATTGGCGGCCTTGAAAACATGAAGGCTCTGAACGAAAAGAAAGCAAAACTGCTCTATGATTTTCTCGACAGCAGCAAGCTTTTCCACGGCACTGTTGTTCCAGAAGACCGCAGCCTGATGAATGTTCCATTCGTAACGGGCAGTGACGATCTTAATGCTAAATTTGTCGCTCAAGCAACTGATGCTGGTATGGTTAACCTCAAAGGTCACCGCACAGTTGGCGGTATGCGTGCTTCCATTTATAATGCAATGCCTTATGAAGGCGTTGAGACGCTGGTCGATTTCATGAAAAAATTTGAAAAGGCAAACGGCTAATTACAAATAACAACGAAGGCGCCTTCCTGTTTCAGAAAGGGCGCCTTCTTAAATGAAATAAAAAATCAGGAGCTGTGATTTTCTTATGTATCAGATTCAATATCTTAATAAAATTTCGAAAGCCGGAACTGAACGCTTTACCGACAACTATACCGTCGGCGAAGAAGTTCAGAACCCGGACGCTATTATGGTTCGTTCCGCTAATATGCTGGAAATGGAACTGCCCCAAAAACTTTTGGCAATTGCCCGTGCAGGAGCCGGCGTCAATAATATTCCACTCGATAAATGCAGTGAAAAAGGAATTGTCGTCTTCAATACTCCTGGCGCAAACGCTAACGCAGTAAAAGAGCTGGTCCTCTGCGGACTGCTTCTTTCTTCCCGTCGGATTGTTCCTGCCGCCGAATGGTGCAAAACGCTCAAAGGAAAGGGTGCTGAAGTCCCGAAGTTAATTGAAAAAGGCAAGTCCCAGTTTGTTGGCCCCGAAATTAAAGGGAAAGCGCTCGGAGTGATTGGGCTCGGTGCAATTGGTGTGCTTGTTGCCAACGCTGCCAAATCATTGGGGATGGAAGTCTATGGTTATGATCCTTATCTTTCGGTAGATGCCGCATGGGGACTTTCCCGCTCCATTCATCATGCACAGACCCTCGATGACATCTGGGCAAATTGTGATTATATTACCATTCATGTTCCTCAGACGCCGGACACCAAAGGCATGATCTGCAAAGAAGCGATCTCCAAAATGAAAGACCATGTTCGGATTTTGAACTTTGCCCGCGGCGGACTTGTTGATTCCGATTCTATTTTAGAAGGCATAAAATCCGGAAAAGTTGCTTCTTATGCTACAGACTTTCCAAATGATGAGATGATTGGTGTCGATGGAATTATTGCAATTCCGCACTTAGGAGCTTCCACACCAGAGAGCGAAGACAACTGCGCACGTATGGCAGCAAACGAACTCCGTGATTATCTGGAAAACGGAAATATCCGCAACAGTGTCAACATGCCGATGGTTTCCATGGCACGGGATAAGAGCACACAGCGCATTTGCGTTCTGCACCGCAATATGCCAAATACGATCAGCCGTTTTTCCGGGATTTTGGCCGATATGGGAATTAATATTGAGAACATGCAGTCCAAATCCAGAAAAGAATATGCTTACACGATTGTCGATGTTACCGGTGATATTGCTAATGAAGCTGCACAAAAACTACAGTCTTTGGATGAAGTCATTCGCGCACGGGTAATTAAATAAAAATTAAAAAAATTATTTTTTGAATCCGCAGAATCTTCTCTACAGAAAATTCTGCGGATTTTTTATGTATGAAAGGAATGGGCTACAATATTCCCATTACAAATGGTGTACGCAAGTGAAAATCCCGCCTTCTTCAGAATCGTAAAATCAGCACGTTTTCCAATTTGAATACTGCCGCGTGTCTGATCTTCTCCAAGTACAGAAGCCGGATTAAGTGTCACACTTCGAATAATCCGAGAAAGCGGAATTCCAAACCGAATTAGATTCTGCACTTCTTCCAATAAATTTGTAACGGAACCTGCTAAAGTTCCATCCAAAAGCACCGCTTTATGTTCTTTTACGATCACCTGCTGCCCGCCGAATTCATAAATTCCATCGGGCATACCCGCTGCACACATACCGTCGCTGACCACACAGATTTGCTCTTTTCCGAAAAGGCGAAATGCCGCTCGTAATGCAGAAGGATGAATGTGAATGCCATCACAAATCAATTCCGCTGTAATGTTGGGAGTGTCCCACACCGCACCGACCACTCCGGGCGCCCTGTGATGGAATTCATTCATTCCATTAAAAAGGTGTGTCACATGATGAATCCCCCATGAGAACGCTTCTTGCGCCTGTTCATAATTTGCCGCCGAATGTGCAATACTGAGTGAACAAAAATTTTGTGCAAAAGCAGCAAACTGTTCGGCACCCGGCTCTTCCGGCGCAAGACAAGCAATTCGAATCGAGTGGCCGGAAGACTCCCAGTATTCTCTAAAAAGCGAAAAGTCTGGTCTCTTAATATTTTCTTCTTGCTGCATCCCTTTTTTCTTGGGGCTAATAAAGGGTCCTTCCAAATAGGCGCCCAAAATTTGGGCACTATCTTTCTGCGGCAAATCCATTGCTCTTTTAATTTTCTGCAAAGCATTTAAAATCGATGAATGCGACATCGTCATGGTAGCAGGACAAAAAGCAACAATCCCATGCTGAGCCAGCCAATGTGCCATTTTTGTTACACTCTGAGAATCCTTATCACACACATCATAACCGCCGCAGCCGTGAACATGCAGATCAATAAATCCAGGGGCAATCAAGCAACCACTGCAGTCTATCTGCTCTCCTTCCAACGACTTTCCAATGTTTGTGATCATTCCATTTTGAAACTCGATATCCCCTTTCACAATTGAAAAATCTTCTGCAAAGAACTCCCCATTTTTTAAGACCATTTTCCTGTACCCTTTCTTTTTTCTTCTATTTTATCATAAAAATTACTTTTTTGAATTTTTTAGTACAAAAGTTCCATCTTTCCTTTTGCTTTTACATGATACCAAAATTGGTGGTATAATGTATTTTATGTTTTCTAAATTGATTTCTCTCTACCTCGGAGCTATAATGAAATTAAGTAAAGGTTGTGGAGTTTGATCGAAAAGGGGTAACCAGTCATATGAAAGAAATATCTGATTCCTCACTGCGGATATTAAATGAATTAGATGAAATTATTTACCTCTGTGACCCAGACACTTTTGAAATTGAATTTATGAATTCTTACAGTTGCAAAATTTTCCATGTCTCAGAGAAAGAATATCATCTCAAAAAATGCTATGAGGTCTTTGCGGGACGCACAAGTCCCTGCACTCTCTGTGCGCATATGCACTCAGAAAATGAACCTTTTTCTGTCTGGAAATATGATAATGAATACCTTGGTCACCACTTTTTGATGCAAGACCAGATTGTATCCTTTAAAGGAAAGCCTTATCGTCTGATGATAACCTTGAGCCTTTCAAAGTCAAACTCCTTAGAAACTGTGCTTGATACACAAACAAATTCCAAAAATGAGATTATATCATACATTGACCATGTGAACAAGCAGAAAGATATCGATTCTACTTCTACAATCCAACAGCTTTTAAAAGCACTGAAACGCTACTATAAAGCTGATTTTAGTTTTACTGGCGAAATTGATAAAAAGACAGGCAATGTTTTACAGTCTTACCTTTGGGGAAAAGAGGAACTGCGGGAAAATCATATTCATCACATTTTTTCCCTAAAAACATACCAAAAAATTATTTTGTGTCAAAAACAAGTATTCGCAATTTCAAATATTGACTCTATGAACAATCTTTTGCCAAGCGAAATTGCTGCTCTTAAAAAATGGCACGTTCACAGCTTAGTTTTCGCATTCTTTATTTTGGATAACCAAAACTATGGCTTCCTTTGTGTGATAAATCCTAAGAACCTTCATGAAGGCTCGCATCTGTTTTCGAATTTTTCGTATTTGTCTAAAATCATTTTAAATAAATTAAATATGACAGATGATCTCTTTAAAGCCAACGCTATTCTTTCAGTTTGCCCTAGCTCTTATTTTCAATTTAAAGCAAAAATGCCTTTTCGGCTGATTTACGCGAATGATCAGTTTTTTACACTTCGAAATTGTACCAGAGGACAGGCAAAATCCGAATATCATAATGAAATTTCTGGATTTATTGAGCCAAACGACCTAAAAAAAGTTGAGTCCATCATCACGGATTTGGATCCAGTGAAGCATCCTTGTGCAACCTTTTCTCTTCGGATTATCACAAGAGATGAAAAAATTCTCTGGCTTTTCTGCAGCTGCGGGATCTCTCTAAGCAAAGGAGAAAATATTATTAGCTGCATTGAATATGATATCACAAAGCAGAAATTAGCAGAAAATCAATTAAAAATCAGCGAAGAGCAGCTTCGTATTGCTTTAAATCAGATCGATGCCACAATTTGGGATTACGATCTTGCAAGCAAGTCCATTATGCTGATTGACCTGTCCATTTCTGGGCAATCACATCCGAAAAAGATTGAAAATGTTCCCGAACAGCAAATCAAAAACGGCTATATTCATCCGGATAGTATTAAAACTGTGCGACGGCTCTATCATGACGTTCATTCCGGTAAAAAAACAGTCACAGCTACTTACCGCACTCTTGAAGAAAACGGAACTTATCAATGGAAAAAAGTTACATATACCAATATTTTTGATGATTCTGGGAAGCCGGTTCATGCGATTGCTATTTCAGAAAACGTGTCTGACCAAATGGATACCTTACAGCAATACCACCGGGAAGAAATTTATCGTGGTATGATTAACCGTAATCGATTTGTCTCTTACCGAATCAATTTGACTCAAAATCAGGTCACCAACTATCAGGTTGAAGACACCATGATCAATGAACTGAGCCATGCCAAGACTTACGACGAGCTAATTGCAGATAGTGCCTCTCGTGCCTTGACCTCAGACGGACGCCAACAAATTTCTCAAACTTTCAGCCAAGAATCCCTTCGAAAACTTTTCAGCACCGGAGCAACCGCCGTTTCTTGCGAATACCAGCGTGTAAATTCCGATGGAAAAATTATTTGGGCAAAAATCACAATCAATTTAGCAAAAAATGAGCATTCAAATGATCTTTTGGGATTTTTTTATGTTGAAAATATTGATGAAAATAAAAAAGCAGAACTTGCACTTCGTGAGCGTGCAGAACACGATGTGATGACTGGATTCTATTTAAAAGATACAGCCATTGCTCTAATTGAAGAATCCCTCAACTCAAAGCACCACAATCGTCTCTGCGCCCTGATGATGATAGATCTGGATAATTTTAAAAATATTAATGATACATTAGGCCACCTTTATGGAGATAAGGTTTTAACAGAAATTTCGCGCTCCATCCGCTCCAATTTTGAACCACAAACAATTTTAGGGAGATTTGGCGGAGACGAATTTATCATCTTTTTTCGGGAGATCGATTCTACCCAAACAGTCTGCAAAAAAGCAGAACTCTTCTGCAGACTATTGAACAAAGCGCCCGAAGGCAAAAGCAAAAAAAAGCATCTTTATATTTCGTGTTCTGTTGGAATTGCAATCTCTATGTCTCAAGAAGTAAATTTTGAAACACTATTTGAGCATGCAGATATTGCAATGTATCATGCAAAACGCAATGGAAAAAACGGATACCACCTATATACTCCCCAAGATTCGATGAAAAAAGATTTGTCTTCTTATGGACGAGAAAATCCACTGCATGAAGCTATTGTTGAAGATATGGGGCTTCCTGCAATTATTATTAATCCTGAATCCTACCAAATTCTTTTTCTCAACACAAAAGCAAAATCTCTTTTTAATAAACAATCTCTTAATTTTTCCCATTGTACCTGTTACGAATTTTTTCATGGCCGCAAAAATCCATGTACTCCTTGTCTGCTACAAGAAAAAAAAGAGGATCAAAACGCTATTACAAAATGTCTAATTGGAAAAATTCAGCGACAGTTTTATATTCACTTTAAACCAATTACATGGAATGGTCAAACAGCTTATCTATGTCTGATGAGTGCACGCAAAAATGATTTTCAGATTTTATCCGATTTTAATCCCGGACAAAATACTATTTTCAAAATTGCAAAAGAATTTCAAGAAATTGAACCTCTTTCTAAAGCAATTCGTACGGTTTTAAAAGACCTTGCAACCTATTACTGCGCAATGCATACCTGTTATCTGGAAATTTCTGAAGAAAATTTTCAGATTTCTAACTTTATTGAATGGTTCCCCAATGATCAGTCTTCTTATTCCAATATCTTTTCTCCTCAACAAACTACAAGTTTGATCAAATGGCTCTCTGGACTGGAAAAATCAGTTTCTTACTGTATGAATGATCTGACAAGGCTTTACGCACAATCTCCAGAATGCTATGCTTCTTTTCATCAATTAGGAATCCATTTTATTTATATTCTTCCTTTTCGACTGAACCAATCAAAAATTATCTCTTATCTCTGTATTTTAAACCCTTCTGCTCATTTATTAAACTTCAACTTGGTACAATCTTTGATTTCATTTTTTAACTACCGGCTTTTTTGCAACCGTATTCAGAAGAATCGTGACTATGCTATGTATCATGATGCGGTTACTGGATTTTCAAATTGGGATGACTATTATCGCTATCTTTTATCCATTGACCAAGAAACTCTTTCTTCTGTAGGAATTGTCTGCATTATCATCAAAGATCTAAAACAGTATTACATCCAATGCGGCATTTCTCTTGGCGATCGTCTCGTTAAAAAGGTTTCTGAAAAAATCTCAGAATGCTTTAAAGAATCTAAAATTTTTCGTCTTTCTAAGGATGAATTTTTAGTCTTGTATGAAGATATTTCCAATGATCGTTTTACCAAAATTTCTTCGTGCGCTGAGAACATTTTTCAAAAAAATTTTTCTTGCTTTGTAAATATGGGATCTATTTGGGAAAGCTATAATATTCATATTGAAAATCTTGTTTCAACTGCAGAAGATCAAATCGTTTCTAAACAGAGCCAACCTTATCATCCGGTACAAACGGAAGAAAAAGCCACGTTCCATTCATCATTAGCTTATCAATGGCTTCAAAAAGCACTTGAAAAAAAGATGTTTCATGTTTTTCTTCAGCCACAGGCAACCCTTTCTGATGGCATGATCTGCGGAGCCGAAGCGTTGATTCGCTATATTCACCCTAAATTTGGAGTAATTCCCCCAAATAAATTTATTCCTCTTCTGGAAAAAAGTCATTTAGTTCACTACATTGACTTTTATGTATTTCGTACAGTCTGTGAAACATTAAGACAGTGGAAAGAAAAAGGGCGCCGTTTAATCGGAATTTCTCTCAATTTTTCGCGCACCACACTGCTACAGATGGATTTGATTCCTACTCTTAAAAATATTTGTAAAGAATATGGAGTCAATCCACAACAAATTATGATTGAGATAACAGAATCATTTGGGAACATTAATTCCAGCACAATCACCGAAATCAGTAAAAATTTGCAAAAAGAAGGATTTCGGATTGCGCTTGACGATTTTGGAGCGAAATATTCCGGTATTGCAATGTTATCAACGGTAAAATTAGACGAGCTCAAATTTGATCGCGGCTTTATTAATACACTCAGTAACAATCCATCTGCACAGTCTTTAACTAAATTTATTATTAGCTTCTGCGAAAGTCTTAAAATAGACAGCGTCGCTGAGGGAGTTGAACATTTAGAACAGGCACGAATTCTCAAAAGCCTTGGCTGCCAAAAAATACAGGGGTATCTACTAAATAAGCCAATTCCTATTGATTTGTTTGAACAAAAATATTCTTAAAAGTCAAGAAAAATTCTATGTAAAAAAAATAACTCCGCTAAAGAAAAAGTGTTCTTGACAAGTGCCCTTTTCATTCTTATAATAGTGGATGGAAAGTGTGTGGAATTTCTACACGGAGTCTTTCCCCGCAAATGTTTTTGACCACTTTTCCATTAGAAAAGGTAGGCATACGGACAGCCGGGTCAAATTGCCGATTGGCAACTTTCGTTGCCTTATTGATTGCGTTAAGAGCGCAAATTTTATAAGTTGGTTCCTTAAAACCAAATGTGTGAGCGACACATCAAAACTTGTGAAACGATCAATAAGAGTAGTAAAAGTAACTATTTGCTATATAGACTCTGAAGGTTCCATTCTTTCTAAAAAAGCAGTTGCTTGTCCCCTTTAAAGGACCGCAATCCTGCTTAATATCATTAAGACTGGATTTTTATTGAACCGCAAGTTTTGAGCGCGTCTGTGCTCGAAACCTGCGGTTTTTTATGTATTCCCACATTTTGCAAAAAGGATGGATTGATATGGCTGAAAAAATCACTTTATATGGATTTAACAATCTTACAAAATCTTTAAGCTTCAATATCTATGATGTTTGTTATGCGAAAAGCCCCAGAGAACAAAAAGATTATATTTCTTATATTAATGAACAATATAATTCAGAGCGCTTAACAAAAATTTTAATGCATTTAACAGAAATGATCGGTGCACATGTACTGAGTCTGTCCAAGCAGGATTATAAGCCACAGGGAGCAAGTGTAACCCTGCTGATTGCCGAAGAAACCATGATTCCCGCGAGTGACACCGTTGTTGCTCACCTTGATAAAAGCCATGTGACTGTCCATACCTATCCCGAATACCATCCGGAATCCTGTCTTGCAACTTTTCGAGTTGATATTGATGTTGCCACCTGTGGAACGATTACACCGCTTTCTACTTTGGATTATCTGATTGGTTCTTTTGATTCCGATATTATCACAATGGATTACCGGGTACGCGGTTTTACAAGAGATGTAACCGGGAAAAAACTCTTTATGGATCACCCCATGACTTCCATTCAAAACTATATCGATCCAAAGACCCTGCTGCGATATGATGCAATTGATATTAATGTATATGAAGCAAATCTTTTTCACACAAAGATGCTAATTAAAGACATCGACCTGCAAAATTATCTTTTCAACACCGATGTCTATGAACTTCCTCCGAAAGAACGCCTCTCCATCATGAGTCGGCTTCGTCGGGAAATGATCGAAATCTTCAGCGGGCGCAATATTTACTGAAAGGGGAACCAAAATGCAGCTTGATCAAACCCAAGCCCCACTTTATGAGGCTTTACAGCGCTTTAAAAAAATGCGCGTAGTCCCCTTTGATGTGCCCGGGCATAAAAGAGGCCGTGGAAATCCGGAGCTCCTCAATTTTTTGGGAAAAGACTGTGTTGGCATCGATGTCAATTCCATGAAACCGCTGGATAATCTTTGCCACCCGGTTTCGGTAATTCGGGATGCGGAAGCTCTTGCCGCAGATGCTTTTCATGCGGCACATGCCTTTTTTCTGGTGAACGGTACAACGAGCGCCGTCCAAAGTATGATTCTGACTGCCTGCAAGCGCGGAGATAAAATCATTTTGCCGCGCAATGTTCACCGCAGCAGTATTAATGCACTGGTCCTTTGTGGAGCTATTCCAATTTATGTAAACCCAGAAGTGAATCATCAGCTTGGCATTGCTCTTGGGATGTCAGTTAAACAGGTAGAAAAAGCGATTCATGAAAATCCGGATGCAAAAGCGGTGTTTGTCAATAACCCAACCTACTATGGAATCTGTTCTGATTTAACCGCCATCGTAAAACTTGCGCATGCTCACGGCATGATGGTTCTGGTTGATGAAGCTCATGGAACTCATTTTTATTTTGGGCGCAGAATGCCTGTCTCCGCCATGGAAGCTGGTGCCGATATGGCAGCTGTCAGCATGCACAAATCCGGCGGCAGCCTAACGCAGAGCTCTCTGTTATTAATCGGTCCAAATGTCAGTCCGGGTTATGTCAACCAAATCATTAATCTCACACAGACAACAAGTGCTTCCTATCTTCTGATGGTCAGCCTTGATATTTCCAGAAGAAATCTGGCACTTTCCGGAAGAGAAATCTTCCGAAAGGTACAGGATCTTGCCCAGTATGGCCGAGAAGAAATCAACCGCATCGGCGGCTATTATGCTTATTCTGAAGAACTGATAAACGGGGACAGTATTTTTGATTTTGATACCACAAAGCTTTCCATCTATACTTTAGGAATTGGTCTTGCCGGGATCGAAGTTTATGATATTTTACGGGATGAGTACGATATTCAGGTAGAATTCGGAGATCTCGGAAATATCTTAGCCTATATCTCCATGGGGGACCGTGTCCAGGATCTGGAACGTCTTGTCAGTGCACTCTCCGAAATTGCTCGTCGATATCGCCGGGAAAAAACAGGATTGTTAACACAGGAGTATCTTCCCCCGCAGGTCGTCCTCTCTCCACAGGAAGCCTTTTATGCGGATAAAATTTCTCTTCCTCTGATGGAAACAAAAGGCCGAGTCTGCAGTGAGTTTGTCATGTGCTATCCCCCCGGAATTCCGATTCTGGCGCCAGGTGAGCGCATTACTGAAGATATTCTGCAATATATTTGCTATGCCAAAGAAAAGGGCTGTTCCATGACCGGCCCGGAAGATCCAAAAGTTGATCACCTCAATGTGATTGAATAGACAACCGAAAGGAGACAAAAATGGAACTTTGGTTTACTGAAGCGCATACCCCATTTGTTGATTTCTCGATCAAAGTAGATCGTCAGCTTTTTAGTGGACAAAGCGATTTTCAGAGGATCGATGTGTTTGATTCTAAAGAATTCGGCCGCTTTTTAACGTTGGACGGTTATATGATGCTGACCGAAAAAGACGAATTTATCTACCACGAAATGATTACCCACGTACCGATGGCAGTTCATCCTCATGTAAAAAATGTTCTGGTGATCGGCGGAGGTGACGGCGGAGTGGTACGGGAATTGACCCGCTATCCGGACATTAAATCAATCGATCTTGTGGAAATCGATGAATTGGTTGTAGAAGTCTGCAAAAAATATCTTCCGCAGACCGCGTGCCGTCTTTCTGACCCGCGGGTTCATATTTTCTATGAAGACGGGCTCAAATTTATCCGCTCCTGCAATGATCAATACGATTTGATTATTGTAGATTCCACTGATCCTTTTGGTCCGGGAGAAGGACTTTTTACGAGAGAATTTTATGGCAACTGCTATAAAGCACTTCATGAAGATGGAATTCTCGTCAATCAGCATGAAAGTCCTTTTTATGATGGTGATGCTGCTGCTATGCAGCGTGCACATAAGCGAATTGTCGAGAGTTTTCCCATCAGCCGAATCTACCAGGCACAAATTCCTACTTACCCTTCCGGTTACTGGCTGTTTGGGTTTGCCTCTAAAAAATATCACCCCGTACACGATCTGAATGCAGCTGCATGGAATCTTCTTGGAATTCCTACTCGCTATTACAATACAAAACTACATGCAGGTGCTTTCGCCCTGCCCACTTATGTAGAGGAGCTTTTACACGATGTTGAATAAAAATGTAGAAACGTTTCTGGCATGCGACAGTCCTTATAAAAATGCCAAAGTTGTGCTCTATGGAGCGCCATTTGATTCCACCACTTCTTTTCGTCCGGGTGCACGCTTCGGCAGCAGTGCAATCCGACACGAATCCTTCGGGCTTGAAACATACAGTCCTTATCAAGAAAAAGATCTGCTTGACTGTTCCGTATTTGACAGCGGTGACCTGGAACTCTGCTTTGGTGATCCCGAGCTTGCCCTTGGAGGAATCGAAAACCGCGCCAAAATTATTTTGGAAGACGGAAAACTTCCCTTTTTGCTGGGTGGAGAACATCTGGTGACGCTTGGTGCTATACGCGCCGTAGCACAAAAATATCCTGACGTTTGTATGGTGCACTTCGATGCACACACAGATCTGCGGGATGATTATCTAGGTTCTAAACTTTCTCACGCCTGTGTTTTGCGCCGGTGTTGGGAAATCTTAGGGAACAATCGTATTTTTCAGTTTGGGATTCGTTCCGGCGACCGCAGCGAATTTTTATGGGGCGCTTCTCATGTAGAAACCCATAAGTTTAACTTAGATGGCCTTAAGGAAACGCTCCAGCAACTAAAGGGGCGTCCTATTTACTTTACTCTGGATTTAGACGTTCTTGATCCGGCTTGCTTCCCGGGAACAGGAACCCCGGAAGCCGGGGGAATCTTTTTCCCTGAATTGCTTCATGCTATCGAAGAAATTGGACAAGATGCTAATGTCGTCGCCTGTGATGTAAATGAGCTTTGTCCAAGTCTGGACCAAAGCGGTGCTTCTACTGCGCTTGCCTGCAAAATTGTACGTGAGCTATTGTTGGCTCTCTCTTGAGCATAAATTATTTTTATAAATTTTAGGAGGGTAAAATGAAAAAAGCTTTAATTATCGGCTGCGGAGGTGTTGCAAGTGTTGCAATCCATAAATGCTGCCAAAACAGCGATGTATTTGAAGAAATCTGCATTGCAAGCCGTACAAAGTCAAAATGCGATACATTGAAAGAAAAACTTCAAAATACCACAAAGACAAAGATTACGACTGCACAGGTAGACGCTAATGACGTCGACGCACTGGTTGCACTCATTAAGAAAGTACAGCCGGGAGTTGTGATGAACCTAGCGTTACCCTATCAAGATTTAAAAATTATGGATGCCTGTCTTGCCACCAAGACCAATTATATGGATACTGCTAACTATGAGCCCGAAGATACCGCTAAATTCGAATATAGCTGGCAATGGGCCTACCGTAAAAAATTTGAAGAAGCAGGCATCACTGCTCTTTTGGGCAGCGGATTTGACCCCGGCGTCACCGGCGTTTTTTCCGCCTATGCGCTAAAACATCAGTTTGATGAAATCAACTATATTGATATTTTGGACTGCAATGCCGGTGACCACGGCTATCCGTTTGCAACCAACTTCAACCCCGAAATCAATATCCGTGAAGTCTCCGCAAAGGGCAGCTACTGGGAAAATGGCCATTGGATAGAAACAGAGCCGATGGAAATCAAGCGTGTTTATGATTTTCCACAAATTGGCCCTAAAGATATGTATCTTCTGCATCACGAGGAATTGGAATCCTTAGCGCTTAACATGCCTGGAATTCATCGGATTCGCTTTTTCATGACCTTTGGGCAAAGTTATTTGACTCATTTAAAATGTCTGGAAGACGTCGGTATGACCTCTATCAAGCCAATCAATTTCGAGGGCAAAGAGATCGTTCCACTTCAGTTCCTAAAAGCTGTTCTGCCGGATCCCTCTTCTCTGGGGCCGCGTACCAAAGGAAAAACAAATATTGGTTGTATTTTCCGCGGAAAGAAAAATGGAAAAGATAAAAATTATTATCTTTATAATGTCTCTGACCATCAGGAATGCTATCGCGAAGTTGGTTCTCAAGCGGTTGCCTATACGACCGGAGTTCCTGCCATGATCGGCGGCATGATGCTTTTAACCGAAACCTGGAAAAAGCCCGGCGTTCACAATATTGAAGAATTTGACCCGGATCCTTTCATGGATGCTTTAAACCGCTGGGGACTTCCATGGCAGGAAAGTTTTCACCCCGACTTGGTGGAGTAAGCTATGAATTTTTCCGAATTGCCTACTCCCTGTTATGTAATTGACGAAACACTTCTGGAGCAGAATCTCAAGATTTTAAAAGGGGTAATAGACCGCACCGGCTGTAAAATTCTCTTAGCACAAAAAGCATTTTCCTGCTATGCGCTTTATCCGCTTTGCCGCCAGTATCTATCGGGAACCAGCTCTAGCGGTCTTTATGAAGTACGCCTTGGAAAAGAAGAATTTGGGAAAGAGAATCACGTCTTTTCTCCTGCCTATCGAGAAGAGGAATTCCCAGAATTATTAAATGACTGCGACCATATTGTTTTTAACTCGTTTTCACAGCTTGAACGATTTGGAGGCCGTGCATTTGCTGCCGGAAAAGAGATCGGGCTGCGTCTAAATCCTCAGTATTCCACCCAAAAAGGGCATGAAATCTATGATCCCTGCGCCAAAAATTCTCGTCTTGGAATTACACTCCAGAATTTTCGGGAGGATCTTTTAGAGCATGTTTCCGGATTTCATTTTCATACCCTTTGTGAACAGAATTCTGATGCTTTAGAGGCTACCGTTTCCGCGGTAGAACAGCAGTTTTCTCCATGGTTTTCCCAGATTAAGTGGCTCAATTTAGGCGGCGGCCATCACATCACCCGCCCCGGCTATGATATTCCTCGTTTGGAGCGTTGTATCCACCATTTAAAGGATACTTATCACCTGGAAATTTATTTGGAACCCGGAGAAGCAGTGGCTTTAAATGCCGGTTTTCTGGTAACTTCTGTGTTGGATACACTTCAAAACGGCATGCCGATCGCAATTTTAGATACTTCAGCTGCATGTCATATGCCGGATGTTTTGGAAATGCCTTATCGGCCGCCGCTGATGAATGCGGGACTACCGGGTGAAAAAGCCATCACCTATCGGCTGGGTGGCCCCACCTGTCTTTCCGGGGACATCATTGGAGATTACAGTTTTTCTTCTCCTTTAAAACCCGGTGACCGACTGGCTTTTGAGGATATGGCAATTTACTCTATGGTCAAAAATAATACCTTCAATGGAATGCCTCTGCCTGCGATTGTGGTAAAAGAAAAGAATGGAAACTACAGAATTTTACACAAATTTGGATATGAGGACTTTAAAATGCGTCTTAGTTAAAAATCAGAAAAATTAAACTTTACTGATGATAAAAAGGAATGGCACATTCGGCTATCATTTTTGCCGAATGTGCCACTCTTTTTTTGAATTAATGAGAACAATATAGTAGTATAAGAAACTTTCTTTTACCATAAATGCATGACATGCTGCATAAGAAGGCTAACTCCGGTAATTCCAATCCAGCAGCATAGTCCCATCAAAAGAGGTTTCCCGCCGGTTTTGATCAACTTAACAATATTCGAATTGAGTCCGATTGCTGCCATCGCCAAAACAATAAAAAATTTACTCAATTCTTTCATCGGCATAAAGCTGCTTGCGGGAATTCCAAAGTTTAAAGCAACCGTTGTGATCACAGAAGCGGCAATAAAATACAAAATAAAAAATGGAAAAATATCTTTTAGGTGAAACACAGACTTCGAAGTTCCATCCGTATGAATGGCCATTTTAGCTTTTCGGGATTCTATAAAAGCTAAGACGAGTGTGATCGGAATGATCGCCAAGGTACGGGTTAATTTGACTGTAACCGCTTTATCCAAAGTTGCAGAACCAAGGCCCCACATGCTATCCCAAGTAGATGCCGCAGCCGTAACGGAAGAAGTATCATTGACGGCCGTCCCTGCAAAAATTCCAAAAGCTTCTCCGCTGGATGTACTAAACCCCATGACTTGTCCAAGCATCGGGAAAAAGATTGCAGCTAACACATTAAAGAAGAAGATTACAGAAATGGACTGCGCAACTTCGTCATCATCTGCACCAATGACAGGCGCCGTTGCCGCAATCGCAGAACCTCCACAAATAGAAGACCCTACTCCAATTAAAGTAGAAGTTTTTGATGGGGTATGCAAAACTTTATGCATCACATAAGCTATGATCAATGAGGTCGAAATCGTACATAAAATAATCGGAAGAGATTGTTTTCCAGTCGTTACCACTACGTTTAAATTGAGCCCAAATCCAAGTAATATAACGGCCCACTGCAAAACTTTTTTTGAAATAAATTTAATCCCACTATCGAATCTGGATTTATCCCGAATCAGCAGTGTAATAATCATGCCCGCTAAAATGGCAATGACAGCTCCCCCTATAATTGGAAACACTTTTCCTAAAAACCAAGACGGGATCGCAATTGCCAAAGACAATAAAATTCCCAATCCATTTTTCCTCATAAAATTCACATCTAAAACTCCCTTTTATCATTTTTATCTAAAATGATTGAATGCGTTTATTATATCACTGCATTTTTATAATTTCCAATTATGATTTATTATGATATAATAATCTATACTTATCGTTAAGGGAGGTCATTGATAGATGGAATACCGACTCACTACATTCCTAGCAGTCTGCAAAAAAATGAATTTTACGCGTGCTGCAGAAGATCTTCATATTACACAGCCAGCAGTATCACAGCATATCAGGCTTTTAGAAGAAGAATATGGAACAAAGTTATTTATACATGAAGGAAAACGAATTCACCTTACTCCTGCAGGCAAATTCCTTCGCGATACTGTGATTAAAATGCAAAACGATGAAAATGTACTGCATGGAAAACTTGCTTTTTTTGAAACAGGAAAACAAGTTTTTAAACTAGGTGCGACCCGAACGATTGGAGAATTTAGTCTTGAAACAAAACTCTCAAGCTATATAAAAGCACATCCTGAAATTGAGCTGCACTTTATCGTTGACAATACAGAAAATCTATTGCACCAAATCGATGAAGGATCTCTTCCATGTGCATTTGTAGAAGGATTTTTTGATTTAAATCAATATGATTTTGCACCCTTTCGCACTGAAAACTTTCTGGCGGTCTGCTCCAAAAATCATTTATTTCACCATAAAATCAAAACCGTCTATGATTTGACCGATGAAACTCTACTGCTGCGAGAGCCAGGCTCTGGGACTAGAGAAATATTAAAACAGTTCTTATATTTTCAAAATATGAGGATTGAAAATTTCCATAACATTGTACAGATAGACAGCATGCATGTCATTCTGAAATTGTTGGAACAAGACGCCGGCATTAGCTTTATGTATCAAATGGCAGCTCAAAAAAGAATTCAGCAAGATATTTTACGTTCCATTCCGCTCAGAGGCCTTCCCGTACAGCATGAACTCTCTCTTGTTTGGAAACGGGGAAGTCAATACTCGAAAGAATATAAAGCTTTATGCCAAGATTTCTCAAAAGAATAAATTATTGATCATTCAAAAAAACCTCCTGCTTTTTATCGCAGGAGGCCTCTTTTTTAATTATCCAAGGGCTTTTCCGTCCCATCTGGGATCCGCTGCTCCCTCTAAAACGCCGTCGAGCCTAAAAAGGATTCCCTGGAACTCGCCGGTAGCTTTATCCCAAGAGTCCGATTTTGTCATCTGATAGCCAAGAGCCGACAATGTCTGTACCACATCATCCGAAAAACGATCTTCATAAGTAATTTTACTCTCTCCAATTGCAGAAGGATCTATCCTGGGAGAATTCACAGCTTCCTGCAACCCTTTTTGGTGATCGATCACTTTCGTCAGAATCTGTGCCGCCAAAGACGGTATCTGCGTCCGATCTGCAATTCCGAAGGATAGAAGTGGGGTTCCATCTTGGTTCAACACAATGGTTGGGCTCATCGTCGAAAGCGGACGTTTACTGCTGGATACGCAATTTAAACTTGTACTATCCGTAGAAAAATCCCCCATCACGCTGTTGAGCATAAATCCATATCCATCTGCGCAGATGCTAGATCCAAATGAATCATTCACAGTCTGCGTCACCGTAACAACATTCCCCATTTTATCTGTAACAGAATAGCATGACGTATCGCTTTCCGTCTCAATTACCTGAACGGAAGACTTCGGCAAAGTAACCTGAACATTTGGATTTTGGGTCATCCAGTATGCCAGATCTTGTGCGTGATTGGAGCTCAAAATATTTTGAAAGCTTGAAGAAGAAGTCTTACTTGAAGATTGCAGATATTTTTGTAAATCCAGATTTACCACCTGAAATGTTTTTGAAAATAGTGACAGCTCCTCCGGACTTTCTTCGCCAATTTGAGAAAGATTAAAATTCTCTAAAACCTTTAATGTTTGTGTAAGAGCGGCACCTCCTGTATAAGGAGAAGGAGCAGAAAGGATCTGGTATCCACGATAAGAACTAACCAATGGAGTGGTGTCTTTTACTTTGTAATTTTTTAAATCTTCCAAAGTTAGGTTTCCACCATACAGGTTGACCATATTCACGATCTTTTCTGCGACTTCTCCCTCATAAAAACCTTTTACTCCATTCTTTTCGATCAAACCAAGTGTATCGGCATAGTCTTGATTTGTAAAAATATCACCGGTCTCATAGGCAGACCCATCCGAGCGAAGAAACAGCTTCCCAAATTCGGGATATCCGTCCATTCTTACTTTACTGTCAGAAAGTTCCTGTGTAAAAGTCGGCGTGACCGTAAATCCTGTATTTGCAAGTTGAATCACCGGATCTAAAATGGCTTTAGAGCTTTGGGTTCCATATTTTTGCAATGCATAAAGCATTCCAGCGACTTCTCCGGGAACCCCTACCGCCTTAGCACCAATATGATTTGCCAGATTCTGAACATTCTTTTCCTGATGCGTATTTTGTGAAGACTGATTTGCCTGTTTGGATTCTTCATCAAAGGTCCACATAGAAGAAGTAGCTGCAGCCGGAGCACAGCTTTCAAAATCAATAAAACGATTTGTCCCGTTTGCCAGATGAATTGTCATAAATCCGCCGCCGCCTAATCCGGAAGCGTTAGGCTCTACCAGCCCCAATGCAAACCCGATCGCTGCTGCGGCATCGATCGCATTTCCACCATTTTCGAGAATCTGCAGACCGATTTTTGTCGCCTCATATTTCCCTGTGGAAACCATTGTTTTATCTTCACTTTCAGCGTTTCTTCCGCTTCTCAAAAGCGTTCCGTTTTCATCATACAGCTGAAAATTATCCAAAGAATTATACAATGTATGATTATCGTTTGTTGTATCAGAAACAGAAGCTGACGAAACCGAAGATGACGACGTTCCGGTGCCGCAGCCCGCTACTGATACAGTGATTCCCACTGCCAGAAGCAAAGCGATTGCTTTTCGTAATTTTCCCATCTTTCCTCCTGATGAACGCTCCGCAAAACTTTGGAAGCCAAAATATAAAAACATTGCGTAAAATTTTATAATTTTTTTCAGTATAGCACAATTTTTTACAAAAATCATTCTTTCTTATTTTGAAAGTTTCTGATTAACCGCTAAAAAGGAATTATCATTGCGAAAAGCTTTAAAACGGCGTATACTAATTTAATTAAAAATAAACGGAGGAACAGCTTATGAGCAATCCAATTGTAACTTTTAAGACCAATCAGGGTACCTTTAAAGCAGAACTTTATCCGGAAATTGCCCCAAATACAGTTTATAATTTTATCAGTCTTGTCCAAAAAGGATTTTATAATGGAACCATTTTTCATCGTGTCATTCCTGGATTTATGATTCAAGGCGGCGACCCGGAAGGTTCTGGAATGGGTGGCCCTGGATATTCGATTGCAGGTGAATTTTCTCAAAACGGATTTCAGAACGATCTGAAACACACCCCCGGTGTCCTGAGCATGGCACGCAGCATGATGCCTAATTCTGCCGGAAGTCAGTTCTTTGTCATGGTAGCAGATGCTCCTCATCTGGACGGACAGTATGCGGCCTTCGGAAAAGTGATCGAAGGGATGGAAATTCCTCAGAAAATTGTTGCTTCCAAACGCGATTACAGCGACCGTCCCTATGAAGATCAGGTCATGGAAGAAGTGACTGTCGAAACCTTCGGCACCTCCTATCCGCAGCCTGAAAAATCCGGAAAACGATAAGAAAAAAGCAATCTCATCGGATTACTTTACGATCAAAGTGATTGCAAAGTTTTCTGCTAATAGCTAATATAAAAAGCGAGCTGCAACTTCTCTAAAAGGAGAGTTACAGACTCGCTTTTTTAATGGTCATTTAAAGCTCTTTTACAAGCCTCTCTTATCAGGATTTTTGAAATTTTTCAATTCCATTTTTCGAGATGCGCGCGAAAACCATCGGCTGTGGAGAAGGTTTCTTTGTTTCGATCGTGATAGCCTTACGGAAAAGCAGTTCCGCTGTATGACATTTTTCCATTGTCTCTGCAGAAAGGACTGCCAGCGTTTCCCCTTGTTTAACCGCTTCTCCTACTGTTTTACAAAGGGTAATCCCTGCACTGTAATCAATCGCATCTTCTTTCTTTTCACGGCCGGCTCCCAACTCTACGCAGGCTTCTCCCACCTGTTCCGTCTGTATTTTAGAAAGATAGCCGCTTTGAGGCGCACAAACTTTAAGAGACACTTTTGGTTTCGGAAATTTCTCCGGATTTTTAAGAAAGCGGCTGTCTCCACCCTGCGCTTCTACCATCTTACAAAGCGCATCGAAAGCCTGTCCGTTTTGGATCTGTTTTTGGGCCATTTCACGGCATTCTTCCACGCTGCCTTTTCTCGCCAAAAAAAGCATATTGGCCGATAACGCAAGACAAATTTCTTTTAAATCTTCAGGGCCGTTCCCATGAAGAGTCTCACAAGCTTCCATCACTTCTAAAGCATTCCCGATTTTTCTTCCCAATGGCCGATCCATATTTGTAATCAATGCCACCGTACGTTTACCGGCATTTTCGCCGATTTTTACCATAGTCTCTGCTAAAGCCAGTGAATCTTCTTTGGTCTTCATAAATGCACCGGAACCTGTTTTGACATCCAAAAGGATGCAATCGCTTCCGGCGGCCAGCTTTTTACTCATGATAGAGCTTGCAATTAAAGGAATGCTCTCTACCGTACCGGTGACGTCTCTAAGTGCATATAATTTTTTATCTGCCGGAACCAGATTGCCGGACTGTCCAATCACACTGAATCCTGCTGTATTCACTGTGTGAAAAAATTCCTCCCGGTTAAGGTCAATCCGAAATCCCGGGATGCTCTCCAACTTATCAAGAGTTCCTCCGGTATGTCCCAATCCACGGCCGCTCATTTTTGCCACATGGACTCCCAATGACGCTACAATGGGTGCGATAATCAGCGTCGTTTTATCGCCGACTCCGCCGGTGGAATGCTTATCCACCTTAATCCCTTGAATTGGAGAAAGATCCACCTGATCGCCTGATTCTGCCATTGCTAAAGTCAAGTCCGTGATTTCCCGTGGATTCATCCCGCGAATGCAGATTGCCATACAGAGAGCACTTGCCTGATAATCCGGAATATCCCCACAGACATATCCTTTAATAAACCAGCGAATCTCTTCCGTTGATAATTCTTTTCCGTCACGCTTTTTGAAAAGAATATCATACATCCTCATTCTTTTTTGCCCCCTAAAGACGATTCCCGAAAAGCAACCGGTAAAAGTTCCTTTAATAAATAGGTTTTCACTTCGCCTTTCTCGCCTTGCAGATAAATTGGAAAATCCGGCCCACAAAACTCACTGAGGACCTGAAGGCAAATTCCACACGGGGGGCATGGAGCAGAAAGTTCCTTTTCTGCCGGGCCCCCTACGATTGCGATGGCACAAAAGCTTCTTGCACCACTACTGACTGCACTCGCGATTGCTGCGCGCTCTGCACAAATCGTTGCGCCATAGGAAGCACTTTCAATATTCCCACCCAAAAAAACACGTCCATCACAAGTGAGAAGCGCTGCACCTACCCGAAAGTTGGAATAGGGTGCATAAGATTTCGTACGAGCCTGCTGCGCTGCTTTTAACAACTCCTCAGGTTTCATTTAAATACCTCCTTTTTAATCTGTATTTTTGTCTTGAATCAGACGAACAATACGACTGGTTCCCAAACGATCTGCTCCCAGCTCTAAAAAGCGGCGTGCATCTTCCAAGGTGGAAATCCCCCCTGCAGCTTTTACGCGCACCTCTGGTGCCACCTCTTTTCTAAGAAGTGCAACGTCTTCAAAAGTGGCGCCGCCGCTGGAAAACCCGGTACTAGTCTTAATAAAATCGGCTCCTGCCATACTCACCGTTTTGCACATTTTGATTTTTTCTTCTCTTGTAAGAAGACAGGTTTCAATGATCACCTTTAAAATTTTTCCATGGCATGCTTCTTTTACCCTGCGGATCTCCTCTTCTTCCAAATCAAAACGGCCTTCTTTGATCCAGCCAAGATTCACAACCATATCAATTTCTTCCGCGCCATTTTGAACCGCCTCAGAGGCCTCAAAGCATTTAACCGAAGTCGTATGGTAACCATTTGGAAATCCAATAACCGTACAGACGGGAATCTTTCCATGAAGATATTCTGAAGCACGCTTTACAAAGCTCGGCGGAATGCAGACGCTGGCAGTCGAAAAAGAAACCGCTTCCTCACAGAGCTTTTTAATTTGCTCCCAAGAAGTTTCTGGTTTTAACAATGTATGATCCACATGGGATAAAAGGATCTGATCTTCTTTTGAAAGCATCTGATACCCCTCCTATTTATTAATCAAAAGTTTTTCTGAGCATATTATAAACTAATTTTAGTCTTTGGTCTATTCTTTTTAAAATTAGCACTCTTTATATTAAAGTGCTAATTATTTACAATTAGTTCATATTTAGTGCGCAAATTCGTTACAATTAACAGGTAATATAAGAATTGTTCAAAGGAGCAAAGCTCCCGAGGGCAAAAATCAAAATTCAAATTCTTAATTGGAGGTATGTATTATGTTTGACTTGATTCCTTTTGAACATCGTGGTAAGGCTTTAAACAACTTCTGGGATCCCTTCGATGGAGAATTTTTCCCGGATCTTTCAAAGGCCGCATTCCCCTGCCGCACCGATATCCGCGATGAGGGAAACAAATACGTTTTGGAGGCAGAAATGCCCGGTTTCAAAAAAGAAGATATCCAAATTAACGTTGAGGGCGATCGAATGACCCTTTCCGCAAATCATCAAGAACAGAATGAAGAAAAAGATGAAAACAACCATTACATCCGCCGTGAACGCAGCTGGGGCAGCGTAAGCCGCTCATTCGACATCAGCGGCATTGATGCGCAGAGGATCGAAGCTTCCTACCAAAACGGGGTTCTGCATCTGGATCTGCCAAAAGTTCATGAGCAGAAATCCGATTCTCGCTCCATTCAAATTCGCTAATTAATTATAAAGCAGCGATGTTTTTCATAGTTTTGCGAGCATAATCCTACAATAAAAAATCAGGCACCACAAAGAGCACAAACTCTTTTATGGTGCCTGATTTTTATTTAATAAGGTTAAAAACGGGACATGGGCAGCAAAAGCTTCAAGCAGAAACATGCATCCTTCTTCGTCCCAAAAAGAAGCTGACAAAGAAGATCACCGCTGCAACCAAAACAATGGTGCCGCCAGCGGCAGTCCCAGCGTAATAGCTGATGATCAGCCCCGAAATTCCCGAAACTACGGAGAAAATAACCGATAATCCGTGATAGCTGCGCATAGATTTTGCAACATTTCTGGCTGCTGCCGCCGGCAAAACCAATAAAGAATTGATGATCAGTACCCCAACCCATTTAATTGATACCGTAACAAGAACAGCAACGATCATCATAAAGACCTGCTGAATGACACCGACCGGAATATTTTTACTAGCCGCCAAATCCCCATTCACACTGGTAAGCAAAAATGGATTAAAAAACAACACCCAAGCGATTAAAATCACCAAAAGCAAAATTCCAAGCATTCCGATTTCTTCCGGCTGAACCGTAAGAATATCTCCGATTAAATAGGAGGAATACTTTGCGAATCCTCCGGCAGCCGAAAGCAAAACCACTCCCAGAGCAAGACCGGTAGAAGCAAAAACTCCGATAATAGTATCTGCTGAAGAAGAAGCCTTCCGCATCACCGCAGAAATTCCCAGTGCAAACAAAAGTGCAAAACCCATCATCGAAATCAGATAATTATCAATTCCGAGCATGACACCGATCGCAATTCCAGTCAATGCAGAATGACCCAAGGCATCGCTAAAAAATGCCATTTTATTATTGACAATCATCGTCCCCACAAGTCCAAAAAGCGGGGTAATCAGAATGATTGCCAAAAGTGCATTCTTCATGTAACCAAATTCGGTCCATTGAAACGGCAGAAGTGTATCAACCAGACGATAAAACCATTCCATGCTCATCTTCCCCCTGCCAACTTTAATCCAAACGCTTCCTTAACAGCATTTGTCTGCATGACCTGATGAACCAGGCCACTCACTATGATTGTTTTGTCCAAAAGCGCTGCGCAGGTCGCGTATTTTTCTACATGTGCAAGATCATGGCTCACCAGCAAAATCGGCATGGCATGTTCCTTTCGCATCGCTGTTACCAAGTCATAAAAAGTCTCAATGCCCATGCGGTCAACTGCCGAAACCGGCTCATCTAAAAGGAGCAGGTCCGGTTTTGGATAGAGTGCGAAAGCAAGCAATACCCGCTGCATTTCACCACCAGAGAGCGTTCCCAGCCGTTTATCTAAAAGATTTTCCCTTGCACCAACTCTTTTGAGTATCTCCAATGCCTTTTGGCGCTGTTGCTTTCGATGTCCCAGCCAGACTGGAAACCGTGTCAAATTTGCGCAAAGCATATCTAAAACCGTCATTGGTGTATCTCTGTCAAACAGCATATTCTGCGGCACATATCCAATATGCGGGTGAGAGAGCAATTTCCCTTCCGGATTATGAAATGTAATCGAGCCTGTATAAGGAATACGCCCCAAAAGAGCTTTTAAAAGGGTCGTCTTTCCCGCTCCGTTTCTACCAATCAGCGCAAGAATTTCTCCATGATGAATATCAAGATTGACATCATGCAATAAAATCCCATCCCGCTTCGTCACACTTAAGTTTCGAATCTCTGTGCTGCATTTGCAGGTGGTTCTCTTCACCTCGTTCACGATAGGGCCTCCTTTAAAACTTCCATATTAGACCGCATCGCATCGAGATACGCATCTGGATCATTTGCGCCTGTCACGGCCGGATCTAAAGAATAGACTTTGATCCCACTTTCCTTTGCAACAATATCCGCAGCAGATTTTGGATACTGAGGCTCCGCAAAGACTGCTTTTACGCCGCTCTCTTCCACGATATGAATTGTTTCTGCCAGCTCTTTAGCACTTGGCTGACTATCCGGTTCACGGTTGACAACTTTTGCAATCGTCAAGCCGAATTCTTCCGCAAAATAAGGAAATGCCTCATGAAAGGTCACAATCGCTTTATTGGGAAGCGGGTCAACTGCTTGATGCATTTCTTCCCGCAGTGTTTTCAGTTTTTCTTCATACGCATGTGCATTTTCGCTATACTGCGCTGCATGCTCCGGATCTGCCTTTTGCAGCCCCTGTGAGAGGTTTTCCACCTGTAAAATTGCATTTGAAATGCTTACCCAAATATGTGGATTGGCCTCTTCATTCCCTTCTCCGGGAATCGTCTGAATCCCCTTGCTGCTGTTAATAATTTCAAGATTCGGCAGCTGCTGCGCAACTTTTTCGAGAAAGCTTTCCATCCCGTCTCCATTAATCAAAAAAACATCTGCACTGGAAAGATTCTGCATATCGGAAGACTGCAGTTGATAGTCATGCAGACACCCCGTCTGTTGACCAGCCATATTATCGACCGCAACATCCGGAATATTCTCTGTTAAGTTTAACGCCATAATATAAATCGGATAAAATGACGCTACAATTCGAAATTTTGCCGAATGTTCTTCCCTTCTTCCACATCCTGTCATTGTAAAAATCAGAAGTGCAGAAAGCAAAAAAGCTAATAACCGTTTCAAATGGAGCCTCCTAAATGCAAACTATTCGCATTTAATATCATAACATCCAATATTAAAAAAGTCAAGCAGCGAAAGCTTGTGTAAAAAATCCGCTCTGCATCTTTTGCAGAACGGATTTTGAATTAATTTGCTTGTTTCATCAAATCCCAAATCTGAGGGAGTTTCTTTTTAGCATCCTGAACGCCAAGCTGATAAATACTTTCCAATTTTTGAGGATCTTTTTCATAGCGGCTGATGTCAATGGGACGGCTCGGGCGGATTGCCAGTACATTTCCGGCCTGTTCCTGCCGGCGAACTACCTGCAGCTCGCTGTTATAAGTTTCTGCTCGCACCATCATCGTAGAAATCATTCCCGGGTACTGTCCGTAAACTGTACGCAGCATTGCAGGGGAAAAATCCGGTTTTAAATCTTTGCGATAAGAATAATCACGCGTCAAAACAACGACATGAAACTGATTTCCATCAAAGATCGAACGTTCCAACGGAATCGGAGCCGCGATTCCTCCATCAAGTAAAAACTTTCCATCCAATTTTACAACCTGTGATAGGAACGGCAATGAACTGGAAGCTTTTACTGCGGTAAATGATTCATCCAATGATTCTTTCGGATAATAAACTTCCATCCCGCTCATCAGATCCGTTGCACCCACAAAAAGCTGCATGGAAGAATGATAGAAAGTCTGATAATCAAATGGAATAAGCTCATGAAAAAGCTCACCGAAAAGAAAATCAAAATCGAAAAGGGAACCTTTTTCCTGCAGATTCTTTACGCTCACATATCGGTCATCTGTCGCATATTTCGAAAAGATTTGGTGATTTCGTCCTTTTTGTCGGGAAACATAGCTCAGTGCGTTACAAGCTCCTGCTGAAACGCCATAGACCTTTGGGAAAAAAATTTCTTCGTCCAAAAGGACATCCAAAACGCCACTGGTATAAGCGCCACGCATTCCGCCACCTTCCAGCACTAATCCGATTGACACGGTCGATTCCTCCAATTCCTGAATGTTTTGATTTTTTCCTATTATACCGAATTTTCCGCCAGAATACAAGCAATCAATCCTCGATTTTCTCAAAATAGGACTTGCATTTTTTCATCTAATCATATATAATAGATAAGCATTCAATTTTTGGACGTTTAGCTCAGCTGGCTAGAGCATCCGCTTGACGTGCGGAAGGTCATAGGTTCGAGTCCTATAACGTCCACCATATTAAAAGCCCCGAAGGATGGCGACAGAAAGCCATTTTCGGGGCTTTATTTTGCTGATTTTTAATAAATAATATGAGATATTCCTTTCTCAAAAAGTCCTAACTTCAATAGGAATGCAGTTTCTTAAGAGACTATGGATTTTCTAGTTGCTGACTGTTCGCACTTTAAAGCAGTTATTGAATGATCATTTTTGGGCTTTTTCCTTGCTGTGATTGACTTTTTTCTTATTGTAGTATATCATATTTTTAATAGTGTATTTAAATGTAAGGAGAGTATCAATGAACCCCACGGTAACAATTGGTGCAAAAGTTAAAGCTTTGCGAAAAAAGCAAGAAATGACTTTAAAACAACTGAGTGAAAAGACCGAACTTTCGGTAGGATTTCTTTCTCAGCTGGAACGTGGAATCTCTAATATTGCCATTGATTCTTTAAATAAAATCGCCAATGCGTTGGGAGTCAATATCTCTACTTTTTTTCAAGAGCCGAAAATCAGTCATTCTGACCCTATCATTCACAGCTATGATCTGCCCTGCAGACAGATCAGCTTAAATATCCTTCAGTACATTCTGAGCAACAATGTGGAATCTTTTAACATTCTCCCAAGATTGTATGTACTGATGCCTTCGGACGATAATGACGACAGCACGGTAAATTTGGAACTGTACGGTCATATTGGAGAAGAATTCATCTTTGTTTTGGAGGGAGTTGTCACCGTTTTTGTCGGCGACAATGTCTATTCGCTTTATCCTGGTGACGGGATTCAAATTCATTCAAAGGATCCCCATAACTGGACGAACCGGACAAACCGAATTGCAAAAATTCTAACCATAAATTATCCGAATCCTTTGCGTAACCAGGAAAACGAACCCACTCCCTAATATAAAGATTTTCATAAAAAAGCTTTGCTAAAATAGATAATAAAAGAGCATGTCAGCACCAGCTTAACGTGGTGTTAGCATGCTCCTTTTGTTTTTCAATTATTAGAAGCTCTGTTCAGTACGGCTAATAATCTCGTCTTGCAGTGCACGATCCAGATTGTTGAAATAGTCGCTGTATCCCGCAACACGGACAATCAAATTTTCGTATTCCTCCGGATGCTTCTGAGCGTCCAGAAGAGTCTCTTTATCAATGACATTAAATTGAATATGATGTCCATCCAAAGCGAAATAGGAGCGAATCAACGCAGCTACATTGTCAATTCCCTTTTCTCCGGCAATCGAAGTGGGTGTGAACTTCTGGTTCAGCAATGCGCCGCCGGTTTTCAGCTGGTCGATTTTAGAACAGGATTTGATGACCGCGGTAGGGCCGTTACGATCGGCTCCTTTTTCAGGAGAAATTCCATCTGGCAGAGGGATACCAGCGTGGCGTCCGTTTGGACTTGCCTCCATCACTTGGCCAAAGTAAACATGGCAGGTAGTTGGCAGAAATTCCACAACGGTTTTGGAACCTTTGGGAGTCGTACGCCCCGCAATCACTTGCTGTAACGCATTAGCTACATTTTTCAGAATCGAATCCGCATAATCATCGTCGTTGCCGTATTTGGGGGTCTTGTTGTAAACAATATCAAACAGATCGTCGTAGCCTTTAAAGTCGGCTTTACAGGCTTTTAGCAACTCATCCATAGAAAACTTATGATCCTCAAAGACGTCCTTTTTTATGACAGCCAGAGTATCCGTAATGGTAGCGATACCAACACACTGGATATAGCTTGTGTTGTAACGGGCACCACCCTCATTATAATCTTTTCCGGACTTAATGCAGTCATCGGTAATGACTGACAGCAGCGGAACCGGCATGTTTTCCATATACATGCGCTCAATAACATTATTGCCTGCAATTTTGACATCGACTACATATTTCAGCTGCTTATAAAACGCACGATAAACCTCTTCATAAGAGTTGCATTCCCGTAAATCTCCTAGATCCAAAGCCACTTGTTTGCCGGTATAGGAATCAAACCCACGGTTCATCACCAATTCAAATACCTTCGGGATATTTAGATATCCCGTCAAAACATAAGCTTCTTTTCCGGCGGTTACGGTTTCAACACAGCCGCTTGCAATTCCGCTTTCTCTAGCGTCGTCCAATGTTTTGCCCAAAAAGAGCAGCTCTTGGATAATCGCATCGGAATTATAAAAAGCAGGTTGACCCCAACCTTTACGGGAAATTTTTACTGCTTCGCGAAGGAATTTTTCAGGGGTCTTCTTGGAAATCTGCACATTGGAACTGGGCTGAAGCAGCTTCATTTCATCCATCACTTCGAGGATCAAATAGCTGACATCACTAACACCGGTAGTTCCATCCCGACGCAGTGCGCCGGTATTGATGTTGCAGAAATCAGTATAAGTGGCACTTTCTTTCAGCGTAATACCCACTTTGGGCGGCGCCGGCTGATTATTAAACTGAATCCAAAGACTTTCCAGAATTTCGCGAGCATCGTCACGGGTAATGCGCCCTTCCTCGATATCTTTCTTGTAAAACGGCTCCAGATGCTGATCCAGCTTTCCGGGAGAATATGCGTCCCAGTTGTTCATCTCCACTGTAACACCAATATGGGTAAACCAGTACATCTGCACTGCCTGGCGGAACGTCTTCGGAGCGTACTTCGGCACAACATCACAGACCTCAGCCAGTTCAAGGAGCTCTTTCTTCCATTGAGGATCCTGTTCCGTTTGGGCCATTTCACGCGCCTGGGCTGCATAGCGCTCACCCATGCGAATCATTCCCTCACAGACCAGCTTCATCCCTTCCAGCTCATCACGCTTATGCAACGCTTCCAGATCGTTATTGTAATCCAGACTGTCTATTTGCTTCTGAATGTCGTCGATGAAATCCGCATAGCCCTTTTTATAAATTTTTCCATCCGCTACGGTGTGCCCGGGGCCACGCTGCATTAAAAATTCAGTGTACAGCCCCGCATCAAACAGCTTATGCCACTCGTCTGGCAAAAGCTTGTTAATCTTGCTCATCATAGAGCGGTCTTTCCAATAAGGTATAATAACCTCTCTCTGAATACGCTTATCTTCTTCCGAAACCTTAAAGAATACCTTTTTGCGGTCATTCATATTATCAAAATCCTGCATAGTATGGCAGCAAAGTTCCGGAAAAGTCGGCGCAGCGCTGGGTTTGTGTCCTTTTTCTCCTACAATAATGGAACCTTTTTCAAGGTACAGCGTGCGGTGTTCCATAATATAGAGAAACGCTAGCCCCCGAAGGACCGGAACAGAAACGCTTCCTTCATATTTCTTATATGCCTCCGTGAGCAAAACCGCACGTTCCATCGAAATGCATGGTTTGCTCTGTACGCTGATCTGCCGCAGCCGACGAATACGCTCGGTAGAACCCCTGCGGGTCCTTTCCGCCTTATCCGACCTTGGCTTTACTGCTACCGCAACAGAACTATTTGTTTTTGTCACAGCCATGATAACAACCTCCCTTTCATGGTTTTTATTTTATTTGGACTGATTGAGCCGTTATCCGCCGATATTTACGCAATAACCGGCACTTTTGAAAAAAGACTGAATTTTTTCCACGGTCTTTTCGTTAGGTTTCTCAAAATTCTGTGTGCAATATCGCCCAAGCTTTTTATATTTATCTCTGCCAAAATCATGGTATGGCAATAAAGTGATTCTTTCAACGGCGATTGCCTGCTCTTGCAGCCACTGCCAAATTCCATGAATTAACTCATCGCTTGTATTGACACCATCTACCAAAATCAACCGTAAATCGATCCGTGCCCCTTGATCGCTTAAATATTTGAGATTGTCTAAAATCAATTGATTGGGTACCCCAACATATTTTTCATGCCGCAGAGAGTCAATACATTTTAAATCATAAAGAAATAAATCTGTATAAGGAAGAATGCGGGCAAAATTTTCCTTGGGTGCATATCCGCAGGTATCAATTACTACGGAAATACCAACCCTTTGTAGTTCTCTGCATAATGTTTCCACATAATCCATATCCTGAGTCATCACCTCACCACCTGAAAGCGTGACGCCTCCCCCAGATTGATCATAGAATATTTGATCTGCCTGAACCTGCTTCACAAGTTCGGGAATCGAGTAGTACTGCCCGATCTGTTCTTTTTTTTCGTCTTTATCAAGCATGGGTTCCACCTGGTATCTCTGGCCTTCTGGATTGTGACACCATAAACAGCGCAGCGGACAGCCTTTAAAGAAAATAGTTGTTCGAATACCAGGTCCGTCGTGAATGGAAAATTTCTGAATGTTAAATATGCAGGGCGTATTCATTGCCACAGAACCTCCTTTAATCGCTCAAAAGTTGTTTTATTGAGCCGTTTTGTTAGTAAAAATCTGATCCTGTTGAAATTCATTGGTGCAACTTCAATGAGCCATTAAGATTGGTTGTTATCTGATTAGAAGAGAAAGCCACGGTGCAGAACACCGTGGCAGTCAATCCTCACACGAATACTATCCGATAAACTCCGTTACAGATTTCAACTGCATGAAATTCTGCAGATAATCTTTTGTTCCTGTCTTTGCATCGGTACCAGACATATTAAAACCACCAAATGGATTCTGCTGTACAACGGCAGCTGTGCATTTCCGGTTGAAATAAAGGTTTCCAACATCAAACTTTTCTGCCGCTTCCTCAAGGTGTTCCTTATTTTTTGAATACACAGCGCCCGTCAGCCCATACATGGTTCCATTTGCGACCTGCATTGCTTCTTCGTAATTCGATACTTTAATGACAGCCAGAACTGGCCCGAAGATTTCTTCCTGCGCAATCCGATCAGTCGGTTTAATATCTTTGATAATAGTTGGCTGAATATAAAAGCCTTCGCGGTCATCATATGTACCGCCACAAACTAGCTTGCCTTCCTTTTTTCCGATCTCGATATACTTGACAATCCCGTTGTATGCTTTCTGACTGATGACCGGCCCCATCGGCATATTTTCACATCCGGGTCCCTGCTGAAGCTCGCTGGTCTTCTCCACCAATTTTTGCACCAGTTTGTCATAAACTTTGTCCAGCACAATCGCACGCGAACATGCGGAGCACTTTTGTCCCTGGAAAGAAAATGCTGAATTGACAATTCCCTCGGCGGCTTGATCCAGATCTGCTGAATCATCGACAATAATTCCATTCTTGCCGCCCATCTCTGCAATAACGCGCTTAATCCAGATTTGTCCTTCACTCATTTCCGCGGCCATTTGGTTAATATGCAATCCAACTTCCTTGGAGCCTGTAAAATCGATAAACCGGGTTTTCGGATGCTTCACAAGAGCTTCACCCAAAACAGAACCGGAGCCCGGCAGGAAATTGACAACCCCATTGGGAAGCCCGCTGTCCTGAAGAATTCTCATAAACTGATAGGCTACAATCGGCGTATCGCTCGCAGGTTTCATTGTAATCGTATTTCCGGTGATAATCGCGCCGCCGACCATTCCAACCATCAACGAGAACGGGAAATTCCATGGGGTCACTGCAACACCTGCACCAATTGGAATATACTTACAAACACGCTTTTCATCGCTGCTTTGCAGCACATCGAGACCTTTGTCAAGTTCCAAAATAGATTTGATATCAGCATTAAGAAAGTCAATCGCCTCACAGACTTCGCCGTCTGCTTCGCCCCAATTTTTGCCGCTCTCTTCAATCATCCATGCGTTAATTTCCATGCGGCGCTCCTGGAACAGCTTTATAATTTTCTGAACATAAGAAACACGCTGCTCCACAGAGGTATATTTCCAAGTTTCAAAAGCTTTCACTGCACTTTCAACCGCCTGATTGGCATGTTCCGTAGTTCCCTTTGCTGCATACCCAATCACTTCCGCTTTTTTGGAAGGATTGATGGAAGTGATGACATCGTCTGTAAAGATTTCTTTTCCATTAATAATCAGAGGGCAGCGAATCCCCTCCTGCGATTTGACTTTTTTCAGGGCGTTTTCCATTGCAGCCTTATTTTCAGGCAATGCAAAATCTTTTTCCACTTCATTGACAAATGTGAACTTCATTAAAAACACTCCTTCTCTAGATGATCGTTAATTGTACATTCATAAAGGTAATTGAAAGAGATCACAATAATTTCATTAAAATGAATTTATTATCATCAAATTTCACATTCATTATAATATAGTATGTTAAGAGATGCAATATGTGAAAAAATATTTTTTTGCTTTTTTCTATTTAATTTTACGAAAATATTTTTATAATGGGTTTCCATTAAAATATGTTTCCGTTTCCAGCTTTCGCTTTTCCACGCACCGCATCACTTCTAATATTAAAGAGCCACGAAACGGTTCTGTTTCGGGGCTCTTTATTTCTTTATACCGGCTTTAGGGAAGCGTTGCTTCCTTCAACAAGTACAAGTCAAACCGCCATAGATTAAAAACTACAGCTCGATCAACTCATGTGTTGTACTAATCATGTTCTCATAGCCGTCTTTAGTAATCAAAATCTGATCTTCAATGCGAACGCCGCCCCAGTTTGGAATATAAATTCCCGGTTCAATCGTCCGGACGTTTCCTTCCTCAAGCACTGTTTCATAATTTGGACCCATAAATGGCATCTCATGAACAAAAAGGCCAACTCCATGGCCGATTCCAGTGTAATGATAAGGCAGGTATTCAGTGTTTTCGATGGCACGAATGGAAGCCTTGTATACATCCTTGACAGGAACCCCGGCTTTCATCTCTGCGAGCGCATCTTCTACCATCCGTTTTTCCAAAGCGTACACTTCACGCTGCTTGGCGTCTGGCTTTCCAACAATTACAGTTCTTGTCATGTCGGACATATAGCCCTTATATTGACAGCCAAAATCCATCAAAACAAAGTCACCGTATTCCACAGCCTTTTCTGACGGAATTCCATGCAGCAAAGAAGTTCTTGCGCCGGAAATTAGGATGTTTCCATAAGGCTGTGTGTCGGCACCTTCCAACACCATGTACAGTGAAAGTTTAGCAGCCAATTCCTTTTCCGTGACTCCGACACGGATGTCTTTGAGCAGGCGTTCAAATACACGGCACGAAATGTCACAGGCAACACGCTGATACTGAATCTCCTGAGGAGTTTTAATTGAGCGCATTTTTTCTACTACATCAGTTGTAGGAACCAGCTCCGTCTTAACTACCTTGCTGAATTCCAGATACTGCCCGTAATTGAGGCCGTCTGCTTCGAATCCAATGTGTTTCAGCCCATGCTTTTCACTTAAAAACTCCACTGCATCGCCTAGTGACTTGCCTGGCTTACGCCAAACATAAATTTCAAAATTGGGGCATTCTATGCTGGCTTGTTCGGTATAGCGCAGATCGGTCAAAAAATATTGTTTCTCTTTTGTGATAAATAAGTAGGAATCCGCTCCTGTAAACTCGCTAATATAGCGAACATTTTCCCTTTTTGCAAAGAAAAATCCGTCCAGCCCATTCTTTTCCATGTACGCAAGCAGCTTTTCGACCATAATTCCAGCTTCCTTTCATCTATTATGTATATTGATATCTGCTTTGCAGCTTTAGCTGTCTATGCTGGGGTTCTCAACAACCTTTTCTCCTCCAAGGTAAACACTTAAAACATGGCTCAGAGCGGTAATATCCACAGATGCGTCACCTTTGACAACAAGGACATCCGCTTCAAGGCCTTTCTCAAGCTTTCCGGTAACATTGCTCAGTCCCAAAACCCGCGCAGGATTGGCAGTTGCCGTCTGGATTGCCTGAAGAGGTGTGATTCCATACTGAACCATATAACCAAGTTCGAGGTCAATCGGCAGTGGAGGAGCACCGTACAAAACCATGTCGGTGCCGGCAAGAACCGTAATGCCTGTATCATAAAACTTTTTGAAATTATCCCGGTAAGCAAAGGCTGCTGGCTTAAAATAAGCGATATCATGCATTGCGCGTGCAGCGATCGGATTATCGGAATTTGATTTGTTTTCTTTCAGCTGACGCTCGCAGAACTCATAGAGATAAGTGTAAGCTGTAATGGTTGGCGTCCAAGCCTGGCCGTTTTTCACCATCTGTTCTGCCTGAGCCAACGTCATAAAGGTTCCATGCTCAATGGTATCAAATCCGGCATCAATGCACATCTGAATGGCAATAGGAGTACCGGCGTGAACCGCGGTCTTCACATTGCGGCGATGGCATTCGTCAACAGCGGCATTCAATTCCTCCTGCGTAAACTCAGGCACATCTGTACGGTTGCTGGTAAGGATCTTAATCCAATCAGCTCCATCGCGCAGCTGCCGCCGAATCACAGACCGGAGATTCCACGGACCGTCCACTTCTTCCTCGCCGTCTTCATGCCCATGCCCTCCCGTCATGCAGATTCCGGAATCCGCATGAATAATGCGGGGAGCTTTTAGATATCCAAGCTGTGATGCCATGCGCAGACGTTTTAAAAGGCCATGGGGAGCCGCACCAAGATCACGGACCGTGGTAACTCCTTTTGAAAGTGCCAATGACGCCTGTTTTTGAGCATAATAGGCAATGAGAAAATCATCATATTCTTGTTGATTCGGCTGGCTGAAATAGTATCCCATGTGCTCATGCATGTCGAACAAGCCCGGCAAAATGGTCGCTTCACCGTAATCAATCACTTTCTCCCCGGGATTCTGCTCTTTCACCTGGGATGCGGGTCCCATGTCACAGATTTTTCCGTTTTGAATCTTGATTGCCGCATTCTGAAGCGAAGTTTTTCCATCGCCAGTAACCAAATGTTTAGCCTGAATAATCATGATAAAACCTCCTTACGAAATTAAATGTAAATAGTTTTTATCTTTACAGCTTCATTAAGCTTTTAGCTTTTTAAAAGTCTCATCCAGCCTGAACGTTATCAATTGGCTCTTCTTTTGTCTCAATGATCTTCTGCATTTTCTTATGGAAGATCCACAGCGAAATTCCCAACAGAGCAGTAACTCCTCCGATAATGGCAAAATACTGTGCCTCATGTCCTGGCGTATAAAAGTTTACAGCGAGAGAACTCAACCCAGCTCCCGTAGACTGACCCAGTTTCCAAACCGTTACCATCTGCGCAGTGAAAGCGGTAGGAGCTAAAAGGGTAGCAGTTGAAAAGCCGACTGGTGACGTCATCGCTTCGCCCCAGATATTGAGTACATAGAACATAATCAGCCAAAGCGGGCTCACTTTCACATTTGCAGGGAAAAGTGTATAAGGAATCACCATAAACAGAGCGCTCGCCCCATAAAAAACAGTACCGACTCCAAATTTCAATGTTGTAGACGGTTGACGGCTACCCATCTTAGTCCACAGCCAGCTCACGACACTGCCGAAAATGACGGCGAGAACTGCAGGAACTGTTTGGAACGAAGCCGGTGTCATCGTCCATGGGCCAAGCTGGAGGTTAACTCTCTGGTCTGCGTAGATTGCCAAGATGCTGGTCGACTGAAACCAAACCATCATATTGAAACAGTTACAGGCAAACAGCCACAGAAACGGCCATAGTCTTTTGGCCTCAACACGTGTTGTTTTCTTACTGGTCATAATAATGGCGATATAAGCCAACGGAATAAAGATGCTGACTGTGCTTACTACATTGCAGAATACTTTTACGGAAACAGCACCTGTCGCAAACAGAGTTATAATGGTTCCGAAAAGGACAACCAGAGTAATAAAAAATTGAAGCAGAAGCTTTTTCTTTTTGTTGGCGGGAGCAGGGTCATCGGGTTTGGTTCCGACATCTCCAAATAATTTATCAGAGGTCAAAAGGTAAATTACAAGGCCAACGCCCTGAAGGATTCCTGCAAACAAAAAGCCTACGTTGTAGTTAAAGAGCATTGCCAGCGCGCCAGTAATCATTGGTGCTATCGCTCCGACATTATTCATAATGTACATGATACTGAATCCACTGTCACGCCGGGTATCCGTTTTTCCATACAGCTTGCCAGCCAAAGCATACAAGCTGCTGCCCATGCTCATGGAAGCAATCAGCAGAACCAGCTGACTGATCAGATACAAAGTCTTCCCGCCAGCCGGAATCGCTAGAAGCAGATAACCAATTGTTTTAATCGAATAACCGACCAGCATGGAACGCCGTATCCCAAGGAAACGGTCTGCAACGAACCCTCCGATAATTCCTGCCATGCATGCCAGCGAATTGTAAACATTTAAAAGCTGTGCCGCTTCATTCTGAGAAAAGCCTAGCCCCCCTTGAGAAACAGAGGTGTACAAATAATAAATTAAAATTGCGGTCATCCCGTAGTTGCCGAAAGCCTCCGACAGCGCCATAAACGAAGTCGTAAACATTCCTTTGGGATGCCCTAAAAATCTTTTGTCGTGGGCAAAATCTGGTGTGGTCAATGCTTTGCTTTGTCTTTCCATGATTGGTCTCCTTTCAAATACGGATTCCTGAAATGAACTGGCGCTTCAAAATCTGCCTTTGCTCCTCCTTCCCCCTAATTTTCTTTGTTTTTGTTTTACTAAAATAAATTTCATAAATATAAAATTTTGGAACTTACAAATCCAAAGATACTCCTTCGATTTATTTTAGTCAATCTTCAATATCAACAAATTTATTTGGTCTTTTTATACACATTCATCAGCAGTACTTCTTTTGATTTTTGTTTAAGTTGAAGCTGCTTATTCTGTTCTAAAAGTATGCCAATAAAGTTAATTTTATATCGTTATTTTAAAAATCAAAATAATTAAATCAAAATTAACAATAAATAATAAATTTTATTAGTCAAATATAATAAATAAATTTTAATAAATAAATTTTAAAAATTGTGTCTTAAAATTTCAAAATTGAATAAATAACAACCCAATTAATTCTCCTGTAAAAAAGGATTGACAAAGCAAAGGCCGCATGATAACATCTCTGTATGGATTTTTGAAATTCAAATTTGTAAAAAAATTTATTAAATTTTTTATATATATGAAAATTTCGTTATTATTCGACTGTACCTTTGGAGTAGCATATGATGGATGAAAAAGAACGGTTTGATCTTGTTATTATGATCGGAGAAACCATGGTGGAAAATGGAGGTGAAATCAGCCGTGCCACAGAAGCAATGGAAACTGTAGCCTCTCAGTATGGAGTTCGACAATTTAAAGCATTTGCCATTGCAAACGGAATTTTCGCTTCTGCTCTATCAAAAAGCGGAACCGATTACAGCTGTAAAATTACCTGCGTTCCCATTCGTCCCATTCGCCTGTCCCTTGTGGATGCCCTGAACAATCTTTCTCGTAAGATTTCTGAGAATCGCTGTACGCCGGAAGACGCGCGCAAGGCAGTTGATGAAATCCGGAATCGGCATTTCGCAAACGGATGGAAAACAATTTTATCGGCAGGATTGGGTAGCTTCTGCTTCTGCTATTTATTTTTGGGCAGTATGGGAGATTGTCTGTCCGCTTTCATTGCAGGGGGCTTCGCATATGCTTTTATAAAGCGAATAGCACCAAAATTTACGTCCTCCAGTCTGAGTACTCAAATTATTGGCGCGATGATCGCAGCTCTAATTAACTGCGCGCTGTACTACATAGGACTGGGCAACAATCTCGATCGAATGATTATCGGCTCTATTTTTCCCATGACACCGGGGGTCGCTTTAACAATTTCCATCAGAAATTTTTTAGAGAACGACTATTTAACGGGGCTTGTTCGACTTGTCGATGCGTTGATAACAGCCGGATGCCTTGCAGGAGGAGTTGGGCTTGCCATTCAAAGCTGGAATTTGGTTTTTGGGGGAGCAATATTATGACGATGGTGCAAAGTTTACTTCAGATTGTTGCAGCCATCGTTGGGACATCGGCTTTTGCTGTTTTATTTGAAGTACCCAGAAAACATATTGCTTTTTGTGGATTTACCGGTGGAATTGGCTGGCTAATTTACCTTGCTGCACAAAGTTATTTTCATTCCATTTATGCGGCTACCCTTCTTGCAGCGATTGGACTGGCTGCCTGTTCCCGTGCTTTTGCAACTTTACGAAAAGCCCCATCCGTTATTTTCCTAATTTGTGGAATTTTTACCCTAGTCCCCGGAGCTGGGATTTATTACTTTGCCTACTATATTCTGACGGGGGAAAATACAAAATCAGTTGCAAACGGACTTAGCAGCATCAAAATTATGCTTTTAATTGCGTTAGGAATTATTTTGGCTTACTCTTTACCTTATCAATTATTTGGCTGGAAAAAGGAACCCAAAAAAGACGAAAAGTAAACCCTAATGTAATACTTTTAAAAATGTAAAGAAACAGATTGCCGGCTGACGGAATTAGTTGCTCGGTTCAGACGGATACTCTGATTCAGATATATCAGATACAAAGAAAGGGTGGTTCGATGAAATTAGGATTTATAGGCTCTGGAAATATGGCGAAAGCAATGATGAGGGGAATTATTAAATCAGGATTATTACCTGCTGATGAAATCATGGCCTCAGACCTCTCCGCAGCTAGCTTGGAGGCGACCAAGACATCGCTCAATGTAAACGTAACTAACGATAATTTATCTGTAGCTGCTTGCGATATTGTTGTTCTATCGGTCAAACCACAGTATTATGCCGATGTTATCCATCAAATAGCGCCCTGTGTTAAGGAAAGCACTCTGATTGTCACCATAGCGCCGGGTATGACGATGGAAAAGGTCTGTGGCCTTTTCGGACGCGAAATCAAACTGGTCAGAACAATGCCTAATACTCCTGCCATGGTCGGTGAAGGCATGACCGCCGCCTGTGCCAATCAAAAAGTAACTCCGGAAGAAATGGATTACGTTTGTTCCCTTCTCAAGGGATTTGGAAAATGTGCGGTTGTCTCCGAAAGCATGATGGATGCAGTTGTGGCCATAAGCGGAAGTTCGCCAGCCTATGTGGATATTATGATCGAAGCACTGGCAGACGGAGCGGTAATGGAAGGAATGCCCCGCGCACTCGCTTACCAGTTTGCAGCTCAGGCAGTTTTGGGCAGTGCAAAAATGGTGCTGGAAACAGGGAAACATCCGGCAGAGCTCAAAGATATGGTTTGCTCACCGGCTGGCACAACGATAGAAGCAGTCAGAGTTCTTGAAGAGAAAGGGTTCCGCAGCAGCTTAATCGAAGCAGTCAGTGCCTGTGTGCAAAAAGCGCGCAGCATGTAATCGTCCACTAGGGAAAAGCGTATTTATTCCCTTTTAATGATATAAGCACTTTTCAAAACAAAATAAGCAATTAACAAAAACAGCTATAACAATACCAATAAAAAAGTATTGTTATAGCTGTTTTTTGAATGAATAGTGTCGATTCTAAAAGCCCATTTTAACATTTTATCTATTTGCACGAATCACTCAGTATCCTATGTCCTTATTAACCGCGATGACAACGTAAATAAGTTTACATAATTTATACTGCCAAGTCGGTGGTACTTCTACGATGCCAAGGGCGAAGCACGTTCCCTGTGGCCTTTCAAGGAGATAATATTCCTGGAACCAGTTCCTGCTCAATTTTTATTTTTTAATCTGCAAAGTTAAGAGTTTCCATGTTTAAACGGTAAATTACGTCCTTGCGCTCTACGATAACAACGATCTTCTTCCGAAGAGCGTCGTCCTTCTGGATATGGGCAAGCAATTCCCGAGTCGGATTGACCGCTACAGGATGCCCCACCAATTTCATCATGGCAAAATCGCCATTTGTATCTCCATAAGCATAACTTTCAGAAAGATCGATTCCATACTGCTTTGCCATTTGGAGTACAGCGCATTGCTTACTCTCGGAATCCCACATTGGAATGATTTCACCGCTGTAGCGTCCGTCTGGACCGACTTTGTAAACCGTGCCGCGATAATCATCCATGCCGTACTTTTCGGACATTTCACGTACCAGTTCTACCGGCGAACCTGAAATTGCAATAACCCGGTGTCCATGCTCCCGATGCCAACGAATTCGGTCACGAGTGTAGGTGTAGACACGCTCACCCTTCTGTTCAATCACCCTTTTTGCAATGTACAAAATATGAAAGGAATTTGTATTCTGAACCGTTTCCGAATAAATATCCACCATCTTTTGAAGGTAATCGTCATAATTTCCAACACGTTTATCCCATCTCGTAAATGCGGGTTCAACATCCTCATACCACTTACTGGGATCAATCAGTTCGTATTTGATCATCTTTTTAAACATCTCGCTGATCAGTCCTTCACGGGAAATCGTACCGTCAATGTCAAAAAAAGCTGCCGTCTTTGCCATGGAAATCGCTCTCCTTTCCTCCGCGCGGTCTTCTGTCATGCGGCTAGAATGCGCATCGTGCGGTTTAACCATATTTGGTTTTTAGTATAGAGGATTCCACCCTAAAAGTAAAGTACACCCCCTAACGGTCGCCGGATGACCCGGAAAGGATCAAAAAATCATCCCCTCATATCAACCGGATGGTTGATTTCAAATTCCGGATCGTGCAGTATCATAAAGTCAGGAGATGAACGATATGGAAAAATTATTAGAAATCAATAGCCTTTCAAAAAGCTTTAAAGGGAACCGCGTCCTCGATAATATCAGTTTCTCGATCGAAAAAGGGGAAGTTCTCTGCCTGCTAGGCCCAAACGGTGCCGGAAAAAGCACAACGATTAACATTTTACTTGGATTACTCGGACGTGACAGCGGGACCATCACCTACGATGGAAAGATAATCAACCGCAGCCACCTGCGCGCTTACAAGCAGAAACTCGGCGTTGTCCCACAAGATCTTGCACTCTACGAAGAACTTTCTGCCCAACAAAATGCTCGTTTTTTTACCTCGCTTTATGGTTTGCGTGGTCCAAATCTCGATGAAGCCGTGGAAAAAGCTCTGGAGTTTGCGGGTCTAACCGACCGGCGAAAGGACAAGGTCAAAACTTTTTCAGGGGGCATGAAGCGCCGACTCAACATTGCCTGTGCCATTGCACATCACCCAGAACTGGTCATTATGGATGAACCAACCGTGGGTATTGACCCGCAGTCGCGCAACCATATTCTTGATTCCATTAAAAAGCTGCAGGCAGACGGCATCACCATTCTTTATACCACGCATTACATGGAAGAAGTTGAAGCCATTTCGTCCCGCATCATCATCATTGACCACGGTAAGATCATTGCTGAGGGAACAAAAGAAAAACTTAAAGAAAACATTCAGAGCGAAAAGTGCTATCACATCGAGCTGGAAGAAGGCTCTCCTATCCCTGCTGAAGAATTTTATGATGTCGAAGGCGTCAAAGAAGCAAAATCAGACGGCAACAAGATTGATATTGTCTCCCTGCGCGGCGTGGAAAACCTTGACCGCATCATTTCACTGATTTCGGACGCCGGCGCCCACATCCGCAATATTGCAGGCGAAGAAGCCAGCCTTGAAACCGTATTTCTCAAGCTGACCGGCCGAAAGTTACGGGATTAAGGGGGAAATAAAATGTACCGCTTTTTTCAAATTTTTAAAATGGATCTATCCAACAACTTTAAGAATCCGGTTCTGATCAACTTTAACCTGGTTTTTGCGATTGTGATGATCCTGATTATGGGTTTCCTTACAAGTGGAAACTACGCGAATGCCATGGACGCCTACAACTATTATGCGGTATCCTTTTTGATCTTCGGCATGATGGAAGGCGCCATGACGGCCACAAACTGTTTTATGGAGCGTGACATCAAAAAGCCAAATCTGCGGATTCTCTCTTCGCCGTGCGGAAAATTTCCAATCTACTTTTCGAAGATGCTCGCTTCGTTCGTATTTGATTACATTCTTCATCTGCTGGTTGCAGTCATTCTGCTGATTGCTGGAATCAATCTTGGCGGTCAAAATATCGGCTGGATCTTTTTGATGATGATCCCCGTTGAATTTAGTTCTGCAGCACTCGGCGTGTTGTTCTGCTGTATCTTTCACTGTGAAGAAACAGCAAGCACCATTTTAAGTCTATTTGTCTCAGTCATTGCTTTTTTAGGAGGAGCATTTTTCTCACTCGATGGTCTTGGTTCCACGCTTGCGACCATCTCGCGTATTTCTCCTGTAAAGCTGCTGATTGATGTCTTTTTCGCTGTCATTTATGACAATAACTTGTCCGGTGTACTGCCGGTTCTTTTCATTAGCACAGCATTCAGTGCTCTGTGTATTTTTGGATGCCAAAAAACTTTTCGAGCGGAGGATTATCTATGAATAACGTACTTCGGAATAATTTTAGCCGTATCTTTCGCCGTCTGCCCTCTGTTATCATCATGCTTGCAATCACACTTCTTTCCATTTTTCTCGCTGTCTATATGACTGGCGCTGAACAAATCAGAGGCCATATTGCACTGGTAACAGACAACAGTGCGGTAAAAATCAATTCAAACGATCTCAGCGTAGAAATTATGGAACAAAAGCCCCCTATGTCACAACTTATTTCCCAAAAATATGATGCCATCGTCACCGATCAAGGGAATGGCCAATTTGATATTGAAACTCTTCGCGGCAGTGATTTTAAAGACATGCTGCAGCTTCTTTTGCAGAATCCGCAGGCAAAAATTCCGGCACAAAAAAGCGACCGGAGTGTCGGAGTAAATATTATCGGATTCCTCATGGTTTTTCTCGGCACAAGTGTATTTTTCTACTTTTTCCCGTTTGCGGACGATAAAGAGCAAAATCAGCTTCTGCGCATTGCGGCGTCTCCGCTGTCGTTCCGGCGATATCTCGCTGCACATTTCCTTTTTTGTCTGTTTTCATTTGTGCCGTCATTCGGCATGCTCGCCGTCATGAAAGCAGTGGGGTGGGATATCGGTTTCTCCCTGCCTCAATACGCTGGATTACTGCTTCTTCTTGCTATGTTGGGCAGCACATTTGCATTGTTTCTCAACACATTTATCAAAAAGCCTGACAATGCAAACATGTTTGGCAATTCTATCTTGATCGTTACCTCAACGCTTGCCGGTGCCTTTTACTCCTTCAGCAAAAGCAACGCATTTCTTGACAATTTGATTCACATCCTCCCGCAAAAGCAGTTTCTCGAATTCGCGATCAACCTTCAAAACGGAGAAGAATGGCAGCACCTGTTCCCTCTCATTTATATCATTCTATTTTCCGCTGTCATGTTCGGTCTGGCCTATCGAAAACTAAAGCATGATTATGTGGAGCGGGTATGACGGCTCTTGCAAAAACAGAACGGGCGGTTTACAATCAAAGCAATACCAGTTTTAGGAGTGGATTGCCCATGAGCGCTGACGTCAAAAAAGAAGAGAAACCTTTTCTTCTTTCCACGAAACTAAAAATGCCCCGCCCGCGGCGGGATTATATTATTCGCCGTACTCTGTTTCAAAAGCTCAAACTATGCAATGAAATGAGTATCATTTTTATAAAGGGCGCAGCAGGTATGGGCAAGACAACACTGCTCTCGTCGTTTCTTGTTGAAACTGGCCTAAAAAATACGGCATGGCTTTCTCTCGACGAGAGCAACAACAATTTATTTTCATTTTGGCACTATTTTTTTGCGGCAGCAGGCTCCCTTCTAAACGAAAAGATTGATTTTGGCCTTCAGCCCAGCCCGATGTTTGAACTGCACGAAGTAAAAAGCAATCTTGTTTTCTTAATTAACCGCCTATGCAGCAGCACCGATTATTATATTATCCTCGACGACTTTCACTGTATCACTAACCCGGCACTTGTCGATTCTTTTGAGTTCTTTCTTCGGGCAATGCCGGAAAATCTTCATCTTTTTCTTCTTTCCCGTGAAGAGCCCCCGGTATATCTTGGCGCATTGGCCGTTTCTGGAAGGCTGTTGTATCTTTCCGGCGAAGACATGAAACTCAGCCGAAACGAAAGTATGGAATTTCTGCGTAAAACCATGAAGCTTAAGTCCGACGATACGCAGCTGGAAAAAATCAGCAGTTTTGCAGAAGGCTGGGTCGGTGGACTTCAGCTTGCCGCAGCAAGCGGAGAACTTTCGAGCGATCTTCTAAAACAAGGCGGCGGTTTCGTTGCAGAATATCTGACGCGAGAAATTTTTGAAAAACTTTCGCCCACAGAGCAGACATTTCTTGTACGGACTGGCTCACTCTCATGGTTTGACCAAAAAATTTGCTCTGTTCTTTTCGGAGCGCTCAACTTTGACTCTATGATGGAAAACTTACTAGACAAAAATCTTTTTGTCATCTGCATTGATGAAGAAAAAGGAATCTATCGTTACCACAATATTCTTGGTGAGTATCTTCGGCAGCAATTTTCGGCACTGCCGGAACAGGAGCAAAAAGAAATTTTATGTAAAGCTGCAGAAAGTTTTGCACAGGAAGGTGACTCTAGCGAAGCGGCAAGGCTTTTCTTACAGGCAAAGAATTATGACGGAGCAACACAGAATATCTTAGAAATGCCAATCAACACCGAAGCTGGAGAATATATCAGCCAAATTCCAATTGACACTGTCGCAAAAAGCATTGACCTCGCCGCGCGTGGAATGTTTTATTACGTCGATATCGGCAACATAGAAAAGTTTGATCAACTATGCAAATCTGCGATTGAAGCCTGGAAAGATACCCCCTTTTGTAAAATACTTCAGTATGCGTATAATTTACTTTCAAAGAGAGGTCCCTCTGTTCTTCCCCATATATTTTCACTTTCAGATTTTAAAGAATATGGAATGCGAAAAGAAACCGCTGCCTTTATTCAGCTTGGTGTTGCCAATCTAATGATTATGGATCGGCAGTATAAGGCGGCGAGAGAGTTTGCGGAGAACGCTGAGAAAATTTGCTTCGATTCTCTCGAATTTCGGTATTATATTTATGCTCTAAAAGCACAGCTGAATGAAGAGACCGGTCATTTGAATGACGCACTTGAGGATTACCAAAGAATTAAGGGAATCCAAGAAAGTGAAGTTTCTCTTTTCATGCAGGAATATGACTATCACATTGGCATTACCGGAGTCTACCTTAAGCGCATGGAACTTGACAAGGCCTTTGAAAATTTAGAGGCCGCCCGTGCAATGGTCACAAGCTCAGCAATGCCCAGCAATATGATTCTTTACAGTTTTGACTACAATCTGGCGGAATACCATATGCTCCGCGGCGAAACAGAAGAAGGTGCAAAACTGATTCTGCGAATCATAAAATCCAGCAATGTTATTCATTGGGCTGACCGTCTGATGGCAGAGCTGAATCTTTCTGGTTACATGCAGCCCGAACTAAAAGAACAAATTTTGGCAGAATTTGAGACATACCCAAACAAAAGCATTTCTCCCAGTCTTTCATTTGAACTTTTATGTGCAAGGCTGTATTTACAGAGCGGAAACCGCGAAAAAGCAAAAGCAATTATTAAAAGCGTCCTTTCCTTTTCGAGGGAAAACGGAAACTCTCTGCGCCTTGTAGAAGCAGATTTGCTCCTTTTACACATGACTGACTCTTCTACACCAGCCGGGCGACGGCAGCAAAATAATCTGCTGCGCGAAGCGATTTACTACGCATGGGAAAATCGAATTTTTCAGCCGTTTTATGTGGATCGAGATGCAGTAAACCCACTTTGGGACAATTTCAACGCAGAACTCTCTGACAAAATAAGCGAGCCGGAACGGATTTTTGTCCGTGATGCGATACGGGTCTGTTCTAGCGATACACCAAAAGCTGAAAAAAGCCTACTTAGTTCCCGCGAAACAGAAGTGCTCATTGAGCTTGCGCAAGGAAAAACAAACCAGCAGATTGCAGAGGATCTCTGTATTTCGCTTTCCACTGTAAAAACGCATTTGATCAGCGTCTATGGAAAGCTTGGTGTTTCTTCACGGCTCGCTGCAACATCCGAGGGAAAACGGCTTGGCCTCATTTCATAGTCCTTTCAATTAATTATTTTAGTGCAAAAAACATAAGACAAGGGAGGCAATCTCATAAAGAGACTGCCTCCCTTGTCTTAATTGAATGGACTCTAAAGAAAAACTAGAAGAATAATGAGTCTTAAAATCTAATTATGCGGCCTTATAGGTATCTTCCAGCGTAATTCCAGAGTTATAAGTCAGAATACCAGGAAGATTGACAAAGCCTTTTACATCTGCAGAGGTTGCGAAAATTTGCTCACGATAGTTAATAAATACGAACGGAGAGAGTTCCAAAATCCGCTCGCGGAGCTGATCATAAATTGTTGCACGCTTTGTAGCATCCAATGTTTCGCGTCCTTGCTTTAAGAGTGAATCGACTGTTGCATCGCTAAATCCAGGAGCGCTGTTCATACGAGTATCTCCGCTCTGGAAATAGTTTGTGCACCAATCCATATCCACAATATTACCAGCGGTTCCGCTGACCAGGATATCGTAATCTCCGGTGTTAGAACGCTGAATACGAGTGGACCAGTCGGGCAGTTCTACTTCTGCATTGATTCCAATTGCTTTGAGGCTATCCTGAACGACCAACGCTGTCTGCTTATGGAAATCATAGGTAGAAGTTGAAAGGATCTTCACATCAAATCCGTTGGGATATCCAGCTTCTTTCAAAAGCTCTTTCGCTTTTTCAGGATTATACTGGAAATAGTTATCATATTTTCCGTCGTATCCGTTTTGTCCTTTAATTGTCGGGAAACCATACATTGCAGTGCCGCGGCCCATAAATGCGGTATCGATAACGCCCTGACGGTTAACTGCATAGGCGATTGCCTGACGAACTTTTGGATCTGCAAGAGGTCCCTTTGTGCAGTTGATCTGCAGGCACATAAACGGTCCTTCGGAAACATCTACTGTATAGTTGCTGTCTTTTTCCAATGCAGTTGCATCATTTGCACCTACATAGTCGATCAAATCTGCTTCTCCACTCTTTAAGGAGTTTACTCGAGTGGTATTGTCGGTCGTAACAACAAAATTCAGTTCTTTTGTTTCTGGTTTCCCTGCTTTATAGAAACCATCAAATGCTTTCAATGTGATCTGGCGGCCTTTATCCCAAGATTCCAGTGTATAAGGACCACTGCCCATAGGATTGGCGTTCAAATCATTGTTGTGAGAATTGCACCATGCTTTTGACACAATTACTGCTTCAGGAAGTGTCAAATAGTCAATAAATGGAGCACAAGGCTGTTTGAGTACAAATTTAACTGTTTTTGCGTCCACTACATCAATATGATCTAGCATATTGGCAAAATCACTCCGGAAAGTAGCAGATACCGACGCATCAAGCTGACGCTCAAAAGAGAACTTAACATCCTCTGCCGTGATATCACTGCCATCCTGGAATTTTGCATTCTGGCGGATATGGAACGTATAAGTAACATTATCATCTGCTACTTCATAAGACTCCGCGATTTCATTTCCAATACTTCCGTCTGATTCATAAGCCAGAAGGCCGCGGTACATACACATTTTAATTAACCGCACTGCCTGTCCGGACTGAACCATTGGTTCCAATGTGGAAGGATCTGCGCTCAACCCAATTGTAAGAGAATCTGCTTTGTTTGCCGCTGCTGCAGAATTGCTCGCTCCGGAAGCAGTCCCGGAACTAGTGCTGCTTCCGCAGCCGCCCATAGAGATCACCATCGCTGCTGACAGCACGCCTGCTGCCAATTTCACCCATAACTTACTCTTCATTTTTTGATTCCTCCTTTTTCATAATTGCCGTATTTTTTGCTTTTTTATTTTATGATCAAAAACTGTCTTGCAGTTTCGGATCAAAAATATCACGGAGGGCATCGCCCATCAGATTCACCGCAAGAATTGTAAGACAAAGAAAAAGTGCAGGCCAGAGCATATACATCATATTAACGCTCAAATATGCTTTTGCGTCTCCGATCATTTGCCCCCAGGAAGGTTCCGGCGGCTGTACGCCCAACCCCAGGAAGCTCAGTCCGGATTCCAAAAGAATCGCACTGGAAATCGTTAGACTGATCTGAATAATCAACGGAGAAAAAATGTTTCGAAAAATCGTTCCAATCAATATTTTAGGGGTTGTTTGACCAACGGAAATATCATTTTCAACATATTCCATTTTTTTAACTTTGATCGTAGACGAATTGGCAATACGGGCAAAATGCGGGATATATAAAATTGCCACTACAATCGTCAGATTTTGGACCCCCGCTCCGAAAAGGCAAACCACCATCATTGCCAGCAGAATTGCCGGAAAACATAGAATGGTTTCAACGGTACGCATAATAGCATTTCCAGCTTTTCCGCCAATATAACCTGCAACCAGTCCACAAAAGGAACCGATTAGAAATGCTCCTAAAGTTCCTACCAGCGAAACAGTAAGCGAAGGTCGAATTCCATAAAGCAACCGGGAAAAAATGCAGCGTCCGTATTCATCGGTTCCCATCGGAAATTGTGCACTGGCAGCTGCCAGCGTATTCGTCGTATGCATCTCCAATGGATCATGGGGTGCAATGGAAGATCCAAACAGTGCGATAAAGATCATCGGCAACAGGATAATCAGACTAAAAACAAATTTTTTATTTCGAAAACACCGTTTTATTGTATTCATCAGATAACCCCCTTACCGTACTCTCGGATCTAATAATCCATAGAGAATATCCACAAGAGCATTCGTCAGAATAAAGATTGCCGACATCACCAATACACAACCTTCAATCAGCGGATAATCACGTGCATTGATCGATTTAACCAACAAAGTCGACAAGCCCGGCCAGTTGAATACATTTTCGCAAAGAACTGTTCCGCCGATCAAATTTCCCATCTGTAATCCGATTTCTGTGATAACCGGAATAAAAGCATTTCTCACAACGTGGCGGGAAATAACGACGTGCTCCTTTAATCCCTTTGCACGAAGTGCTCTTACAGACTCACTCGATAAAGCTTCCAAAACAGAAGAGCGCGTCATTCGCATAATCGAGGCTGCAATTCCCAACGCCAGCGTAAACGCCGGCAAGATCAATCTTAAAAAATGTGCTCCTGCATTTTTTGAAATATCCGTATATCCACTGGAGGGCATTGCAAAACCAAAATGGAAAATATCCAAACTGAAAACAATAATAAATAGGTAACCAAGCACATAAACCGGAATAGAAGTTCCCAGGGAAGCGCCGGTCGTCATAATCAAATCTGAAATTTTGCCTCTCTTTTGGGCGGAAAGTACACCGAGCGGCAAGCCAATAATACAAGCTAAAATCATTGCAACAAATGCAAGTTCCAACGTACGGGGAAGCCGGGTTCCAATAGAAGCCATAACCGGAATCTTTTCGCTGTAGGATTGTCCGAGATTTCCCTGTAACGCTCCTAGAATCCAACTTCCATACTGCTGCAAAATCGGCTTATCGAGTCCTAACTGAGAACGTAACGACTCTACCGCAACAGGATCGGGGTTCGTATCAGTTCCAAGCATCTGCAAGACCGGATCACCTGGCATCATATGTACCAGGATAAACACAATTGTCATGACTGCAAAAAGCATGATAATTGCCGTTCCAAGTCGTCTCAGGATAAAGTTTTTCACTGTACATCTCCCTCCTTTTCATATAAAAAGCAGGCAACTGCATGTCCGTCTTTTAAATGATAAAAGGGAGGACGCTCTTTGCTGCAGCGATCCGTTGCTTTCCAACAGCGCGTACAGAAACGGCAGCCTTGGGGCACATTGACCGGGCTTGGAATATCTCCCTGCAAAATAATCCGATTCGGCTTATCCGGCACGGAAGGATCCGGAATCGCAGAAAGGAGTGCCTGCGTATAGGGATGCAGCGGGTTATGATAAAGTTCCGTTGCTTCTGCCATTTCCATGATAGAACCGAGATACATGACCGCGATCCGGTCGGACATATGGTTGACAACTGAAAGATTATGAGAAATAAAGAGATAAGTTAATTTATCTTCTTTCTGCAGCGTTTTCAAGAGATTCAAAATCTGTGCCTGAATGGAAACGTCCAACGCCGATACCGGTTCATCACAGACGATCAGCTTTGGCCGCATCGCCAACGCACGAGCAATTCCGATACGCTGTCTTTGTCCGCCGGAAAATTCATGCGGATATCGATCAATATAGGCTGACGGCAGCCCTACTCTTTCCATCAACTGCAGAATTTGTTTCTCTCTTTCTTCTGCACTGCATTTTTCATGAATTCGAATTGGTGTTCCTATGATATCCCGCACTGTCTGCCGGGGATTTAAAGAATCAAATGGTTTTTGAAAAATCATTCTCATGTGCTGACGTTCTTTACGAAGATCATTTTTAGAAAGCTTTCTCAAATCCTTTCCGTCAAAGATCACTTCGCCGCTGTCTGCCGGGATCAGCTGAAGAATTGTACGGGAAAGCGTGCTTTTTCCGCAGCCGGATTCACCAACAAGCCCAAAAGTTTCTCCTTTGTGAATCGTAAAGGAGACATCATCAACTGCATGTACAAAGCCCTTAGATTTGGAAAACATTCCGCCCTTGATTGGAAAGGTTTTGTTGACATGACATACTTTTAATAAATCCTCACTCAACTTTAACACCCACCTTTCGCCTGCGGAACCGCTTTATGGCACCGCGCAAAATGTCCGGGTTCGATTTCCCGCATTTGAGGCTGTTCCTCTCTGCACCGATCATCTGCCAATGGGCATCTGGTACAAAAACGGCAGCCTTTTGGCATATGTCGAATATCCGGTACCATTCCGTCGATACTGTAAAGCATATCCTTCTTTTCCCCGACCTTTGGGATTGCCTTCATAAGGCCGGAAGTATAAGGGTGACTGGGGTTATGCATGATGACCTCTGTAGAACCGATCTCCATGGATTGACCGGCATAAAGCACAATCACGTTATCTGCAATTTCTGAAACAACGCCTAAATCATGTGTAATCAGCACAATCCCCATCTGATATTTTTTTTGCATATCTTTGAGCAAATCCAAAATCTGCGCCTGCACGGTAACGTCAAGAGCCGTAGTAGGTTCATCCGCAAAAAGAAGTTTTGGATTACAGCTGAGTGCAATCGCGATCATAATCCGCTGGCACATTCCTCCGGAAAGTTCAAACGGATAAGAATCATAAACTCGATCCGGGTGTGGAATTCCGACCGCTCCAATCAATGACAGAGCTCTATTTTTCGCTTCTTGCCGACTCACTTTTTCGTGTGCCAAAATTGCTTCAGAAATTTGGTATCCCACTGTATATACCTGGTCAAGACTCATCATGGAATCCTGAAAAATCATAGACATTTCAGAACCGCGAATTTTATTCATTTCGGCTTCTGAGCATTTTCTGAGATCTTTTCCCTCAAAAATGATCTCTCCTGCGCTGATTCTTCCCTGGTTAGGCAACAATCCCATTACAGAAAGGGAAGCCATCGTTTTTCCACTGCCGCTTTCTCCTACAATTCCAAGCGTTTTACCGCGTTGTATAGAAAAGCTCAGATTATCTACTGCTGTAAAGGATCTTTTTTTATTTTCAAATACCATCTGCAAGTCCTTTACCTGCAATAATTCTTTCTCCAAGCGAATCGCCTTCTTTCTCCAGTGATATAGAAGATAAAAATATCTAAATTACGGAACCATTTTTGTTCCATATCCGAAAGCACCGTAGGTCATGCATGTTTTCGCAGACAACTCTGCACCCTTTTCCAATGCTTGTTTTATCATCTCACGATAAGCTTCTGAATCTTTCTGCAAAAGCCCTTCTTTTCTGCTTTCCCCATAAATCAGAAGGACTCCCGTTGCAAAAGAATCGCCAGCGCCAAGGGTATCGACTGCTTTCACTAAATGCGGAACGTTTTCATAAAAGCGGTTTCCATCATAAAGGATGGCGCCTTTTTCCCCACGGGTTACAGTAATCAATCCACAACCCCAACCATACATCTTGACTTCCAGGTCTTGCACTTCTTCTTTTGATAAGGAAGAACAAGAAAGGAATGCTGCATCCAAATAAGGACAAATCTTTTGAGTCTGTTCCTCATCTTTCCACGAGCCAGAAAAATCATAAGATAAAATTCCGTTTAGCTTCTGCAATTTGGGCAGTTCTTCAAGAATATAACTGTTATTGCTGGTGTGCATAACATCAAACTCATTGAGATACTGAAGGTCTTCCTGAGAAAGTACCAACGGGTGATTTCTTAAAGCACCGCCTTTATTGCTTGTGATAAAAACCCGATCTCCATTTTTCAGATCAACCATTGCGAAACCATTTTCTTCTGGATATTCTCTGCAATGAGAGCGATCCACGCCCAACAAATCTAAAACATGTTTTACATGTGCAGCTACCGCATCGTTCCCGAAAGCGCCCAGATAAGCACTTTGTTGTTTCTCCATTCGGCAGTAAACAGCAAAATTCAGTGCTTGACCTCCTGGAAACATTTGCGACAAATGCCGGTATTTATCACAGACATTATCTCCGATTCCAATTGTTCTAATCATATCCGTTGCCCTCCGCAGTATCAGAAAATCGAAAATTATAATCCTGCATTTTCCTACTTTAATTATTTCAATGTTAAGATATCAATTAACCCTGTTTTTATATTGTTCCAATATAATATCTTATATATCATTATATACACCAATTTTTTTAAAAGTCAATTATTACTCGCATAATATTTAGTATTCATTTTATTTTATCGATCTTTTGGTAATTTTTTAACAAAATTAATTAATATCCAAATCATCCGTTGTTTTTTAAATCTTCACAAAAACTTGAACCTTTTTTTATTACTTTTCGAAGTTGAAATCGGAAAAATCCGTTCATTTTGAACTTTTTATGATTACAAAATTCATAATTTAAAAAATAAAAGCACTTAAAACTTTTAAAAAGTTTAAAAAAGCCATTGAATTTTCTAAGATAAATAAAAAATCCAATGGCATAAAATTGATCTCAAACAATGATAACAAAAATAAAAATTTTTTCAGCGCACAATAAAATCGAAATCTTCACCGTACCCTACCTGATGACAGGTATGCAAAACATCCCCATCTCCCTTTCGGGTACAGCTGTCAATCTGGAGCATCGGGGTTCCACGGCTTACTTCCAACAATTTTGCCGTTTTAGAATCGGCGCGGACTAAGCGAAGGATCACTTCGCCTGGAATAATTTCAATTCCTTTTTTCTCACGAAGATAGTGATACAGAGAATTATGCTCTAGATCGACTGCCAGCAAATAAGCATATTCCATAGAAAAATAATTATCCTCGATCACCAGAGGACGGCCATCTGCATAGCGAAGGCGCAAAATTCTGACTGCCTGAGTCCCCGGTTTTAGTCCCAACCATTTGACTACCTGTTCATTTTGAGGAATTTCCACTCCGGAAAAAAGTATCTTCGCACTTGCTTTCATCCCGTTTGCAGCACAAATTTCTGTAAAACTCATTCCAGGGCGATTAAAAGCTTTGCGTAATTTTGGTGCAGCGACAAAAGTCCCTTTGCCCTGTTTTTTTTCAACAAGGCCCAGCTTAACCAACTCTGCGATCGCTCTTCTAATCGTAATTCGGCTTACACCATACTGCGTACTCAGTTCATCTTCTGTCGGCAGTTTTTGATGTGGTGCCAAATTTCCACTGTGCATTTCCTGCTTGATGCTCTCCATGATTTGTTCATACAGCGGCACAATGCTTTCATAATTTAATTCCATAATATTTCTTTCCTTTTTATCTAGTTTTTAAATTAATATGAATATAACTACCACTGCTAATCATTATAATATGTTTTATATGAAATCACAACATTCCATATATTTATTTTTTTCCAAAAAAGCAGGTCCGCCCGAAGAAAAAAAGGCGAAGCCTGCTTTAAAAAAGTCAAACACTAAAAAGATAATCTGATCTGATTAATAATCAAATTTCCACATATATCTGCGATAAGTCATGGGGTGCATCCGCACTTCTCCCATCGCAGCAATTAACTGCTTGCTGATTGGGTGCAGGAGCAAAGAATTAAAGTATTCCGCAACAGAAGCGTCGAGCTGATCAAGTCCCAATTCTTTCGCATCAACCACAAAATGATGCCCGCCAAACTGATCAAGGAAATGCTCTGCCCGTTCATCCAAGTATCTGGTACGTCCTACGCTCTTTAGGAGCAAAACTGCCAAACTTGCATCGGTTGTTTCAAATGCGCCATGAAAATACTCTCCAGAATGGATCGGAACACAATGTACTGTCTGCATTTCCTGGAAAAAGCAGAATGCATCGGAATAAACAGCTTCCCATGCAGCACCGCTGCCTAAAACATTAAATACTGTGTCATCTTTATACCGCATTCCAAACTGTACCGAGATCGGTTTCATTGTCTCATGTGCAGCAGCATAGATTGCCGGAAGTTTTTCAAAACCTTCCAAAGCCTTCTCATAATTCTGATAGTGGTCATACTCTTTTAAAAGCCAAAACGCGACCTTAAGAGCTGTTCCTTGGCTGTTGTAATGGACCAGAGAAGCATCTTCATACCACTCGTCTGCATGATAATAGGTAATATAATACTGGGCGGTCTTAGCTGTCAGACTATCGGCATAACCGGTAAGTCCAATCGTAACAGCGCCCAGGTTTTTCGCTGTTTTGACAGCTTCTACTGTCTCTGCTGTTGCTTTTGTAGATGTGCAGATCACCAAGCTGTTTTTTCCAACGCATTTCGGCGTTGCATGAACAAACTCATTGCTGTTATATCCAAATACACTAAGATTTGTACTCTCAGCATTCAGAAGATAACGTGCCGGATAAGAAGAAGCCAGAGAACCACCACAGGCTACAAAGACGACATACTTAAGCCCGCCATTCACTTTTTCAAATTGAGCTTTTACCTGTTCCATAACATCGGTAACTTCCTGCATTCCTTTGATCATAAAAAATCTTCCTTTCCTATTAAGTTGTAATCAGCGCAGTGCTGCAGTCGCTTTTTCGTCAACATGGTAGTCTCCGTCCGAAGTTTCCAAAATAACAACACCATACAGTTCTTTTGCTTTTTCAACTGATACTTTCTGCTCGACAACATCTTGTAAGACTTTTTCTACCGGCCGTTTTTTAGGATCTCCGTATCCGCCGGCGCCCGGCGTAATGACGCGGATCACATCGCCCTTTTTCATCGGCTTACTGGTTGTCTTATGCCCCATCTTCGTGATCTTGCCGTCCGTTTCAACATGATAGAAACCTCCGGTGCCCCCTTCGAGGCCTCCCTCTAATCCCCACGGATGGAACTTATGACGATCTCCAAGGCCGGTATATAAAACATGGTCCTGTAGAATTTCCAGCTCTCTCTCGATTCCGCAGCCACCGCGCATTTCTCCAGCGCCTCCGGAATCTTTTTTGAGTTCATATTTTCGGGCAAGAATCTTTGTGAATTCCATCTCTGTTGCTTCAATCGGCATATTAGAGGTATTGGTCATATTCACCTGTACCCCGGAGAGACCATCATAGTGACGTGATGCTCCGCCGCCGCCGGCAATTACCTCATGGAAAATAAAGACGTTATCGGTACCGATTTCTCCATTGCCGGAAAGGATTGTTGTTGTGCAGGCACCATTTCCTGCTGTTACAACGGTATCCGGGAACACCGGTGCCAGTGCTCCAAAAATTGCATCCGGAATACGCTGGCTGCAGTCAATCTGTGCTCCGATTGGTGCAGGCTCATTTGGATTAACAATGCAGCCCTTCGGTGCAATGATCTGAATGGCGCGATTAATTCCCTCATTGGCAGGAATATCACTGCCCATAAGTGCTTTTACTGCAAAAAACACAGCTGCTTTCGTGCAGGGATAAGGTACATTGATTGGTGCCTCAATCTGATCTGCAGTCCCGGTAAAATCAAAGATCAGATGTTCCCCTTTAATTGTCACTGCCACAGAAATCGGCAGAGGGTCCGGATATTTATCGCCGCAGCCGTCTACATAGTCGATATAAGGATAGGTTCCATCGGGCAGCTTTTTGACAACTGCACGCACACGGCGCTCTGAATACCGAATCAGTTCTTCCATACAGTCAATCAGCGTATCCTGATAATGTTCATACGCTTCTTCAATTCTCTGGATTCCGATCAAGTTCGCTGACATCTGTGCCGTGAGATCTCCATAACGTTCCTGCGGCACACGGGTATTATCCAAAAGCATGTCCATAACGCTGGGAATCAGTTCCCCGCCCTCACGAATTCGAATGACAGGAATACGGATTCCTTCCTGGAAGATACTGTCAGCATCCCCCGAAGTGGAACCAGGTACTTTTCCGCCGATATCGGAATGGTGGGCAATATTTGCGATCCAGCCAATCAGTTTTTTACCAGAAAAGGCAGGCGCTGCAATGACAATATCCGGCAGATGATTGCCGCCGCCATGATAAGGGTCATTTGCGATAAACATATCGCCGGGCTTTACATTCTCCTTGCCGAATTTTTCATAAATATTCGGTACAACACTCAACATAGAGCCAAGAAGAGCCGCCAAACTTTCTACCTGTGCCACACTGTTTCCATCGGGATCGATTACAGCAGTGCAAACATCATGGCGCTCTTTCATATTCGTCGAATAAGCACTGCGAATAATGATTCCATAGGTCTCTTCAGCAATACTCATCAAAAGGTTTCGTACCACTTCTACCGTAACGGTATCTGCTTTCTTTCCCGCCATTTCAGTTCACCTCGTTATCTTTAATCAACAAGTTTTCATATCCATCCACATGAAGAGTCCAGTTTTTGGGAACCACAAGCGTTGTATCCATCTGTTCCAAAATGCACGGACCGCAAAGTGTTTGTCCGGGTACAAAGTCAAAGCGCTGGTAAACCGGAGTCTTTACATACTCGTTTTTCCCTTGGAACAATACTTTACGGGTTTCAATCGGTTTTGGCAGAGGAGCATCCGGGGTAAGCGGAGCAGGCTTCATTTCCGGCTTATCAATGATTCCAATTGCGGATACACGATAGCTGACAAACTGTACTGCTGCTTTTTCATTGCAGTATCCGTAGCTGCGCTTATGTTCCGCATGGAAATCACAGATTGCCTTTTCCATCTCTTTTTTACTGATCTTGCCGCTGCTTACCGGAATATTAATTTCAAAATTCTGGCGCTGATAACGCATATCAATGGAAAATTCAAATTTGCGGCGATCCTGCGGGACCTCTTCACGGTCCAGAGACTCTGTTCCCTGCTGAATCATACTCTGGAACTGTTCATTTACTGCAGCAAGATTTTTAGCAACACCATCTACAATCATGGTCCGGCTCATATCAAATTTGGTATCTGCAAGAAGCAGTCCCAAGCTGCAGAAAGTACCCGGATGCGGCGGAATGATAACGGTATGAATTGCGAGGTCTTTGGCAACTTCGCAGGCGTGTAGTGGTCCCGCTCCGCCAAATGCCATCAGGCTGAATTCACGCACATCGTATCCTTTTTCAACCGATACACTGCGCACCGCACGCACCATGTTGGAATTGACAACGGTAATAATTCCGTTTGCCGCTTCCGGTATGCTCAGATCGCTTCGATCACAAATCTTTTTCTGAATGGCTTCTTCTGCCAACTTCAAGTTGACATCCATTCTGCCGCCGAGAATCTTTTTCTGATTTAATTTTCCAAGGACAATGTTTGCATCTGTTACGCAGGGATCTTCTCCGCCGCGCTCATAACAGGCAGGTCCGGGCGTTGCACCGGCTGAACGTGGGCCAACCTTCAGCGCGCCGCCTTCATCGATTTTTGCAATAGAGCCGCCGCCTGCTCCGATTGTAATGATATTGATCATTGGAATCCGGCATGGATATCCTTCTACATCACGCTCATTGGAAACCTGCGGCGTATAATTTTCTATCAGAGAAATATCCGCACTGGTTCCACCCATATCAAATGTAATGACCTTATCGGCATTGCATTGTTTACCGATATAAGAAGCAGCGACCGCTCCTGCAGAAGGTCCGGAAACTGCACATTTAATGGGGCAGTCGATTGTTTCTTTAATCGAAATGATTGAACCATTAGACTGCGTAATATACGGCTCCACTTCTACCCCAAGGTCACGAATCGATTCGCGGAAATTATGCACATACTCTTTCATGACCGGTCCAAGATAGCTATTGAGAACGGTTGTACTCATGCGGCTGTATTCCCGGAATTCCGGTGTCAGTTCACTGGAAATCGTAACATATGCTTCCGGAAATTCCTCTGCAATCAATTCTTTGATCCGCTCTTCATGCTTTGGATTAATAAAGCTAAAGAGTGTGCAGACTGCAATGCTGGAAACTTTTTTAGATTTCAGATACCGAATTACTTTTCTGGTCTCCTCCTCATCCAAAGGAGTCTCTACTTCGCCGTTAAAAAGGATTCGTTCCGGAACTGTACAATTTAAGCCTGACGGAATGAGCTGTACCGGCTTTTGTGCCTGCAAATCATAAAGAGACGGACGACGCTGAGTTCCGATTTCCATCAGATCTTTAAATCCTTTGGTTGTAATCAGTCCCATACGTGCGCCTTTTTTCTCAATCAGGGCATTCGTCCCGACTGTTGTGCCATGCGCCAAATAAACGACTTCATCAGCTTTTGCCTTCTTAATCTCCAGTACATCCTGAACTCCTTTTACGATTGCTCGGGAAGGATCCGCCGGTGTGGAACTGTCTTTGTAATGGAACAGTTCTCCAGTTTCCTGATTGAAAACCGAAAAGTCTGTAAAAGTGCCGCCCACATCGACACCAATCATATAACCCATGGATTTTCACCTCGTTAATACTTTTTAGTCATACTATCCGCTTGTTAATTTCGCTTTATAATGTAACGTTATAGTACAACTCAATTTGTAATATATCTTACTGCTGGATGTTTGTCAATAGTATCTGGTCAATTACTTTCTTTATTAACAATAATAAAAGTTTAAATGATTCAGAAAACTTCTTTTTTGATTTGAGCAAAAGTCAAATGCTTATTATAAATACAGTTACCACCTATCCAACCACGCTCAAAGAAGCAGTAAAGGAAGTCCCCGTCTACGCTGCATCCCAAATCCGAATATCCTCCCTGTTTTAAAAGCTGAATTCCTTTGCTCCATGTTTTTCCATCATCCATGCTTCTCCGCAAAGTCAGATTCTGCCGCGCATTCTTGCTCCAATGCAGTGTTCCGCCTGCACGATACTGTAAAAGGTATGCTTCATCCTTCCACGCACAGTTTGAAAAAAGCAAGGTTTGGTCGGGCAAAGATAAAATGCTTCCAGCACAAATCGGATCCGGCAGAAAAGGATCCAGATAAGCATTCCCCCAATGTTCCGGAGTTCCCCTTACAAACGCCCTGAGACGAGTTTCCGGAGCTCCATGGCGCAAAGTCGCCAACAAACTGCCGTCTGAAAGCTCCGCCACTTCTCCCTCCGTAGGGTCAAGAACGTCGTCATTGGAAAGAACTAAGTTACTCCTTTTCCATGTATTCCCGTGATCTTCACTATACAGAGAAGCAAAACAGGCTGGATTATGGGCATTGATTCCACAGCTAAGCCACAACGGGAGCACCAAAGTTCCATTTTTCATTTGAAGGCCGTGCCCTGGTGCAACTGCAAACAATGTTAATGGCCAATCTTTTCTCCAACCTTCCACAACACTTATCAGTTCCACTTGGGGCAGCCAGCTTTCCCCATAATCTTCGCTTTTCTGAAAATACAATCGTTTATAATCCTCATTCCAGAAAAAATAGACCTCCTTTCCTGTCCCTGAAATCATCAGAGGATTATGTAACATAACCCCGTCCTTTTCTTTTTTTAAAATGGAAGGTTCCCCAAAACTTTTTCCTTTGTTACAGCTTCGCCGCAAGAGCAATCTTCGCTGATCCGACGCAGCAGCGCGCGCTTCGTAATACAGCAAAACGTCATCGTCGCTAAGCACCACCATACCGGGCACCCGATACATGTCATAACCGTTTTTTCCATATGTTTCAATGTCTGTCACAGAAATTTCACTCATTCAATCAGCTCCTTTCTTTTAAATTCTTATATATCGTTCTATTACATTATTTTTCATATCTAATTGTATTATAGTTAGATCTTAATAAAATGCAAGTACTAAACAAAAATTATGCACATAATTTTTGTTATTAAGTGAATTTGCACTTGTCAGAAAATAATTCTACGAGTACAATAAAAGCAGTTTTAGAAAAAGGCCAAGCTTTAACGCTGTCTTTATTTTGATCACACGAAACAAACCCAATCAGTCTGTTAGAATGGCAGGTGGACAAAACCATGTACTATTTATCGCATTATTCCTCTCCCGTTGGTTTTCTATCTCTAGTCGCAACCGATCAATCCCTAGTCGGGCTATGGATCGAGGGGCAAAAATATTTTAAAAGCACTTTGTCAGATCCTCCAATTGAGCAAGAAAATTTACCCATCTTATCCATGACGAAACTTTGGCTGGATCGATATTTTGCAGGAGAAAAGCCCTCTATTTCTGAATTATCTCTCTCTCCTTCCGGCAGCGAATTCCGCCAAACGATCTGGAAAATCTTATGCACTATCCCATACGGTCAAGTCATGACATACGGAGAAGTTGCCAAAGAAGCGGCAATTATCCTAAAAAAAGAAAAAATGTCTGCACAGGCAGTTGGCGGTGCGGTCGGACATAATCCGATTTCAATCATTATTCCATGCCATCGGGTTATTGGTACAAATGGAAACCTTACCGGTTATGCAGGCGGGATTGATAAAAAGCAAAAGCTGCTGGAGCTAGAAGGTGTTGATCTATTAAAAATACAACGTGAAAAAAAGGCAAAAGCAACCTTACAAAAATAATAAGCGAATTCATTGTTTTTTCCTTTTTCTGTATGTTAATTTTTGATTTGTCCATACTGAAAAAGAGGTGATTGCTTTGAAAGACATGGAACTGCCTTTGGGATTCGGTATGGCATTGGCACAAAATGAAGCAGCCATGCAAAAGTTTGAATCCTTATCTAAAGAAGAAAAAGAAGCTATTCTTCAAAAAACGCACACGATCGATTCCAAAAACGAAATGCGTGCATTGGTAGACAGCCTCGCTTCTGAAAACTTTTCCGCTTTTTCATAAAAGAAGCCTGCAAATTGGTTCTAATGAATCAACCTGCAGGCTTTTTTTAATATTCTTTTGATTTCTGTTCGTTTTCTTTTAAAATCTGTGATGGCATTTTCCACGCATTATGATCGGTATGTAAAAGATCATGTGCTTTTCCCTTAAGTGGTTGTCCCAAATATTTTCGATACAAAATTTGAACTTCCGGATTCTCGTGGGAAAAGCGAAGAGGCATCGCGGAATCGATCTGCCAGAGACACTCCCCGCGCTTTTCTGCCAATTCCAATCCTTCATGAATCGGCTGTCCACCGCCTCCGGCACAGCCTCCCGGACAGGCCATTACTTCTACAAAATCATAAGAAACATCACCTTTATCGATCGCTTCCATCAGTCTGCGTGTATTAGAAAGGCCGCTTACCGCTGCCACATGAACCTTTCCGATTTTTGGAATGGAAAACGTTCCTTCTTTCCACGGGTGCGTTTTGTGAACAAGCTGAAAAGCATCCGGATCCGGCTTAGAACCGGTCAAAAAGCAATACGCCGAACGCAGCGCGGCAACCATTACGCCTCCGGTAGCACCAAAGATCACTCCGGCTCCCGTACTGGTACCCAACGGAGAATCAAAGGATTCTTCCTTTAAATTGACCGGTACAATATGTTCACTGTGAAAGACACGACAGATTTCACGGGTTGTAAGTACAGCATCTACCGATGGCACTCCGTAAGCATCCTTCATGGTCGGCAATTCACATTCTTGTTTTTTGGCAATACAGGGCATGATAGAAACCACAAACAGCTTTTTGGGGTCAATTCCCTTCTGCTCTGCAAAATAGCTCTTCACGACCGATCCAAACATCTGCTGCGGAGATTTTGCTGTAGAAAGGCAATCTACATAAGAAGGATACTGCGATTTTAAGAACCGTACCCATGCCGGGCAGCAGGAAGTAAACATCGGCCAACGATATTGATTGCGATGGGTCAATTTTTTAGCAAGCTCATGGCTTTCCTCTACGATCGTCAAATCAGCGGAAAAATCGGTATCAAAAACATAATCGAAACCAACATGCCGCAAAGCTGACACCAAGCGGCCAATCGTTGCAAACTCCGGTGAAAGCTGAAACGCTTCCGCCCACGCGACTCGAACAGCAGGTGCAACCTGCACCACCGTTGTAATATCCGGATCTGCCAAAGCGTGAAACACTTCATTTGTATCATCTCTGGCCGTCAGTGCCCCAGTAGGACAATGAGTCACACACTGTCCGCAATAAGTACAGTCGGTATCCTTTAATTTCCGGTTATAAGAAACATCAACCGTTGTTCTGGATCCGGTTCCAGCCACATCCCAAATCTTCATATTCTGTACTTTATCACAGATTTGAATACACCGCATACATTTAATGCACTTACTGGCCTCTCGAATCAAAGGCACATCCATATCAATCTCCGTGCGTTCCATACGAACCCGATATGGCTGATAATGAATATTCAGATCATTGGAGAGCTTTTGCAGCATACAGTTTCCGTTGCGGATACAGGTCGTACAACTTGTATCATGCTGCGAAAGGATCAGCCGCAGATTGGTACGCCGAGCCTGCCGAACACGAGGTGAATTCGTGCGAACCACCATGCCCTCGAGCAATTCATTATTGCAGGCCGGCACAAGACGGCCTGTCCCATCCACTTCCACGACACAGACACGACAAGCTGCAATTTCATTGATCTCTTTGAGATAGCACAAATGCGGAATCAAAATTCCAACACTTTTTGCAGCGTCCAAAATTGAAGTTCCATTTTCTACACAGACAGAAAGGCCGTCTATTGTTGCATTTACCATTGTTTTTCACGACCTCCCTTAAAGTTTCCATATCCAAAGTGATCACACCGCAGACAGCGGGACGATTCCTGCTTGGCTTCTTCATCCGTCATGCCGCATTCAATACATTCAAAGTCGTATTTCCGCTCTGAAGCCTCCCGCATCGTAACATCGACGCGTCCTCGCGGCTGCATATCATAAAACCGCGGAGTCGGCACCTCGACCTCGGCCTTGATTTCATGATGGAATCCCAAATATTCATCAATATTGGCAGCTGCCACCTTTCCGGCTGCAATTGCCTGAATAACGGTAGCCGGGCCGGTTACACAGTCCCCTCCGGCAAAGACGCCTTCCATTTCGGGCATCTCCGTATTCGAATTTGCAAGCAAGGTACCGCTGCGCTGAATTTTAATTCCGGTTTGCTCAAATCCGGCCGTCTCGATTCCCTGACCGATTGCCACTACAACAATATCTGCAACGATCCGTTTCTGCGGGACATCTGCTGTTTTAGGGCGTGGACGTCCGCGGGAATCTTTTTCTCCAATAATCTGCGGCTGGGTCCAAAGTGCCGCCACATTGCCTTTTTCATCCGCTTCAATCCGAATAGGAACCTGCAAAGTCTGAACTTCGGCTCCCTCTGCAATCGCTCCGACAATCTCTTCTTTTTGCGCCGTCATATCTTCCTGACGGCGTCGATACACGCAAGTCACCTTTTTTGCGCCAAGCCGTATGGCACTGCGTGTCACGTCCATTGCAACGTTTCCGCCGCCTACAACAACAATTCTTTGGCCCGTAAAATCAGGCATCTCGTTATCCCCGATATGCTTTAAAAGTTCCACAGCCGAAACAACGCCGTGACAGCCATCTTCCCCTTCAATCCCCAGTTTTTTATCGCTGTTGGCTCCGATCGAAAGATACAAGCAGTCATAGTCCTGCTTTAATTTACTAAATGTAATATCTGTTCCTACATTGATCTCTGTTTTTACTTCAATTCCCAAGGTCAAAATCGAACGAATTTCTGCATCCATTTTTTCTCTTGGCAACCGGTAATCCGGAATTCCATACCGCATCATCCCGCCCAGCTGGCGATGATGTTCATAGATCGTAACCTTGTGACCCATCAATGCAAGATAATAGGCAGCCGACAATCCTCCCGGTCCACCACCCACAACTGCAATCTTTTTGCCGGTGGATGGTGCACATTTAGGCTGCGGTACTTCGCTTGCATGATCGGCAGCATAGCGTTTAAGGCCACGGATATTAATTGGGTCATCTACCATACTTCGGCGACAGCGCGCTTCGCAGGGGTGATCGCAAATATATCCGCAAGCAAGCGGCATTGGATTGTCTTTTCGAATCAGGCGGATCGCGTCATCGCAGCGTCCGCTATTGATCAGAGAAATGTACCCAGGAATATCGACTCCTGCTGGGCAAAGCGCAACACAAGGAACCGGTGTATGTAGAGCTCCCAGGCAGCGGTGATGAAGAATATGCTCTTCGTAATCATCCCGAAATCCCTGTAATCCCTGAAGAACAAGCTGTGCTGCATTTACACCGATCGCACAGTCTGCCGTATCCACGATAACCTGTGCGGTCACATGAATTTGATGCAGAATATGCATGGAAGCTTCTCCATCAAGCACCCGCTGCAGCATTTCAGACAGCTGCCCTAATCCAATACGGCACGGTACACATTTCCCGCATGTTTGTGCATGGCATAAGTTTAAAAAGTTCAGCGCCATATCGATTGGGCATAACCCCGGAGGGCTTGCCGCGATTCGCTGCTCCACACTTCGGTAAAGCTGTTCTACAACGGCCTGAGCTTCGCTTTGCGTCTTAATATACAATCGGCTCATAAAATATCACTTCTTAAAAATTTTTCTTTAGACAACCTTTGTTAAAACGTGAACATTAATACTGTAACATACTTTCCGGGAATGTTAAATAAAAAACATCTTTCTTTCAAAAAAATTTTACAAAATATTTTAACTATTCTGCATCTATAAAAACTCTCCTTTCAAAGCCCCCACATAAATCACTGTGTGCTTTAAAAGGAGAATTAAAAATCAATTTTTGATTCTGATATGCTTATCCTCAAAAATTCAGAATACTTTTACAGAAGGATTATTAAACATTCTCTGGCAATCCTTTTTTTCCAGCACGAGGTAAACAATTGAGAAAATGACGGCCATTAATACAAGGATTCCTATCATCAAGAGAAGGAAAAAAAGCACCTGATGGGTATAAGTTGTCATCAGAGCATAAAGTGCTTTTTGAGTGATCCCAATTTTTTCAATTTTGCCAGAAAAAACGACAACAGCCCACGGGACAAACAGTGTTAAAGCAGCACCGGAGCAGGCATAAATACAGTAGCGGCAAAAAGAACGTTTATGCCGAAGAAAATAAAGAAAGACGATCACAAAAAGCGCTAAAGCGGCCAGCCCAATGGTTGCAATTAAGATTGGTTTCTTTAAAAATTGCAGCGTACCGGAAGCATAAGAAAACAATGGAATACGAACTGTCTCCTGATAGCTTTCACGGCAAACCTGCGCAAGATACTGCAAAGCCCCATCAACTGTATCCGTCACTTCAATATTCCGCTCTTTTACATTTTTCAGCAGTTTTTGATACATCTGATTCTGAAAACTGTCAAAATCGATTTGCGGGGCAGAAGGGTCATATAATTGATCCACTTCCCCAAAAAGATCTGACTGAACCTGAGTTTCATCTAATGCTGAATTAAAAAAATCTTCATCAAAATCACTGCTGATTCCATAGGATACGAACGTTTCCTTCAAATCCTGCGTCAAATAAAAAGCCGCATTGCTTTTGACAATCTGTTCTTTCAGAAAAGACGGGGAAAGGACCGTCGCCTGAAAAAGGGCCGCACAGGAAAGCAAAAAGAGAAAAAGACTCAGAAAAAAGGATAGAATCCATGAAATGATATGTTTCATCATCGGATTTTGATCTGCATTTAATTTTATTGACATTTCATCTTTCCTTCCCTTTCATGATAGAATCTCAGGTCCGGAAACATATCGGGCATAAACAAATACACGATAGGGAGTTGCACCGATTTCTGCTACATTATGGCAGGTATAAAGGATCAAATTCTCTTCCTGTTTTGTCAGGTCATAAGCAGTGGTATCGTCATACCGAGCTGTCTGCGAACCGGTAATCTCATAAAGATAAGTTCCGTAATTCGTGCAAAGTTCCACCTGATCTCCAACATTAACATTCGGCAGTGGAAGAAAATAAGTGTTATTGTGTCCACCGATTAAAATGGTGTGCCCCTGTCCGGGAAGATAAGTTCCGGAATAAACCTCCACACCATTAATCATGTTTTTGATGTTGTCTCCATAAACAAGTGGAGCATCAACTCCCACTGATGGAATGTGCAGCTCCCCAAAAGTTTCTCCCTCAGAAGGAAATTTGATATCACTGCTTTTTAAGGTATCCCCCGTATTCTGAACAGAACCTTGATAAATATTAGCGGCATTTTCATCAAATTGAGGAGTACTGGAGGTAAAAGCCAAATCCACCATATTTACATACGGCATCACAATAGGACCCAATGCAACCGCTATTAATAAAACTATTAACAGAAAGAAAGCAATGGGATAAAAAATAAATTTTATCCCATTGCTTTTTCTGGATTTCTTTCGAAATTCGTATTTCATAATAATTAGTGCACTTTTACCAAATGATTCTTAGCAGAAACTGCAACAATTGCTCCCAAGGAACCAAGGATTGCAAGCACAATTACCGTCAAAGTGGTATAATCCGCACCGGTCTGTTTAATGGGATTAGACTGTGTAGAAGTACTGTAAGTCTTACCATTTTTATCTACAACAGAAATGGTTTTGCCATCAAAAGTAAGAGTGGCGCCTACCTTTTTGGCAGCTTCGGTCGCCATATTTTCCAATTTTGTCTGAATATCGGATGGAATCTCATTGAAGGATACCTTACCAGTATTTGCCCATGTCTCTTTCGCTTCTTTCAGATCACTAAGTGCAGTAGAAAGCTGTGAATCCGTCAAATCGTTAGCGTTGAGAAAATCTTCTGCCAATTTAACATACTGATCCGGAATCTGTCTTGTCTGCGTGCCAATCTGGATTCCAGATTTTATCTCTGCAATAACATCATCTTTTGTAGTTGCAGCAAAAGCCGGAATCGCCATTGCAACCATCATAATTCCTGCACAAAAAATTGCAAGTAACTTTTTCATAAAACGACCCTCCCATAAATAATTTTTTGTCGTCATTTTTTTTATTATTATAAGTTCAAATGTTTTCCATATTATAACAAATTTTAAGCAAATTGTAAAGAAATAATCTTCTGAATTTCGTTATTTTCTATGTTATAGTCCCAAATTAGCCCATGTTTCCTGTATATTTGCAAACAGCTCCCGCCCACGGCGCTTTTTCGTCAACACCGGCAATGCTTTATCAAAAGAAGGCATCCGTGTACTCATATTATGGGTATCGCTGCCGATCAGCATCGGATAGCCTTCTTCTGAAAGTGAATAAAGAAAGCGACAGTTTTCATGGCTTTGAAGTGCACCGGAATTAAACTGTAAAATCAAATCTTCAAAAGATAGCAGCTCTTCAAAATCGCGTGAATGATAGTATGCCTGATACCGTTCAATGTGCGCTAGCACGGGAATAATGTTAAGCGCGTAGGTCAAATTGCGTAACTCTTCTAAGATCCATGGATGATAGGGTTGCCTGGGAAGTTCCAATAAAAGGAGCTTTGTATCTCCCAGGCAAAGCGGCCGCAAATCCACTTCGCACAATCCCTGCGTCAAATAAATCTCCGCCCCTAAAAAAGCTTCCGGACTATCCGCCATTCCTTGAAATGAGCTGAGAACCCGATAGGAATCTGACCGTCTCTGTAAAAAATCAGAAAGTGATTCTCTCTGCGGATAATAATGCGGAGTTAAAAAGGCTTTTCTGACTCCTTGCTTTTTTAAGGTCTGCAGCATCTGAATCGACATATTGCAGTCTTTGGCACCATCGTCCATCCCCGGAAGACAATGTGTATGAAGATCCACAAAAGATAAATTATTTGTTTTTGTATTCATATTTATATTCTTCAGAATAAGCATAAGGCTTGTCTTTTTGATTGACATTCGTAACGACTACTCCGAGCAGATTTCCCTGAATATTCCGAATGCTGTTAATCGCTTTTTGAAGCTCAGCATACCGAGTCTGTTTCTGGCGTGCAACCAAAACTGCACCAGCTGCGTAATTAATACACATAAGTCCATCTGCTACCACATTGATTGGCGGCGTATCTACAAATACATAATCATAGGACTGGGACAAAGCATCCAAAAGCCGTACCATGCTTTCCGAGCTAAGAAGTTCTGAAGGATTCGGCGGAATCGGTCCAGCAGTAATCATATCCAAGTTTGGAAATACATCCCGATACATACTGTCTTCCATGCTCTCAAGTCCACACAAATATTTTGAAAGACCCTTTGCATTACTAAGACGCACAAATCTGTGCAGAGTTGGTTTTCTCATATCGGCATCAACAATCACCACGTGTGCACCAAGCTGCGCTGTTGTAATTCCCAAATTTATACAGGTAGTTGATTTCCCCGCAGAAGGTTCCGCGCTGGTAAAAATAACTGCTTTTTTCTGAGATGTTGAAGTTGCAAAAAGAAGGTTCGTCCGAATAGTCTTATATGCTTCTACTATTGAAAAAGCTGTTTTACTATTTAACAAAGTACTGGAGCGACTTCTACGTCTTGATTCCTGTTTTTTAGCCATAGCGGTATCCCCCCTTATTATCAGCATTCAAATCAGGAATTTCTCCCAGCACCGGAACTTTTAGCTTTTCCTGAATATCCTTCTCTCCCTTCACAGTATTATCTTTCATAAACACAATAATCGATATAAAAATAGAGACAATTAAAAAAGCGAGAGCTCCTATCAAGGTATTGCGTTTTATATTAGGAGAAGACGGTTCTGTTGGAACAGAAGCAGAACCAATTACTTCGACAGAACCCGCTTTTACAACCCGCTTAAGAATATCCGGTGCTGTATCTGCCATCGCTTTACAGATATTAGTAGACAACTGTGCATCTTCTGTTTCGGCAGAAATTTTTAAAACTTCCGTACTGTCTACCGCATTCATAGAAATATCTGACTGCAGCTGTTCATAAGAAATATTTCCAATTTTTGCAGCTACTTGGTTTAAAACATCTCGATTTTTTAAAATAACAATATAGGTACCAACAAGTTTTTGAGATGCGGTCAGGTCATTTGGATTAATTGCATTTGTAGTAGAAGTATTTGTGCCATTATTCACATACAGTTCAATTGAAGATGTATACTTCTTTGGAATCAAAAAAGTAGAAATTAAAAAAGTAATCAACGCCCCTAATATGGTCGCCACCAATATTTTTTTACATTGTTTTCGAATGGCAAAAAATATTTCATTGAGAGAGATCTCATCTTCCATCATTGCATACTCCTATTTCCCTTTAAATTCTAACTATATAAACATAACATATGAAATAAAAACAATCAAGACTGATTAAAAAATTCCACACATAAACACACTTTTTGAGGAATAATTTTTGTTTTAGCCGTCGAAAACAATCGAATAAAATTAGTTTCTGTCTAAGATTGACTGCTAAAGCATGAAATGTTATACTTTAGACAGCAAATAACCTATAAATGGAAAACGCAAATATGCAATAGATCTTGTGAATTTTCTATTGCAAACTACCACTAGTAAGGGAGAGCCAAAAAAGGATGAAGGAAAACAAAATCATGGACAAACGAAGGGTTGCCCTGTGCGGATTTGATTTACTAATATTGGCCGTGTCCTATAGTGTTATTTTGCTCTGTTCCATGAACAGTTCATTAATTTTAAATGGAAAGTTTGAACTGCAAATTTACACATCACGCTTTTTCTTTTTAGCTATTTGTATCATCGGCTTCCGAATCTGTTTTAAAATTTACAATCACATCTGGAGATATGCTGGAATCAGTATTTATCTTCGTCTGATTATTTCTGATTTCATTGCAGGATTAGAAATTCTTTTGATTGGTCAATTGATCCCATATCTTGACTTAGGACTTGGGATAAATTTATGCGTCATTTCTCTGAACTGTCTTGTTTCTCTATCGGCGCGTATGTTATATCAGTCACAATATGCTCATCATAACGCTGCACAACATACATCCGCTGAACAAAGTCATAAAATGAATGTAGCAATTGTAGGAGCTGGCAATGTTGGAGCAACCCTTGCACAGGAACTGACCCGTAATCCACAGTCTCATTATAAGCCACTCTGCTTTATTGATCTTGATAAAGATAAAATTGGGCAAAAGCTGAATGGTCTACCGGTTTACGCAGAGGACGAGCATATTGTACAGCGGATTCAGGAAATGCCAATTCACGAAGTGGTAATTGCGCTGCCGGATCTGGATGGCGATAACCGAAAACGCCTCTATGATCTCTACAGTCAAACCGGATGTAAGGTAAAACTTTATGATTATCCTTTTGGCGAACGTAAGGAACAAGGAATTCGTAATTTTATCAGGGATATCAAAATTGAAGACCTGCTTTCTCGAGACAGCATCCAGTTAGATAATAGCAGTTCAGAAAACTACTATAAAGGAAAAACTGTACTTGTTACTGGCGGCGGCGGTTCTATCGGCTCAGAATTATGCCGTCAGATTGCAAAGATGCATCCTAAAAAGCTGATTATCTTCGATATTTATGAGAACAACGCTTATGATGTACAGCAAGAGCTGCTCTTAAAATACGCCTCTTCTCTAAACCTCCAAGTTATCATTGGTTCTATTAGAGATATAGACAGACTGGAACAAGTTTTTTCTACCGAACGTCCACAGGTCGTTATCCATGCAGCGGCTCACAAACATGTACCACTAATGGAACAAAATCCGGTAGAAGCCATTAAGAACAATGTATTCGGCACTTATAACACAGTCAATATGGCCGAAAAATACAAAGCCGAAAAATTTGTTTTGATTTCTACCGATAAAGCGGTTAATCCGACAAATATTATGGGAGCCTCCAAACGCTTATGTGAAATGATTGTTCAAAGCCGTTATGACAGCAAAACGCAGTTTGTTTCTGTACGTTTTGGGAATGTATTAGGTTCCAATGGATCTGTTATTCCTTTATTTGAAAAAGAAATTGCACAGGGCGGCCCTATCACAATTACGGACAAGCGTATTATCCGATATTTTATGACCATCTCGGAAGCATCACAGCTAGTTCTGCAGGCGGGGGCAATGGCTAAAAAAGGAGAGATGTTTGTCCTCGATATGGGAAAGCCTGTACATATTTACGAACTCGCTAAAAATATGATTCGCTTGTCCGGCCTTGTTCCTGAACAAGATATTCAAATTGTTGAAATTGGTCTTCGTCCCGGAGAAAAGCTTTACGAAGAATTATTGATCAAAAGCGAAGAAATGGTCAAAACAGAAAATGACCGTATTTTAATTGAACGGGATAAACCTCTTACGCGGGCACAGGTAGAAGAAAAACTTTGTATCTTAAACCAAGCAATGCAAAATGCAAGCAATGAAATCGTAAAAGAAGCGTTTCAAAAAGTGGTTCCCACCTTCCAAAATCCTGATATAGTCAATGCGGCCGCCCAACTTCAAATGGATTCAAACGCAAAAGGAAATCTTCCTGTATCAATAGGAACACAAAAATTGGCATAATACATAATAATTAATACAGAAATTGGGGCAGAGTGAAATGATTCACTCTGCCCCAATTTCTGTTTCTATTTTATGGGAGGCTCTTTTAAAAGTGCCCAGCGCTTTCGATAATCCGGAAGAACAGAAGCAATCATTTGATAAAATTCAGCACCATGATTTTTATAACGAATATGCGCAAGCTCATGTACGACAACATAATCAATCGCTTCTTTTGGATATCTCATCAGCCGCCATGAAAAGCAGATCCTATTTTTTGCACTGCAGCTTCCAAAACGTGCCTTTGCATCTGTAATCCGAACTCTTGTCGGAAAAACTCCCATGACGTCTGCAAAAAAGGCCGTCCTTTGGGGAAGAATTTCATTTGCCTGCCGAATATATTCAGCTTTCTCCTCCGGAGAAACCTCTTCTTCCGCTTGTGCTTTCTGTTGCTGCTGCAAAAGATGGTATCTAAGCCATTCTATATGGGCCTCCAAAAATCGGTCAATCTCCTTCTGAGGTAATCTCTGCGGTGCACGAACGACTACTTTGCATTCCCGTGTGATCAAAAGTGCCAGCGTACGTCGTTTGGAACGAATCAGTTGATAGGGAACTAGATTATTCATTTCCAAGATAAGTAAAACGCTTGATCGTTTTCCCATCTTTGTTGACCGTTTCATTCCACATCGAAGCAGGCCGCACCCAAACTTCATGCTCTCCGTAAAGTGCCTGATAAACCACCATTTGTTCCAATGTTTCAGAATTGCGTGCCAAACAGAGTACTCTGTACTCATTTCCTTTAAAATGGCGATATCTGCCTTTTGGAATCTCCATTTTCTATCCTCCCAAAATTTTTCTTCAGTATGACACAAATAATTTTACTTTGCAACAATCCTATGAGGCATCAAATCCGTCACATTTTAAGGCCTTAGTACCAATATCAGTTCCACCCCAAAAAGTATGGCAATATAAAAAAGCCGCATGATACAGCTTTTCTGGGTATCAAAGCGGCTTTTGTAAAGTAAATATTCGCTCAGGGCTTTTTATCCTGTGTGGGATCAGGAAAGAATGAGTCCGGATCTGCTTTAAACCGTGCCACTGCATCTTCCTGCAGCTCTTTGATAGCGTCTCTTTTGGCATGAGTCCAAACAGGCTGCGGATTCTCTTTCGGATCCATACAATGATACGTTTTCATCTCCATAGAAAAGCACCTCCATGCCAATCTATGCCATGAAGATTCATTTTGCGCATAAAGGAAATTTTCAAGCACGATATTTAGAAGAAAATAAACCCAAAGCACCAAAAACAATCGTTGCAGCTCCACAAAGAGCCGTAATAATTCCGATCACTATTGAAGCTATCGAGATTCCTTTTTTCATAGAGTATTTCCCCTTTCTTCTAACGACCAAAATTTTTCATTAAGTTTATTATAATTTTAAAACATAAAAACCGCAAGGAAAAATTCAAACAAAATATGCCCTCTTTTTTAAAAAAATATGCTTTTTCTCTTGACAACTATTATTTAGAGTCCTATAATAATCTAGTGTCAATCGCGATGCGCTGGCGTAGCTCAGTTGGTAGAGCAGCTGATTTGTAATCAGCAGGTCGTAGGTTCGAGTCCTATTGCCAGCTCCATAACTCCGGCAAGTGGCTAAGTGATTGCCGGTATATGGAGGAGTTCCCGAGCGGTCAAAGGGGGCAGACTGTAAATCTGTTGCTTCGGCTTCGATGGTCCGAATCCATCCTCCTCCACCAAGTTCCAGAAAACGTATGAAAATGCGGTTTCTGGAACTTTTTTTATTTAAAATCAAAAAACAAAACTCTATGAAAATCTATCAAAACTGGAGTAATTGGGGTATAAAAACAATCTCATTACGCAAGCTTTGATAGATTGTTTTTTATTTAGAGCTTTTTATATCTTTACATGATCAAAACGATCACAATAAATCGATTGTATATAACTGTTCAAGATTTTTCAATGGTTTTGTAACGTGTATTTTTTTAGTAAAAATTGAAAAGAATAAAAAGATCTCCAAAAGGATGTGAATGCTAATGATATTGCAAAATTTACTGAAAAAAATAAAATATAGAACCATTTTAAATGAAGCAACAAAAAACGTTGCAGATTCTACACCTGAATCTAAAAATGAAAGCTCCTCCCAACCAACAATGACAACCTCTTTAAAAGATAATATTGAAATCATGAAAAGTTATCTTGGTGATTGTAACGATGTAAAGATTCGTGAGTTCACGTTTGGAAGATTCCCTGCTATCAATGCCGCCTTAATCTTTATAGATGGGCTGGTAAGCAACGATATTATTACCGAGGGAGTTATGAAGCCTCTGATGCTATTTGATGCCAGGACAAAAGGGAACGTGGTAGAAGATGTACAAAAGCGCATCATTTGCTCAGGGGATGTAATAAACTCCGATAAGGAAGATAAGCTTTTGGAAAGCTGCTTATGCGGAGATACCGTTTTACTGATAGACGGATACCGCACTGGAATCATCATTAGCAGTAAAGGATGGGATAAACGCAGTGTTGCAGAACCCCAGACTGAAGCTGTTATAAGAGGTCCACGAGAGGGTTTCACCGAAAATTTCAGAACAAATACATCTCTTTTGCGCAGAAAAATAAGAAATCCCGCTTTCAGAATGGATACCTTTGTAATTGGTGAAAAGACAAGAACGATTGTTTCGGTCGCTTACCTAAAAGGAGTCGCAGATGAAAGTCTTATCGCTGAAATTAAAAGGCGTCTCAACTCAATAAATGTAGACTCCATTCTGGAGTCCGGTTATATCGAGCAATATATAGAAGATGCCCCCTTCAGCATTTTCCCAACCATCGGGAAAAGCGAAAAACCGGACGTAATCGCAGGTAAAATTTTGGAAGGACGGGCTGCAATCATTGTGGACGGCACGCCTTTCGTATTGACCGTTCCGATGCTTTTTACCGAAAGCTTCCAAACAGCAGAAGACTATTACTCACGAACCTTTTATTCCAGTATCCTACGCTTGCTAAGATTTCTTTCTTTTGTATTTGCAGTATTTGGGCCCGCCTTTTTTATTGCCATTACAACCTTTCATCAAGAATTGATTCCAACTACATTAATGTTCACCATTGCAACCGCTCGAGAAGGAACCCCGTTCCCGACTGCTGTCGAAGCATTAATTCTTTTGCTGGCCCTCGAAATTCTGCGAGAAGCAGGATTGAGATTACCCCGTCCAATTGGGCAGGCAGTTAGTATTGTTGGTGCTCTGGTAATGGGAGATGCAGCCGTTTCAGCCGGGCTGGTCGGCGCACCCATGGTTGTAACGATTGCCATATCTGCAATGGCAGAATTTGTAACCCCAGAACATCAAGACGCAATTATAGTCCTTCGCCTTATTTTATTGATTCTGGCATCGTTTCTTGGAGATTACGGGATATTACTGGGCACTTTGTGGATGCTGATTGATTTAGCTTCGTTAAAATCATTTGGTGTCCCGTATTTTGCAGGAGTTGCACCAATGCATATACAAGATTGGAAAGACCTATTTATTCGCGCTCCTCTTTGGACGATGAAAAAACGTCCGCCAGAGTTTGCACACCAAGATATTACCAGGCAACAGAGTCATATTCCACCAGGAGATACTACTACGTCTTCGAATGGGGATGCAAAATCATGAAAAGAGGAAAGTGTTTTTCACTTGTAGCAGTTGCTATGGCCGTTTGTCTTTTGTTTTCCGGATGCATGGACAGCAAAGAATTGACTGAAATCATTCCCGTTGTCGGTGTCGGAATTGATGATGCAGGGGATAACCTAACAAAACTCACCTTGCAATTAGGACATGTGGGAAATTCAAGTGAAAAAGACAAAGCAAAATCAGAAGCTTTAATCTATGAAAAGACCGGAAAAAATCTTTTTAATATATTTAGAGATTGCGCGCGTGAAAGCAGCCATAAGCTATTTATAGGGCATAACCAGTGCTTGATTTTTGGAAAAGAAACTGCATCGAAAGGAATCAAGGACCAATTAGATCTTTTCCTACGTGATCATGAAGGCAGAATCGATGTATCCATTCTGGTATCAGATTCTACTGCAAATGAAATACTGACAACAAAATCCGAAATGTCTCCCATGTCGGCACTTGATATCACACAGTTGCTCAAAAATCAACAAGCAACCTCAGAATCTATCGATGTAGATCTTCTCGAATTTTTTTCTAAGCTCGAGGGAAAAACGACTTGTCCGGTTGCTAGCTTAATAAAAGTAGACAAGCAGTCGAGCCCTCCAAGACTTGAATTATCTGGATTGGCCGTCTTTAAAGATGACAAAATGGTCGGAGAATTAGATAAAGATAAATCACGCGGCTATTTATGGACAATGAACAAAGTTGAAAGCGGCACGGTCGATGTAGAAACTGAATCCGGCCGAGCATCCCTCGAAATATGCAGCAGCAGCAGCAGTTTAAACCCTTCTGTACAAGAAGATGGAACGATATCTGTTCCCATCACGGTTAAAACAGAACTTAGAGTAAGAGAGTTGGTTGGTTTCGAAAATCAAGACGCAGCAGCCATCGAAAAAGAGTTACAAGCAGCTGCTATTGAGAGAATCAAAGGCCGCGTGCTTTCGTGTTTTCAGGCAACTCAAGCCTATCAAGCCGATATTTATGGAATTGGGACTCTCATCAGTCAAACACAGCCTAATAAATGGAAGGATCTACAAGAAAACTGGGATGATTTATATTCCCAAATAACACCCGAAATCAATGCTGAAGTAACTATTAAAGGCGGCGGAAAAATTTTGCGAAGCTGAATTGAGGAAACTATGGAAAAAGAGAAAATTAGTTGTTCACAAATGTTTTTTACAATTGTATGTTATATTCAATCTTTTTCATTACTAACGGCGTTTACCTTTGGGATAGCGGGAAGGGATTCTTGGATCTCAATCACTTTAGGCGGAATCGTTGCAATGCTTTTTCTCTTACTTCAGCTATCTGTTATGAAAAAATATCCAGGCAAAAGTCTTTTTCAAATCAACGAACTTGCCTTTGGCAAGTGGGTAGGTCGAATCTTTTCTTTGTTGTATTTGTTTTATTTTTTTTGTTTATGCTTTTTAAATTTAAGAGACATGAAAGATTTTGTAAATTTCTTTGTCTTACCTAATACTCCCTCTCTCATTATATTGGTATTATTTATGATGGTCTGTGGTTGGGCTGTTATAAAAGGTTTAAAAGTGGTCGTACGATATGGCGCCGTATTTATCATAATTACTCTTATCGCATTTATTTTAACAACAATTTTTGTTTGGAACAGAATCGACTATCATAATTTACTGCCATTATTATCTGTCACCCCCGAAAAGCTTTTAAAAAGCACCAATTTGGATGCAGTTATTCCGTTTGGTACGATCATTTTTCAAATGATCGTACCTCAACTCGAAGATAAAAAGCACATGTCCAGCTGTGTGTTAAAAGGATTTTTATGCGGTAGTCTATTTTTATTGGCAGTCGTAATCAGAGATACCATGGTACTAGGAGATCTGGCCCAAATACCCATATTCCCATCATTCTCAACGTTACAGCTTGCCGGATTTACGGAGATATTTCAAGGCACGGACGTAGTCTATGCCACTGTGCTAATTACACTGGAATTCTTCAAAATCTCTTTTTTGTACTATATTACCATAGCTGGAGTTGCAGAATTATTAAAACTAAAGTCTTATAAACTATCGGTCTTGATTATAGGAGTAGGCATTATCATCTGTTCTTATCTCGTATATTCTTCGGTAATGGAGCATATAACATCTGCACAGACTATCGTTCCGATATTATGGTTGTTATTTGAATTTGTATTGCCAGCTTTAACGCTTCTAAAAATAACATTTTCAAAGAGACGGAAAAAAGCAAATCAAGCAACGACATCATAACTATCTGGAAGCATAAGGCTGTATAAACTCATTTATTTTATGCCTTTAACTTGCGATTTTACCCCTTATCTGGTATTATTAGTTACAAATCACTTAAGCGCTTTTATTGACGCACATGGCCTATTGGTGAAGATTCATTTCAGGAAAACAAAGAGCAAGTATAAAAGGAACTGATGGTTTCAGTTCCTTTACATATAACTTAATGATAAACCTGTTGTTTTGGCTTTGAATATCTGAATCCATTCTTTCTCCACTAGAAAACTGGGTGATAATTTTATCACCCAGTTTTTTGTTGCGTTTAACCCAAGCGCTTCTTTTGTTGCGGCTCAACAAAAGATCTGTTGGCTAAAAAATCGGTATGAAAAGAGAGAAAAAATAATTATGCAAAAATTATCTTCAAAAGAACAGCTCTTCGTCGGGATTACGCTGTTTTCTATGTTTTTTGGGGCGGGAAATTTAATTTTTCCGCCATTTCTCGGCTTCTCCGCTGGAACTGCTGTACTTCCAGCCTTTTTAGGATTTGCTTTAAGTGCAATCGGGCTTCCAATTTTAGGTGTTATCGGAGCAACCCGCTCCGGCGGCATCAAATCACTTGCCGGGCGTGTCAGCTCTCCTTTTGCTGCTGTTTTTACAATGCTTATCTATCTTTCCATCGGGCCTTGCCTTGCAATTCCACGTACTGCAAGTACCTCATTCGAAATGGCAGTAACCCCATTCGTTGGAAAAGAAGCTCCCTCTACATTACTGAGTATCCTTTACTCTGTTCTATTTTTTGGAATTGCATTGGCACTTGCCCTGCATCCCCTAAAGTTAGTCGATCTGCTTGGAAAACGTCTTGCACCGATTTTGCTGGTTTTAATTGCGGTTCTGTTTTTCGGATGTGCTTTTTTCGGAAATGTTTCTGCTAATACACCTGCTGTCGCTTATCAAAGCATTCCCGCTGCACAAGGATTTCTCGATGGATACCAAACAATGGATGCAATCGCTGCATTAATTTTTGGACTCATGCTTGCAGCAAATATTAACGCCCGTGGTGTTACGGAAAATCACGCAGTTATTCATTCGACTGTAATCGCCGGTGGGATTGCCAGCGTTTTATTTCTCTGCGTTTATGGAGCTCTCACTTTCATTGGGTTTTCAAATGGAAATGCCTCTGCACAAAACGGCGCACAGCTTTTGAGTATCTCTGCAGACCGCTTGTTTGGAAAAGCTGGTGCTATTATTCTAGCGGCAATCTTTGTAATTGCCTGCCTCAATACATGCATCAGTTTGATCTGCTGCTGTGCACAATACTTTTCTCAGTTATTTCCCCGCTTTTCTTATCGAACCTGGGCCAGCTTCTTTGCCGTTTTCAGCGCTATTCTTGCAAATGCAGGACTAAATATGATTCTAAAAATTTCTGTTCCTATTCTGAACTGCCTGTATCCTATTGCGATTGTGCTGATTGCTTTGGCATTTTTTCCGAAGCGATTACAGGAAAAGCCCTTGCTTTTTCCGCTGAGCATCACACTAACCGGAATCGTCAGTGTAATTTATGCACTCTATGAAATTGGGGTCCAGATTCCCGTACTCACCAACCTGACCTCTGCTCTTCCTCTTTACTCTGCAGGTCTTGGTTGGATCTGCCCGGCAGCAGTCGGGATCATTCTTGCATTATTAATTCCGAACAAAAAAGAAAACTAAAAAATTACGATCTAAAAGGGACACAGATAGAGAAAAGTAATCTCTATCTGTGCCCCTTTTTTCTTATGTGTTAATTTGAAACAATTTTATCTAATCATAGCGTAAAATCAAATCTTCGAGCTTCTGTTTTGTGGATCGGAGAAAACGATTCTATAAGTACAAACAAATTCATTATCACTCCAAAACCAAGTTGGTGAATATTTAACCATGTGTTATTCAAATTAACATATTTAGCCTATTTTTGCAATTATTAATTATTTTTATTGTATTTATGATTTAATTATGATACATTATTTATATTTGTAGCGATAAGCGATCATTAAAATAATATTGCAAGAAGGGTATCTATCATGAAAAAGCTATCACAGTCATTACTTGCTCAAATTGTTTCCAACAATCGAAAAGCAAAGTCTATGACCCAGCAAGAGTTAGCCCGTGCTACTGGAATGAACCGTGCACTGGTATCCAGATTAGAAAAAAAGGATTTTATTCCCTCTATTTTACAATTGGAAAATTTAGGACAAGTATTAGGTTTTGAACCAGATTCTGTTTTTATCAATTCAGAAACATCCAGGAAACTTGATTCGCCTTCTCCTATGAATATTGCGGTTGCCGGCACCGGTTATGTCGGATTATCCATCGCTACACTTCTTGCTCAGCATAATCATGTGACTGCAGTAGATATTATTCCAGAAAAGGTAGAAATGCTGAACAACAGAAAATCTCCTATCCAGGACGATTATATTGAGCACTACTTAACCCAAAAAGGACTTGATCTAACAGCTACTTTGGATGGCGAAAAAGCATATAAAAACGCTGACTTTGTGGTCATTGCCGCTCCGACCAACTATGACAGTAAAAAGAATTATTTTGACACCTCTGCTGTAGAAGCTGTTATTGAACTTGTTTTGAAGGTAAATCCGAATGCTATTATAGTCATTAAATCAACAGTCCCAGTAGGATACACAGAAGCTATCCGTAAGAAATACCATTCTCCAAATATTATCTTCAGTCCCGAATTCTTACGTGAATCAAAAGCATTATACGATAATCTTTATCCAAGCCGTATCATTGTATCAACTGATAAGAACGATGACCATTTGGTCAAAGCATCTCATTCTTTTGCAGCTCTCCTGCAGGAGGGTGCAATTAAAGAGGACATTGATACTTTATTTATGGGGTCCACCGAAGCTGAGGCAGTTAAATTATTTGCAAATACCTATTTGGCGTTACGTGTCTCCTACTTCAATGAGTTAGATACCTATGCAGAAATGAAAGGATTAGATACCAAAGATGTCATCCAGGGCGTATGCCTGGATCCTCGTATTGGCACTCATTATAACAATCCATCATTTGGATATGGAGGATACTGCTTGCCTAAAGATACAAAGCAGCTACTTGCAAATTATAATGATGTTCCTCAATGTATGATGAGCGCGATTGTCGAAAGCAACAGAACCAGAAAAGACTTTATTGCTGACAGAGTTCTTCAAATGGCAGGTTATTACGCATACAAGAATGATAATTTGTATGATTCAAAAATGGAAAAACAGGTTGTTATCGGAGTCTATCGCTTAACTATGAAATCAAATTCAGATAATTTTAGACAAAGTAGTATTCAAGGAGTTATGAAACGTATTAAAGCGAAAGGTGCTACCGTTATCATTTATGAACCAACTCTCCAAAACGGTGCTACATTTTTCGGAAGTAAAATAGTAAATAATTTAAGCAAATTTAAAGAAATGAGCAACAGCATTATTGCAAATAGATATAACCATTGTTTAGATGATGTAAAAGATAAAGTGTATACTAGAGATTTGTTCCAGAGAGACTAATTACAAGATCCCGTGCAAGTAATCTCACTTGCACGGGATCTTGTAATTGATCATCTATTTTAGGCTCAGAATCAGGCCTTTGATTTTTTATGTCTAAATCGATTCAATTGTTTCATAAAACTGTCCCATATAAAACGAATAGATTCCTTATGGATAATTATTACAATCGCCATGAGGGCAAGTTGTATAAATATATTTAGATCCAAAGTTGCTACAAATGCTTGTCCCATTATTGCTACATAACTAATTCCCTCTATTTTCCAATTCACTTTTAATCGTATGATAGATTTTAGGAACCATGTTCGAAGCAACCACGTAATAGTATACCCTATCATGGTCGCCAAAGCAGCACCTACCATACCATAAATATTAATAAAAATAAAATTACAGATCGTATTAACAACTGCTCCAATGACTGTGGTCAATGCTACTAATTTCGTTCTTTTTACAGCAGCATAAAGGCTTCCCTCGAAAATAGAGATCCCATTAAACATAGTCCCAACTAATAAAAATGGAACAGCTTTCCACGCTAAAAAGAATTCATTTGCATACAAAAAGTGAGCAATCGGAATATTTAAAAGGATCAAAAATGAACACGCCAAATAGGAAAAGAAGCTATATCTTTTATAATTATCCCCAAAAAATCCATCAGAATCATTTTCATCAAATTCAGTAATTGCAGATATTGACCATGCATTATTAAAGATTGATTGAAATACGGTCAGCATGGTAGGCACTTTATAAGAAATCGCATATATACCATTTTCAGCGACACCTCTTAAAAAAGTTAGTATATATCGATCGCTTGCATTATTGATCCACCAAGCAATAGAATTAGGAATTAATGGAATGCTGTATCTCAGCATTTCATGTGTCATGTCATTATATTTTCTAAGCTTAATATCTTTATAAATTTTCCCCAGAAAAAACTGAAAAAAAGCAGAACTCAATTCCCCGATGAATATGGCGCATAGATAACCAATAATACCAAATTTAAAAACAATCAAAAAAACAATATTTGATATGCATGTAATAAAAGTGTTTAAAATGCCGCTTGCAGCTATTACTTTTACCTTGTTCTTTCCGCGTAAATATAAATTAAACAACGTATTAAAAGCGCCAGAGACAAAAAATAGGAACAGGAACCAATAATATATATTTTCTAATTGAAAAACTTTTAAATAATTTAATATGACTATTCCTACGGCAAGTAAAATAGAGCCTTTTATCACTACCCGTAATGCAGTATTTATAACATCATTTTTTTCAATATTTTTATCTAATGAATATCGAAGCACTGCATCTTGGATACTCAATGTCAGGATTGGAATTAACAACGATGATGTAGTGGATATTAAGTCTGCTGTTCCATAATTTTCTGTACTTAATACCGCAGTGTACAACGGTACAAGCAAAAAGCTTAATATCTTTGAGCCAAAACTTCCAATTGTAAAAATCCCAACATTTTTAATTAACTTTTTATTTTTTTCTTTCATGTTGTTGAAAAGGCTTTCAAAATATCACAGACATTAAAATCCTATATTATCTGTGTAAATCGATAAGGCCACTCCCCCCTGTAATATAGTACGTATCACCAACAATAAGATTTCCATAGTCACTAACCATATATGTGGCAAGGCTCGCTATCTCAGAAGGATTTGCATATCTACTACTTACGGAATTCGGATTATATAAATTGTCACTTTCACACTTATTTAACATTGGCGTTGCTACTGCCCCTGGTGCAATTGCATTTACAACAATTCCATATGGAAGTAACACATCAGCAAGACCCAGCGTCATCCCTTTAACGGCCCACTTCGATATCATGTATGGGGTCGAAGCCGGTCTTAATGCTGATGAGGAAGATATATTTAATATGTGCCCTTTGATTTTATTTTTTATCATATACTTACTAACCGCTTGGCTCATAAAAAATGTTCCTTTCGCATTAACATCCATAACCGAATCAAAATCCGTTTCCGTAACTTGAAAAAAGGAATTCCTATTATTAATCCCAGCGGAATTAACTAAAATATCAATCTTTCCATCTTCATAAAGGGATGACGCTTCTTCTACTTTTTGTTCTAATGAAGAAAAATCCGTAACGTCTATTGTAATCCCTTTCATATAATCTGCATTTACGTCTTGCAATTTTTTTACTGCATGATCTATTTTATCTTGATGAGTGCCAGCAATAATTACCTTTGCACCTTCCTTGATAAAATTTTCTGCAATTGCAAGCCCTATACCGCTGCTTCCACCAGTAATCAACGCTACTTTTCCAGCTAAGATCTTTTTTTCATCAATTGTTTTTGGTATTTCGACTACTAATTTTTCTCTTTTTAATGAATACAAATAGCGCATAGCCCTTTTGATATAATCTTTGATAATCATAATGACCTCTTCTAACTTTCATTGATCCAATGTTAACCGTCATTTACCAACAAATTTTTTAACTGATTTTTTCAAATAAGTTTTAAAGTCGTATTCTCTATTTTGATCTAAAATCTGACTATATGCGTCTGCATCATCCACATCAGAAACAAAAGCTTCCAAAAGGATTGGTTTATTAGATATGGAGAGCAATTGATCTCTACATGCTATATATTCATTTTTATTTCGAACGGAAAAATAATCAAAGCCACATGTTTTTGCCCATCCTTCCGCATTTTTAAAATGATTCGCTGCTGCTATATATTGATCTGTTTCTTCGTTATTCTGCTTGTTTAGTTTAAATTCCACGCCACCATTATTATTAATCAAAATAATGCGTAAATTATTTTTAATGTGTCTTATCCCTATAGAGTTCATATCATAATAGAATGCAAGGTCCCCAATAATCATAAAACACAATTGATCAGTGACGACACTTTGTCCAATTAGAGTAGACAAGCCCCCATCTATACCAAATGCTCCAACATTGGAATAGCACTGTATCGATTGATCCAAGTCGAACAAATTCCACACTCTTAAGCTGTTTAAAATAGAAAACTGAATCGTGCTGTTATTGGGAATTTTATTATGAAGGTCTTGTGCAATAAATGCGTTAGAGAATGGCAAAGACATCTCTATCTGTTTTTTGGAAACTATTTGATTCCATATTTCAAAATATTGATGTGTAGAATTTTCTTTTTCAAATCCAGAAAAGAAAGTCTCAATGGACATCTGAAACACTTTTGTCAATTTATCATAGGTATCTACCACATCTCCATTTTCGTTCACCCTCCAATGTTCAAAATTTACGTTCTGAACATCGGACATCATTCTGTAAAAAGGATAATCCCCAGTTTGTCCGCCTATCGAAATTAAGATATCCGGAACATAAAGCGATACAAATCTATCATGTGACATCACCGAAAGTGCTAAGTTACCATTAAAGACATACTCCCCATGGTAATTAGACAAGTGGTTTACATAAACAGCGCAATTGTGTTCCTCACAGAATTTTTCTATTGCATTTTTCTCTTTAGAAAGAAAAGGCCGATGTTCCCCAATCACAATCAATATTTTCTTATCATTAATGTTTATATTCTGAGTATCCGAATATCGATTAATATTTTTTATATTTTTTGAAACACTCCCAAGAGCAAAATCCACCCATGGGATACATAATTGAACAGGCCCTGGTCCATCATGTGTTAATTCCAGTATTGTTTCATTAACCAATCTCATGCAATGAAGATAATCATTATCATCCGATAAATAAGGAAGCATATATGACTTTTTAACGCTATCTTTAGGAAGAGAGGTTTGATTAGGCGCCTGCATATATTCCTGTCCAATAAATCTTGGATGCTTAGACATCGTGATTGCTAGGATAGGCACGTTTTTATAGTAGGCCTCCGTTAAACCTGGTATATAATTGCGTGTCGCTTGTGCACTTGTACAAGACGTAGCAATCGGCTCACCTGTTTGCAAGTAAAGGCCTATCGCAAAATACATTGCACTACGTTCATCCACCACAGAGTAACAATCAAAAAACGGGTCATTTTGAACTGCCTTCGCAAAAAATATATTTGTTCCTCCTGGGCTTATTACAATTTTACGAATATTATGGGCTTTCAGTAATTCAACAACAATTTTTATACTGTCTTTATTATTCATAGCTATAAGTTCCAATCTTTAATATTATTTTTTTCAATCATTATAATATTTAAGAATAATATCTTTTATGGCTGTATTTGTTTTAGCATTGTATTTGCCGATGAGATTCTTTGCCTTTAAGACATCTATTTTTAGTGTTTCAAAATGATCAATATCCTGTTTTATTGTAATCAGCATCTCATCTAATTCATTATTTAGATCGATTGTATAATAATAATCCAATAATTCAAAAACGCCTTTAAACTTTCTACTATACGCCAAAGGGATCGTTACTACACCACTTGATAATGCCGCAATGGTAGCGTGCATACGTGAACCGATAAAAATATCCATATCTGCGATTACATTTTTAATTTTCACAGGATTATCTATATATTCGATCTGACAAGCTGATGGAAACTCCCTGCCAAATTGATTGATTGCCTCGACATCATTTGTAACATGTGGAATTAGATATATCTCATATTGGTCGATGTCAGTCAGATACTCAAGGAGTTTTTTAATAAATTCAACGTATTTTTGATTGAGAGATAAATTCTGATTATATTCATCTTTAGTGGTAGATGCTAAAAGCCCTGAAATATTAATCCCTACTTTTATTTTTTCATGTGCTCTATCCTTAGAAGAATATGGCAATTGAAATGCCATATCAGTCGTTATAACCGCATCTTTCCCAGACAAACTTTTCACTTCATCAGCAGAAATTTTATCTCTAGCAAAGATATCGTTAGCATTTTTAAATATTTGTGCAGCAATTTCCTGATTTCTGTTCTTTAGAAATGGTCCATATGTTTGAGGCACTAATACAAGCGGGACTTTGCACCTCTCAAGATATAATTTATAATACGCAAATGTGTTAAACACATGAGTGCCATACAAATCCGAAAAACTATCTCCCCTAGTCACATCAAAAGCAATATCACACTGTTTTAATAAATGAAAGACTTTCTGATTTCTCTTTGCATATTTAATTGCACGTAAAGGATCCGTTATACAGCCCAAATGTACAGCATGCAACGCTTTTGGGTTTAATTCCAATTCTCTTATTAACTCATTTGTCTTATTGCTATCTGGATTCGCTTCAAAAATAAAGTACTCAAATTCTAACGAATTTTCTGTTCTGATGTTTTCCAAGATATGTAGCAATGACCATGTTAGAGCTTGGCATCCAAGGTTGAAATTATTAATATCCGCACCTAAAATTGCAATTTTCATAATTTCCTCCATTATGATTTTCGCTTCATTCTTGAATAATATCTTTTAAATAGCCCAACATCCCAAAAACGTAATTTCGTTAATATCCTTTCAGGATGGCTGCCATAATATAAGGTACGTCTTTTTAACATATACAACCTTTTATAATCAACTTTTCCATGGAGCAATGCAACAAGTTCTTGATTCGATTTACACATCGTATCCAAATCCAAGCTAGTGTTGTTTCCAGTCATGACATGAGTATATAACTTTTCCGTGTTTATCTTACCAATCTTTTTTTTCTCCAATAACAATAGCCAAAGATAATGATCATCGGCGCCATTGTTTTGAAAAAAATGAGTTTTCCATTCTTCTGGAATGACTGCTTTTCGAATTAAAACTTGTCCTGGTGATATGATTGGATTGCCATAGCCATAGTGGAAATTTAAGTTTAGACTGCAGCGTTGGTGATTAAGATTTTGAAATATTTCTTTTTTCCTTCCGTCTGCATTTTGAAGATATCCGTTGCAAACGACAAAATCCGCATCTCCTAAATTTGTCATTTGACTAAGAAGAGTATTGTCAGATATCATGTCGTCCTGATCAAGAAAAAGGATCACGTCCCCATGAGAATTGTTTAGCCCATTTACTCTAGTCTTATGGATCCCAACATTATGTAAATTATTAATTACAGTAATTGGGAAATTAATATGATCCATATCAATTTCTATTTTTATCGTCGGTGAATCATTTACTATGATAACTTCCATTTCCATATTGTGATTTTTTACCAATATATAGTTTTTATTTAGCATATCAAGCATCTTAGGCATGTATTTATTTCCTTTAAAGAAGGGGATTATTACCGAAGCTTTCATGTTTACTTTCCTCTTTACTTATTTGATTTGCAAACCCTTGGCTCCCAATATGATTATTTGATAATGACAGAACCAGCGTATAAATCATAATATTCCAATAAGGTTTAAAGACACTGATTGATATTGACAAAGACAACACAATCATCCCTATTAGGATCGCCGCACAATAAACATCTTTGCATTTTAACGCCTCAAATACAAAAGAGAGTACGAAAACTATATAAATAACTGCACCTATAACACCAATCTCTAAAAGAGATTCTATGAACATATTATGGAACACAAGATGATATGGAAATGGAAATAAATAAGTAATACTAACTGCAGATCCCGTTCCATAACCAAATAATTGTCTCAGGAATGAAGATTCATTAAAGGCATTCATAGCGCTTTCCCATATATCATACCTTCCTGTACCGGAGGAGGTGCTTAATGTTGCTAATGAAAACCTACTTAATATATCCGTGGATATATAACTCGCAATGACAGTTAACGTGATGAAAACGAGTATGACCAGGAGTATTCTTTTTATCAAACTAGAGATTATCAGTTTTGTTCCATCTCTATAAAAAAGAAATGCAATAATTGACGCTGCAACAATCGCTAAAGCACCACCCCGAGATCCCGTCCCTATAACGATATACACATAAACAATCAATTCAATTGTTGAAATGAGCTTTACTTTTATACTATTTTCTTGTAAAAGAACGATGATACAAAAGATCATCGCAAACAGGAAATAAGCGCAAAGATAATTCGGATCTTCTTGAATGATTCCTTTCAAATAAATACGTCCTTCATAATAATCTGCAGAGATCAGCACAACGATAGCTGTAACTCTAGAAGACCATATCAGACATTTTTTTAAATAATCTACCTCATTAGAATTATAGGTATATCCGGATACAGAACATAATAAAATTAAAAAATTAATTTGAGAAATTGATCTCCCTGCGGATACCCCTTGATTGATTGACCACAAACAAGAAGCAATACAAAACAGCACATAAATTCCACTCACACGAAGCAGTCTGTTTCTTTTGAAACTACGTTTAAATAATAGCCATATCCCAATTGGAACGATTGCTAATAATTTTAGCAAAGAACCAAAAATTCCAATATTCATAGCTCCTACAATAAGGAGCACTATATAGATTCCCAACCATCTACAGTACAAACTTATTTCAGAACTAATTCCCTTATCTTTCATATAGATCCCCTAATATAACGATATTTCATTTTGCTCTTAGCATCTTTTTACGAAACTGTTGAATCTAATACCTTTTTGTATAGATTATAATGTTGATCAACAAATTCTTTCATAGAAAACTTTTCTTTAAACAAAGATATAGTTTCTAAGCTTTGCTGTTTATACGATTTCTTTTCTAAAATACTTGCCAAAGCTTTATCATCATCTTGCTGAATCACAGTTGAACAATTAGATATTGAGTTTAATTCTCTTACAAAGGGCATATCCGTAACCACAATTGCTAAACCACTAATGACAGCTTCTAAAAATGCAACACTTAATCCTTCGTATTTTGACGTCATAACAAAACAATCAGCATTATGTAAGAAATCATTAACATTTTGATGCATTCCCAAAAAAATGATATGATCTGCAATTCCCTCATTTTCAATATATTTTCTTAACTCAATATACGTCTGATCACTCTCATCAAAATTTCCTAAAATATAGGCACGAATATTTGACTCTCCATCTTTTATACAACGATTAATTGCACGTGCTAAGCATAATTGATTTTTCTGCTGGTGTACACGTGCCACATTTAAAATAACCTGTTCGCCCTTCTTCCCACCATATTTAACCCAGAAATTTGGGTCCTTCTTTACTATGGGAAACTGTTCTGTGTTTATAGAATTAAAAATTGGCACAATATTATTTTTCTTTATATTCAATTCCTGGATCATATAATTTTCTACTGCTTGTCCAATAGATACATATTTTGAAACCATCCAAGATGAATTTTTCTCTCTTTTAGCAGAATACCCTCGCGTATTATGAATCGTACATACGACTGGAACTCTTAACATTTTACCTGCAATTTTAGCAAACAACATGGGCACTGAACAATGTCCATGAATTATATTTACTCTGTTTATTTTTCCAAACTGATATATATCATAAATACTTTTAATTCTACCTTTTCCAGCTGTTTTCCCAAGAATTGCAGTTTTAACACCTACTTTTTTTAAATCAGCAATCATTTTCGTCTCTGTATCATTATCCTGCCTATACAAAGCAATTACTCCAACAAATTCCGCTTTTTTGATTAAACCAATTGACAAATCATATACTAGTTTTTCCGCTCCTCCCCATGAAAACGAATTGATAATATAGAGCACACGAAGAGGCTTAGAACACTCTGAAGTTTTATTATTAATATACCTTTTTGTCACATTCTCTCCCCCATAGTACACCCTTCACTTAGATTACAATTTTTTCCCTGTCATACGATAATAGTCTTGTTTAAAGTGACTGTTCATTTTTTTCTCCTACAAATTCGTATCCAACTCCATACTGTCCAAAATCATTTTCATAACTTTCTCTTCACTGTAATCATCCGCACGTGCTAAACAATTTGATTTCATCCCCATAACCTGGGTTGGATTATTAACAGCATACCAAATTTTCTCAGTTAATTCTTCCGGATGTTCAAAATCATAAATATACCCTGTTTTTTTATCATCCAACATCTCATCGCAGTATTGCCAACGTCTAGCTATGATAGGCACTCCCGCGGAAAGAGCATCAATGATTGTTCCTGGTATTCCTTCATGTTTCCAATGTGTTGGAAATATGAGCATAAAATAATCTTTTAAAGCTTCTACACTTTCCGTTGCCTTAACGATTCCACGATATCTGCAACTATTTTTAGCTTTTTCAAGACACTCTTTTAACCTGTTGTCATATCCTTCTTCAATCGGCCCATAAATATCTAACTTCGCAACCACGGAACCATATCTATTATTTACTTCATTTATGGAAGTGATTGCATCTTCAACTCCCTTTTCTTTCATCACACGACTAAACATACAGAATCGAAATGGCATTTGATATTCATTTGATAAATTCTCTATTTTTAATATATTTAATTTTTTAAAGTTTGGAATATACTTCGCATTATTGATTCCAAGTTCATTTAATTGTTTAACGAGTAAAGTGCTTTCCATCCAATTTCCGGTAAATGAAGAAATATATTTACTCCACCTGTTTTTTTTCTTTACTTCTCTACTCAAACGTCCGCCTATTGCGTAGTGATATATTTCTTTTCCGTACTTACTTAAAAAATATAAAACTGGAAATAAAACCTTTCGTCCATTATCTGACAATAATACAATATACTTTTTATCTTGTTTCATTGATTTGATAAATGATACACAAAACTTTAAAGGCCGGTGCTTGACATAATACGTATCTACTTTATCGATATCAAATCTACGGTTCATTAACGCATGATATATCGTTTTGGTTTTTACAGTTTGACCATCATTAAACTCGCGGTTACCACCAAAATGGCCAATGATACAAATCCGCAATTACGATTCCCCCCCTGTGCGTATATTTTTTTATTATCCACATCCTACAGATCCTCATCTATATCATTTTATTTTTAATACCTTTATCACACACCAATATAAAATATGAAACACACTTCTGGCAATACTCAAATGCTCGATATTCCGATATAGAATCCAATGATATTTTATTACTTTTATCTTATTACTTGATATCGAGTTTTTTCGTATCCGATATTTCATTAATACACTGTTGAGCCCATATATGTATTTTTCTTTTTTGAGCATTTGCAGCCAAAGCGCATCATCATTTCTTTTACGGATATTTGGCACTTCAAATTTGCCCATTTTCTCCACGTTATACATAACAGTTGAATTTCCAACAGGACAGTCTAACAGCAATCGATTGTAATCCGTTTTTGGTATCGTCTTAATAACTTTTTCCAAACTCTTTCCGTCTTCATCTATTTGTTCATACGCTGTGCAGGTAAAGGCAACACCGTGTTTTTTCATAAATTCTAACTGCTTTTCCAATTTGTCAGATGTCCATAAATCATCAGAATCTAAGAATGCCATATAATTTCCTGCTGCTATAGACATAGCAGCAGTACGAGCAACTGCCGCGCCAGAATTACTTTCTAGGCAATAATATTTAATTCTATCATCTTTTTCCGAATATTGTTCCACTATTTCTTTTGTATGATCATTGGAGCAATCATCAACAATGATTATTTCCCAGTTAGAATAAGTTTGAGCCTGAACTGACTCAATCGTTTCCCCTATAAATTTTGCACAATTGTAGGTCGGCATAATAACCGATACCAATCCTTTTTTTATATTCAACTTTTCAATTTTCCTCCGGTTATTTAATGACCGCCACCACTGTATGTAACATCGTACCAATCTCTCTTATAAAGCTAAATTCCTTTATACTTTTCAAATTGTATTTCATTTTTTCCGGCAGGACTTTATTCACATAAGTGTCCTCTACATCAGCTGCTACTTCGAGAAGTTTATCTTCATCTTTATACCGAATACTTGCTTCTGATGTGATGCCCGCCGGTAAAAGTAATGTCGCCATCATCTCTGGTGTGTACCTTTTTACATATCTTGTTACTTCTGGCCGTGTACCTACAAAACTCATATCATTTAATAGAATATTAATTAACTGTGGGAATTCATCAATACGGAATTTTCTGAGGACTGCTCCAACTTTTGTAACTCTCATATCATTTTTCACAGTTACCTGTGTGCCTAATTGCTCCGCATTCAATACCATTGTTCGGAACTTAAAAATTTTAAATTTTCTTCCATATTGTGTTACACGTTCTTGGCGAAAGAAAACTCCTCCTTTTGAGTCTAAAACAATTGCTGTCGAAACAACTATCATCATAGGAGAAAGAATGATCAACATCAAGGCAGACATTACTATATCAAACACTCTCTTTAAGAATAAACTGATTTTCTTATGTTCTAGTTTTTCATAATACGGTCTGACTTCTTCGGTCCTCATAGATTGGGGAAGTCGATCCCATTCTCTTAGCATTAAAGCTCCTCCTGTGATGATCGAATTTTCATAAGTATTCTTTTACAATTTCAGAATAATTTTCTATGACATACAGAACTTCCTCATCCGTAAGTTTTGTATGTAACGGCAAAGTAATTTCATTTGCAAAATGATGATACGCGTTAGGATAATCCTTAATATCAAATCCAAGTTGTTTATATGCGGTCATCATCGGTAATGGTTTGTAATGAACATTGCAGGCAATCCCTGCTTCTGCCATCTTCACAATGATTTCCTGTCTCTGCTCCAACGTAACACCCGGGACTCTGGTAATATATAAATGTCCGGAAGACTGATGCTCTTCTGTATAATGAGGAAGCACCTCAATTCCTAACGGCTTAAATGCAGCATCATAACGAGCAATTATATTTTTTCGCCGCTCTAGCATTTTCGGATATCTCTGCATCTGAGCTAATCCAATTCCTGCAATCACGTCAGTCATATTACACTTATACCAAGGACCAATCACATCATACTCCCAAGCACCTAACTGCGTTTTTGCCAAAGCATCTTTTGACTGACCATGAAGAGAAAACAACTGGTATTGATGATAAATATCTTCATCATTAATACCATCAATTTTCTTCCATGTGACAGCTCCACCCTCTGCAGTTGTAAAATTCTTTACTGCATGGAAACTAAAGCTAGAAAAGTCAGCAAAGCTTCCAACCGGCTTTCCATGCCAAGTCGCTCCAAAAGCGTGTGCTGTATCAGCCATAACAATTACTCTGCCAATTGCTTTTTGCATTTCATTTTTGGGGTGAAATAAATGTTTTTTACTCTCTACAACCTCAAAAATCTTATCATAGTCGCATGGAACACCACCTAAATCCACTGGGATAATTACCTTTGTTTTGTCCGTAATGACCTCTGCTAATCTATCATAATCCATTTCAAACGAATCTTTTTGTGTATCAACTAAAACAAGCTTAGCCCCTACATGGCATACCACCGAAGCAGTCGCAGTATAGGTATAGGCTGTCGTTATAATTTCGTCTCCAGCCCCAACCCCAAGAAGATGTAACGTCATTTCAGCACAAGCTGTCTGCGAACCAAGACAGACCGCACGATTAGCTCCACAAAACTCAGCTACTTGTCTTTCAAGTTCTTTCGTTTTAGGCCCAGTTGTTATCCAACCGGAACGTAACGCATCTATGACCTGCTCTGCCTCCAAAATTCCCACATCGGGTGGTGAAAATGGAATTTTCATAACTTGTATCTCCTTCTAAAATCATGTAATAATCACTTTTACAGTTACTTGTTTATTTATGTTTATATATTTTTAGCTATCCGTTTAATTTACTTGATTGTTATACTGAAACATTGACTAATTTTCAATTATAAATATGACAAAAGCCCACATCAGAAATTACTCCCTGATGCAGGCTCATCTTGTTCCTATAGGATTATAGAAGGGACAAAATTTTTATCAAGAGTATCATTCTCAATCTTATAACCTGCACGATAGAGAAAACTTTTCTAGAAACAAATGCGAGCCATATCGTTAAATGATATCCTCTTAATTTTTCCATCTTATCATGTTTTCTCATTTTGTCCGAATTCGACTTCAAATTTTTATATTGCATTATTGGGATAAAAACAAAAGCAATTTTATAAAACGCATCTATATTTTCGTCAAAATAATTTACAAATATTTATAAAGCGACTAAAGTATAACATTATATCTTTCCGTCGTCAATGTTCCACAAAAATCAATATTTTTATATCGTTTTATTTTCTGTTATTCTTATAATTTATTTAGAGAAAAGTTTCTAAAAATTTTTTTGAAAACTTAAAAGAGGAATCCATCCATTTTAATAAAAATACCAAAATTTATCTTTTTGAAGATTCAGCTGACCTCTTCCGCTTTCTTCCCAAAGTAATATGTATCAGCAAAACGCCAAGTAAAAATCCAGCAAAATCGATCCAGACATCCCGAACCTCGCTGGAACGGCCAGCAATAAACATCTGAATGGTTTCATCAATCAATGCAGTACTTACTCCACAAAGAAAAATAGACGTCCATTTCCTTTTAAGATCATACCGGAATAAAACTAATATTTCCATACCCAAAGCCGCAAATTCCGTTGCGTGTGCTATCTTTCTAAGCACTCCATCATCACCAGATACCATTCTATGATCAACGGTATGCCAAATCATATTGATCAAATCATTGACTCGACCGCTGAAGGCCCCAGACACTGATGCCGGAAGCAAAGAATTCCCCCAAATAAAGTACAACGTAAAAATCAGCAGAATACCCAACATACGGTGACTTTTCAAAAAAGCCATGCAAATCCATGCCCCTTTTGTAAAAGATTCATTTAAAAAATTCCCTTATTTCATCCCGATTGTTTTTTCGTAAGCTGCCGTCACAGCGCTCATTGTTGCTCCCCGGAATCCTCTGTCCTCCAGTGCGCGCACGCCAACAATTGTCGTACCGCCCGGAGAACAAACTGCATCTTTTAGCTCTCCCGGATGTTTTCCAGTCTCAAGGACCATCTGAGCTGCTCCCAAAACAGTCTGCGCCGCATATTTAACAGCACTTTTTCTCGGCACTCCTGTTTGGACAGCGCCGTCTGCCAAAGCTTCAATAAATAGAAAAGCCCACGCCGGTGCACAACCGGAAAGATTTCCGGCTGCATTCATCTTGTCTTCCGCAACTTCTTCCATTAGCCCGGACTCTTTCATCAAAGAAAAATACTCCTGCATCTGTGCATCTTTTACAAATTCATTGCGTGCTGCAATTGTCATTCCCTGCCCGATCGCTGCCGGCATATTCGGCATCGTCCGGATAACCGGTAATTCTTTCAATCCGATTATCTCTGTATAGTCCGCAATCTTTTTGCCGACTACGATAGTCGTCAGAACCAACTCTCGCTTTTTCGCTTCTTCCCGAACAACCGGAGCAATCTCTTCTAAAACCTCATTGATGACCTGTGGCTTTACGCACAAAACAATATAAGAAGCGTTTTTGACCGCTTCCTGATTGTTTTGTGCCAAACAGCAACCCAATTCATCAGAGAGTTCCTGTGCTTTTGCAATCGTCCGGTTTGTAATTAAAACTTCTTTTGGATCAACTGCCTTACAAGTAGCTTTTATCAAAGCGCCCCCCATATTCCCCGTTCCAATAAATGCAATCTTCTTCATATTCATTCCTCCAACAATTTTCAATAAAAAAGCGGTACTGCACGACTTTTCTATGCCCGCAGATACCGCATGATTTTAAGCTGGTTCTGAACCGCGCTGCATCTTTGGGGAGGTAAAAAACAGAGAAACTCCCATTCCAATTACTAAAGTAATGATTGCAGCAATCGTCTGTGCCTGTCCAAAAGCAAATCCAGATTTTAGATAAATAGAAACTGTAGACCCCAACACTAATCCTAAAATCGTAAAAAACGTTGCATTCGGATAATGATGCAAACAATAATCGATCAATTTGCTTCCAAAAACCAGACCAATTAAAATTCCAATTCCCACCGGAATCAAATAAGGAATATCCAAATGTTTTACCGCGTTGATCACGCTATAATAGGTCCCGAAAATAACCATCATCATACTGCCACTGATTCCAGGTAAAATCAGACAAACGGCGGCAAGACATCCTACAAAAGCAAAGCGGACCGCCTGTACAGAGTCCATTACAATGATCTGATCTCCAACACTATTGTTCTGTACCGAAAAAAATGTCAGAAAAATCATCAACGCTACCATCAAGAAAAAGGGAATCGTCGAGGTTTTCTTCCATTTCCCCTCGGTTGCACGGCGATAAAGCATTGGAATAATTCCAATCACCAATCCCAAAAAGAAGAAATTGACTGCCATCGGAAAATGTTCCAACAGATAAGTAATTACAAAACTAAACCCAATAATTGCGCTTATCATTCCAATCAAAATTGGAGCAAAAAGCTGAATTGATTCTTTTAAGTTTTTACTAAAATGGCTCATGGTGCCAATCAGTTTATCATAAATTCCCAACAGCACCGCCATTGTACCACCACTAACGCCCGGAATCACTTCTGAAATTCCCATAACCACGCCGCGCAGCACATTTTTTATAAACTCCATGAAATCCTCCTACTATGGATTAAATGCGGGCAACCCCGCTTTTTCTCGCCGCTTCGGCAACTGCTTTTGCCACTGCTTTTCCGACACGCGGATCAAAAGCTTTTGGCAAAATATATTCGCTGCTAAGTTCCTCTGCCGGTACAAGATCTGCTAAGGCTTTCGAAGCCGCTAATTTCATCTCATCATTGATATCCCTTGCACGTACATCCAATGCTCCGCGGAAAATCCCCGGAAATGCAAGCACATTATTGATCTGGTTCGGAAAATCAGAACGGCCGGTTCCGACTACGGCAGCGCCCGCTTTGAGTGCCTCATCCGGCATAATTTCCGGAACCGGATTTGCCATTGGAAAAACAATCGGTTTTTCTGCCATTGCCTTAATCATATCCGGTTTTAAAACGCCGGGGCCGGAAACGCCGATAAAGAGATCGGCGCCTTTTAAAGCGTCTTTCAATTCTCCATGCAGATGCTCCCGATTCGTCACCTGGCTCATTTCTTGATGTGCCGGATTCAAATTCTCCATATCCTCACAAATGATTCCAAATTTATCGCAGAGAATCAAATCCTTTAGACCAAGTTTCATCAGGTGCTTTGCAATGGCAATTCCTGCGCTGCCAGCCCCATTGATCACACAGTGAATCTTTGAAATATCCTTATGCACCACCTTGAGCGCATTGAGGACAGCCGCTCCCACAATAATAGCGGTCCCATGCTGATCATCATGAAAAACAGGGATATCGCACAATTCTTTTAACCGACGTTCCACTTCAAAGCAACGGGGAGCAGAGATATCCTCCAGATTGATTCCTCCAAAAGAACCGGAAAGCAAATAAATTGTACGAACCAGCTCATCCACATCCTGCGTTTTAATACATAAAGGGAAAGCATCTACTCCTGCAAATTCCTTAAAAAGGACGCATTTTCCCTCCATAACAGGCATACCCGCTTCTGGGCCGATATTTCCAAGGCCTAAAATTGCGGAACCATCTGTAACGACGGCGACCATATTCCACCGTCTTGTAAGAGAAAAACTTTTTTCCGGATCTTTTTGAATGGCAAGACAGGGTTCTGCTACTCCCGGCGTATAAGCAAGGGATAATGCTTTGCTGTCTTTTACTTCTACGCGCGAACAGACCTCGATCTTTCCTCTCCATTCTTCATGCATACGCATGGCTTCCTGCTTCACATCCATTGAGAAAAGCCTCCCATATTTTTAAATAAATATAAACTCTAAATCGTTGTTAATTGTAACAGATTCCAGCTTTTCTCGCAAGACAGTTTTCACAATTTTCAGAGTCCCTGCGTCTGGGTAAGATATTCTTCTGCCATGTGCGCAGCAACTGCACCATCTGAAACAGCCGTGACCACTTGACGCAGCGGTTTTTTGCGCAAATCGCCTGCTGCAAAGACACCGGGTAAATTTGTTTTTGTATCCTCTCCTGCAGCAAGATATTTTCCTTCGGTCAATTCGCACTCATTTTCAAAAAGGCCGGTATTCGGCAGATTTCCTACCGCGATAAACACGCCGCTGCAAGGAATTTGCTTTTCTTCTCCGGTGTTTTTATTCTTCACCACAATACCGCTGACTGGACTCCCTTCTATTTTATCCACGGTACTGTTCCAGCAAAACTCTAAATTGTCTGCTTTTTTTAAAGATTCCCAATAAAATTTTCCGGCACGTAAAGCATCACGCCGATGAACCATTGTCACTTTTTTGCAGATTTTCGTCAAATACAAAGTATCCGCAGCAGCCGTATCTCCGCCTCCGACTACTACGACTTCTTTTCCTCGATAGAACATTCCATCGCAGGTAGCACAATACGAAACGCCCTTCCCACGCAGAGAATCCTCATTCGGCAGTCCAAGGGAACGAGGAGAAGCTCCCGTTGCCAAAATCACAACTTTCGATTCCAATGTTTTTCCGCTAGCGGTCATCAGTTTTTTAACCGATCCGCTCAAAGAAGCCTGTGTCACTTCTTCCAAAAGTGTCTCTGCTCCGAAACGCTCTGCTTGCTGCTGCATATTCACTGCCAAATCGAATCCACCGATTCCTTCCGGAAACCCTGGATAATTATCGACTTGCTCTGTCGTTGCAATCTGTCCACCCGCTGAAAGACGTTCGACAACGGCCGTTTTTAAAGCTGCACGCGCACAATAAATTGCCGCCGTATAGCCGGCAGGGCCTCCTCCTAGTACTAAAACATCGTAAAGCATTTTAATTTCCTCCACTAAAAATCTTTTATTTATGCTAAAAAACTAATTCTATATAACTTCTATCATATCCAAAAAAAGTCCAAAAGCAACCATAAAACGGCTTTTCTAAAAAAATTCACAAATTGATTCTTAGAAACTTTCGGCAAAAAATGCACGTATAAAAAAATCGATGCCGTAAAAAATACTTTTACGGCACCGACACAAAGTCTTAGAATTTATTTGAAACTAATCAAACTCAAAACAAATGATATATTGGATAATCTCCAAATTTTATGGGCATTCAATTTTTGTGTTTTCAACTACTCGCAAGTCTCCAATCTTCTTATGTTGGTTTTAAAAACCGCCTTTTATCAGAAAGGCAAAAACTATGAATGGACAAGCGTTAGATCACATTGAACGAAAAAAGATCAAGTACCTCGTTTTTCTTTTCCTTTCTTGACTTTGGATCTCGAGCCGTCAATAACCTTGCTTTCGGACTCATTCCCTTCTGTCATAAAATAGTGGAAAGTAAAACTGAACTTTTTCTCCCCCTGATTGTAGAAAGACTTCTTAAAATAGAAACTTAACGCCTACTTTTCGCGCTTTCCGGTTTCTACGGTCTCGCTCGATTTCTGTCGTTAAGTTTGAAAGCAAATAAAGAGAAGCTTTCTTACAAATTGGAATATCTCAGCAGGTCGGCCCAACAGACTTTCCTGCCTGAGACTGTCCGATTGGCTCTGTGCCCATTGGGCTCACCCCTTTCTAAATCTAAAATCAATTTTCGGCGGATCGCCGAATTTCTAAAAAGAGCAATTCAAGATGATTCTTCTGCACGGTTTCGTCTTGATGAACCCATTTTTGTAGATCCACTATTCTTGGATTCCGCTGAATCCTGTCCTGAACTTTATCTCTTTTTCTGATTTCATTATATGCAATAAAGTGTGGAATGTCAATACTATTTTTAAAAAATTTTAAAAATTTTTATATAAATTTGTCCATTTCCGCAAAGATTTAGATTTGTGTTGCTTTTTTCTGGAAACAACGCTTTTCGTCTTGACTTCTCGATTTTGGCTGTGTACAATAAATAAGGATCAAATAATTATTTTAAGAAAAAGCGGCGCTGATTTTTCCGCTGCGGAGGATTTACACATGAATGATGAGTACGGCCCTGATCTGCTAACTTTAGTAGATGATGAAGGCAAAGAGCATGAGTTTGAGGTACTGGATGTTATTGATAATGATGACGGAACCTTTTATGCACTGCTGCCCACCTTTGAGGATCCACAGCAGAAGTTGGACGCAGAAGGGACCTATTACATCTTCCAGTCTATCGATAACAACGGTGAAGAAGAGCTGGCAGAAATAGAAGATCAGGATTTGCTTGATCGGCTTGCCTCTCAGTTCGAAGCTCATTTTTCTGAACTTTACGACGATGACGATGAGGATGAAGAGGACCATACGGAAGAATAAAAAATCTCCCTGCCTGGTGCGCGAACCTTGTGCATTAAATGACCCTACAATTTTTAATCGGGAGTCCAGCTCCAACAGTTGAGTGCAGACCTCCCGGCTTTGGCCGGAAGAAGGGAGCTAGAGGCTGCTGGGCGGGCACCCACCTGTCATTAGTAGGCAGGTCGTTTCAGCACACCTACGGCCAGGCGGGCTATTTTAAAAACTAAAAGCTTCTTTTTGGATCTTTCCGAAAAGAAGCTTTTTCTTTTTTGATTTTTATACTTTTCCGAGGAATCCCTTGCAGAATTTTTTATAATTCGATATAATAAAATGAGAGAAAAATCCATTTCGGATCTTTGACAGGAGGAGTTTTGATGAATTATCAATTAATCACCGATTCCACTTCAGATATGAATGTGGATCTGATCGAAGAAATCGGTGTTTACGTTATTCCAATGGAATATACCATGGATGGGAAAACCTATCATAATTATCCAGATTATCGGGAACAAAGCCCGCATGATTTTTACGATGCCCTGCGTGCTGGTTCTTCTTGCAGCACAAATCAGATTAATCCGGATACCTTTCATAAAGTTTTTACCTCTTATCTCAAAGAGGGAAAAGATATTCTTTATCTCTGCTTTTCCAGCGGACTTTCCGGCACCTACAACACTGCCAGAATCGTTGCGCAGGATCTCTCCCAAGAATATCCCGACCGTAAAATTGAAGTCGTAGATACAAAGGCTGCCTGTGTAGGAGAAGGGCTCTTAGTTTATCTTGCCGGTCTCGAAATGAAAAAGGGCAAAAGTCTTGAAGAAGTGCGTGACTGGGTTCTCGCAAACCGCGACCATTTAGCACACTGGTTCACCGTAGATGATCTAAACCATCTAAAACGGGGTGGTCGAATCAGCGCGACTTCCGCTTTGGTAGGCACTATGCTTTCGATCAAACCTGTCATGAATGTGGATACGGAAGGTCACCTTACCGTTAAGGAAAAAGTCCGCGGTCGCCGGCAAAGTTTGGATGCGTTGATTCGCCATATGCAGCAGACTGCAGTGAATCCAAAAGATCAAATCGTCTTTGTAGGACACGGCGATTCCTTAAAAGATGCGGAATATGTTGCGGATAAAGTAAAATCGACCTTCGGTACTTCCCGCGTTGTAATCAACAACCTAGGACCTGTTATCGGCTGTCATACCGGCGCCGGATTCGTCGCATTGTTCTTCCTCGCAACGACAAAAGAATAAAAAAGGCCGAATGAATATGAATTCATCTTATCAAATTATTACGGAAGCGGCCTGCGGTCTTTCACAGGATTTTCTGAAGCAGGCTGAACTTTTGGTAGTTCCTATGGGATTTACAATCGGAGATCAGAATTATGATCAGGTGCCCCAAAAAGGGAATTCTGATCTTCACTCGATTTATCAATTATTGCGGACCGCTTCGTCTGCCGCTGCAGTCACCTTTGACACCTCGGATTTGATTGAGTTTTTACGCCCTGCTCTTGCTCGCGGAAAAGATCTTTTATATATTGGGATTTCCGATGCTTTGGGTGAAACTTGGCACAACGCTACCCGCGCACTTGCCAACCTGCAGCGGGAATTTCCCACACGCCGCATTGAAGCGATCAATTCTATGACATTGAGTGCCGGACAAGGAATTTTGCTTCAACATCTTTCGAAGCTGCAGCAAAAAGGTGCTTCCCTTTTAGAAGCAAAAGAATGGGCAGAATCGAACGTTCCTCACATTCATAGCCTGGTTGCTATCCAAAATCCAGATTTTTTAGTTCAATCTTTTAAGGGGAATTTTTCAAACAGTCAAAACCAAATTCTACAGATAACAGAAGGACAACTTCTTTTTAAAGAGCAAACCGAAAATCGACAAGAAATGGTTTCCTGTCTTTTTAAAGAGCTACAACAAGCGGCCTCATTAGGCACGATTCAATCTGTTTCTATTGTTCATGCAGACTGTGAAAAAGATGCACAGGTTCTAAAACAAATGATTCAAAAACAAAATCTTACAGATATGATCTCTATCTCTTTCTTAGAGCCCATTTTTGGATGCCAGTTCGGCCCCGATACATTAGGGCTTTTTTACGAAGCAGAATAGAAAACTGTTAAATCTTTTTTGTTGTAATTTAGAACACTAAAATGACATAAGGCTTTAAAGCAGTTCCCTGCATGAGCAGAGAGCTGCTTTCATTTTGATCCATAAAATTATAAAACTTCTTTTACAATCGCAAATTTTAGCAGCAACACATTTCTACCAATTATTGCCTTCTTAACTTTTTTGATTTATTTTGCTTTTATTGTGCTGATTGTTAAAATTTAAACGGATTTTTTGTACTATTTTTAGTTATTTCTTGCTTTGGTGACTTGATTCAAATCAATTAATTCGCTACAATAAATAAGAAGAGATCAAATACGGGAGGTATTAAAAAATGCGGGATCAGCGTTTTTTGCAGCTCTTGAGCAAAACCTATCCCAACGCTCAGGCGGCAGCAGCAGAAATTATTAATTTGAAAGCCATTCTGAGTCTGCCAAAAGGAACCGAATATTTCTTCAGCGATTTACATGGAGAACATGAGGCCTTTTTGTACCAATTAAAAAGTGCGTCCGGCGTGGTTCGCAAAAAAATTGATGAGCTCTTTGAACAGTCACTTCCAGAAAATGAGCGCGCAGAATTAGCCGCTCTGATTTATTATCCCAAAGAGGGACTCTCTAAAGCACATCATAAGCACAAGGATTTTACCGGCTGGAGCCGAGTCATTATTTATCGTCTGGTAGAAGTCTGCCGGGAAGCCGGAAGCAAATATACCCGCAGCAAAGTGCGTAAGCGTACCCCTCAAAACTTTGCTTATATTATTGACGAGCTTTTGCATGCAGACGGTGGAAGCAACAGCAACAAACCACACTATACTTCTGAAATTATCCGTGCAATCGTCGATACGGGTATGAACGAAGAATTCATTATGGAACTGTGTCTTTTGATTCAGCGTCTTTTAGTTGACCGCCTACATATTGTAGGGGATGTCTTTGATCGTGGCCCACATCCGGATTTAATTATGGATGCACTGATGGAACGTCCGGATATTGACATTCAATGGGGAAACCATGATATTTCATGGATGGGCGCTGCCTGCGGAAACCGTGCGCTTGCCGCAAACGTTGTCCGTCTTGGCATCAGCTACAACAGCTTCGATGTTTTGGAGGGCGGCTATGGAATCAACCTGCGTCCGCTTTCTGATTTTGCGGCGCGCGTCTATCACGACGATCCCTGTGAACATTTTCAGCCCCATGTACTGGATGAAAATCAATATGATCCGGTGGATATTCCTTTGGCAGCAAAAATGCACAAGGCAATGGTGATTCTTCAGCTAAAGCTGGAAGGGCAACTGATTCACCGGCATCCTGAATATCATATGGACGACCGGCTTCTCTTGGAAAATATTAATTTTGAAGATGGTACAATCGAAATTGACGGAACCTGTTATCCCCTTTTAGATACTAATTTTCCTACCGTCAATCCTCACGATCCACTTAAACTGACTCGAGAAGAGCAAGAGCTTTCCAATTCTCTTGTCTCCTCTTTCCTCCATTCTGCGAGACTACAGGAACACATTCATTATCTTTATTCCAAGGGCGGCATGTATCTGTGCATGAACTCCAATCTGCTTTATCATGGCTGTATTCCTCTTAATGAAGATGGCAGCTTTGCAGTCGTTAACCTCGGAAACAAGGAGTATTCTGGAAAGTCTTATCTTGATAAAATAGATTCTATTGTGCGCAATGCTTATTTTGCACCTGAAGGCAGCCATGAACAAAAAGATGCCTGTGACTTTATGTGGTATCTCTGGTGCGGCAAACTTTCTCCTCTTTTTGGAAAAAGCAAAATGGCCTTATTTGAACGGATTTTTATTGCCGATAAAAAAACGCATAAAGAAATCATGAATCCCTATTATGAGCATCTTGACACGAGGGATTTATGTGAACGCATTTTGCGCGAATTTGGAATGGACCCCTCGTGCAGTCACATTATTAATGGACATGTTCCTGTTCGCCTAAAAGAGGGAGAATCCCCGGTAAAAGCCGGCGGCTTGCTTTTTATGATCGACGGAGGCATCAGCAAAGCATACCAAAAACAAACTGGAATTGGTGGCTATACATTTATTGCAAACTCCCGCTATCTGGCACTGGCACAGCATAAACCCCTTTTGCCTGGACAGCTGATGGAAGAAACCAGCCCCAAGGTACAGGTGATTGAAGCGATTCGGCAGCGCATTACTGTTGGAGATACCGATACTGGTGTTGAGTTGAGAGAACAGATCGCTGATTTGGAAGAACTGCTGAAAGCTTATCGCAGCGGCCGCTTACAGGAAAAAATTATTCAATCAAAATAGGTTTCCATTGTTAAATGAAAAAGAGATTCAATTTTTTGATTTTTTATCGTGGAACTCATTGCGCAATACGGAATAAAACGATATACTAAACTTATATTTTAGACTTTAAAAGAACGAGGTTTTTTATGATATGATTCAAAGCTTACTCCGTGCATTGGACCTGCTGGAAGCATTAAAAGGGCCCCAAAAAGCTTTTTCAGTTGCAGAACTTTCGGAAGCTCTTGATCTTCCGCCAAGCAGTATTCATCGAATTCTTCAAACATTATGTACAAAAGATTTTGTGGTAAAAAATGACCAAACTCATCTGTATCAACTGGGACCTGCTCTCATTTCTTTAGGGACCGCAGCAACAAATCAGACAAAACTGCAAACGGTCTGTCAACCGGTTCTTGCTTATCTTTCAGAATGTACCGGAGAAGATGCCTTCCTAATGATTAGAATTGGGCTGCGAGGATTAATTCTTGCCAAAGCGGAAGGCCCTAACAATCTAAAAGTGGTCGATCATTTCGGTTATGAGCAGCCCTTGCATGTGGGTGCAATTCGAAAAGTATTACTTGCCTATCAGTCTGCAGAATTTTTAAAACATTACTTGCTGAACATGGAAGAACATCCATCTAAACTCAGCATTCAAACTCCTGAAACGCTTCTAAAAGACTTAGCAACCATTCGCAAAGATGGGATTTCTATCTCCCGCAGCGAATATATTCAAGACGCAATCGGAATTGGGGCTCCTGTATTTGGATCAGATGGTCAAATGAAAGCTTCTATTGGAATTATTGCCCCCGCTTCTCGTACTGTCGGAAAGCACTTTACGGATCTAAAACATGATGTCATGGATAGTGCTGAGAAACTTTCATATCGCCTAGGATATTCACTTCCATAAAGAACAACTTTTAAAGCTAAAAACGAACCGGCAATCACAGTCAAAAAACTGTTTTGTCGGTTCGTTTTATTATACTTTTTTATTTTTGATACTCTCTTCGTATGCTAGTTTAGGCATAATCACAAACACTTTCTAAAAAGCATAAAAAAGGAGCCTTGCCGAAAATATCGACAAGGCTCCTTAATTAAAGACTACTTTCTTTAAAAACCAGATTACTTCTGCATGCTCAGGACATCAGCAAACGCCTGAATTGCAGTTGCAGCCTGACCAAAATCGCGCATCTGCTGGTCAATACCCAGTTTAATGTGCGGAATCTGTGCAGCATCCAAAGCCTTCTTCAGGTAAGGATACTCCATCTCTTCCGGATCACAGAACTGCTGCATAAAGACAATCAGACCCTGAGCGCCGCTCTCTTTAACGAGATCGACAACATGCTCAGCACGACGGTTCTCAGAAGAATGCTCATCATAAAGAAGAACATCATAATCCTGATTTGCAAACTGCATTGCAAGTGCCATCATCGGATCATCACACTCAGGAACATCTACGCGGAATGCGCGGCTCTCGTGTGCAACATCATCAGCTGCAATTGCAACATTGTTGTCCTCAAAGATCTTGAGCAGAGCCGGATTATCACAGATAATACCGCTCGTGACAACCTTTGTGCCCTTCCAGTCACAGTCAGGCAACTTCTTGAGTTCCTCATTCAGAGCAACCAGCTTTTCGGTGTAAGCATCTTTCAGCATAAACCAAGAAGCTTTCAGAACAGCACTGCGCTTTGTCGGGGTAACTACATCACAATGCTCGTTTGCCAGTTTGACAAAGTCACGACGGGCAGCACGGCTTGCATTGTAAACCTTAATTGCATTCTTCAGAGCGTCATCCGTAATCGGAGCGCCGCTGATCTCTTCCAGAGCTTTTTTGACATTCGTGTACTGGTCTACGCAGAATTTAAGGCCATAAGCCGGTTTACGGTTCTGCGGATGTGCCAGGAAAATGGTCGGCATTTTCTTGAGTTTCGCCATTGCAACACGAATGTTCTGGCTCATTGGGCGAAGAGTATCACAGATGGTCGGTGTAATCACTCCATCAAGCTGATCCATTGTGCCGTCAAGCAGCATTTCCAGATCCAACTGTGCGATTGTGCAATAGAAAGTAGCACAATACTCTTTTGATAAACTAATATTCTTGTCATTGGTGCCCCACATGCCAAACGGAACCATGCCTGCGGCATAGACCAGTTCTTCAGGTGCATAGTAAGGCAACACGCCGATTACTTTTTTGCCTTCAGCTTTATAGTTTGCCAGCTGCTTTGCGGGACTTGCCGCGATGCCGGCGAACTCACTGATAATCGATTCGATACTCATGTTCGTTAGCCCTCCTTCGCAGCTTTACTTGCTTCCATAGCTTCAACCAAACCCTGTACACGAGTCTCGTACTGAGCATCGTTGAAGTTCCGGGGATCCGCCTGGTCGCCATCAAAAGCAGCACAAGGAACACCCAAGTCTTCAGTAAAGCGACGCTGCATCTCAGGCATGTAACCAGACCATGGTTTGCAGCTGCGGTTGTAGTGAACCAATACGCCGTCTACTTTATTCTCACGGCAGATTCCTTCACGCCAATCAACGCCCTGCTCAATGCAGACACTGTTCGGAGCCTTGCAGTATGCACGGCACAGATCATCAAGACCGTCATATACAAATCCAAAAGCAGGTGCATACACAACAGCAGTAACATTCAAGCCGTTTGTTTTCAAAGGCTTAAAGAGTGCGCGCAGTTCAGGCCAGCAAGGAATACCTTCGAACATAATACGGTATTTCTCCGGGAACGGCAGTGTAGACTTACCTTCTTTGACATTCTCCTCCAGCTCAGTAGCCAGCAGTTCAAATGCCTCTGCAGTCTGGACCTTGCCACGGGCAGTAACAACATCAGCCATATGGTTGAAGAGGTCAAAGCCGGACATCGGGGAAGGCTGATACTGAAGATAATTACAAACTTTTAACCATGCTTTTGCAGTACGGTTTGCATTTTCACAGACTTTTTCGAATTTCTTCTCATCAAATTTCTTGCCTGCAATATGTTCCATCTGCTTAATTGCATCGTCAAACTGACCACGGATATATGCAACATAAGTATCATCGACATGGGTCGTATTATTGTAAGGCACATCGATCATAATCAGTGGAATGTTGTGCATACGAGCGATATTCTCATACCACTTTGTCATGCAGTTGCAGATATTGTTGCAGCACAGAACGAAGTCCGGCTGCGGCATCTGACGGGATACGTTGGTGGTTTCTACACCAGCAGAATATGCGAGGCTAATACGGGCATATCCGCAGATATCGGCATCATAGCCCATATCTTCGGCAGCCTGGCAAAGGCGCTCGCCATCATGCTGAGCAGCAATACCAGCGGCCTGGTTTTCAGGATATACAACTGCCAGATCCAATGTTTCTGCAATTTCGCAGGGGAACTTGGAAGAAGACCAGCCTACCGGACGGCCTGCTTTTTTTGCTTCCCATGCTGCTGCATAAACATCAGAAACTACCTTACGCAGAGCAGCTACACCGGGTGTTGGCGGTTTCTTCGGTTTTTTAGCAGGCGCTGCAGGCTGTGCAGCGGGTGCTGTTTTTTCGATTTCAGCCATAGTAAAAACTCTCTCCTTCAAATAAAATATGAAAGGTGATCAAGTATGTGGGGAAACCCCCGCACACTAGACTGCAATAGTTAATTATTTCTTTCGGGTTGCTTTTTGCCAAGCAAATAATGCAGCTCCAAGCGCACCAATATATTGTGCAAGCGGAGTGGTATAAACCTGATGACCTAACTCCTCCTGCAAAGCAGAGACAACGCCACTGTTCTGCGCGACGCCGCCGGTCATAACGACTCTATCGCGTACTCCAACGCGATGTGCCAAACCAACAACACGCGCAGCCACCGAATGGTGAATTCCATTGATGATGTCGCATTTATCGCTGCCCTGTGCCAGCTGACTGATTACTTCGCTTTCTGCAAAGACCGTGCAGGTAGAACTAATTGCTACCCGCTTGGTTGACTGTGCAGCCAGCATACCGAGATCTTTAACATTGACTTCGAGAACACGTGCCATTACATCCAGAAAACGTCCTGTACCAGCAGCACATTTATCGTTCATCTGAAAATTGACCATGGCTCCGTTTTCAATCTGAATCACTTTAACATCCTGTCCACCAATATCGATTACAGTGTGAACATCAGGAAATACGAAGTAAGCGCCCCTAGCATGACAACTCAATTCGCTCATCTGCTGGTCAACCCAGTCGATGGAATTGCGGCCATAGCCAGTAGCAAGGATATAAGCCATATCCTCTTTCTTCATATTAACATTATTCAACACTTCAGAAATTGCACGACTGGGACCGCTGGTACCGGTACCAACCGGAATCAACGATTTGCTGATGATCTCTTTGCCATCCTTCAGAATGACACATTTCGATGCGGTAGAACCCACATCTATTCCAAGTGTGTAAATTGTATCCATTCAAATTGCTCCAATATTTTTAAATTATTCGGCAACCGCAGTCTTGGCGCGGGGCAGAATCCATACCGGGAAACTGCTCTCAAAAGCCTTAATTATTTTCCGAAAATGTTACCAAAAATGGACAGTGCGATCGGGTTGTAAATATCGTCGATGATAACAGCGAAAGACGGATACAGAACCCATGCAACATTGTGCCAGCCATACTGATTCATAACTGCCTGTTCGTTTGCGACAGCGTTCGGACCAGAGCCGCAGCCCCATCCACAGTTACCAGCAGCCATAACAGCAGCGCCATAATTGCGACCAAACATATTGTAAGAAATGAAGATTGCAAACAGAGCCATCAAAATAGCCTGTGCCAGCAATACAATACCCATCTGACCAGCAACAGGAGCCAGTGCTGTAATATCGATTCCCATCAGTACCAGAGCCAGATAGAGTTCGAGGAACATGTTTTCAATCGCATCAACTTCAGGTGTATAGAACGGAATATGCAGAGCTTCCATCACATTACGACCAACTGCACCAGCAAACAGGCAGCAAACGAATTTCGGGATGGAAAGGCTCGGGATCTGGCTAATAAGCGCATAAATCGGCATACCAAGTGCAGAAAGCAACAGGCACATTGCGAACATGGAAACCATGCGGCCATTATCCAGCTTGTTAATCTTACCTGATGCCTCGGAATCGGGCTTATCGTTCGGATCAGAATGCAGATTGTGGTGAGAAATCAAGAATGCAGCTACAGGGCCGCCAATCAGAGAGCCCATAATATTGCCCAGGGTACCTGCTGCAACACCAACAGTTGTTGCACCTGTTGCACCCATCTTCTCGTAGATCGGGCCAAAAGCAGAAGCTGTTCCTACGCCGCCGGACATAGAAGCTGAAGAACACTGCAGAGCAAGCAGCGGATTCATTCCAACTGCGCTGCCAACTGCAACACCAACTATATCCTGAATCGTGATTAAGAGTACTGCAGCGATAGCAATCATTGCACAGAGTTTGCCACCTGCATGTTTAATTAATTTGGTGCTGAACCCAAATCCTACACAAAGGAAGAATAGGTTCTGGCATAGATCCTGCATAATAGTCTTATCAAATGTAATTGCAATCGCTCCACTTGCCTTTAAGCAAGACAAAAAGATAGATACAATCAAACCAGAAACAACTGGTGCAGGGATTGCATATTTTTGTAAAAGTTTAGAACGTTTTACAATTGCATGGCCAAGGAAAATAACGATTGCTGCTATTCCCAAGGTCGTTAAATATTCCAGCTTCAAACTGGAAATCGTAGCGACTTTGCCGCTAACGTCGGTACCCTTTGCAACAAAAGTACCAAAATACTTTGATAAATCCATGTACATTTCGCTCCCTAATTACTTTTTTATTTATAATGCACACTGAAAAGTCTCGTGGCTATTTTATAAGCCCTGGGGCACCAAAAAGCAGTTTCCTCCTTTCTCCCCATGTTAGGATAATGGCGAAGCCCAACAACTCATCGCACATAGTCACAGGGATTTTCCGTCGCACTATAGACCGTTTTCCTAATAAAGCGGAAAGCAAATGCAAATCATATTGCACCTTATGATTCACACCTGATACAATTATATAAGATTTTGTAATAAACTTCAACCTTTAAAGTACAGAAACATTGAAAAAATTGTTCATTTTCTTTGTTAAATTGTGTAAACTGACAAAAATTAATCAATCTTCCAATGAAAAAGTCGGATGTTCTTCAAATTTCTCTTCCGCTTCTTAGGCGTAAAACATGCTCATAAAACGCCGGGGGCTTCCCTTTCCACTCCCCAATCGGAATGGATCGGGCAGTCCCCCGGCATGATTTTTATTGAATCAGAAACTTACGGCTTCTTAAATGTATCAAAGTCACGCGTTACACGAGGCAACAACATCTGATGGAATGCGCAGATAGACTGCGGATTCTGATAAGAACTGTCGGCAAAAGCTTTGATATAAGAACGCATTGCATTCATGTTGACAATTTCATCAACAAAGCCTTCCTGAGCGCAGAACTTCGGACGGGATTTCTCGTCGTATTCCTTGATCAGTTCGTTCATCTTATCAATCGTCGGCTGCAGGTCCTTACCAGCCTTGTCATCTTTTACAAGACGGCGAGAATACATTGCAGCAGCAGCAGTTTCACCATTCATGACATACATCTCAGTTGCAGCAGTACCAAGCGTGAAAGCATTGGTATCGTTGCCTTGAGGACCGCCCATAACATAGTGAGCTGCAGCAGTTCCTTTACGCAGTGTGATCTCCATCTGCGGAACATTGCTGTTCTGAATGGAATAGATCAAAGACTGGCCCAAGCCAAGGAGTTCAGCCTTTTCAGCAGGATCGCCAACATCGATGCCGGTTGTATCCTGAACCCAAACCATTGGAATGCGGTCACGAGCACACAGTGTAACAAACTCATTCATCTTGATCAAGCCCTGACGATAAAGCTTACCGCCAATGCCGACAGAATTCTGTTTGTACTCCGGATAATGCATCAGCAAGCCTTGAACGTTGGTAACAACACCGACAAGCAGGCCATCTGCTTTTGCCATGCCGCAAATGATCTCAGGGCCATAGCCCTTTTTGAACTCAGAGAACTCACTGTTATCAAACAAGCGAGCCAGAACATCATAAGCATTGTACTGACGTTTCTGGTTAAACGGCACGATAGAATAAAGATCATCTACCGGGAACTGGGGCTCACGAGGATCATCAACACGGAAGAAGTCGAGGTTATAAGCCGGGATATCATCCATGTATTTCTTCAGTGCTTCGATAACGCCCATTTCCTCTGTGTAAACTTCACGGAAGAAACCGGTCTGGCCGTAATGAACTGCAACAGATCCTGGAGGATCCTGCTTCGGTCCCTTTTCGGTCGCTTCGACCATCTGCTTTGCGCCTTCCATGTCAACATAGCCCTTCGGGTTCATGCCGCCAAGGATTCCAGCACCGCCGACTGCCATGTTTGCTTTTGCGTGGGCAATCAAGATTGTCGGGCTAATGCTGTGGTATCCACCGCCTGCAGGGTTTGTTCCATAGATGCCAACAAGCACCGGAACACCCAACTGCTGAAGTTCTGCATTGCGATAGAAAGGAGTGCCGCCGCCGCGACGGTTTGCATAAACTTTCTCCTGTTCATCCAGTTTAACACCGGAGCAGTTCAGAACATAGACCAGCGGAATATGAAGAGTCTTTGCAGTATCGGAAGCACGGAGCAAATTCTCGGACTGTCCCGGGATCCAAGCGCCGGCAAGCTTCTTGTTATCAGAAGCAACAACGACTGCCCATTTTCCATGGATGCGGCCGAGCCCCTTGATAATAGCGGTAGAGCCGTTCTTGTTGTGCTGAGGATTATAGAGGCTGTTGAGCGGGCACCATGTGCCAGGATCAACCAGTGCATTTACACGCTCCATAGCAGTGTATTGGCCGGAAGCGTGCAGGGAATCGTCAGCACGGCCAGCCTGCTCAGCTGCCTGAGTCAGGGAGGCAATCTCATTTTCAACCTTCTTAATGTCCTGCTCATTTTCAGCGTTTGGTGCTGCTACCGGGCGTCCGATAACAGGCATATTCTGAAAATAGCAAGGCATGGAATACTGATGATCACTCATTATGCTTTTTCCTCCACGGGTACTTTAATAAATGCCTGGCCAGGATCGATTTCTTCACGGATCATGCGGATAACTTCCGGATCAGGAGCATCCAACTTGACAGCCTTAGAAACATCAATGTCAAAACCAGTATTTTCAATAATCTCTTCAGGAGAAGAAGACGGATAATAACCAGCAAGATACATTCTCTTTGTATCTTTGTCAAACTTCAGGATGCCGCGGTCGGTAACAACCATCTGCGGGCCACGGTTTCCAGGCAGGCCGTGAGCTTCACGTCCGCCAGGGCCTTCCATCCAGCCAGGGCTGGTGATATAGTCAACCTTCTGCATAAAGCGGCGTTTCTCATGCTGCATCATAATGATTGTGTTGCAGTATGTAGCGATGCCGTTCGCTCCGCCGGAACCGGTGAAACGAGTCTTCGGATGATGATAATCGCCAATGCTTGTGGAGTTTACATTGCCGAACGGGTCAATCTGAGCACCGCCGATAAATGCAATCAGGCGGTCCTCGTTATGAAGCCATTCATTTGCTTCAAATCCGATGAAACGGATATTCGGCCACTGAACAGCGCAATGTGCCATAAAACGAGCATCACCGACGCTGCGGGGAACTTCGATCGGGGAGCAGTCCATCAAACCACTCTCAACGATCAGGTGGCATTTCGGAGCATAAACGCGTTTTGCCAAAGATGCACCGATCAGCGGAAGGCCAGTACCAACAATTACGATCTGATCATTCTGAATGCATTTCGCAATGTTTACAGCCTGAATTTCTTTATTTGTATAATTCGTGTAATCAGCCATTACTTAACCCTCCTTCGTCATATCTACAGCATAGCCGAGGCCCGGAATGACCTGCAGCTTTGCAAGGCGGGAAGCACCAAGTTTGTTGATGTATTCCTCATGGTCTTTAACACCGTAAACCCACTCGTCCACAAATGTCTTAAAGTCCTCTTCAGTCTTGCTGGCGACATCATAAGCCTTATAATAAGCCTTATCATAATCGTAAAGGCTGTAGCACTGAGACGGATGTGCACCAAAAGGAGCCAACACAACAGCATCCACGCAGAAGCCCGGAATGGAGTTGAGGGTCGGATCACGACGAATCTGTTCATCGCTGATGATCTGCTCGCAGGTAACGATGGTCTTCTTAGCTGCAACTGCAATATCAACATCATGGAATTCATCGCCAATGATACGGCAGGTTCCGTCCGGAGAAGCATACTGTACATGGATAATTGCAGTATCAATTTCCGGAACCGGGCAAGCCAGAACTTTGTCGCCCTTCTTGAACGGGTTCTCGATGGTAACAAATTTATCATCCGGCAATTTGTCGATCTTCTGGCGCTGTTCCTTTGTAATGCCCCACTCAGTTTCCAAACCGGAACCGATCATCAGTTTGACCGGCAGGAAAGGAAGGCCAAGGGAAGCTGCATGCAACTGGAGCATCAGAACATCCTGAGAGTAATCCTCCATCAGGAGCTTGCCCTGCTCGTACGCTTTACGGAAGCGACGGCATACATTTGTGAAACCCGAGTTTGCAATGTAGCAGTTGATGAATGCCTTTACACGACCTTCGCCGATCAGCATATCGACATCATGGCCGGCAGGGCCTGTCTGGACAATAAAGTCCTTTTTGCCCTGACGCAAAATTTCGTGAACAGCAGCAAAAGGCTTTCTGTTCGTTGTGAAACCACCGAATGCGATAAAGTCGCCATCGCTGACGTACTTAGCAATCGCATCGTGCAGAGAATAGATTTTTCCCACGCTAAAAACCCCCTAATTATATTTTCATTGCCCATAAAGGGCAATTAATGAACAAAAGGATTGATCAGAAATCAGACTTTGAAAACGGTCAGGAAGTAACCAGCAGCCATTGCAGTACCAATAACGCCAGCCACGTTCGGCCCCATTGCATGCATCAGCAGGAAATTGGTCGGATTGTATTTACGGCCTTCTACCTGTGAAACACGTGCAGCCATAGGAACTGCAGATACACCAGCGGAACCAATCAGAGGATTGATCTTGCCGTGAGTCAGATGGCAAAGAAGTTTGCCGAAGAGGACACCACCTGCAGTGGAGAAACCAAATGCAAGCAAGCCCATTGCAATGATTGCCAAAGTTTGAGTCCGCAGGAAGAGTTCTCCGTTTGCAGTAGCACCAACGGATAGGCCAAGGAAAATCGTAACGATGTTGCACAGAGCGTTCTGAGCAACATCGGAAAGACGCTCAACCACACCACTCTCACGGAACAGGTTGCCCAACATCAGCATGCCCAGCAGCGGAGCAACATCCGGCAGGAGCAGCGAGCAGAACAGAACAACAAAGATCGGGAAAATGATCTTTTCCACTTTAGATACTTTGCGAAGCTGACCCATCTTAATGGCACGCTCTTTTTTAGTGGTAAGCACACGCATAATCGGAGGCTGAATCAGCGGAATCAAAGCCATATACGAATATGCTGCAACGGCGATTGGTGCAACCAAATCCGGTGCAAGGTTATTTGCAAGGTAAATAGAAGTCGGGCCATCAGCACCGCCGATAATGCCGATTGCAGCAGCCTGCCCCGGTGTAAAGAGGCCAGTTGCCAATGCCAGCAGGAATGCGCAGTAAACACCAAGCTGTGCAGAAGCACCAAGCAACAAGCTGACCGGGTTTGCTATCAAAGGAGCAAAATCGGTCATTGCACCGACTCCCATAAAGATCAGGCAGGGGAACAAGTCTCCTTTAATGCCTTGATAAAGCATTGAAATAACGCCGCCTTCTTCAGCACCCATATTCGCAAGAGGCAAGTTTGCAAGAAAAATTCCAAATGCGATTGGAAGCAGAAGCAACGGCTCAAACTGCTTTTTAATTGCCAAATACATCAGGACAAAGGATACAACCATCATCACAGCCTGCTGCCATGTAATCGCAGCAAAACCGGATTGCTGGAATATCCTCTCCAGAACAGTAAAAAAGTTCATTCTAAGCGTGCCTCCTTACTTCAGCACGACTAGCGTAGCATCGGTATCAACCATATCACCTGTATGTACCGGAATATCAGCTACAGTTCCATCCGCTTGAGCAACGATCTCATTTTCCATCTTCATAGCTTCCAACATAATAAGAACCTGGCCAGCCTTAACAACATCGCCGACTTTGCATTTGACATCCAAAACTTTACCAGGCATCGGAGCGATCACATTGTTTCCACCGACAACAGGAGCCGGGGCGGCAGCAGGAGCAGGAGCAGCAACAGGAGCTGGGGCGGCAACAGGAGCCGGAGCAGCGGCAGCAGCACGGGACATCGGCTGATAGCCACCCTCTACCTTTTCGATTTCGACCTCATATTTCTTACCATTCAAAGTTGCAACGTATTTCATCACAATTCTCCTTTAAAATTTAATTATTTAAGAAAAAAGAGCCATTTGCTAATAAATCAAGTCTTATTTAATTTCCTTGATTTCCTTAATCTGAATAGTTTCTGGAGAAGCATGTGCTTCCTCACAGACTGCAGCCATCAGAACTGCATAAGTCTCATCATTGGCACTGGAAGCGGCCGATACAGCTGGTGCAGCCGGTGCGGCTGAAGTAGCTGAGGCAGCTGGTGCAGTTTCTTTGTTTTTCTGGGTCGAATTGATAATTTTAGAAACAATCATAATTGCGATAGCCAGTGCAATCAAAGATAGAAAAACAACTGCTATGCCCATCAAGGAAACCATGACTGCACTACCGGCATCCATTGTAGTCGAAGTCCACATATTAACGTTACACCTCCTTAAGTGAAAAATTTTGAGAAAACGAAACGCGCCAGAATTGAAATGGTACTGATTTACTAATTTGCCTCCCGCCGCCGGCGGTAAAAGCAACTTTGTCAACGGCAGCGTCAGCAATCAAGATACCGGCGCAGCGCTCTTCCATTTCGCATTATGGAATCCATTCCAATTTTACGCCATAGAAAAATGCCGTTCAACCGGCGCCGGAAAACTCACAATATATTTTTTCAAAAAGAGGTTCAACCAAAAGATCAATATTCCCTTATTTTCCCTTATGCCGTTTAAATAATCGGCATTTTATACAAATCCGATTATTCATTTTTAGGCATCTTGTTTCAACCCATTCTTGAACATTTTGTAAATTTTCATTCACATTATATCATAGATTTTTGGAAAAGCAACTAGAAAATTCGAAGCTTTTTTTGGTAAATAACGATAAATTAACTGGTTTGCTTTTGTCTTATCCTACGAGTTTTCTTTAAAAACTTTATGCTTCGATTTTTTGATTTTGAATTTTCAATCGACCAATTCCTGCAAAATCAAATCTTTTTCTCTTGACAACACTGTGTATCTTTTGCACCACTCATCTTAAGAAAAGCCGCCATGGCATTTGTTACATAGCACCCTTGTTTATGTGCAAGATAAACTTCACGTCGTGCCAAAGGATCACTGAGTTTGTAGTAAATCAGTTGATTTGTCATTGGCAGATATGGAGGCATAGAAGCCCTTATAAAAACTGCCCCTGCTCCGGTACATGCAATGTAAAAAGCAGTCAAGATCTGATCCAGCTTAATGGCAATTCGTGGATTAAATCCTGCATTTTTGCAAATAGAAATTCCTCGATAATACAGATCATTTCCTTCCTTCAGCATTAAAAAAGGAAGATCTTTGAAAAATTGCAAAGGAACGGCCGGAAAAATAGGGTTCTCATTTTTCTTTTCACAAATATCCCGAAACGATAAAGCATACTTTTCCAGTCCTCGATTAATTTGAAAAGGGGCCGGCACTCCTAAAAGGATATCTTCATAACAGCAAAAATATTTTTTAAGATGATCATTTTCAAAAAAAGCCGTCTCCATAATCAAATTCAAGGTATCGTCTGCCACCCGCTTTTTCAGTTCCTGCACGTTAGATTCTACCATGTCAATCGTAATTCCGGGGTAACGCTTTTGAAAACGGCCAACCTGTTTTGAAAGAATATAGGTACAAAAGAATGAAGAACCCCCAATAGAAAGATGCCCCGTCTGCAAATGCTGGAGGTCCTGAAAATAGGAAGTCATATTTTTTTGAATAAACAGAATCTTTTTTGCAGATGCAATATAGTAACGGCCAGCATCCGTTAAAGTAAGTGGTATGGTACTGCGGTCAAAAATCGGCTGTCCAATTTCCATTTCAGCTTTTTTTACCATTGCGCTTAGAGCTGGTTGCGTAATATAGAGCTTTTTAGCTGCTTTAGAAAAGCTTCTTTCCTGATATACTTCATAGACATATTTGAGTTCGTTCATCATCGGGAGGATCTTCTCCTTTCGCCCATAATTTCCTTTTAATTATAACAAATTTCGCACAAAATAAAAAGCAAATTCGTTTTACTTTTATGCTTTTGGAATGTTCCAAAAAATGTCATTTACCCCGTATCGTGCTAATACGAGGTAAATGACATTTTTTTATTTTAGGAGCGAGTCACTCATTTAGTAGGAACGAGTAAAAAATTAAAAAACGAACCAAAATAATTGCTTTTCGCAAAACCCATTAGTCATCCAGACAAACAACCTTCCCGTCTTTTACGATAACAACTTCATCATCAAAAACAACTGTCGGATTGTACTGTACCATATCAATATGAACCGTAGACCGAGCAGGCTGACCATAATAGTAGCCATTGCCCATTGCAATATGGCAGGTACCACGTGCTTTTTTCTCCTCTTCAAAATCGCCGTTAAAAAGGCATGCCGGATTAAGTCCCAGACCAATCTCTGCAATATTGTCGCTGTCTTTAATCTCTGCAATCTGGCGGCGGATCTCTTTGCAGATTTTGGGGTCTCCACCTACGACCTCAACAATACGACCACCCTCAATTTTTAACTCAACTGGTGTTGTCGGGCATCCATAGTAGCAAATCGGCCCATCGATAACCAATTTGCCGTGTGTGCTACCGATCACCGGTCCAAGGGAAACTTCGCCGTCTGACCATGCCATTGCATCCCCTGGATTTCTAGCAATCCCACATTCAATAATGGGTTCCATATCATTCATTTCCATAGAAAGATCGGTGCCCGCAGGAGTCGTGATGTGAGCTTTCTTGTGACCTCTCCAGATTTTCTGCAGCTTCTCTCCGTCTTTATAAACTTTTTCATAGTCTGCTAAAGCACCCCCACGCGTAAAGTTATCAATGCTACGCAGACAGATAGAAACTTCGCGCAGTTTTTTCTCATTGATAAGTTCCTTTAAGCGATTATTGTAGATTGCTGCGCCGGAAGCCGTCGTCATGCCGACAAAAACATCGCAAGCTTCCATCGCATTTTCCAAAGTCTTTGGAAAAATAGTAGCCTTATCTTTGCCGCGAACCGGCATCATACTAATGTTGTATTCTGCGCCACATTTTAGAGCAGCCGCTGCCATCGCATTTGCCATACGCATATCCGTCTGAGGATCAATTGCAATCAAAACCTCTTCCCCAGGTTTAACTGCCATTAGGTTAGAAAGAATATAGTCCGCACGTTCCACACACTCAATAATTCTGTTGTCTTCCATTTTTAATACACTCCTTCATTTAATCAATAAATATTTGGTAATAAACAACTGAGAAAAACATTTTAGAAAAATTCAAGCTGAAACAGCCTGTTCCTCTCTGCCTGCGTTAGGGTCATTATACATACTGCGATCCAGTTCATTTTCCATAGATGCAATACATACAGATGCGACGAGGTCGCCGGAGGAATTGGTAGAAGTATGTGCCTGATCAATAATGCGATAAATACCAGCCACCAGGGCGGTTGCTTCCAGAGGTAGTCCCATTTGAGTAAGCAGAGTAATACTGATAACTAATCCAATCTGTGGGGTTGCCGCGCAACCAACACTGAGAAAGGTTGCTTGTAAAACCAGCATGATCTGCTGTTCTATTGAAAGATTAATCCCATAAAGCTGAGAAGCAAACAGAACAATAATTCCAAAATAGATGCAGGTACCATTCATGTTTGCAGTAGCACCCAGCGGAAGCACAAAGCTCGCGATATCTTTCGGGACGCCAAGACGTTTGGGAGCAACTTTCATCGAGACCGGCAGGGCCGCAGAAGAAGTACAGGTACTAAACGCGATCATCCAAGGCTCAAATGCTTTTTTCCAGAACATAATGGGGCTAACTTTTCCAATAAAGCGAAGAAAAACAGAATAGACAATAACCACCATGATGACATTGGCAAGATAATCAGTCGCAATAAATTTAAGCACCGGCCCAAAAATTGCAACTCCATATTTTGCCATTGCAACAGACATCAAGCCAAATACGCCGTAAGGGATAATTGCGAGAATGCTGTTTACAATCTTGAACATCACTTCGGAACATAGAGAAATAATATTGGCAAGCGGTTTTCCATGTTCTCCTAAACCAATCAATGCAAAACCTAGAAACAAAGAGAATACAATGATCGGCATCATATCTCCGTTCGTAAGAGCAGCAAAAGGATTATTTGGAATAAGATCTAGAATTGTCTGATAAACGCCTGGAAGTTCTTTTACTTCTACCGTACTCACATCTCCTGAAAAAGTAACGCCCAATCCTGGCTGTATCAGATTTGCAAGTACCAATCCGATCGTAGCGGCAATGGCCGAACTTCCGAGAAACCATACAACTGTTTTAACCCCGATGCTCCGCAGTTTTTTGATATCTCCTAAAGAGAGTGCTGCGTCGATGATACAGAAAAACACCAACGGCACTACAATCATCTTGATAAGCTTTAAAAACATATCTCCAATAAATTGTAAAAACGGAAGTATGTAACCGTTAATAGCTGGATTTTCAGTACCACCCATTGCATTGAGTACATATCCAAAGACAATTCCTGCGAATAGGAATACAAAAATTTTAATATGGAGCTTCATCTTTTTTCTTTTGGGATTTTTACGATTTCCATTTTTTTGTTCAGCTGTGACTTCTTGATTCTTTTTAATAACTTCCAATTTTTATGCCCCCTATCTTGATATGAATGGCACACCAATCAATTTTATTTTCTCGTTTTGTGTTCCCGGGACACAAAACTTTTTTCAACCCCTCCTCTGTTTTTCTTTTGTCTGTATTCTACTGAAGACAACAAGATTGCGCAATAATAATACAAAAACTGCTATATGCTATAAGAAATTGCTTATAAAAAAATGCGCTCTGTATTTTTTTAATACAAAGTGCACAATCAATCTATAGAATGTATTAACTTTTCGAATGGACCCACTCTTTCAAAGAGAGAAATGTTTTTTTTTCGCCCTCTTCCTTTAACATATACAGATATTTTTCTAAATAACGGCGAGTCTTTGGATGAAGAACATAATGATCTCTGGAACGCATATAATATTCGTACGGATCACTGTCAGAATAAAGGCTTCCGCGATAGGTGCGGCTGGCAGCAATACGGTCACAAATCATTTCTGCCACATAGCGCGGTGGTATCTCCATTCCACAAAGCTGATGATCAGCCCCTGTAGAATAGTCAATCCAGTATTCCAAATGATGCCGATTGCGTCCTTTATGATGCAGCCATGCAGCACTATATCCTGCTTTTAAACGCTGTGCATCATTTGGGCTCCGGTTTCCCTGATAATATTTTGCACCTGGCCAAAATTCCGTCGGTGAAAATTTGGACAAATCATGCAAAAGACCTTGTTTATAAAGGCCAATACGAAAGCAGTATTTTAAGACAAGCCATCGATGGTGACTGACTGTCCGAAAATGTTTAATCGGATGCAACATAAAATTTTCCTCTCAGAAAGGTTTTCTTCGTATTTTTCTTTTCTATTATATATGATTATATAATCTTATATAATTTATTTCTTTATTTTTTCTTGTGTAAGCCCACGAAAAATTAAATCTCAATTTATAAATTATTCTTTGACTTTATATTTCATTCAGTATAAAATATCTTACACAAATGAATTGTTTGGAAAGTGAGGGAATCAGAATATGAAAAGTGAGTTTGTTCCGGAATTGGAAGGCGCTCTAAGAAAACATATGATCAAAATTCCAACAGTCATCAATGAAGTCTGTGGTGTACGTGTAATGGGCAAACTAATAAAGTCATTGCTGTTTTCCACCGATATTGCCATTATCAGGAACTGCAACGCCGATGCTATCATGGCCGTCTACCCGTTTACCCCGCAGCCGATCATTGCCAACTCCATTATCACCTGTGCCGATGTTCCTGTCTTTATTGGTGTCGGCGGCGGCACAACCCGTGGAAAGCGTGTAACAAATCTCGCTGAAAATGCAGAATACCTTGGTGCTGCCGGCGTAGTCGTCAATGCACCAACCCCCGACGAGACGCTTACTTTTGTTTCAGATAAAATTAATATTCCGATCACGATCACGGTTGTCTCTGAAAAGACCGATATTGAAAAACGGTTGGAAAGCGGTGCCAGCATTTTAAACGTTTCAGCCGCTGCGCGCACTCCGTTCGTTGTCTCGGAAATTCGCAAACGATTTCCAAAAGTTCCGATCATCGCTACCGGGGGTTCCACAGACGATGACATTCTTCGTACAATCGACGCTGGTGCAAATGCAATTACCTATACTCCACCTACTGCGGCAGAATTGTTTAAAAAACTGATGACCTCGTACCGTGAGGAATCAAACCAATAATAGCAAAACGAAAGCGAGTCAATCTGTGCAAAAACAGATTGGCTTGTTTATTATGAGACAAATTCAATCATACTGAATCCATCCTTTTGAGGAGCAATCCTTTCCGCAAACCGCTTCTCAATCAGCTTTTCTTCCATAATATTTCGAAAGCCAATAAATCTTCAAAGAGCTATTGTTTAGACTTTTTCAAAAAGTCGATATACTCATTTCCCCATACCTCAATCGCATCTAAGACGGGTTTAAAGTGCCGTCCTAAGCTAGAGAGTGAATATTCAACTTTCGGCGGAATTTGATTATAAGACGTACGAATCAGCAAACCGTTTTTCTCCATCATGTGAAGCTGCTTGGATAACGTTGCCTGTGTCAAATTCGGCAGATTCCTTTGCAGTTCATTAAACCGCATGGTTTTGAGGCTCAAATAATACATAATCAACAGGGTCCATTTTCCTGTGAGCAGCTTCTGCGAAGTAACATAGGGGCAAATCCCAAATAAATCTTTTTCCATTTTTCCCTCTTTAGTATCCAAAAAGATACTTACTATATAAAAATATTGTACTTGAATAATTTATAAAACTATGTTTTTATTATAGTATTGAAGTGTGTTTAAATCAATCTTTTTACTAAAATGGAGGCGTCAATTTATGAAAGAAGTCTATGATTTTTTAAAGCAAGCCAATACTTATTTTCTTGCAACAGAGGATGGGGACCAGCCCAGGGTTCGCCCATTCGGTACCATAAACATTTTTGAAGGCAAACTTTATATTCAAACAGGCAAAGTTAAAAAAGTATATCATCAAATGAAGGCGAATCCAAAGATTGAAATCAGCGCCACAGTCGGTGAAAAATGGATTCGTGTTGAAGCGAACGCCGTTGAGGATGACAGGATTGAGCCAAAGCAAAGTATGCTGGATGCATATCCTTCTCTCCAGAAAATGTATAAGGCCGATGATGGAAACACCACAGTATTTTATCTGACAAACGTTACCGCAACGATATTTTCCTTCTCAGAAGAGCCTAAGACCTACAAATTTTAATGGATCGTACAACCGATCATTTTACTGCCGGAGCCGTCAAAAATTGATGGCTCCGGCTTTTTATGCTTAAATCCAGTTGTTTTCTGCGCGTTGTGCCGATTTTCAGATAATGATTCCTTTGCAGTGGTCGATCTCGTGCTGAATAATCTGCGCCGTCCATTCGGTAAAAGTTTTATACCGATTCTGAAAGTCGCTATTCTGGTACTGCACCTTGATCGATTTCCAGCGTTTTGTTCTGCGCGTACCAATAAGAGACAAACAGCCCTCCTCAGTCTCAAAAGGCTGGGATCTTTTAATGATTTCGGGGTTAAACATCACCATGTATTTCCCATTATTATCAAAGGCAATCATACATTTATGCTCTCCGATCATATTTGCTGCCATCCCGACACAATTTTCCTTATGAGCCTCGAGCGTTTCCAACAGATCCTCCGCAACCGACAGATCCTCCTTTGTAGCGGGTTGGGATTTCTGTGAAAGGAACCCAACATCTTTCATAATTTCGCGAACCATTCTACTGCCTCCTACTCATTTAAAAACATTTCGACATCAATTTTATATAAAAACGATTATTATGCTATCGATCAGGAAATCATAGAATATTGGTTTGGTTGTTATGCAAAACGAATTTTTATAAAAGTTTAAAACTGTGTTTAAACAAAAGCATAATAAAAGCAATGCCCTTTTTGAACTTTGGTGTTTTCAAAAAGGGCAAAAGATTTAAAACAAAAAATGTTGAATTAACTATTGCAATGACTGCAATCAAAAGTCTCGGAAAAGACGAATGCACAGCGGCAAAAACCGCTGTGCATTTAATGTGACTGTGTCACATGGTTGCGGGGGCCGGATTTGAACCAACGACCTTCGGGTTATGAGCCCGACGAGCTACCGGACTGCTCCACCCCGCGATATCTGCGCTCTTTTCTAAGCGCGATATTTATTATAACGCAGTCTCTAGTAAAAAGCAAGTATTTTTTATTTTTTGTTCTATAATCTTTAATAATTAATTTTTCTGTTTTCTTTTATTTAAAATGTTCCCCTTGTGTTCTTTTACAAATTACGCTATGATTAATAAATTGTTGTATTGAAATCGTTTCAAGATCAATTGAAACTTTTTTCGAGAGATTGGGGTTATTTCATGTCAAAAGTCAAACATGTAATTAAAAAAAATCTATTTGTAATTATTACACTTTCAATTTCTCTTGGGCTTTTAATTGGTTTTCTTATGACACAGGATCAAAAAAGCCTTCAAGAGATTTTTACACACTTGGAACCCGGCTGGATGTTTGCCGCCGTCTTCGCCATGTTGCTCACTTGGTTTTTAGAAGGAGTCTGCAACTGGCTTTTATGTCATCACCTTTATCCTGAATGGACACTGAGACGTTCTATTGTTGTAGGAATGATTGGTATTCTGTATAATAATATCACACCGTTTTCTACCGGCGGCCAGCCAATGCAGATTTATTCCATGCATAAAATGGGGATGAAGACCGGAAAAGCCGGCGCTATTATTGCGGTAAAAACTTTGACTTATCAGTGTGTCATGGTCACTTATTCCTTAGTCCTCATGATCTTCCACCTTCATTTTTTTCAAACAACTGTCAGTAACCTGTCTTTTCTAACGATCTTTGGTGTTTTGACTAATGGCGCCTTTATTCTCTTGGTTCTGCTGTTTTCAATTTATCCTCCTTTCGTTTACCGTCTAATTCACGGCGTACTCCATCTGTTGGAAAGGATTCATGTGGTTCATGATTTTCAGGCAAAATATGATGATATCGTTTTAAAATTTAAAGTTTTTCATGACGGTATCAGAACGATGGGGCACTCCCTTAAACTATACGCATGTGTTTGTTTGGTAACTATTTTTCAAATTACGTTCAACAGTATCGTTACCTATTTTATTTTTCTCAGCTTTGGGCTGCGGGGTACCGGAATGTGGGTGATGATTGCCGCACAGGTATTTGTGAATATGATTGCCTCTTTTGTTCCTCTGCCCGGAGCTTCCGGCGGAGCAGAAATCAGCTTTGGCATGTTCTTTCATATGTTTTTCCGCGGTGCCACCGCTCCAGCCATGTTGATCTGGAGAATGATCACCTACTACTTTGGAATCATTTTGGGCTGTATTTTCGCTTCAATTGGCAATCACAAATACAGTGCTGCTATTCCCGATGATTTTTCGGAAAAAGACCTCTCGGATTTAACGGATGATTCAGATGAATAAAAGGAACCTCTTTTGGCATTTCGCTTTTTGCGGAATGCTTTTTTGTTTCTTCGGGGTCATTTTCTAAAAGCTTTGCTCTTTTGCGTTGGGCAGCGGATTTTTCCAGTTCCACCAAAAGGATTGGACTAAGAGACAACAGTATGGTTACCAGCCACTGAAATCCACTTAAAACAGCAGTGTGGAATACGACGGAAAGGCTTGGGAATACAATCACGGAAACCATTAGCAAAGTACAGATAACGGCCGCGATTGCTAACTTTGGATTACGCGTTTGATTACGGTCAAAGATCCGATATTCGCTGCGCATATTGAACGTATGGGCAATTTCACTGAGACTTAAAACTGCAAATTCCATGGTACGCCCAACCACCGGACACGCTGGATTTACATCGAAGCATACACGTCCGATAGAATAAGCAAGAAGGCTGAGAGCTCCAATAAAGCAACCTTCTACCACAATTGAATAAGCCAATCCACCCCCGAAGAGTCCTTCCTCTCTGCGAATCGGCGGCTTCTTCATAATATCCGGTGAGATCGGCTCTACTCCCAATGCGAGAGCCGGCAGCGAATCCGTAACAAGGTTAATCCACAAAAGCTGAATCGCAATCAACGGCAGCGGCAGACGCATCAAGAACCCAACAAACACCGCCAAAATTTCTCCCATATTGCAGGAAAGAAGAAAATGAATTGTTTTACGGATATTTTCATAAATTCCACGGCCTTCGCGAACCGCGTCTACAATTGTTGTAAAATTGTCATCGGCGAGGATCATATCTGCCGCACCTTTTGCAACATCCGTGCCGGATCTCCCCATTGCACAGCCGATATCGGCCGCTTTAAGCGCCGGCGCATCATTGACACCGTCCCCGGTCATAGCGACTACCTCTCCATGTGCCTGAAATGCCTGCACAATCCGTACCTTATGGGCAGGAGAAACTCTCGCAAAAACGCTGCATTTTTCGATTTGCTCCACCAATTCTGGCTGTTTCATAGCATCAAGCTGGGGGCCGGTAATCACCTGTTCAGAACCTTTTAAGATTCCCAGTTCCTTTGCAACCGCACAGGCCGTCTGACGATAATCCCCGGTAATCATGACTGGCCTGATTCCAGCTTCTCTGCAAAGAGAAACGGCCGCCTTTACTTCTTTTCTCGGCGGATCATACAACCCAATCAATCCCAAAAAACGCATTCCGCTTTCCATCTGTTGCACAGTCATTCCCTGTACGGAAGAAACGGTCTTTTCCGCTACTGCTAAAACACGCAGCGCATTTTCCGCCATACGATCATTTTGGCGGGGAAGTCCCCCACAAAGAGGGTACAATACATCCGGGGCTCCCTTCATTATCACCCGATATTTCCCATCCGGCTGCCGTACAGCAACTGTCATGCGTTTTCGCTCACTAGAGAAAGGAATTTCACGGACTCTCGGAAATTGCACATCGAGCACCGCCTTATTCCCAAAAACCTCACAAAGAGCACGTTCCGTAGGCTCCCCAAGGATTTTATCACCATCGGCTGTACAATTTGTACAGAGAGATGCTGCATCCAACAGGCGGCGGGCAGCGGCACTGTGAGGATTTAGCTGACCCTCTGCTGCATAAAGCTCATGAACCGTCATATGGTTTTGGGTAAGCGTTCCCGTTTTATCGCTGCAAATTACACTGGCACTGCCAAGCGTTTCTACCGCCATCAAATGACGTACAATCGCTTTCTTTAAGGCCATCCTTCTTACACCGGAAGCTAAAACAATCGTCACCACTGCCGGCAGTCCTTCCGGAATGGCAGCAACCGCCAAAGAAATCGCAATCAAAAACATTTCAAGCGGTGGAATCTTTTGGAATAATCCCATCAGAAAAATAACGGCACACAAAATTAAAACGCCAATTCCCAAGACTCTGCTCACCACTGCCAGTTTTTTCTGCAGCGGTGTCTGCGGTGTCTGCGCAGTCTGCAACATATGGGCAATCTTTCCGACCTGTGTATTGGTCCCTGTCGCTACTACAATTCCCCGTCCATTTCCTGCCGCTACCACGGTAGAGGAAAAGCACATATTGGTTCTATCCCCTAAAGCTATCTTTTCCGGCAGCGGGTCAGTCCCTTTTGAAGCCGGTACACTCTCTCCCGTAAGCGCACTTTCTTCTACCCGCAGATCACTTGTTTCCGTCAAGCGCACATCAGCAGGCACTAGATTGCCTGTTTCGAGCACAACCAGATCTCCTGGTACAACCTCTTGTGCTGGAATTTTTCTGGTCTTTCCGTCTCGAATCACTTTAGCCCATGGGGTCGCCATTTTACGCAAAGCAGAAATTGCCTTTTCTGCGCGGCTCTCCTGAAGGGTTCCGATTATCGCATTGACCGTTACAATGATTAAGATAACAATCGCATCCAGATAGTCCTCATCTTTCTGCAAAAAAGAAGTTAAAAAAGAAACTCCTGCTGCTATCAGCAAGATTAATACCATAAAATCAGAAAACTGGTGAAAAAAACGCCGGATCAAACTTTCGCCCTTTGCCTCTGGCAAAAGATTAAATCCGTACTTATGCAACAGTGAGGTTGCCTGACTTTCTTTTAATCCTTTTTGGCAATCCGTTTCCCATTTTTTAGCAGTTTCTTCCTTCGTCAGGTGATGCCAATCCATACTGTTCCCCTTCCTTTCTCTGCTTTTAACCTATGCAAAAAGAGGACAGAATAGACTTGCTTTTTATCGTTACGGTTTTGTAACCCTCCGCAACATGTTGCGCTTTTTACAACTTTTTAAAAAATATCCCAAATTTTTCTTGATTTCGCGGATTTTTTGCACTATTCTAATGGAGTTCACACAAAATGCGAAATATATTCACATAAGGGGGAAATTATGAAATGAATCGTATCCATGCAGGAACAGCCATTGAAGGGAATATTCGTCTGGAATATTTTTTGGAGGAAGAACCCTCGGTACAAAAGTCAAATTCCACCGCTCCAAACTATTTGATTGGCATTGAAAAGACAGAATTTGAAACGGCTAGTGCTTCTATTCCATGCGAGAAAAATTGCGCGCTAAAATTTCTAGAAAAGCTCCGGCGCAATTCTGTTTTTCCAAGTACCCTTTCTGAAATTATTGAAGATTACAATTTTTCACAAAATAGTTGACATTTAAAAAGATTCTAGCTATACTTAACCCAAAGAGAAAACAGTAATAATTGTTATTTTTGGAGGGTGTTTCTTATGAAATATGTATGCAGTGTCTGTGGTTATGTTTACGATCCAGAAATTGGTGATCCGGAGCATGGGATTCCAGCCGGAACAAAGTTTGAAGACTTGCCTGCCGATTGGGTATGTCCTCTTTGCGGAGCCGAAAAAGATCAGTTTGAAAAAGAATGAAGGTGTTAAAGGATGAGCGCAATTAAGCTGAAAAATGGAATTTATTCGGTCGGTGTGCTAAATCCTGCCCTCCGCGTCTTTGATATTGTCATGGAAGCAAAATATGGAACCAGTTATAATGCGTTCCTAATAACCGGAGAGAAAAACATATTAATTGAAACCGTTCATGCCGACTTTTTTGAAGAATACATTAAAAATATTGAGCAAGTCGTTCCTCTCGATAAAATTGATGCACTGATTATGAATCACACGGAACCGGATCATTCTGGTTCCGTTGCACAGCTTTTAAAAAGGTGTCCAAACCTCACAATTTACTGCACTGTGGCAGCAAAAAAATATATGGAAGCAATCGCAAATGAAAGTTTACCCTGCCATATTATAAAGCCGGGGGAAACTTTGGATCTCGGCAACAACCGAGAGCTGCAATTTATTCCGGCGCCGCTCCTGCATTGGCCCGACAGCATGTTCACATGGTATCCTGCCGAAAAGACACTTTTCACCTGTGATTTTCTGGGTACCCATTACTGCGAACCCACCATGCTGGACACTGGTATTCATGATCAAAAAGCTTATGAAGAACAATTTGCTTATTACTTTAAAAGCATCTTCGGTCCCTTTAAGCCTTATGTTTTAAAAGGACTAGCTTTGGCAGATCCTCTGCCTGCAGAAATGATCTGTACAAGCCATGGCCCCTGTCTAACAAAAAGCATCGAACAACGAAAAGAGCTTTACCGTCTTTGGAGTACTCCGAAAGTGCCGGAAAAAAAGTTAATTTTTATTCCCTATGTTTCTGCATACGGCTATACCAAAAAGCTGGCAGAAGCTGCGGCAGAAGCTTTCTCTTCAAGTCCTAATCTGGAAGTCTCTATGATGGATCTTGTTCATGCAGATCCTCTTGAGGTTGCCTCTAAAATTAACAGCTGCCATGCTTTGTTGGTGGGTTCCGATACAATCAACCGGGACGCGCCTTCCATTGTTTGGAAAACGCTCGCAATGATTGATGCCATTAACACCCGCAAACCCGCCGGTGCATTTGGTTCTTTCGGTTGGAGCGGAGAAGCTGTTCCTATGATAAAAGCCCGCCTGGAAGAATTAAAATTTAAATTTCAAGGGGATGGGCTGCGTGTCAATTTTATGCCTACTGAAGAAGATCTGAATTCTATGAGAAATTACGCTCTTCAGATTGTTTCGTCTCTCTGAGAGTGTTAAAAAGCAGAGCAGAAATCAATTTTTTAATTTCTGCTCTGCTTTTTAATTTTGTAAATTTGTAAAAACTTTGATGTAAAAAACGTCTCGCCCTTTTTAACAAAGCGAAAGGGGCGAGACGAAAATAAAGCTCCCAGATTTAATCAGGGGTCATTTTTAAGGCCCAAAAGCCACTCTACCGAAACACCAAGGATCTTTGAGAGAGCAATCAACTCAATATCAGATACACTCCGGATCTGCCCTTCCAGTTTTGAAAGACCAGAAGCATTCATATCTACACCGTTGACCTGCAGCTGTGCAAGAAGCTCTTTCTGCTTCATACCAAGATCCTTACGGGCTTCTTCTACACGGGCTCCAACTAGATTGCGGCTCCCAAGTGCCTGTTTGCGTAATCTCAACGTGCTTCATCTCCCGTAAATTAATCAATTATTGCTTGCATTCGGGAATAGAATCCCCGGAAAATGATTCATCCCATATAAATTGTTAACAGTATAATCTTTTTCCCCTAAAAGCGCAATAATAAAACTAATTTTCCTTTTAATTTAAAGAACAATTCAAAAAATTTCAAAATCAGAAATTTTTTCTACATATTATTTGTTATTTTCCAGGAACCTTGCTATAATATCTCTAACGCAACTTTCTATCCATACTATGCTGCTATGCCATTTAAGGTGGCAGCAGCCAAAATTTTAATGGAGATGAAGATCCCATGTACACACCCCCTGTAAAAACGAATTTGACGATGCTGACCGATTTTTATGAAATCACGATGGCCAACGGCTATTTTCAAAATGGATATCGCGACCGGATTGTCTATTTTGATATGTTTTTCCGCAACATCCCTGACAATGGTGGGTTTGCCATCATGGCAGGTGTTCAGGAAGTCGCCGAATACATGAAAAATCTGACCTTTACCGAAAAAGACATTGACTACCTGAGAGGCTGCAAAATCTTCAGCGAAGAATTTTTGCAGTACTTGAAGGACTTCCATTTTTGCTGTGATGTATGGGCCGTTCCGGAAGGGGTTCCGATCTTCCCGGGAGAGCCCATTCTGACTGTCCGTGGGCCGGTAATTCAGGCACAGTTTGTCGAGACGATGATTCTTCTGACAATCAATCATGAAAGTCTGATCGCCACGAAAGCAAACCGGATCGTCCGCGCTGCGGAGGGACGCCCTGTTATGGAATTCGGCTCCCGCAGGGCACAGGGGGCCGATGGTGCCATTTTAGGCGCACGTGCGGCCTATATCGGCGGCTGCTGCGGAACTGCCTGTACGATCTGTGACCGAGACTATCAAGTGCCGGCACTGGGGACTATGGCACACAGCTGGGTTCAGCTTTTTGATAACGAATATGATGCCTTCTGCGCCTATGCAAAAGAATATCCGCATGCCTGCACACTGCTCGTAGATACCTACAATGTGCTAAAATCGGGCATTCCAAATGCGATTAAAGTGTTTAATGACGTACTTCTTCCCATGGGCTATCGTCCCGCCGGAATTCGGATTGACAGCGGTGATATTACTTATCTTTCAAAGCGCGCACGCAAGATGCTGGACGCTGCCGGTTTCCCGGACTGTAAAATCTGTGCCAGCAACAGTTTAGATGAATATATTATTCGGGACATGCTGATTCAGGGCGCCAAAGTGGACTCCTTTGGCGTTGGCGAGCGCATGATCACCAGCAGCAGCTGCCCTGTTTTTGGCGGAGTGTACAAGCTCTCTGCGGTAGAAGAACCAGACGGCTCTATTACGCCGAAAATCAAAGTCAGCGAAAATGTAACGAAGATTACGACTCCCTGCTTTAAGGAACTCTGGCGTTTATACGACCGTGATTCCGGAAAAGCTATTGCAGATGTGGTAACCCTGCATGAAGAAAAGATTGACGATACAAAGCCTTACGAAATCTTCGACCCTGAACACGAATGGAAGAAAAAGAAAATCACAAACTTCCGTGCAGTACGGCTGCGTGAACAGCTTTTTGACGGCGGAAAATGCGTGATGCATAAAAAGACACTGCGTGAACTGCAGGCTTTCTGCAAGGAGCAGGTCTCTACCCTATGGGATGAGGTACTGCGCTTTGAAAATCCCCACAACTATTATGTAGACTTAAGTCGTCCGCTCTGGGAAGTCAAACGTCAGCTTCTAGACTCCTATACCTATTAACAAAAGCTGACAAAAAGGGTCCATTGACTTTCATTTTAAAATTCGATATAATGGATAAACGCGAGCAGACCGGACAGCTGCGGATACAGCGGGAAACGGCGTATCTGAGGAAAGTCCGAGCTCCACAGGGCATGGATAACGGCTAACGGCCGCCGGGGGTGACCCTAGGGAAAGTGCAACAGAAATATACCGCCGCTCTTTTGAGCGGTAAGGATGGAAAGGCGAGGTAAGAGCTCACCAGCATTCGGAGAACCGAATGGCTCTGCAAACCCTATCCGGAGCAACACCGCAGTGGGACATTTTGTGTCGGCCCGGCACGTCCCTAGAAGGTGGCATCGAGCTATGGCGGCAACGCCTGGCCAAGATAGATGGCTGTCAGAACAGAACTCGGCTTATAAGTCTGGTCGCAAACCCGGTATGGAAACATGCCGGGTTTTTATATTTTAAATTTAAAAATAAATTCTTAAACAAAAAGCGATCAAGAGCAACAGCTCGTGATCGCTTTTGCTATTTTATTGAAAGTTTATCGTACAAATATCACAGAAAATCGCTTTAAATTATCCTTTCGCAGAAAAACGATCATATTTTAAAGCATCAATCTGCACACAAGTTGGTTCTCCAGTAACGAGTTCACTCATGATCGTACCAACTCCAGGCCCGATGCCAAATCCATGACCTGTAAAGCCACAGGCGATAAACAATCCCGGAATCTCATTGACCTTATCAATAATTGGAACCTGATCAGCAGAAATATCAAGCCAACCTGCCCAATGACGAACGATTTTCGCATCCGCTAAAACCGGGAAATATTTCATAATTCCTCTGCAGATACTTTCCGCCGTCATGGAAGTGGACTTTGCAGAATCCGACTCTTTATGATTTTTATGATAATTCTCCAAGCCGGAAGATCCTCCAAATGCAAAAGAACCATGTTTCGTCTGATGACCATAAAAATCCGCCTCAGCCGTACCCAGCATCTGCCAGAACATCGGCGGCTGTACTTCTGTCACCAGGCACTCATTCAGCATCCGATAAAGCGGCACATCAATTCCGACGGTATTTAAAATCGCACGGGAACCATATCCCGCCGCTACAATAATGTTGTCTGCTTCATAAGTATTTCCGGCATCTGTGACCACCGCTCCGGCTTTTCCGCAGTGAAGCTGAATCTTTGTAATTTTTTCTCCAGTGATAAAATGAACTCCCAACTGGAGTGCACGACGATAAAACGCCAGCGTCGTCATCATGGGGTTTGCATGCCCATCAGTTGGACACCAGGAAGCGCCGATTACCTCTTGAGACATATAGGGGCAGATTTCTCTAGCCTCGTCCCCTGTAATCATTTTGACGTCCAGCCCTGCCGCCTGACTCTTTTGAGTCAGCTTTTTTAAAATTTCGAGATGTTCCGGCGTCTTTCCGAGACGAAGATTTCCGTCTTGATGATACTCCACATCGACCCCTAATTCTTCGTTCAGGTTAGGCCACAAATTTTGAATGGCATACATAGCGATGGGAAGCTCCCGCACATCACGTGCAGACTGACGAACCCCGCCTCCATTGCGGCTGGAACCGCCGTTTCCAATCATGGTCTGTTCCAACACCAAGCACTTTAATCCTTTTTTCGCAAGATAATAAGCGGATGAATTTCCAATAATTCCGCCCCCAATAATAATTACATCTGCATTCATTAATCATCCACCTCATTGCTGAAAATTTTCATTTCAATGGGACGCGCCGGGCCACGGGCGGTCGGTTCTTCCAAATCCGAAGGGCGAATTCCCAGCTCTTTTGCCATAATTCCCTTTACAATTTTTGTACAGGTACCACCTTGACACAATCCCATTCCTGCACGGGTAAATCGTTTTAGCTCCGTCATCGTGCGCATGCCATCATGAATCGCGCGCCGGATTTCTCCTTTTGTAATTTCTTCACAGCGACAAATAATCAAATCATCGTCCGGCTGAGGAACGAATTCACCAATATCAAGATTACGGTCAATTATTTTTGCCATTTTTAAGCCTCCCTTTTAAAGAATCGCGCCTTCATGGACATGTTAGCCGGTACTTTCATGGTGAGAAGCACGGTTCCATCCATAATCGGTGCAGTTCTTGTCTCTAAAACTTCGGCATCACACAGAACGGAACCATCCCGTCCCAATGCTTTTCCGTGATCTCCTTTTGCTGGAAGCGGCAAAAACTCGTAAGGTAAAGTGACGCTGGCATATCCGGGCTCATATTCTTCGTTGACCAGGAAAATCGCCTGTCCGGAACAGGAAGCAACACACATTCCGCAGCCGGTACATTTTTTCTGAGAATCAATGGCCGGCAGACGGGTAATCTGACTTCCTACCCGAATACAGCCAAATTTACAGGCATCCTGACAGGGATTGCATGGAATATTCTGCGTACATTCGATAACCGGATGAACCCCTTTTGCATGGGTAACGCCGGGGAATTTCTCGATTTCTTCATCTGAAACAAATCCCTTTTTGAGAAGGCTCTGAGAAAGCGGAATTCCCTCATCTGTTTCTTTTAGATCGGTTCTTCCACGATTTTGAGGAGAGAACATTCCCTGATGCAGCTGATCCATAGAGGAACGCAGCTTTTGAACTTTCTCTTCAAATACGGCATCTTCCAAATAACCCAGACGATGTGCAGCGGCCGCTCCGGCAATTCTTCCGCCAATCATTGCAGAGGAGGCTTCTTCAATTCCGGCAACATCTCCTGCCGCAAATAATCCGGGCACAGAAGTCTGATTATAAGCATCTACCGCTGGAACCGGTCCACCCTTATCAATCATTTCACAGCCCGCCATACGTGTTAGCTGGCTCATCGGTGACAGTCCTACTGCCATACAGATGGTATCAACGTCAAAATGCTTTTCGGTCCCTTTGATAGGCTGAAACTTTTTATCTACTTCTGCAATCTTTACACCGGTTACACAATCTTCGCCCTCTGCTTCCACAACCGTATGGGAAAGATAAAACGGAACCCCCATTCGTGTCAGCTTTGAAGCATGAACCCCGTATCCGCCAACACGTGGTGCCGCATCAATGATTGCTGCGACTTTGATTCCCGCCTGCATCAGCTGAAAAGAAACGACCAGTCCAACGTTTCCGCTTCCGACCATCAACACTTTTGTGCCGGGCTGCACTCCATGCAGATTCATCATTGTTTGCGCTGCACCTGCTCCGATTACGCCAGGCAGAGTCCAGCCTTTAAATGGAACCATGTTCTCCCTTGCGCCGGTTGCTACGATGATGTTATCGCCCTTATAGTGATGGACTTCTCCATCCTTCATAACGGTAATTTCCATGCAGTCAAAAATCCCCATTACAATCGCATTGAGGCAAACTTCTACACCCAATTTTTCCGCTTCTTCCAACAATTCCTGCCCAATTCGAAATCCACGGATTTTGGCTTTATGTTCCTTAGAACCGAAAAATTTATGAATCTGTTTAAAAAGCTGTCCGCCGGGACGGGCATTTTCATCGAACACAATGACTTTCATTCCTACTTTAGCTGCTTCGATTGCAGCGGAAAGCCCGGCCGGTCCAGCTCCAATTACAATCAGTTCGTATCTTTTCATTTTCATATTCGCTTACTCCTTTGCCTTGATGCCATATTGTGTCTGTACCTTCATACCGGCCTTGAGCGGTGTTACACAAGTACGGATATTGGGTTTTCCATCCACAATCATGACGCAGTCCGTACAGCGCCCAATCGCACAAAATACGCCGCGCGGTTTTCCAAAACGAGAAGTATAACGATGAGTCATCACCCCCGCCGCACGCAAAGCTGCAGCAATCGGTTCTCCTTCGTATCCCTGCATTTCTTTTCCGTCCAATGTAAAGGTGACTAATTCACCTTTTTGAAATTCCCCCAAAATCGGATGTTTCTGAATTCTCACGATATTCGCCCCTTATATTCAAAGTTCCTCTGCTGAAGTCTCTTTTATAACGACAGCAGGAGATTCCGTGCCTTCTAGAATTCCCTCATAATTGACTGCAGAGTCTTCTTCTCCCGGACGCAGTTCAGCTCCTGTTCCTTTTTTCCATTTATAAATGCCTGCACTGACAGCTACGATCACCAAAGGCACAATTAGCCAGATTATCATTGCTGGAATCAACTGTCCGCTCATAAACATGATCGGTACCATCGAAACCTGGAACATATCCACAAAGGTGGTAAAGATTCCGGCCACTCCGACATCTTCCAAAACCGGTGCTTTATAATCCGGATCACTGATACGATACAGGATGACGCCGATCGCCATAACGCCGGTACACATTCCAAAGACATAGATTCCACGCTCAAACCAATAATTGTGGAAAATCCGACGGGATACAAACAAAAGCCATATCAAGCAGCATGCAAGGCCAAGCAGAGAAATGATAATGAGCGGCACTGCATAGCTGATAACAACACTGATATTAATTGATGCAACACCGAACCCAACCAAATAATCGGTCACACAGGAACCGATTCTTGTAATCAGCTTCTGATCCACATAATGATCCAACTTTACAGCTTGCAGCAATTTATTCATCAGCCAGCCGCAAATCAATGCAATTCCATAAGTCGGTACGGAAAAAGAAGGCCAAATGCTCTTGAGCACATTGTTTAAAAGATACGCGCCGCCTACTGCGGTCAAAATAATGCAGAGATGCCATGCTAAAGGATCAATCGAAATTGAATTTACAGTCGCCTTACCGATCGATTTCTGATTCTCTTCTTCCACTAATCCTGTTTTCATTTCCTGTGAAAGCCCGTTAACTTCCTTAATCAAGCGGGTCCATTTTTTACGTGTCCCGATATTAATCAAAAGGATTCCGATGAAAATTCCATCCAACAAGCCAATTGTTGCAAATGTCTGCCCAATCGAAGTGGCAGAAGTCCAGCCGCAGCCCTCCGAAAGAGCCGCTCCAACGGCAGCCGCCGTTCCATGGCCGCCTTCGAATCCGGATGCCATCAGCATTCCAAAGCCTGGATTTAGATCTGGGAAAATTGTGGCCGCTAAAATCAAAGACGCCGCAATTCCGACTCCCCACTGGATCATAATCCCACTCGTCGTCACTGCAAAAGTGTCGCCAACACTTTTGATTGTCTCCTTGAATTTTGTTTTTTGTCTGCGGCCGATCAGCAATGTTCCAAACAATACCGAAATCATGATGCTTGGATAAACTGAAATACTGCTGCTCAGCGGCAAAATATTCATAAAATATTTTCCGCCGATTACCCCTAAGATTCCTGCTACTAGCGAAGATGGAATATACCAATTTTGCAAAAATTTCAATTTTGTCCGCAGAATATTTGCAATAAACAGTAACGCGGACATAATCGCAAAGTCATAAAACAAAGTTGTTGCCGAAAATTCCATGATGTTTCCTTCTTTCTTAAATCAGACAAGTGTAAACCCAAAAGCAAGTTAACTCGAAGGAAAGAACGTCATTGTTCAAAATTGCCAGGGCCGTCACATGTAAATAGAAAGACTAGTCTTTTTGGCATCAAAAAAGGAGCCCATGACAAACGAATGTCATGAACTCCTCTTTGAACTTTTCTTTTTCCGGAATACCTTTACTATAAATTTCTTTGTTATGAAAGTCAATATTCTAAGGCGTACTAAAAAAAATACATTTTATCTTATTTTTTAAAGTTTAGAGGAAAATCAAAGCCGAAATCTTTGATATACCTCAGTACACCATTCAAAATATTCTTCTGTATGTCGGCGATATGTCTTCTCAAATTTCAGAGCATCTCTTTCTTTAATTGCCTCCATCAAAACCCGATTATCTGCAATCGAATGAAGATGCTTTTCCAGTGGAATCCCGTTCCAAAGCCAATTAAAATTACAAAGCGGAGGAATAGAAAGCCATACTTTCATCACAAGCGGCATTTTTGCCTCTTCCATAATCGAAATTCGAAACTGACGGCACAAATCTGCAGCATGGTGAATTTCTCGCTGCTCCACAAGCAACCCAATTTGTTCCAACTGTTTTTCTAAAGAAAGAACGCTTTTTTCTGTAATCCGTTCCATCGTATGATGGATCATCAAATCCACCAAAGCACAATCCAACTCAAGCATCTCATGAATTTCTTCCAAACGAACCACGGCAATGGTCCAGCCACAGCCGGTAGAATTCCTTTTGATCATGTTTTCGTTCTCTAATTTTTGCAGTGCTTGCCGCGCCGGGGTTCTGCTCACCAAAAATTTCTGCGCAATTTCTCCCTCGGTAAGGACTACATTTGGATTAAATTGTCCGTATAAGATCTCTTCTTTTAATCTGCAGTAAACATCCTCTTTTAGAGAACGACCCATTTTCTCATCTCCTTCTATTGAAATCATTTTAATAAGAAAGAGAATTTTTGTCAATCATGAATATAATTTGTTTATAACAATTGATAAAAACGCCTAATTTTAATTTACATAATTTCTAAATTATTTTGATCTGTTTTTATATAATTCCCTTATTAAATTAAAAAATAGCAATTTTAAATTAATAAAAAATAGTTTTTAAACAATTTTAAGTACTATACTTCATTTTTTCCTAAAAGCCGGGGCGCCAAAAAGATTGCCAAAAGCATCCCGCTAAAGCCCCCCACCAGTTTTCCAAAAATCAGCGCGGGAACAATCTGTGGAAGCGTCTGGGAAGCATATGCCATATGATCGCCGAACGTGCAGGATGCAGATACAATCAGAGAAATATTCAGCATTCTGCCTCGATCATCCATATCAGACAGCATTTCCATCGTAGGTAAAGGGTTTGCAAGCGTAATCAAAAGCCCCGTTACGGAAGTTTTATTGATTTTCATCCGTCTGCCGATACCCTCCAGTCCTTTGTGCCCAACTTTTCGCAATACAAAAAGTAACGGAAATGCTCCAGCTAAAAAGATCGTGATTCCACCAACAATCTGAAATACTTCGTTGATGCTGCCCATTCCATCTAAAATTTTCAGCCCTGTCAGCTGAGAAAATCCAGCGATTGCCAGGCCTGCTATCGAAATTCCTAACATAATTTTTCCAAAAACCGAAAAAGCAGGCACAATCTTTTCTCCCAAAAGCAACAAAGCAATTAAAAGGGCTGCCGAAACGATCAATACCGGTATCGTATTAAAAAGCAGCATCGAAAAAGGAAAGCCTGCTGCCAAACCACCTGCAAGACATCCCAGTGGAATAGTTGCAACTCCGGCTACCATTCCATAAATTGCTGCCGGACGTTCTTTTTTCTTTGTAAAAGTCATCATTAAAGGCAACTGAAACATGATCGTTGTCCCCAACATAGAGCCTACGATCATTCCATTGTAAATTCCGGCCTGCGGATCGTTTGCCATCTCCGTTGCCAACACATATCCGCCTGAATCATTTGCAATTACTAAACCCGCAAAACTAGAAGGGTCCGCTCCAATCGACTGAAAAATCGGGGCCAAAACGAATCCCAAACTATGTGCCGCTACCGGTGCCAGAACCATAAAGCCTGACATGCACAGAATCAATCTTCCCGCTGACTGAAATCCATTTTCAAATTCTTTGCCAAGCCCATATCGGTTTCCAAAAATATCATCCAATGCACCCAACAGCAAAAAGGCAGCCATAATTGCTGTTAGGACCATTTGGAAATTCAATTTTCACTCCTCCTTTTTTCCCACTCTTTAAAATTCGACCTCTCAGCCTGTGGATCCTGTTTTTTCTGCTTCTCCGGTAGCAACAATATCCACACCGGTATCCAGAATGTTTGGAATCAACACCTGATAACGACGAACCGGTGCTTGTAAATGCAGCATATGAATTTTTTGCATACAGCTCATCAACAATTCTTTTGGCAACGGACGGTTGGAACGCACTGCTACAAGTGGCTCATTACTGCCGCTTACTAAAGCAGTAGAGGTCAAAATTCGTACCGGATGAACAAATTCACTGCGGGCGTACTGTTCTCCGCGAGCACAAGTATAACCTTTTACCGAGCGAATCACTTCTCCTTCTCCGCAAACAGTGATTCTGCATCCCATCGGACAAACTGTACAGGTAATTTCTTTTTCCATGATCAAATCCTCTTTTCCGCATCGACTATAAGCGTTTCCCCTGAGAGTGAAGCGGTAGGAACACAGATATGCTGCATTTCGCCCGGATTTACACGAGGCAGACGTTTTTCAAAAAGCAGTCCTTCATCACAGGATACTTTTAATGTCGTTTCTTTCTGCGGCTGTTTTACGCGAAAATAAACCATTGTATCTTCCGCTTCATCGGAAACCGCAATTTTCTGTGGACAAAGGTACCTTACATTTTCTCCCGGCTGACATATCACCACCCGCTTAAAAGGTGGAAGCTGTCCCATCGCATATTTCGCCGCATTTTTCCCAGCCAGCATACTTTCTGCTGAAACATTATCCACCAAGTCGTTTACATGAACGACATTTCCGCAGGCAAAAAGGCTGGGAGCACTGGTCTGCATATACTGATTGACGACCGGCCCGTTTGTTACGCTGTCCATTTCAATGTTAGCTGCTCTTGAAAGTTCATTCTCAGGGATCAAGCCGACTGAGAGCAGCAAGGTATCGCAGTCAAAAAACACTTCTGTATTTGGAATCGGGACACGGTTCTGATCAACTTTTGCTACATAGACTCCCTCTACACGCTGATTTCCAACAATTCTTGTTACAGTATGAGAGAGCAGCAATGGGATTCCGAAATCATCCAAGCACTGTACCCGGTTACGAATCAATCCTGCAAGATAGTCCATCACTTCCACGACTGCGACTACCTTGGCCCCTTCCAGTGTAAGGCGGCGTGCCATAATCATCCCGATATCTCCGGAGCCTAAAATCACTACTTTTTTTCCGACCATTTCATTCTGCCGATTGACCATTCTCTGAGCGGAACCGGCGGTATAAATTCCTGCTGGACGCGTTCCCGGAATCTGAATATTTCCCCGGGTCTTTTCACGGCATCCCATAGCAAGGACCACACTTTTGGCTTTTACCATCGTTATTCCATAGCGGGAATTCGTGCAATAGATCGTTCCGTCTTGCCGAACTTCCAAAACCATGGTATCCAGCAGTGTTTCAATCCCAGCCTGCTCCACTTTTTCAATAAAGCGCCCCGCATATTCGGGTCCGGTGAGTTCTTCCTTAAAAAGCGACAAACCAAATCCCGGATGCACGCACTGCTGCAAAATGCCTCCCAATGCGGTGTCACGTTCAATGATCAATACTTTCTCCGCGCCCTGCTCTTTCGCTGCAGCAGCTGCTGCAAGCCCTGCTGGGCCTGCTCCAATCACCGCTACATCACATGTAATTTCATACATTATGTAATCCCCCTTATCTTACTTTTCCGGCAATCATATAAGAACCTTTATCATTCTTATTGATTTCCTCAGCAGATACTCCCAGTTCGCGTGCAAGAATTTCGAGCACTCTTGGCCCACAAAATCCGCCTTGGCAGCGCCCCAGCCCTGCGCGCACACGGCGTTTAACCGCATCCATACTCCGGGCAGGAATCGGGCTGTGAATTGCCGCAACGATTTCTCCTTCTGTGATCGTTTCGCAGCGACAGATCACTCTGCCGTATAAAGGATCTTTTTGGATCATTTCATCTTGCTGCTCCCGGGTAAGCTCCCGAAACCTTACGATCCCTTTTCGAACCGGATTAAAATCAGGATTCATTTCTGCAGGCATTCCAATTTTTAAAAGGGTTTGTGCCACATATTTTCCAAGGGAAGCGGAAGCCGTTAATCCCGTAGAACGCACTCCTGATAGATTTACATAATTTGTTAAGTCGTCATAAGTATCTACATGCAGTCCCTCCGGATTTCGATTTGGACGCAGGCCGCTGTACTGTGTGATCGTATCGCGAAGATTGACATTCGGAATCAAGTGCCGCACATCTTGGGCAACACTCTTAAGTCCTGCCGCATCCGTTGATCGATCCTCCTTATCTGAAAGGTCTTCCGCTGTCGGACCAACCAACATATTCCCGTGGATAGTCGGACACATCAGCTTTCCTTTCGTAACTTTCGTTGGAATCGGCAGTATAATATGTTCTACTTTACAGGATGTATTTTTATCAAGAACATAAAACTGTCCTTTTCGCGGATTCACTGTATAATCATTTTTTCCAACCATTGCTGCAATTTCATCACAATGCAGTCCAGCTGCATTGACAACCCATTTACAGGAAATTTCGCCGGCTGTTGTTTCCACCACTGTTATTTTTCCCTGTTCCACATGCATCCCGGTTACTTCTGTTCCCAAAAGAAAATCAGCACCGTTCTGCTGTGCATTTTCAGCATAACCAACCACCAACAGGAATGGATCAATGATACTCTCCCGCGGAATATATAGCCCTGCTTTTGTCTCAGGGTTCAAATTTGGCTCCATTTTAAGCAATTCCTTGCCTGAAAGATATTCCACATCATATACACGATTTTTAAATGCCTTTTCTTTTAATGCCGGTAATTTTTCATACTGTTCCTGAGTGATTGCCGGAAGAATTCCACCAATTCTCGAAAATGGGACATCCAGATCTTTCGTAAGCTTGTCATACATAGGGTTTGCTGCAACCACTAACTGAGATTCCAATGTATCCGGAGAGGCATCATATCCCGTATGAATGATTGCACTGTTCGCTTTGGAAGCATCTCCCCCAACATCTTCCTTCTTTTCGACCACCAATACGCGGACCTGATATTTTGTCAGTTCTCGCGCGATGGAACAACCAACCGCTCCGGCCCCAATAACCAACACATCTGTGCTTCTCATTGTTTTTCCTCCTAAAACTAAAAACTTTTATGGTTTCTCTTTTTGAAGCCATCCAAGAGAACGTTCCACTGCTCTGTGCCAATTGTAGAGCAGTGTCTGCCGCTCATCCTCTGACATTTTGGGCTCGTATCGACACTGTAATTTCCAGTTACTCTCAATTTCACTTAAAGACGAAAACCATCCTTCTCCAAAAGCAGCAAGATAAGCTGCTCCCAAGCTACTGGTTTCCGAAATCACCGGGACATCTACAGGGATATTCAAAATATCCGCCTGAAACTGCATTAAAAAGGAATTGACCGTCATCCCTCCATCTGCACGCATCACTTGAATCGGAAATCCAGAATCTCTGATCATAACATCTAGATTGTCAGATACCTGATAAGCAATACTTTCCAGAGTCGCCCGAACGATCTGCTCTTTTTTGGTCATAGAATTGATGCCAAAAATCGTTCCGCGCGCACAGTTATCCCAATGGGGGGCTGCCAACCCCACAAACGCCGGTACAAAGTAAATACCACCATTATTCTGTATGCTCTCTGCCATTTGCTGCGTTTGTTCAAAAGATTCGATCATTCCCATCTTTTCGTGCAGCCAATTAATTGCCGCTCCAGCTGTATAAATACCGCCGTCTAAGGCAAATGTATCTTTTCCTCCCAGATTCCACGCTACCGTCGTCAAAAGTCCTCCCGGAGACTTGATAGGCGTCTGCCCTGTATTCATAAGAAGAAAACAGCCTGTTCCATAAGTTGTTTTTATCATTCCTGTATGAAAGCAGCACTGCCCAAACAGCGCCGCCTGCTGATCGACTATTAAACCTGAAACGGGAACTTGGAGTCCCAAAAAGCACTGCGGTTCGGTCATACCGAATCGTTTTGCACTGCTGCCAATTTGAGGGAGCATCTTACGAGGAAGGGAAAGCATCTCTAAAATCTCGTCATCCCATAATCCTGTATGAATGTTATAAAGCATGGTGCGCGAGGCAGTAGAAGGATCCGTCATATGGATTTTTCCTCCCGTCATCTTCCAGAGAAACCAACTGCCAAGTGTTCCTGCACAAAGTTCCCCCTTTTCCGCCCGCTGATGTCCATTGGGAATTTGATTCAATTCCCAAACAAATTTCTCTGCACTAAAATAAGAATCCGGAAAAAAGCCCGTGCGTTTTTGGATTTCTTCCCCATACTTTTCAGCTAACTCTTCGGACGCCGATACTGTTCTTCGATCCTGCCAATTAATTGCCTGTGAAAGCGGATTTCCAGTTGATTTTTCCCAAATCAAGCAGCTTTCTCCCTGGTGGTCAAGTCCGATTCCTAAAATTCTTGCATTTAAGGGAAGCTGCGATAACGCTTTCTTTACTGCACATAGCAAATCTTCCCAAAGAACATTTGCGTCCTGCTCCATCCAGCCTAGTTTTGGGCTGTTCATTATATGTTTTTGATAACCTTTTGCTGCAACATCCCATTTTTCATCCATTATCAACACTGTCGTTCCAGTTGTTCCAGCATCTATTCCCATAAAATATCCTTTATGTTCCATATAGCTTCCCCTCCGTGTGTGGAATATTGACAATATTGTGTGATATTTTATGGATTTATAATAGCATAGGAAATAAAAAATAGCAAGAAAAGAAACGTACTTTCTTGCTATTTTTTTCATAAAATTTTATTAAAATAACAAAAAAGCCTGTACTCTCAAAAACGATCCGTACAGGCTTTTTTGTTTGTAATTTTTTTCATGAAAAGATCACCGGGCAAAGCAAATCCGCAGTCCCTTATCTCGATAACGCTGAGCTTCTTTTTCTGGTAAACTGTCATCCACTACAATGGTATGAATATCCGAAACAGGGCAGACACGGTTCATTGCAATCACCCCGAACTTGCTGGAATCCGCAACGATAATGACTTGATCGGAATGTCTGATCATCAAACGCCGGGTATTGGCTTCTGCCAAATGATAATCGGTAATCCCACTTTCAATGGTAATCCCTCCAGCCCCAATAATTGCTTTATCTGCATAAAAATTTTCGAGACTATTATCACATAAATATCCGGAGACCGATAAATCCCCATTTCTAAGCTCTCCGCCCAGCAAAATCACTCGGTTTTCTGGATTTACTTCGATTAGTGCCTGAGCGGTCAAAGTAGAATTTGTAATAACGGTAATCCTCTTTTTGCTGCCAAGCTGACGTGCCGTTTCTAAGACGGTCGTCCCTACATCCATAAACAAAGTATCCCCATCCGATACCAATTCCGCTGCAGCTGCAGCGATTTTTTTCTTTTCGTCTTCCTTCTCTATTTCACGCCGTTTATATGCTGGTTCTTGTGTATTGAATCCTTTTTTGACGGCCCCACCATATACACGTTTCAAATAATTTTTTTCTTCAAGATATTCTAAATCACGCCGAATTGTTTCGATCGAGACACCGAATTCCTCCATTAAATCGCTGACCTTTACCACATTCGTCTGTTGAATCTTTTGAATGATCTTGCTTCTTCTCTCCTGTAGCATAAAGATTCCTCCAAAAAACAAAATTTTCTTATTTGGATTATACCACATTGTTTTGTGTAATTCCACATAAATTCATCATTTAACCCAAAAAATGCCGATCCGCAAAATTGCAGACCGGCAAATAAAAAAGTATATAGGAAGCAGGCTCTTATTCAAAAACGATTCCATCGATTGCGGTTGTGCCAAACTCAGTCAATGCACCGCCGCCGCCGTCAGCACGATTACATCCTGCCGGGAAAAATTCATCTCCAACTCTCATAATGCCGTTTGGCATTACCAAAAGTTCTCCATATGACCCCGTTTCAATAATTTTATGTCCTTTTTCTCTTAAAAGCTTTTCAGTATCCGGAGAAAATCCGTCTTCCAGCTCCAGCCCCTGATCGAGCGTTAAGCAGCACATATGCGGCGCACGAGTGGCAGGTTCCATCATCATTCCATAGTCAAGGGTATTGACGATCAGCTGAAGTGTGCTTGTGATGATTCGCGGACCGCCCGCACTTCCAACAGCCAACACCGGGACCCCATCTTTCAGTACGATCGTAGGAGACATACTGGAAAGCGGCGTCTTTCCCGGACGTACTGCATTTGCCATTCCATAGGCAAGTCCCTGTGTCGTACGCACGCCAACTTTAGGGCTGAAATCAGCCATTGTATTATTCATAATAAATCCATAGCCGGGAACTACTACACCACAGCCCCACCAGTTACGAATCGTCTGTGTCTGCACAACAACATTTCCCTCTTTATCCATGACAGAGAAATGCGAGGTACAGCCTGGATAGCTTTTCGCTTCAATTCCTTCGGTTGGTGCAAACTCCTGCGCTTTATCCGGATCAATCTTTTTCGCAAGTTCTTTCGCATATTCCTTAGAAAGAATCTTTTCAACCTGTACCTGTACAAAATCAGGATCTCCCATTGCAACCGAGCGATCTGCAAACATGATCTTCATTGTTTCTGCCAAAAGATGTGTGCTTTCGGCGGAATGCCATCCCATTTTCGCGAGGTCAAAATTCTCAAGAATATTCAGCATTTGGATGATATGAGTTCCGCCGGAAGACGGAGGCGGCATCGATACAACTTTATATCCCCGATAGGTTCCCTGTACCGGAGTACGCGGTTTTGGTGAACAATTTTTTAGATCTTCTTTTACCAGAACGCCTTTATTTTTTTGGACAGCATTCACGATAGCATCGGCTACAGGCCCATTATAGAACCAGTCAACACCGTTTTTAGCAACTGCTTCCATTGTATCGGCGAGCTCCGGATTCTTAATAATTTCACCAAAAGTACGTGGTTTTCCGTCGTGCAGATAAAGCTCTTTAAATCCTTCATAAGCTGCTGTATTATGTTCTGCTTCCGGAGTATCGCTGATCCGTGCATACATAAATCCACATTTGAATCCTTCACGGCATAACCGGATTGCAGGAGCCGACACCTGCTCCCAGGTCATTGTTCCGAATTTTTTCAGCAGATTATCCATTGCCTTGTAAAGTGCCGGAACCGCAGTAGAGCGGCCTGAAAACTCGGTAAGGTTCAGATCAACATCTCCATTTTTATCCAAGAACATATCCTGATATGCATTTAGCGGTGCCACTCCACGTGCATCACAGGCATAAAACTGGTTGCTTTCTTTGTGATAAACAACATGAAAACATCCGCCGCCAATGCCGCAATGGTATGGTTCAACAACTCCCAGCACCAAAGAAATTGCAACCGCCGCATCAATGGCATTTCCGCCATTTTTCATCATTTCCAAACCAGCACTTGTCGCATATGGGCTATTGGAACTCACAGCTCCTCCTCGACCGGACGGATATGGACGAAACATCGCAATTTCTGAAAGAGTTTTTCCCAAATAGGGCTTTGTAGGCATAAGACAAACCTCCTTATGATAGGGATCATTTCCCTGAAACAAAATTTTTATTTTCAGTTACGCCTGAATCGCATTTTCTTTTTTAGATGTTAAAAGTGTGGTGATAATACCTACTCCATAGCTGACAACAATGACAGCATAGATCGTCTCGATTTGATTGGACAATCCGCTGATTACCCAAATCAGTCCAACAATAATACCGGAAATCATGCTTGCCAGTGATGCTTGTTTTGTCGTACGTTTCCAAAGCAAACCAGCAAGAATAGAAAAGCTTACCGGGCCGGTAGAACATTGAATCAGGATCTGGAAAGTTGTTGTCAAAGCTGCGCTGGGCAGTAAGAAAGCAGGAATCAGTGTGCAAACGGAAAAGATTAAAGTGCCATAGCGAGAAACTTTCAACATTTTGTCTTCAGAAGCTTCTTTATTGATCTGTGTTTTATAAATATTTGTAATGATTGTTCCTGTTGCCATCATCATAGTAGCCATTGTGGCTGCAATAATCATAGTAGCAACTGCAAAAATAACGCCTGCCATGACTGGGCTGGTATATTCTTTAATGGTCCACGCAAAAGCAGTTGCACCATTTCCCAAATTACTGGTAGTAGCAGCGCCTATCATGCCAATAATTGCGGTGAAAATACAAATTGGAGCCGCGAATACATAGCCAATAATGCAGCCTCCACGCGCTGCCTTTGCATCTCTTGCCGCCATAATCGGCTGCAGAACAGACTGCATAACGACAGAGGACAAAATACCGGAAAGCAACCATCCAACCCATTTTTGTGTTGGCATACTGCTGAGTTCTCCGTATCCTTGGGGCAGAGAGGAAACCAAGCCCGAATATCCCCCAAAGTGCTGCAGAATAATTACCACAAATCCAACCAAAAGTACATAAATTCCAATACAAACCACTTTTCCGACGGATGCTGCACCTTTCATTCCTGAGAATGCAGTATAAACAGTAGCAATTGCTAAACCAAGAACGATGGCCCAATTCGCATCCAAACTTGGTACTGCAATCTGGATAACCGAAGCAACTGTTTTAAGCTGAACCGGAATATACAAAAATCCGAGAATAACCCAAACATAAGAATAAAGCTTAGAGCTGCTGGTGGAAAAACGACTTGCTAAGTAAGTTGGTACCGAATCCCCCGGCATTCTGTCTCGCAAAATTTTTGCAAGTCCTGCTGCAACTAACAGATAAATTCCACCTGCCAGTGAATACCATGAACCCGCAATTCCCATCGTATAGCCATTCTGAGCTGCACCGACAATACTCATGCCTCCGATCTGCCATGCTCCCAAAACACAACCGACTCCGACTGCACTGAGTGTTTTGTCTCCGCCTGACCATTCTTTGGAATTGGACATTGATTTTCCTGCAAACATGCCAATTCCTACAATCAAGACAAAGACAATAATCCATGTAATTGTAGTAACCATATAAATCCTCCTTCATTTTTTTCTTTTATCTATCAAAACAACCGCCGTACCAAAGTGGCTGTTTTTGATCTCACACAAAATTTGCAATCTTGAGTTGACGTCTGACAAATCCGCGTTTATAATGAAATCAAGATTCCAAGATTCCTTATAAAATCACTGATTTGTACAATTTTTTTATAAGGTGTATCTGTTTTATGTCTATCGTGCTACCATAATATCATATGAAGTCCACAAAAACTTGTAAAAATCAGAACAACACCTTGTAAAAAGCAGAATATATTCGCGTCAATTTTAAACCAGGAGAAATAAGGAGGAGCACTATGGACAAAAATAGAACGGATTTCAGTACAATGGTATCCGTTCAACCGTTTTGGGATGCAGAAAAAAGCCATAAAAGCCTTTTGGCCGAAGGAAACAACGGCACACCCATTGCGGTTGTGCATGAGCTAAAGAACACCGGTAAAACAGATGGATTAAGTTGTGTTCCTGGAATTGGTCTGGTTGGAATTTTATTTTCTACAGATCCAAACAATCCATGTGCTATTTGTTGCGGTACATTGAATCAAAGCAAAAAAGTTCCACTTTACGGAATGCTGCAAGTTTTTGCCTGCCAATTTTTTCCAGGAGAATTTACCAGGATTTTTGGAATTCCCAGCAACGAACTTGCAGATACAGAAATTCCATTGGATGATCTTTTGCAACCGGGATCCATTTTAGATCAAATGGCATACTCCGAAACTTTTGAGCAGCGCATCAAATATCTACGAAATTTTATTCTTCAATGGGAAAGCCGTACAAAGCAGCGGGAAACTTCTTCTTTAATCCAAAAGATGATGCACGATGCTCTGATGCAGCACGGCAATATCCGAATTTCTGAACTGCAAGAACAAACCGGCTACAGTGCCCGATATCTTCAAAAAGTGATTACAGAACACGTAGGGCTTGCCCCTAAAACAGTTTTGGCGAATATTCGTTTTCAAAATGCACTGCGAACAATGATTGAACACCCAGCAATGTCCATTGTGGATGTTGCGCAGGACTGCGGTTACTATGACCAATCCCATTTTGCAAAAGCATTTAAAGAATATATGCATATGCCGCCTTCTACTTTTCAGGAGAAAATCCAAAAGGAATTTTCCCCAGGAAAGCTAGATTTCATCACCCTTTAAAAGAATATAAAAAAGAGAGGGAATACAAAGTCGTTTTTTGGCTTTGTGTTCCCTCTCTTTTATGAATAACAATGAATCTATTTAATTTACAGAAAACAAAAGATCCCCATAGCATGGATAGGGCCAGTAGGTCTTACCAACTAATGGTTCTATCTGATCGGCAACTGCTCGAGTTTTTTCCATCTGCACCAAAAGTACATCTGCACAATATCGGCAAAGCTCTTCTACATCCGTAATTTTCTGCTCTCCAGAGACCGCCTTCTTCAAAGCTTCCAATTCATGGAAAAGTTCTACTGACAAACTCGAAAGTTTCTTAATTAAAGTTTCCTCTACTTCGTAAGAAATTCCTGCTCCAATCTGCTTTTTCAGAGAAATTTCTTCGGAAAGCATCTTCATATAGCTGCACATCGCAGGAAAAATCTGCTTTTGGATCATATCTTCCATTGTCAGAGCTTCGATATGCTGCTGTTTATTATAATTTTCCATCTGAATCTCGCAGCGGGAACAAACTTCCATACGAGACAAAACTCCATATTTTTCAAACAATTTAATGTTCTCTTCTTTTCTGTAAAGAGGCATACAATCAGCTGTAGTCGCTAGATTCAGCAATCCACGTTTTTCGGCTTCTTTTACCCATCCATCGGTATATCCGTCGCCGTTAAAAATGATCCGTTTATGGTCCCGATACACATGACGAATCAAATGTTCCAATTCATAGTTAAAATCCTTCGCTTTTTCCAGCCGGTCCGCATATTTGCAAAGCACATCAGCAACGATGGTATTCAAAATCATATTTGGACAGCCAATAGAAACGGTAGAACCAAGCATACGAAACTCAAACTTATTTCCGGTAAATGCAAAAGGAGAAGTACGATTACGATCGGTCGCGTCTTTCGGCAAATTGGGCAATACATCCACGCCAATTGTCAAAACAGATTTCCCCTGACTCCCTTTATATTCCTCTTTCTTTTCAATGGAATCCAAAACTTCGGTAAGCTGATTCCCCAAAAAAATCGAAATAATTGCCGGTGGTGCTTCATTTCCGCCAAGCCGATGATCGTTCCCTGCACTTGCAACAGAAAGGCGCAAAAGATCCTGATGTGTATCCACCGCTTCAATAATTGCGGTTAAAAACAACAAAAAGCGTGCATTTGTCCGTGGAGAATCTCCAGGCTCTAAAAGATTGATTCCACGGTCAGTACTCAATGACCAGTTATCGTGTTTACCGGAACCATTCACTCCATTAAATGGCTTTTCATGCAGCAAACAGGAAAGTCCATGCTTTGCCGCAACTTTTTTCATGATTTCCATTGTCAACTGGTTCTGGTCGGTTGCTACATTCACAGTTGTAAAGATCGGGGCCAACTCATGCTGCCCCGGGGCAACCTCGTTATGCTTCGTTTTTGCAAGAATCCCCAATTTCCACAATTCCTCATCCAAATCTTTCATAAAGACAGAAACCCGTGGCTTAATAACGCCAAAATAATGATCTTCCATCTCCTGCCCTTTCGGCGGCATAGCACCAAAAAGTGTACGTCCGGTATAGATGAGGTCTTCACGCTCTTCAAACAGTTTTCGATCAATCAGAAAATATTCCTGCTCCGCACCTACGGTTACATTCACACGCTGTGTCTTTTGATCTCCAAACAACCGTAAAATTCGCAGAGCCTGTTCATTAAGAACATTCATGGAACGCAGAAGCGGTGTCTTTTTATCCAGCGCTTCTCCTCCATAAGAGCAAAAAGCAGTGGGGATACAAAGGCTTCCATCCTTGATAAATGCATCGCTGGTAGGATCCCAAGCAGTATATCCACGCGCTTCAAAGGTAGAGCGAAGGCCGCCGTTCGGGAAGGAACTAGCATCCGGCTCCCCTTTGATCAACTCCTTACCAGAAAACTCCATGATCACTTTTCCACCCGCCATGGGAGAAATAAAGCTATCGTGCTTTTCTGCGGTAATACCATTCATCGGCTGAAACCAATGCGTAAAATGGGTGCAGCCATTTTCTACCGCCCAGTCCTTCATGGTGTTTGCTACTACATTTGCCACCTGGGGATCTAATGGCTTCCCATTTTCACGGGTCATTTTTAAAGCCTGATAGGTATCCTTGGGCAGTCTCGCTTTCATAACCGAATCATTAAAGACCAATGTACCGAATAGCTCCGGAACCGTACTCATCATAAAAACTCCTTTCAAACAAACCACTCTTGTTAGATGCCTCTTTCGACGATTCACTTTACTTTTCTTAAGTGAATATGAAAATAGCGCAAAAAATAAACTTCTTAATGAACTATTTCTAAAATTAAATTCAGTATAATACGCTGATTATATAAAAGTCAACGCAGTAAATATGAAATAAGCTCCAAATTTTTTGGCTCTTTTTTTAACTTTGTTTTTCTGTTTGATTCTCTCATAAAAACAAAGCGAAATAGATTAGAAAATATGTTTTATCTTGTAGAAATTCTAAAAATGTATTATACTATTTAGCACATGCAAAAGATATCGTTCATCACATTGCAACTAAAAAAGGGGGCGACAGAACGCTTTGTTTCGAGAGATGCCTTTTCTCAAAATGCTGATAAATAATCTGCTTTTGATTGGCTTATGGCAGGGGATCACTGTATTCGCATGCCAGCATCTTCCTGATTCCCTTTTTGACGCTCGGCGTGCCCTTTATCAACCGCGAAAATGGGAACAAAACGGTCGTTGGTACCGGTCCCACTTAAAAATTCAAGACTGGAAAGATTGTCTTCCTCAATTTATTTCCAATGGTGGATTTTCTAAGCGTTCTTTAGGCAATGCCCTAACTCTGGAATATATAGACCGTTTTATTTTAGAAACTTGTCGCGGAGAATGGATGCATACCCTCGGTGGATTTTGCTTAATCCCAATTATTTGGCTGAATACACCGCTAGTTTCCATTACCATTTCTGTTCCCCTTTTTCTTGGAACATGGCCTTTTATCATCATCCAACGCTATAATCGTTTTCGGCTACAAGTTCTTCAAAAGAGACTGGTTCGGGAACAAAGCCATGAACAGCATGTTTCCGTTCCCACTTGAATCTTTAATAAAGAGATCCTATCTATGAAAAAACGAATCCAAATCAGAATTCTTTTAATTGGAATTGTATTCTGTCTGGCTGGTATTTCCGCCCGGGCAGCTGAAATGACCCCTTTTTCTATTTGTGAAAAAGGTTCAGCTTGTCCGGGCGGAACTTTTTCAATTTTGCTGCAAGTGACTCCATCAAAAGAATCCCCCGCAGCTTTTCGAGCAAGCTTTTCTTTTAACGAAGACGTTTTTTCCTATGAGGGTGTAACTCTTTCAAAAGGCGTTACCCAAAACGAATTTTTCGTTGGAAACGGCTCCCCCTTACAGTGTATTTATGCCTGCAATGTCGAAGATGGTGTTGCCTCTGTCCTATCTGGTACAATCGCTACCTACCATTTTCGTGTAAAAGATACGGTAAATAAAGGGGAATCCTACCCATTTTCCCTATCAATCAGTGAAGTCTGCGATTTTTCTGCTCGGCCACTTAATTTAGATACCCAACAAGATTTATCGATCCCCATTGTAAACAGCTCCAACAGTACAGACGGTGATGATTCCGGTCCACTTTTACAAGATCTTTCGGTCACTAAACCGGAGGGTGTTTCTCTTTCTCCCGACTTTTCTTCAGATCACCTGGAATACGAAACAACCGTCCCCGCAGACGAAAATGAGATTTGGTTTTCTGCACAGAGTGTAGAAGAAGGAAGCAAAATTACAGTTAATCGCCATACTTTAGGTGCTGTCGGAAGTACAACAATCATCCGGATCACCGTAAAATCTGCAGATGGAAAACATTCGTCCGAATACCATGTGCAGGTCTCCCGATCGGAACGCTCCTCTGAAACAAAAACGGAAAACGGAACGGAAACCGGACGCAGAACCAGAACCGGTGGTACTGTCGGCGGTTCTGTAAAAAAAGGCTCCGCCAAAAAATCGACGGGAGCAAGTGTAAAGCGTTCCACTTCATCAGAAGATCCCGAAGATGAATCTTACACCATTGATTCTGGTTCAAACCGCAAAAATTCTTTTTCTTTTTCCCAAAATCAATTCCCAGCCTTTTTATCCGGCGCTGCTATGGTGGGTGTTGGTGCACTGATTGCTTTGCTCTGTATCCTATTACTTCGTAAAAAGAAAAATTAAAACGATTCAAAACCTAAAAATTTATTTTATTACCGAAAAAGTGCCTGATGGATTAATTCCATCAAGCACTTTTTCAACGTTTTATAAAACCCTCAAGCTATTTTTCAGACCGCTGTATCAGAAGTAGCTTTCTCCGAATTCTCTTTTTTCCCAAAGAGTGTCTTTAGACAGGAGGCCGCTACCATAATACCAAGGGCAACCAGCAAGACCGCCACAATCAGCTGAAGGCCATCGGTCATGAAAACAAAATTATTGGAACCGAGTTTGACAACAATCGAGATAATCGACTGTACCAGAGCGGTAAAAGTAACCGCCAGCATCACAAACATCGGTACATAAAGCATCCAACCTTGGCGTCCCGTGCATTTGAGGAACACCGCGAGGCTGATAAGCACCAAAGCTGCGAGCAGCTGGTTTGCAGAACCAAACAGCGGCCAGATATTGTTATAGCCGCCAAGACTCAGAACACAGCCACAAGCAAGCGTAATAATCGTAGAAATATATTTATTGCTCAGGAATTTTGCTACGGAAGAACTCCCTTGCCCAAACAGCTCCTGGAACGCAATCCTGCCGATACGGGCAACTGCATCAAGGCTGGTAAGTGCCAGAGTCGAAACCGCCATATTCATAACACACATTGCAGCGTCCTGCGGCATACCGATCTGTACGAGGAAGCTTGCAACGCCTCTGGAGAAGATTGCAAACGGCGTTCCCTGGGCAGCTGCATGCGTTACCGGATCTGCAGCGGCACCTGCGATGCAGAGTGCAACAACCGCCAGCAAAGATTCCAGCAGCATAGCACCATAGCCAATCGGAAGCATATCTTTTTCATTCTTGATCTGACGGCTGCTGGTGCTGGAAGAAACCAAGCTATGGAATCCGGAAACTGCACCACAGGCGATCGTTACAAACAGCATTGGGAAGAGCATTTTCCCATTCACATTAAAGCTGGTCACCACCGGCAGATTGATGGAAGGATGCATTACCAAAAGTCCAATTACTGCGCCGGCGATCATAGTCAAAAGCAAAAACGTGCTAAGATAATCGCGAGGCTGAATCATTACCCACATAGGCAATGCGGCAGCAATAAACAAATAAGCAAAGATAACAGCAAGCCATGTCCCCTTATCTGCATAAATAGGGAAATTAAGGCCGATTAACATCAAAACAGCTGTAAACACAATGCCGCAAGCCGCTAGGACGCCGCTCTTTGGCTTTGCATATTTCATGAAAAATCCAAAAATTACCGCACCAAAGATAAAAAGCATAGTCATGGAAGCTGTGCCGCCGTTGGCATAAACCTGAGCACCAGTATCGGGTGCAAAACCGCTAAACGTGCCAGCAACCATATCCGCAAAGGCTGCGATAACCAACAGGCTGAAAAGCCATTCAAAAATCAGGAACAATGTTTTTCCGGTTTTCCCGATATAATTTTCGATGATAGAACCGATCGTCTTGCCTTTTGTCTTTACCGAAGCATACATGGAAGTAAAGTCCTGTACTGCTCCAAAAAATACACCGCCGATCAAAATCCAGAGCAGTGCCGGCAGCCAGCCAAACATACAGGCAATAATTGGGCCTGTAATCGGGCCTGCACCCGCAATCGAACTAAACTGGTGACTAAATACAACCAAGCTGTTGGTAGGAATGTAATCCTCGCCGTCTTCTTTTTCATAAGCCGGTGTTTTCGCATTGGGATCAACCCCCCAAGTTTTGACCAACCATCGGCCGTACAGCAAATACCCACCGCCCAGCACGACGATCGAAATTGCTACGATGATAAGTGCGTTCATCTGTGATCTCTCCTTTTCCTCAAAAAGTCCCTCAAGTTTCTTCTATGCTATATAAAAAAACCCCCGCCTCTGATTTTTTAATCAGAGGCGAAGGTTTTGAATTTTCTCCGCGGTACCACTCTGTTTGTCGTTTTTTAAACAACCGCTTTTCCCGCTAAGGGGTTCCCTTTTAACGGTGGGTATTCCGGCTTCGGTTACTTTCCAATTCACCGAAACAGCTCGCAGGTGAGGGCCATTCTCTTTCTCTGCTACCGCTTTTCACCAAATAACGGTTCTCTGTGTGCTCAAAAGAGCAGGTCATATCCTGTTCCATGCTTTTGTTTGATTTGATTTGTCTCAAAGCATAGCACTGTCATCGTGATTATGCAAGAATCTTTTTGCATAATTCATTCATTTTGTACGAATGCACAGTGTCCATCCCATTTCATTCCTTGATTTTTAGTCAACTTGCATCTTTTACTTTAAAGCAGTAAATTTTTCAAAAAAAGCATTGACTTTTTTTGAAAAAACTCATAAGATAAAGCAAATATAATTTTTTCAAATGCAATGATAGGGACAAAGTTTCTAATGTGGATTCCTCACAGAGAGGCGCTATTTCGGTGAAAGGCGTCAGGAGCATATTTCTGAATCATCCCCCTTGAGCAGACGGCTGAACACAATTCTTGTCAGTAAGTGACGTCCGGATTTCCCCGTTATCGGAAAACGCATTTTAAAGTTATTTAACTCCGATGCGTATGAGGTCACAAAACCTTTTGTGATAAAGCAGAGTGGTACCGTGGTATCTGAAAAACAGAGCCGCCTCTGTTTCCTGAATTTTTCGGGAACAGAGACGGCTCTTTATTTTTTTACAGTAAAAAATGCCGGCTTTTAGAGCTGAAAGAAAAGAAAGGGGTTCAACTTATGAAACTGACTGGTGCGCAAATCATTATGGAATGTTTGCTGGAGCAGGGCGTTGATACGGTATTTGGCTATCCCGGCGGCGCCGTTCTGAATATTTATGATGCACTTTATGAATATCAGGACCGAATCCACCATATTCGTACTGCACACGAACAGGGTGCTGCCCATGCTGCAGACGGTTATGCGCGCTCTACCGGGAAACCTGGCGTCTGTATTGCAACTTCCGGCCCGGGCGCTACCAATCTCGTCACTGGAATTGCCACTGCCTATATGGATTCCGTTCCGATGGTAGCAATCACTGGGAACGTCAATGTCGAACTTTTGGGGCTGGATTCCTTTCAGGAAGTGGATATTACCGGGATCACGATGCCGGTGACAAAGCATAATTTTCTGGTAAAGCACATCGAAGATCTTGCCGATGTTATTCGGCAGGCCTTTCAGATTGCAACAACCGGGCGGCCCGGTCCCGTTCTGGTGGATATTCCCAAGGATGTGACAGCTCAGCTTTATGACTATGAAAAATGTGCTCCGCTGCCCGTCCCAAAAGGAAATTTTCCGACCGATGAACGGTTTAATGAAGCACTCGACATACTAAAAACAAGTCGGCGTCCCTTTTTGTATCTTGGCGGCGGGGTCATCTCAGCAGAAGCTTCTAAAGAAGCACGTGCTTTTGCTGATCTTCTCGATGCGCCGGTCGCTTCCTCTCTAATGTGTCAAGGTGGAATGGATGCAAAAAGTCCCCGCTATTTAGGTCTTCTCGGAATGCACGGAACAAAAGCCAGTGCCCAGACATTAAAAAACTGTGACCTTTTTGTCGCCGTGGGAACTAGATTTTCCGATCGGGTTTTATGCAACTCCAAACTTTTTGCACAGCATTGCCCGATTCTGCAAATTGAAATTGATACCGCTGAATTCAACAAAAATATCGACTGTGATCTCAAGATGAAGGGAGATGCTAAAAAGATTCTGCGTAAACTTTTAAGACTTCTCCCCCAACAAAACCATCAGAAATGGATGGAGCAGACAGCCCTTTGGAAAGAGCAGTATCCACTCTCTCAGTCTTCTCCCACTCCGGAACTCCCTACCCCGAAAGAGCTGATCGAAGCTCTGGATCGATTAACTTCCTCCAATGCAATTATTGCGACAGAAGTTGGGCAGCACCAGATGTGGGCGGCTCAATTTTATCAATTTCACCGTCCCCGCCAGTTTATCAGTTCCGGAGGTTTAGGTACCATGGGATTTGGTCTCGGCGCCGCCATGGGTGCACAGGTTGCAAATCCAAAGCAGAAAGTGATCAATATCGCTGGAGACGGAAGCTTTCATATGAACTGCAATGAGCTTTCTACACTGGCAAATTACCAGATTCCCGTGGTGGAAATGGTCTTTAACAATTCTGTTCTCGGCATGGTGCGGCAATGGCAGAAGCTTTTTTATCACAATCATTTTTCTCAGACAAACCTCGATCACAATACTGATTTCTGTAAACTAGCGGAAGCATTCGGCGTTAAAGCCTATCGAATTCACACAAAAGACGAAGTGGAACCCATTCTCAAAAAAGCACTTGCAGAAAAGGGGCCTGTTCTGATCGACTGCTGGATCGATAAAGACGTTAACGTGCTGCCGATGGTCCCTGCCGGAGCCTCTGCAGAAGAACCGATGCTGGAAATGTAAGGAGGAAAGATCATGTACGACAAAAATCAAAGCGGCGACAAAGAATATGTGCTCTCTATCCTTGCAAGAAACAATCCGGGGGTTCTGCTCCGAATTGCGGGCCTTTTCAGCCGACGCTGCTACAATATTCTCTCGATTGTCGCCTGCCAAACAGAAGACACCAATTATTCGCGGATTTTGATTGTTGTCTCCGGAGATGACCGGATCGTCCGTCAGGTAGATAAACAGGTCAGCAAGCTGATCGACATCCAAGAAGTTACCATTTTGGACCGCAACAATACGATTATCCGTGAGCATCTGCTCCTCAAGGTAAAACGTACTCCCAAAAACAGTGAACGTCTGGTAGAAATTGCGAACGTATTTCATGCAAATATTTTGAATGTAGAACCAAATTCTATGATTTTGGAACTTACCGGAGACGCTTCTACAATCAATTCTTTTATCGAACTCTACACGCCCTACCAAATTTTAAAAATTCTCCGTACGGGCTCTATGGCAATGTCTAAATAAAAAGCGCTAAAATCAATTTCATCATTTGACCAAAAAGGAGGAGCAAATCCATGCTCACGCAACCTATGCTTACGCTTGATAATGTTTATCACGCCGCCTTCGTTCTGCGGGAAATTGCCCGAAAAACTGATTTGATTCCCGCTCCCCAGATCGGCGAAAACTGCAGTGTTTATCTCAAAACAGAAAATCTTCAGGTAACAGGTTCTTTTAAAGTTCGCGGGGCGTATTATAAAATTTCGCAGCTGACTCCCGCTGAAAAAGAAAAGGGAGTGATTGCCTGCTCTGCCGGCAACCATGCTCAAGGCGTTGCACTGGCTGCTGCCAAAAATCATATTTCCTCTCTGATCTGTATCCCCGCCACCGCTCCAATCAGCAAAGTGGAGGCAACCAAACGCTATGGTGCTGAAGTCTGTCTGGTTCAGGGCATTTACGACGATGCGCATGACAAGGCTGTAGAGCTCCAAAAAGAAACTGGGCGGACACTGATTCACCCCTTTGACGACCCGGACGTAATTGCTGGTCAGGGAACAATCGGGCTTGAAATTCTGGATCAAATGCCGGATGCCGATGTCGTTTTGGTTCCAGTCGGCGGTGGCGGACTTGCTTCTGGGGTGGCATTTACCATTAAATCTCTTCGTCCAAGCTGCAAAGTTTACGGAGTACAGGCAGCCGGTGCTGCCAGCATGGAACATGCACTTCAGACAAGAAAGCCGGAAGGGGTGGAAGAAGTACACACCTTTGCGGATGGTATTGCGGTCAAATGTCCAGGAGATCTGACCTATAAGCTGTGCAACAAATATCTAGACGGCGTCATTACGGTTTCCGAAGATGAGATCGCGGCAGCAATCCTGACCCTGATCGAACAGCAAAAACTGATTACAGAAGGTGCAGGCGCTGTCTCTGTTGCAGCCGTCCTTGCAAATAAGCTGGATCTTAAAGGCAAAAAAGTGGTTTGTCTGCTCTCCGGCGGAAACATTGACGTGACCATTCTTAGCAAAGTCATCAGCCGTGGTCTTCTCAAATCCGGCCGCTCTGCAGAACTGACTTTTAAATTGCTGGATCGTCCCGGTGAATTGAGCACAATCTCTTCTACGATTGCAAAGCTCGGGGGCAACGTTGTCGGCGTCTATCACGACCGAAGTGATTTGGAAACCGATGTCTCCGGCTGTTTTCTGCGAATCCGAATGGAAACCCGCAATGCCGAACATATCGAACAAATTCGCCGTGCATTGGAAGCCGAAGGATATCCTTCTATCTAACGATTCGCACCTCGATCCATATATATAATATAGAAAAGGGAACCACAAATGAAATAGGTGGTTCCCTTTTCTATATTATTATAATGTAAAACAATTGGATTTTCAGATAAAGAACATGTAAGAATTCAGCTCACCGGCAACCTTTTCCGCTAAGTCGGAAAGTGTAAAAGATTCCAAAGATGTTTTGACCTCTTCATCCATCTTTTGATAAACAGTATCTAAAGTATGATTGAGTGCCTGGTGATCTTCACTAAGGACTGGTTCAGCCTTTTCAAAAAGCGCCTGGTCACAGGCTTTTAGCACTGCATAAGCGGTAATTTTTTCCGGCAGCATCGCCAGCCGATAACCGCCCTGTGCACCTTTCGTCGAGAGAACCAATCCCGCTCTTTTTAATAAAGAAAACACTTGCTCCAAATAAATTTTCGAGATATTAAGTTCCTCAGAAATCCGCGCCACCGTCTTCACCGTATCGTGGCCGCTCTGTGCCAAATAAACCATTGCTGCCAAAGCATATTTCCCTTTCGCGGAAACGCGCATAATCAGCCGCCCCCCTTTTCGCTTCTTCAATGATACTCAATTTCAAAATGCTTGTCAATCAGGAGGCCTTTTCTTAAATAAGAAAAATCCTCCGACTGGCTGGATCGGAGGATTTGCGCTTTTTAAAAAAAGCGCAGTTGTAAGAAAAGAGAGGCTTATCTATTCTAAGCACTTGCAAGCATGTTGAACATTCAAGGTACAAAATAGTGTTCCATATTTCTCTATGCGACATCATTATCATTCCTTGAAGGTATTTATAGAATATCAGAAAAATGCAAGAATGTCAATAAAAAATTCACCAAAGAGTTTTTTAATCTTTCGTTAATTTTTTATTTTTCTCACATTAAACGGTCATCATAGTGGGCACGGGGCCCTCCAACATACTTCGCTCTCGTACGAGCGCAGATCAAAATTGCCTCTCCAATATGATCAATTGAAAGGCGGGTTGGCACCGCTACCCGCTTCAAATGCATCCCGATCAAAGTCCCCCCGATATCCATTCCGCAGTCAGCCCGAATTTCTTCCACTGCCACCGGGTGTTCGAATGTTTGATAGGCCGTTGTTGCAAAACTTCCACCGGCATGTGGTTGTGGAACAACATTTACCTGCTCATAATGAAACTTTTCCGCCGCCTCTTGCGGGAGGATCAATGAGCGGTTCAAATGTTCACAGCATTGTGCTGCCAAATAAATGCCTCTTTTTTGTGTTTCTTCATAGATTCCGGAGAAGATTTCTTGTGCTGCTTTTAGGCTGCTGTCGGTTCCAATCTTTTTCCCGACAACCTCACTCGAGGAACAGCCAACCACCATTAACTGCCCTGCTTTCACATGTGCAGCTTCAAGCAGTTCAGCCGCTGCCGCTTTTGCCTGCTGATGCAGCTCTTCAAACGATTTCATGCAAAACTCATCCTTTCCATTTTAAATTTTTAGGTGTTTTTTCTAATTTTGCTCTCATCTAAAAAAGCCCTTCCAAAGACAAATCCCCCTGTGATTTGGGATTTTGTCTCAAAAGGAGCTCTTCTGCCGGATTTTAGTTGATTTTTTCCAAAATTCAGTATACTATTTTTGTATCAGAAGTCAAGGAATCGCTTTTCCTTTAATATAGCGAAACGATTCAGCTATTCGTCACGCACTTTTCACAAAATTCTGATAGAGTAAAAAATCGAAACATGAGAGGAGATTGAGGATCAAAATGAACCGTCTGTTAGTAGTAGATGACGAAGATAAAATTCGCCTGTTGATTCGAAAATATGCAGAATTTGAAGGTTATTCTGTAGAAGAAGCCTCCGACGGCATGATTGCCGTGAATCTCTGCAGAAAACATCCTCACAGTTATGATTTAATTATTATGGATATTATGATGCCGGAACTTGATGGATTTTCGGCCGTGCGCGAGATTCGAAAATGCTGTTCCACTCCGGTTTTAATGCTTTCTGCCCGTGGAGAAGAATATGATAAGATTCATGGATTTGAGCTTGGCATTGACGATTACGTTGTAAAGCCATTCTCCCCAAAGGAATTGATGATGCGGGTAAGTGCAATCATCAAGCGCACACACCCCGAATTAAACACTGCTCAAAAAAAGATTCTTTCCTTTGAAGGTCTCAGCATCGACTTTACTGGTCGAATTGTCACCATTGACGGCAAAAAAGCAGATCTTTCTCCAAAAGAATATGATCTGCTCTTCTATCTTGCAGACAACCGTAATATTGCACTGACCCGTGAAAAATTAATTACAAATGTATGGGGATACGATTTTTACGGAGACGACCGCACCCTGGATACCCATATTAAATTACTCCGCAAAAGTCTTGGCCCCTATGCAAAATTTATTGTGACACTAAGAGGGGTGGGCTATCGCTTTGAAGCTTAAATCGCCGAAAAAATTGGTTCGCTCCATGTGTGAAAGATGGCAAAAGATCAGTATTAAATGGCGAATTCTCAGTATTTTCGTTTTGTTCATCGTCTTTGTTCTAATTTTACTGTGGCTATTCCAAACTGTCTTTTTAAATCAATTTTATGAGAATACCAAGCAAAAAGAAATCTTAGGCTCTTCATCGACGATAGAAAAAGCAGTTTCAAATGATATGCAGCCAGAGGACTTAAAAGCACTCTGCAAACAGGAAGCTCAGCGCAATCAGCTTTGTATCCTGATTTTGGACAGCAACGGGAACGTTTATGGAGCAGATGCCTCTCCAAACCGTCTTTCCACCGAAATGGGAGAATCTTCCATTCGCCTATTTCTCAATTTTCTTTATCAAAACACACAGGCAGAGGGTGGAACCCACTTTGAACTGGTGAATCCCCAAAACGCAAGCTCTTCTGTTTGGGACACGCTTTTCCGCAGTCGTGCCTTTATCTATAATTCGATTCGGTCGGACTCCAACGGAAGTCCTTATATGATTTTTCTTTACAGTGTCATTACGCCGTTGAGTGCAACCGTCAGCACCATTCGTTCTCAGCTGCTTCTGATTACCGGAATTTTATTGGTTTTTGCCGTGTTGTTGGCCTTTTATCTTTCTAAACATATCAGCAAGCCCATTATTCAAATCAACGATGCCGCAAAAGAACTCTCAACCGGAGATTACAATGTCACATTTAAGGAAGGCGGCTATCGGGAAATCAGCGAGCTTGCCCGCACCTTAAATTATGCGGAGCATGAACTGGGCAAAGTGGAACATCTGCAGCGGGAACTGATTGCAAACATCAGTCATGATCTGCGCACACCACTTACAATGATCTGTGGCTATGCAGAAGTAATGCGCGATCTTCCTGGCGAAAATACCCCCGAAAATATTCAAGTGATCATCGATGAAGCAACTCGTCTGACTAATCTGGTAAACGATGTACTGGATATCAGCAAGCTGGAATCCGGCACACAAAAGCTGGAAAAATCAGAGTTCAGCCTAACGGATGAGATTCGCGAAACAACGAAACGCTACCGCAAACTCACCGACTGTACCCTGACTTTTGAATCCGATCGCAATGTAACCATTTTTGCTGATGAACTCAAAATTTCTCAGGTGCTATACAATCTGATTAACAACGCGATCAACTATACGGGCACTGATCGAAAAATTCAGATTCGTCAGCTTGTTTGTGATCATCAGGTAACGGTTGAAGTGACCGACACAGGAGAAGGAATTCCGGCCGACAAGCTTCATGATATCTGGGATCGTTACTATAAGGTAGATAAAGAACATAAACGCGCACAAATCGGCACCGGCTTAGGGCTCTCAATTGTAAAATCAATTCTAGATATGCATGGTGGTTTCTATGGAGTACGCAGTGCAGTCGGTGTTGGAAGTACCTTCTGGTTTCGTCTGCCAATTCTTTCAGAATCTGCGGTAGGGGCACTTCCGGAAGAAACCCATCCCCCAGATTCTGATTCCTTACAATCTTAACTTTTCTTTTTTAATCTTTATTTTAAGCAGCGCAAAAGTGAAAGGATCGAATTCTCTTTCGTTTTGGCTGCTTTTTTATTTTAAAGTATAAGTGCCGACCATTCTTGTAAAAATATCGATGATTACTTTGTATTTTTTAGTGATTGGTGGTTTTTCTTTACGAAGCATGTTATACTAATTAAATTGCAATAAAATTCATCTCTTCTGGAGGGATTCGATGAATATAACAGTGATTGGCTGCGGCCGTTGGGGAAGTTTTCTCGCATGGTATGCAGCTAAACTTGGACATGCCGTGACAATTTACGGACGCAAAAGCTCCCCTCATTTTCACCAGTTACAAGAAACCGGCACAAACGGTCTTGTTTCCTTCGGGCCGGAAACAAAAATGACCACCGACCTGGAAAAAGCCGTTGCTTCTGCCCAAATGGTGATCATTTCGATTGGGGCTCAAGGATTACGAAGTCTGATGGCACAACTTCAGCCCCTGTCATTTTCCGGAAAAACAACGGTTCTCTGCATGAAAGGAATTGAAGCTTCTACTGGTCTGCGCTTAACGCAGATCGTCCGTGAATTTTTGCCCGATATTGATTTAGGGATCTGGGTCGGTCCCGGTCATGTACAGGACTTTGTAAAAGGACTTCCAAATTGTATGGTAGTAGACAGTGATCGGGAAGAGGTAAAAGCGCATATTATTGATGCAATGGGCAGCGACCTCATCCGTTTTTATTATGGGGACGACCTTCTCGGCAACGAAATTGGCGCCGCCTCTAAAAATGTAATTGGAATTGCCGCTGGCATTCTGGATGGCAGAAACAAAACTTCCCTGAAAGGCCCTTTAATGTGCCGCGGCACCCGCGAAATCGCACGGTTAATTAAGGCAATGGGTGGAAATGAACTTACTGCCTATGGCCTTTCCCATCTGGGTGACTATGAAGCAACTGTCTTCAGTAAATACAGCCACAACCGGCAATTTGGCGAAAGTTTTGTCAAAAAAGAACCTTATGGGGAACTCGCCGAAGGCGCCGCCACTGTGAAAGCGCTGCTGCTCTTAGGGAAAAAGTATCAGGTTGAGCTTCCGATCTGCGACGCGGTGGATCGTATTATCCATCAAAATCAGGATGCCGACACCTGTATTAATCGTCTCTTTACACGCAGCCTAAAACACGAATTTTAAAACCATCTGATAAAAGATAAAGGAGAGATCTTCATGAGTGAATGCAACCATGACTGCAGCAACTGTCAAGAAAATTGTTCCAGCCGTCAGCCAAACCCGCAGGATTTTCGGGTCCCGCTTAATCCCAAAAGCCATGTAAAAAAAGTGATTGGGATCGTCAGCGGCAAGGGCGGCGTCGGTAAAAGTCTGATCACCTCCATGATGGCGGTTCAGATGAACCGTCTGGGTCATCGAGTGGGAATTATGGATGCCGATATTACCGGCCCCTCGATCCCGAAAGCCTTCGGGATTCATGAAAAAGTTTTTTCGCAGGACGAATTGATCGTTCCACGCCGCAGTAAAAATAATATCCAGATCGTCAGCACCAATCTCCTCTTGGAGGAAGAAACTGCACCGGTCGTTTGGAGAGGCCCAATCGTTGCCAACATGGTCAAGCAGTTTTGGAGTGATGTTTTTTGGGACGACGTCAACTATCTGTTTGTGGATATGCCTCCGGGAACCGGCGATGTTCCGCTGACGGTCTTTCAGTCCCTTCCGGTAGATGGTATTATCATCGTCACTTCCCCGCAGGAACTGGTCTCTATGATTGTCTCTAAAGCAGTCACCATGGCAAATATGATGAAAATTCCGGTTCTTGGAATCATCGAGAATATGAGTTATATGATATGCCCCGACTGTGGTCATAAGCTCTTCCCCTTTGGACAAAGCCATACCGAAGAAGTAGCCGCTCGCTATTCTTTAAAGGTATTGGCACATTGCCCGATCGACCCACAAATCTCTGCAAAAATTGATGCCGGAGAAGCAGAAGAAATTGAAACCCCTTGGCTTTTGGACGCTTCACATTCTTTGGAATCTCTCTAATAAAAAGAAGACTTGCACAAAGCGAGCCTTCTTTTTTTATTTATTTTTTAATATTGTATTGACAATTAATTATTTACGTCTATAATAGTTAATGCTATTAACATTTTAAAAGGAGAGATTTTTACGGAACGCGAACGTCGGCAGCAATTAATGGAATCTATTCACCGGCTAAAGAGCACCCATCATTGGTTTCCATGGCCGGAAGGCCTCGGTCCAGGGGAATTTTTTACTCTAAATATGATCATTCACGCACAGCATTCGAATCCAGAAGGCTTAAAATCCAGTGAAATCGGCCATCATTTTCATATGAGCCGTCCGGCAGTAAGCCAGATGCTTTCTTCCCTGGAGAAAAAGGGATTTATTGAACGCACTATTTGTCCGGAAGACCGCCGTGTCATTTATGTCCGTTTAAAGCCCGAAGCAAAATCAAAGTTTGAAGCTTATGGAAAAGAAGTTATGAAACGGGTGGATGACATATTTGAAGAGCTCAGTGAAGAAGAAGTTCAGCAGATGATTGCTCTTTCCGATCATCTTTACAGCTCCCTTTTGCGGATTCATGAAAAATATGACTCTCACAGCTGGAAGCCGGATTGTAACCATACAAAGGAGGAATCACACATCTCATGAGAAAAGTAATGCGATATCTTGGGCACTACTGGGCACCGATTCTCTTTGCAATTGTGCTTTTGTTTGCGCAGGCGGCATGTGATTTGAACCTGCCAAATTATATGAGTCAAATTGTCAATGTCGGTTTGCAGCAAGGGGGCGTGGAAAACGCCTCTCCCGATGCAATCAGCGCAAAAGGAATGACCTTTCTGCAAATCTTCATGGACGAAAACGAAAAGACGGATGTCAATGCTTCTTATTCCCTTAAATCCGTCGGAGAACTAGAAAACAGTTACCCGCTTAACAGCACCGAAGAAATTTATACACTCAATAGTGGTATTTCTACCGAAACGCGCAGCCGCCTGAACGAAATCTTCGGCCAAAGCACATGGACTTTCATTGATACAATGAAAAGTCTTCAGTCACAGTCTGGTTCTTCCTCTCCGGTAATAGGGAATTCAGCCTCCAGCAGCACCTCCGACCTTTCCGATATTGACTTTTCAAAGCTCTATCAGATGATGCCGATGCTTCAAAAAATTCCTGCTTCCGTCATTGACGAAGCGCGAACGGAAGCGCAACAGAATCAGCAATCCCTTTTGGAACAGAGCGGAACCATTTTAGCGAAAAACTTTTATGAAGAATTGGGAGTCAATACCGATTCTATTCAGCAAAATTATATCATGCACCAGGGATTTCTGATGGTTCTCATCACACTAGCAAGCGGCATTGCCTCCGTTTTAGTCGGTTTAATCTCCGCAAGAGTCGCCGCAGGGATTTCGCGCGATCTGCGCCGGGATATCTTTTCCAATGTGGAAGACTTCTCCAACTCGGAATTTGACAAATTTGGCACCGCTTCTCTGATTACCCGTACCACCAACGATGTCACACAAATTCAGATGTTTTTTGTCTTTGGAATCCGTATGATCTGCTACGCACCGATTATGGGAGTCGGTGGAGTTATCATGGCGGTCAAAAAATCCGCTTCCATGACCTGGATCATTGCGCTGGCCTGTGCTCTACTGATCGCTTTAATTCTAGTGATTTTCGCAGTTGCCATGCCGAAATTCAAGATTATGCAGAAGCTGATAGACCGGCTCAACCTGGTCGCCCGTGAAAATTTAAGCGGTCTGATGGTAACACGTGCTTTCAGCAATCAAAAATTTGAAGAAGACCGCTTTGATACCGCCAATACAAATCTTACAAATACACAGCTCTTTGTTAACCGCGTGATGGTCTGCATGATGCCAACCATGATGTTTATCATGAACGGTGTCTCTCTACTAATCGTTTGGATAGGGGCACACCAGATCAGCGAAAGTGCGATGCAGGTCGGAGATATGATGGCTTTTATCCAATATGCGATGCAGATTATCATGAGCTTCCTGATGATTTCCGTCATGTTTATCATGTTCCCCAGAGCTGCCGTAGCCGGAGACCGTATTGCAGAAGTACTGGACACAAAGCCTTCGATTCATGACCCTGAGGACCCGGAATCTTTTGACGAATCTCAAAAAGGAATCGTCGAATTTAAAGATGTCTGCTTCCGGTATCACGGTGCTGATGAAGACGTTTTAAGTCACATTTCCTTTACCGCAAACCCCGGTAAAACCACTGCTTTTATCGGCTCTACCGGCAGCGGAAAATCCACGCTGATTAACTTGATCCCTCGCTTTTATGATGTGACGGGCGGCGAAATATTAGTGGATGGACGCGACATTCGCAAGGTTCCCCAAAAGGAACTCCGCAGCCGAATCGGCTATGTTCCGCAAAAAGGAGTTCTTCTCTCCGGAACGATTGCCTCCAACTTGCGTTACGGTGCGCCGGACGCTTCCGACGAAAAAATTGAAAAAGTTGCAGAGGTTGCACAAGCTTCCGAGTTTATCAATACAAAGCCTCAAAAAATGGAAGAACCTATTTCTGAAGGCGGAAACAACGTTTCCGGCGGACAAAAGCAGCGGCTTTCAATTGCCCGTGCGCTTGCCACCAATGCAGAAATCTATTTGTTTGACGACAGCTTTTCCGCATTGGACTTTAAGACAGACGCTGCTTTGCGTAAAGCGCTTCATCTTTATACTTCCACGGCGACAATCCTTCTGGTTGCCCAACGAGTAAGCACCATCATGCATGCAGACCAGATCATCGTTCTGGAGGAAGGAAAGATCGTTGGCTGCGGCACTCATCACGAACTTTTGGAAACCTGCCCCACCTATTATGAGATTGCATCTTCACAGCTTTCAAAGGAGGAATTAGAATGAAAGACCAAAAATCCGCTCCTCCGATGAAGCACCGCGGCCCAATGGGACACGGTCCCAATGCCGTTATGCAGCGCGGTGAAAAAGCAAAAGACTTTAAAGGCACCATTCGCAAACTGATCAAATATATCGGCAAATATCACTTTGCCCTGATTGTCGTCTTTTTGTTTGCAATTGCCAGCACTGTTTTTGCAATCATCGGCCCAAAAGTGTTAGGAAATGCCACGAATGAAATTTTTTCCGGTTTAATGAATCAAATTGCTGGCACAGGAGAAGGCATTGACTTTCCAAAAATTGCAGGCACTCTCTTAACTCTTGTTGCGCTCTATTTTCTAAGCGCCCTCTTTTCCTATATTCAAGGCTGGATTATGAGCGGCATCTCGATGAAAGTCACCTATCGCATGCGTAAGGAAATTGAAGCAAAGATTCAAAACCTTCCGCTCGGTTATTATGATACAACAACGACCGGTGAAGTTCTGAGCCACATCACAAACGATGTTGATACCATTGCGCAGAGCTTTAACCAATCGATTACGCAGATTATTACCAGTATCACAACTCTGATTGGAATTCTCATCATGATGTTCTCCATCAGTTGGCAAATGTCTCTGGTTTCTCTCTGCATTATCCCGATCGCTGGAATCTTTATCGCTTTTATTGTCAGTCACTCTCAAAAATACTTTTCCTCTCAGCAGGAATACCTTGGTCATGTAAATGGCCATATCGAAGAAATGTACGGCAGCCACATTGTGGTAAAAGCTTTTAACGGTGAGAAAAAGAGCAAAGAACAGTTCTCGGACTATAATGAAAACCTTTATAGCTCTGCATGGAAAAGCCAATTTCTTTCCAGTTTAATGATGCCGGTCATGCAGTTTATCGGCAACGCCGGATACGTTGCTGTTTGTATTCTCGGCGGTTATCTCGCAATTAACGGCACCGTGAGCATCGGCGATATTCAGGCCTTTATGCAGTATGTTCGCCAATTTACCCAGCCGCTGACTCAGGTTGCCAACATCTCCAATGTTTTGCAGTCCACTGCCGCCGCCGCGGAACGAGTCTTTCATTTTCTCGAGTTACCGGAGGAAATTCCCGAAAGCGAACATGCAATTACGGTAAATCGTACTGACAAACCTGATACGGATCTTAATATCCATATTGATGGTTCCGTCCAATTTGCACATGTTCATTTCGGTTATACCCCGGATAAAATCATTATCAATGATTTTTCGGCTATTGTTTCTCCCGGTCAGAAGGTAGCCATCGTCGGTCCTACCGGCGCGGGAAAGACCACCATGATTAAACTTTTGATGCGTTTTTATGACGTCAACCAAGGTGCCATTCTGGTGGATGGTTATGATATCCGTGACTTTAAGCGCAGCGACCTGCGATCTCTCTTTGGTATGGTTCTGCAGGACACCTGGCTCTACAATGCTTCTATCGCCGACAACATCCGTTACGGACGCCACGATGCAACCGATGAAGAGGTCATTACTGCCGCAAAAGCAGCACAGGTCGACCACTTTGTCCGCACCCTGCCGGATGGCTACCAGATGATCCTAAATGAGGAAGCAAGCAATATTTCTCAAGGACAGAAACAACTTTTGACGATTGCGCGGGCAATCCTCGCAGATCCGCAGATTCTGATTCTTGATGAAGCCACCTCCAGTGTTGATACCCGAACTGAAATATCCATTCAAAAGGCGATGGATCATCTGATGGAAGGCAGAACAAGCTTTATCATTGCACACCGTCTTTCTACCATTCGCAATGCCGATATGATTCTTGTGATGAAAGACGGCGATATCGTCGAAAAAGGAAAGCATGAAGAGCTGCTTCAAAAAGGTGGCTTCTATGCAAATCTTTATAACAGTCAGTTTGATTTCTGTGATGTCGATAACTGATTAAAATTTTCTTTCTAACCCCAGCAGTCGCATAAAAAGCGGCTGCTTTTTTATTCCATTTACTTTTTTTTGTTACAAAAAGGGACAATTTATGCAAATTGTCTAGAAACAAAATCTTTAAATCAATAATAGTATTGTATTGTTCTAATTTTTTGTGTAGAATAGAATGGATAGTATAAAAAGTGAGGTGATAAGCTGTATGGTCAGAGAATCCATCGATACCATCCGGCAAACTGAAAAAGACGCTGATCAGGTAGAAAAGGACGCTGCCTCAGAGAAAGAACAAATTCTTCAAAAAGCCCAAGAAGAAGCAGATCAAATTCGAAAAGATGCTAAAATACAAGCACAAAAGGCGGAACAAACACTTTTACAATCCGTAAAAGCCGAATCTGATCAATTTCTCGCCCAAGAAAAAGAGAACGCCTTGCACAAAGCAACACTGCTGCGAAAATCAGCACAATCTAGAAAGGAAGCTGCTAAGCAAGCGGTCCTTTCTGTGATTTTCGAATAAGGAAGGAGAGCTTTTTATGGCGGTCGTACAGATGCGGCGAATCAACCTTTTGGGGCTGCGAAAAAACCGCAAACAGACTTTAGAGCTTCTTCAACGTCGTGGAGTGGTGGAAATTACGCCTCTTAATAAAGAAGAAGATCACATTTTTCACCGAATGGACGTTTCTTCGAGCAAAACACAGTTTCAGCAAATGCAGCAGTCTGCATCACAGGCATTAGGAACGCTGGACTCTTACGTCCCACGAAAAACGTCTCCTCTCTCTGTTTTAGAGGGACGTAAAGCGATCACTCTAAAGGAATATCACACTCTCGAACGAAAACGAGAAAAAATCATTGAAATTGCAGCAACCATTAATACTTACGAAAAAGAAATTCATGAAAAGAACGCAGCAAAATTAAAGCTGCAAATGCAGCTAGAAACTTTACATCCATGGCTTTCGCTAGACGTTCCTTTGCAATTTTCCGGTACCCAAAAGACCAGTGCTTTTATTGGTACCATGCCTGAAGGCGTTACCAACGAAATGATAGAGGAAGCTTTTGCAAAAGCATTGCCCGAAAACGGAATCTATACACAAATAATTGACAGCACAACAGAACAAACCTGTGTTTTTCTGCTTGTAAACCGGTCGATCTGTGAAAAGTCAGAAGAGCTTTTGCGCTCTTTGGGATTTGCCCGGCCAGCCAATTTATGCGCAAATCCTCCAAGAGAAGAAGCCAAACGGTTAGAAGAAAAGATTCAAAGGGTTGACGAAGAAATCAACGCCGCACAAGATGGGATTGCCTCTTATGCGGACAAGCGGGATGAAATCACTTTTCTTGTGGATTATTTTTCCATGCGGGAAGAAAAATATCAGGTCCTTGGAACACTGATTCAGTCAAGACGCACCTTTCTGCTTACCGGATATGTGCCTGCGGAAAATGCGGAGAAGCTTTTCAAAGAACTTTATGAAACTTGTGGTGTAGCAGTAGAGATCGAAAATCTTTCTGATCAAGAAGAAGCCCCTGTACTGCTTAAAAACAATGATTTCACTTCTCCAATGGAATCAGTTGTGGAATCTTTCAGTCTCCCCGGAAAAGGAGAAATCGATCCCTCTTCCGTCATCGCATTTTTCTTTTATTTTTTCTTTGGCATGATGCTCTCCGATGCAGGCTATGGCCTTTTGATGGTCATCGCCTGTGGAATTATTCTTAAAAAATATCAGAATATGGAACCGAATCTCAGAAAATCGATTCGTATGTTCTTTTTCTGTGGAATCTCTACGATGGTTTGGGGATTTCTCTTTGGCGGATTTTTCGGTGATGCCATTCAGAAAATTTCTGCTACCTTCTTCGGGCACGAGGTTTCCATGCCGGCATTATGGTTTACGCCGGTCAATAACCCCATGCGACTCTTGATGTTCTGCCTTGGCATCGGCATTATTCATCTATTCTTAGGCGTCGCTGTAAAAGGCTTTCAGGATTGGAAACAGGGTGCACACCTTGATGTTATTTACGATGTTGTTTTTATCTACCTCTTTGTAGGCGGTCTGCTTTTACTCCTTTTTACAACCTCTCTATTTCAAAATATGGCGGGTGTAAAATGGGACTTTTCCCCGATGGTAGGACAGGTTGCCACCTGGATTACTATAATCGGCGCCGTCGGAATTATTGCAACCAGTGGAAGAGACTCACAAAATCCTGTTAAACGCATTTTAAAAGGAATTTTTGCTCTTTATAATAACGCAACCGGTTATTTGAGCGACATTCTTTCTTACTCCCGTCTGCTGGCTCTCGGTCTTGCGACCGGAATTATCGCAAATGTTGTTAATCAGATGGGTACAATGGCAGGCGGAGGAATCGGCGGAGCGATTCTCTTTATCGTCGTCTTCTTGTTAGGCCATACAATGAATATCGGCATCAATATGCTGGGCGCTTATGTCCATACCGTTCGCCTGCAGTATGTAGAATTCTTTGGTAAATTCTACGAAGGCGGCGGAGATAAATTTCACCCCTTTGGTATTCACACAAAATTCTTTAAATTTAGGGAGGATTAAAACTATGGAAAATCTTGGAGTCGTATTTGCACTTTTGGGCGCTGCTCTGGCAGCTCTCCTCGCAGGAACAGGTTCTGCAATCGGTGTTGGACGTACCGGCCAGGCCGCAGCAGGTGTTGTGACCGAAGATCCAAGTAAATTCGGTAAAATTTTGATTCTTGAACTTCTTCCCGGCACACAGGGAATCTATGGCTTAATTATCGCTTTTCTGACTCTTTCCAATATTGGTATTCTCGGTGGAAATCCAAACGTCTCTATCGCTAAAGGGCTCCTGTATTTGATGGCATGCCTGCCGATTGCGGTCGTTGGCCTTTTCAGCGCTATCAGTCAGGCAAACGCTTCTGTTTCTTCCATGGGACTCCTGAGCAAGCGCCCTGATCAATTCGGAAAATCCATGATCTTCCCAATCATGGTTGAAACTTATGCCATTCTTGCTTTGCTTGTTTCCATTCTTTCCGTAAATGCTATTAATGGAATGAGCATCTAAACTCCTTTTATTAATCCATTTATTTGAAAGGAGCGTGAATCTATGACCGGATTAGAAAAAATTATTGAACAGATCAAAAACGAATCCGAAGAAACCGCAAAAAGCATTCGTCTCTCTGCAGAGGCGGAAGCAAAAACAATTACCGGAAAAGCACAGATAGACGCTGCCGAATTTCTTGGGGCTGCTTCTGAAAAGATTCAAAAGCAAGCGCAGGATTTAAAGGCACGCTCAAAAAGTGCCGCCGTTTTACAAGAACGCCGGATTCTGCTCAACGAAAAACTGCAGATCATCGAAGAAACAGTGGAAGATTCCAAAAAAGATCTTCTGAATCTACCCACAGAGGAGTATTTTAAGGTCCTTTTAAGAATTGTTGCAAAATATGCACTTCCAGAAAAAGGCGAAATTTTTCTGAACTCTAAAGATCTTCAGAGAATGCCACAGGATTTCGCCGAAAAGGCAGATGCACAGGCGAAAAAAGCCGGTGGATCACTAAAACTCAGTCCAGAAGCAAAATTGATTTCAGGCGGGCTGATCCTTTCCTATGGGGGAATCGAAGAAAACTGTTCTTTTGAAGCACTCTTTGATGCGCAAAAAGAACAAATGCAGGACAAGGCCGCCACTCTGCTTTTTCCGGAAGGAGACTGAGACATGGCAAAAAATCTTTATCCTTATGCAGTTGCACGAATTCGCTCAAAAGAACTTTCTTTGCTAAACTCTTCGATGATGGATCAGCTGATCAGTGCAAAAACAGAAGAAGACTGCCTTAATCTTCTTGCAGGCAAAGGCTGGGATACCTTAAATGGTGTCGATAAAATGTTTTCTGCCGAACAAAAAAAGACATGGGATCTTCTTTCAGAACTGGTTCCTGACTTGAGTGTTTTTAACGTCTTTCTTTTAAAAAATGACTATCACAACCTAAAGGCGGCAATCAAACTACGCTGTACCAATACTTCCATGCCGAGCGTTTATATTCCAAATGGAACGATTCCCATGGAAAGAATTCAGACGGCTGTCCAAAAATCCGAGTGGAATCTTCTCCCCGAGGAAATGCAGGCTCCCGCACAGGAAGCATTCGAGGCACTTCTCCATACGAGAGACGGACAGTTATGCGATTTAATTCTGGACAAAGCTTGTCTTTGTGCCATCGAAAAAGCCGGAAAAGCTTCTGATACTGAAGCCATTCGAGAATATGCAGAGCTAACGGTAGCCGCTGCCGATATCAAAATCGCGGTTCGCGCATTTCATACCGGAAAGCCGCTCTCTTTGATCGAATGTTCACTAGCCCCCTGTGATTCTCTCGATACCGACCGTTTGGCAAAAGCTGCAACTCAAAGCGAAGAAGCGATCTTTGACGTTCTCTCTACCAGCCGTTATGCAGATGCAATCGATTCTCTCAGAGAATCCGCTTCCGCTTTCGAAAGTTGGTGTGATAATCTGATCATCCGCCAAATTCGAAAAGAACTCTATAACCCCTTTACGCTTGGCCCTCTGGCAGCCTTTCTGATTGCCAAAGAAACGGAGCTCAAATCAGTACGAATTCTGCTTTCCGGTAAGCGCAACGGGATGCCTCAAGAATTTATCCGCCAGCGCATGCGGGAACTTTATGTGGTCTGAGAAAGGGAAGTGTCTATGATGTATAAAATCGCAGTACTCGGCGACCGGGACAGCATTTATGGATTTGCCGCCCTGGGTCTTGCCACCTTTCCAGTTTCTAACCCCGAAAGAGGTTCCCATCTTCTGCGGGAACTTTCGGAGCAGAATTATGCGGTAATCTATATTACCGAATCCTTAGCTTGCCAGATTCAGTCAGAAATCGACCGTCTGCGCACTCAACCGCTCCCCGCGGTTATCCTAATTCCCGGTATCTCCGGAAATACCGGAGAGGGAATCCGGGCAGTTAAGCGCAGCGTAGAGCAAGCCGTCGGTTCGGATATTATTTTTAATAATGATTAAAAGCAGGTGAAAATAGAATGAGCATCGGAACCATAAAAAAAGTAGCCGGACCTCTGGTTATCGCCGAAGGCATGCGGGACGCTAATATGTTTGATGTAGTACGTGTCAGTGCCCAACGTCTGATTGGCGAAATTATTGAAATTCACGGCGACCAAGCCTCCATTCAGGTCTATGAGGAAACTAGTGGTCTCGGACCCGGAGAGCCAGTGGAAAGCACTGACGCCCCGCTCTCGGTAGAGCTTGGGCCTGGCCTCTTAGGCAGTATTTATGACGGAATTCAGCGTCCGCTTGTTAAGATCATGGAAGAGAGCGGCAACAATTTGCATCGCGGCGTAGAAATTCCCAGCCTCGACCGAGAAAAAGTTTGGCACTTTATTCCCCAAAAGAAGGCTGGTGACCCGGTAAAAGAAGGCGATATTCTCGGCACTGTACAGGAAACCGAAATTATCACCGACCGGATCATGGTACCAAAAGGTGCTGATGGCATAATTGACTCCATCAGCGAAGGAGACTATAAAGTCACTGATTTCATTGCAGAAATAAAAGATGAAAACGGAACCAAACATAAAGTGACACTCATGCAGAAATGGCCTGTCCGCAAAGGGCGTCCCTATCAAAAAAAGCTCTCGCCGGATATGCCGCTCGTCACCGGCCAGCGCGTCATTGATACGCTGTTCCCCATCGCCAAGGGCGGTGTTGCAGCTGTTCCGGGACCTTTTGGTTCCGGTAAAACCGTTGTACAGCATCAGCTTGCAAAATGGGCGGAAGCCGATATTGTCGTCTACATCGGCTGCGGAGAACGCGGCAACGAGATGACAGATGTTCTGAACGAATTTCCGGAATTAAAAGACCCCAAAACGGGCTTTTCTCTAATGGAACGCACCGTTTTAATTGCCAATACTTCCGATATGCCGGTTGCCGCACGTGAAGCCAGCATTTATACCGGCATCACGATTGCTGAATATTTTCGTGATATGGGATATTCTGTTGCATTGATGGCAGATTCCACCTCTCGCTGGGCAGAAGCCCTCCGTGAAATGAGCGGACGTTTGGAAGAAATGCCTGGTGAAGAAGGCTACCCCGCTTACCTCGGCAGCCGACTTGCACAATTCTATGAGCGCGCCGGTCGAGTAAAAGTTCTCGGCAGTGATGATCGGGAAGGTTCTCTTTCAGTCATCGGTGCTGTTTCCCCACCGGGCGGCGATATTTCCGAACCTGTTTCTCAGGCAACTTTACGAATCGTTAAGGTCTTCTGGAGTCTTGACTCCGATCTTGCTTATAAGCGTCACTTCCCTGCTATCAACTGGTTAACCTCTTATTCTCTCTATGTAGATAAGATGGAAAAATGGTTTAACTCTCATGTAGAACCAGATTGGATGTCCATGCGGGGTAGAATCATGCAGATTCTGCAGAAAGAAAATGAACTCAATGAGATTGTTCAGCTGGTCGGCATGGATGCGCTCTCCGCACCTGACCGCCTAACGCTGGAAGCTGCCCGCAGTATCCGTGAAGATTTTCTGCATCAAGATGCTTTTCATGAAGTCGATACTTACACCCCGCTTCAAAAGCAGTACCAAATGATGAAGATGGTCCTTTCCTATTATGATTTCTCCAATGATGCACTGCAGAAGGGAGCTTGCATTGATGATCTCGTCAAGCTGCCTGTGCGTGAGCAGATCGGTCGTTTTAAATATCTTCCAGTTGACAAGGCCGACGAAGAATTTTCCGCAATCGAATGCGAGCTTTCCAAAGAGATTGCAGATATCCTCGCAAAAAAGGAGGAAGCATAAATGCCTAAAGAATATAAAACAATTCAAGAGGTTGCCGGTCCTCTGATGCTGGTCCGCGGAGTAGAAGGTGTCACCTATGATGAATTAGGTGAAATTGAGCTTTCAGACGGTGAAAAGCGACGCTGCAAAGTTTTGGAAATCGACGGCAGCAACGCGTTGGTTCAGCTATTTGAAGACAGCACCGGCATCAACCTTTCCAACAGTAAGGTTCGTTTCTTAGGGCGCAGCATGGAACTGGGTGTTTCTGAAGATATGCTTTCGCGTGTTTTCGACGGTCTTGGCCGCCCAATCGATAATGGCCCTGACATTCTTCCGGAAAAAAGGCTCGATATTAACGGTCTGCCTATGAATCCCGCAGCCCGCAACTACCCGCAGGAATTTATCCAAACCGGTATTTCCGCGATTGATGGTTTAAATACCCTTGTCCGTGGACAAAAGCTGCCGATCTTTTCCGCCTCCGGTCTGCCTCATGCCAACCTTGCCGCCCAGATTGCGCGGCAGGCAAAGGTAATTGGTACAAATGAACCTTTTGCGGTTGTCTTTGCCGCAATGGGCATCACTTTTGAGGAAGCAAACTTTTTTATAGAATCTTTCCGTGAGACTGGTGCAATCGACCGCACTGTGCTCTTTATTAATTTGGCAAACGACCCTGCAGTCGAACGAATCGCAACCCCGCGGATGGCACTGACCGCTGCCGAATACCTGGCTTTCCAGAAAAACATGCACGTTCTCGTCATCATGACTGATATTACGAACTACGCCGATGCTCTGCGTGAAGTTTCCGCCGCACGAAAAGAAGTTCCTGGGCGCCGTGGCTACCCAGGCTACATGTACACGGATTTAGCTTCCCTCTATGAACGTGCCGGACGTCAAAAAGGCAAATCCGGCTCTATCACGCTGATCCCGATTCTGACGATGCCGGAAGACGACAAGACCCACCCGATTCCCGATCTGACCGGATACATTACAGAGGGCCAAATCATTCTTTCGCGTGAACTTTATCGAAAAGGAATCACCCCGCCGATCGACGTTTTACCGAGTCTTTCCCGTCTAAAGGATAAGGGTATCGGCGAAGGCAAAACACGCGCTGACCATGCCAATACGATGAACCAACTTTTCGCAGCTTATGCCCGTGGAAAAGATGCAAAAGAGCTAATGACCGTCTTAGGCGAAGCAGCTCTTACCGATATCGATAAGCTCTATGCAAAATTCGCTGATGAATTTGAGCGAGAGTATGTCTCGCAGGGATATTATACCAACCGCAGCATTGAAGAAACGCTGAATATTGGCTGGAAGCTTCTTTCCATTCTGCCGCGCAGTGAACTAAAGCGAATTAAGGACGAATATCTCGACAAATATTATGGGAAAGTCCAATAACGCCCAAAAACTGTAGCGCAGAAAGGAGGAAGGGCAAATGGCTTCGACCCATATTAATCCAACCCGAATGGAACTGACCCGGCTAAAAAAGAAACTCGTAACAGCCACCCGCGGCCACAAGCTGCTTAAAGATAAGCGGGACGAATTAATGCGTCAGTTTTTGGATCTGGTCCGGGAAAATAAGGCACTGCGGGAAAAAGTGGAAGCCGGGATCTATAAAGCCAACAAAAACTTTCTGCTGGCTCGTGCCGGAATGCAGGATGAAATTCTTGATGTAGCACTTTTAGCGCCAAAGCAGGAGGTCTCGGTGGAATATGGAACTCGAAACATCATGAGTGTTGAAATTCCTATTTTCACCTATCATACCCGCACTTCGGATCCCAACGACATTTATTCCTATGGTTTTGCCTTTACGAGTGCAGACCTCGACTCCGCCGTCTATTCACTTTCTGAGCTCCTGCCGGATATGCTTCGTCTGGCAGAAACAGAAAAATCCTGCCAACTAATGGCAGAAGAGATTGAAAAGACTCGCCGACGTGTGAACGCATTGGAACATGTGATGATTCCAAATCTACAAAGCAGCATCAAATATATTACCATGAAGCTGGACGAAAACGAACGCAGCACACAAATTCGTCTGATGAAGGTAAAAGATATGATGCTCGAAGAAGCACACCATTATAAGGAACGCCTTTTAGAAGAAGTTCCGCAAAATTAATCTCACGATAAAAAGCTTCTGCCTAATTTCGTTTTTAAGGCAGAAGCTTTTTATATTTTACACCATTTTATTAAAGCCCATCGATGACTCATTTTATCAGAAAAAAATGGACCTTCTTTGAGCCTGAAAGGGATAGTATTTTCCCTCTCATTATGGTATAATACGGCTTATCAAATTCTTTTTTGTCTAAATTAAAAAGCGATGGAGCGTCTGAACGTTGAATAAATACAAGAAATTACTATCAAACACCCTGATCTTTGCAATCGGCACTTTTAGCTCAAAAGTTCTCGTCTTTTTAATGCTGCCGTTTGTTACCAACGTTTTAAGTAAATCAGATTATAGCACCGCTACGCTTTTGCAGGATATGGGCAACCTCCTGTTCCCCATTTTTTCTTTGCAGATTGTCGACGGTATTATCCGCTTTGGTCTTGATAAGCATTACCGGAAACCGGATGTTTTTACTACCGGTTTAATTTCTGTCTTTAGTGGATTTGTCGTCCTGTTGTTATGCTCTCCACTCCTGAGCAAAATCAGTTTTCTAAGCTTTATGCAGGGACGTGAAATCTTAGTTTCGATTTTTGTTTTTACCAGCTCTCTAAGAAGCGTATGCAGCCAATTTGTGCGTGCACGAAACATGGTGAAACTTTATGCTTTTGATGGGATTCTCGCCACTTTCACCAATCTAACGCTGACGCTTCTTTTGCTTTATCCATTCCATTTAGGTGTAACCGGTTATCTTCTCGGAATCATTCTTTCAGATGCTTTAAGCTCTATTTTCCTTTTCTGGGTTGCCGATCTTCATAAATTTGTTCGCTTCAAAGGCTATCAAAAACCAATTTTTCGGGAAATGACGCAGTTTACAATTCCTCTGATCCCCAGCAAAATCTGCTTTTGGATTACAAACTCCAGTGACCGTCTGATGGTTGCAAATATGCTGGGAGATGCTGTCAACGGTGCTTTCTCCGCAGCCTATAAAATTCCAAACCTGATTACCATGCTGAGTTCCATTTTTATGGATGCATGGCAGATGAGTGCCATCACCGAAGAAAAGGGACGCGCCAGCTTTTTTACTAGAGTGTTTAAAGCGCTCTGTGCTTTAATTTTTTCCGGAAGTGCTGTTTTGATTTTGCTTTGCCGTCCTCTGATGAGCGTCATGACCAGCAAAGATTATCATGAAGGTTGGATTTATCTTCCAATTCTTGTGATTGGAACAGCCTATGCCTGCCTTTGCAGTTTCCTCGGTACAATCTACATCGTAGAAAAAAAGAGCTTTAATAACATGGTAACGACGGTTTTAGGCGCCGGAGCAAACCTTATTTTGAATTTTCTTTTGATTGGTCCTTTTGGTCCAAATGGTGCTGCTTTTGCAACTGTCTGTTCTTACTTAATCATGTTTATTACGCGGGTAATTGACACCAGGCGATTTATTCCCATAAACTTCAACGTTTTCCGCATAACCGTTGATACCCTTATTTTGGTTGCAGAAAGTGTCTTCATGATTTTCTCAATTCCTGGCTGGCAAATCTGGTGCTCTGTTCTGACCGTATTCATGCTCCTGATCAATTTAAAACTTCTTATACAGACAATTCGAAAAGTTATCCCTGCAAAAAAGGAAAAAACATTAAAAAAATAAAAATAAAAAGGGCGGCTTTCATAACGAAAAGCCGCTCTTTTTATTTTCCGACAAGCATCATGATAAAGATCACAAAAAGGGTTCCGCAGCATACCCAAATCGATTGTGCTCCTAATAATTCACTAAATATAGATCCAAGAACTGCACCTAGGGAAAACATCACGATAATAAATAGATATCTCCCTGCAGCGCGCCCTTCAGATCGGTCTTTTTCAAAAAGGAACCGATAAAAATGTTCCGCACCGCTGCGCAGATTCCCGGTACACATGGTAGTCGCATATGGCATCCCGGCTGTTTTGCGGAAGGTATTCACCTGCAGTGCACAAACAAAGGCAATCGTCAAATTGACAATCACATCAGGGAACGTCTGCGGAACAAATCCTACCAAAAATAAAAGGAACATTTCTAAAAGAATCACCATATGCTCCCAAGCTAAAATCTGGCGTCTTGCAAAATGCCGTTTGATTCCCTCTGCACAAAGCACCCCGCAGAAAAAAGCTACGATCTGCACAAGGCACCGCATAGCAACTTTCATATCACCGCTTGCTAGTTTCATTGCGAACAACACCAAATTTCCGGTCTCCGCATTCGCAAAGACTCCGCCGCGAATCAAATACGTATAAGCATCTAGGTATCCACCGGTAACTGCCAACAATGCTCCTACCGGCAACATTTCATGAATCGAAATCGGTTGATGCAGGAAATCTCGCTTCACGCTGTTTCTTCCTCTTTTCCACTTTTATTCCATTATATTTTAACAGATATTCATGGAAAAGACCAGTGTCTGCTTTAAACCCGCTTTTTCGGCAAGACTCAATGTTTTTTGCAGTAAGCTCTGATTGCATCACAAACAAATTGTGCCATGCCTTTTCCAAACTGTTCATAGTAGGCAGTAAATCGCTCGTCGGATACATACATCTCTCCGAGGTGACCCAGCATTTCATCGCTGCAGGTATAAAAATTTTCGGTCAGATATTTTTGCCATTCTCCGACTAATTCCTGCACAGCCGGAGAATCCGGCTTTTCAGAAAGGTGCTGTGCAAAGCGCTTCCAAAAGGCTTCTCCTTCCTCTACGATCTCTGCCGATTTTTTCGGCTTTGTCTTCATTTTTTCCTGATACTCCTTCCATTCTTTAGAGGCTCCCCATCTCTTTTGGGCTTCTTCCTGATATGCTTTCTGTGCATTTTGGTATTCCGTTTTATCAAATGCTTTAAAATCCATTTTAGAATCTCCTTTCAAAATTTGATCGACCGACTCAATCAACCGATCATAGCGTTCTTTCTTCAGTACAAGAAGATGACGATGAGAAAGCAGCGCTTTTCTTTCGTCGAAATCGGGGCTATCAAGAATTTTTTGAATCTGCCTCAGCGGAAATTCCAGTTCTCTGAAAAATAGGATCTGCGAAAGCCGCTTCATTTGCTGCTCTCCATAAAAACGATATCCCGAATTGCTTACCTCTTCCGGACGAAGTAAACCGATTTGATCGTAATAATGCAGTGCACGCACACTGACTCCTGATTTTTTTGCAAGTTCATGAACGGTTAATCTCATTCTTTTCTGACCCTCTTTCAACAATTTTTAGTTTATACTATGACGTAACGGCATAGTCAAGGCTTTTTAAAAAATTTTTTAAGCACAAAAAAGGCCCAGCTTTCGCTGAACCTTTTTGAATCATCTAATTCGGATTTTTAACCAGCATCCTGAACCTGGATAAGAGTAGCTGTTATCGTCGAGGTCTGATGAGAAGAAGAATGATAAACTTCGAGGGTCACGGTATCACCTGGTTTTTTGCTAACCACAACGTTTGTAATCGTTCCGGAAGAGGTCACATTCGTATCATCAATCTTTGTAATAATATCTCCCTTTTGCAGTCCTGCCTGCTTTAAGGAATCATTGCTCACTGACTCGATCATATAGCCAACCTGCAAATTATAGAAACGAGCCGTCATCGAATCGACCATTGTTCCTGTAACTCCCAGCATTGCACGGTCTTTTACATATCCATACTGTTTGAGATCGTTGATAACAGGCTGAGCCGTATCAATCGGAATTGCAAATCCCAAACCTTCGGCTGTAGTATTGCCTACTTCGGTATATTTGTTAGAATTAATTCCAATTACCTGCCCATAGAGATTAACGAGTGCTCCCCCGGAATTGCCAGGGTTAATCGCCGCATCCGTCTGAATAAACTTCATGGTATAGCCGCTGGAAGTGGTAATCTGCCGCTCCAAAGCGGAAACGTTGCCAAAAGTAACGGTAGAGTTTAACGCGGTACCGCCTGGATCGCCGATTGCCAGGACATCATCTCCAACCTGAAGATCGGAGCTGGAACCAAATTCCGCGGCGGTAAGACCGGTCGCATCAATTTTTAAAAGTGCGAGGTCTGTGACGCTGTCACTTCCTACCAGCTTCGCCTGATAGGTAGAACCATCTGACAAAATCACTTTCAACCCGGTAGCACCATCCACTACATGTGCATTGGTGATGATATATCCGTCTGATGTTGCAATGATGCCGGAGCCTTCACTGGAAGGAGTTCCTTCTACATCGCCGTCACTGCTGCTCGCCGTATTGCCAGCAGTACTTCCGCCCTGCTGATTTTTGCTGTAGCCTGAAAAATTCGAAGTAGTATTCTGGTAGTTCTCAATACAGACTACTGCAGGCGTTACTTTTGCCGCTGCCTGCTGCTTTGTTAAAAGCTGTGTCGTTCCGGTAGAAGAAGTATTCGTAGCACCGCTCGCCGTATCGCTGATCAGCTTATTGACCGTAAAAACGCTGCCGCTGCTGCCGGAGTTTCCGAATTTAATGACATTGTTATCCACCAACGCGATAAATCCGCCAAGTGTTGCAACTGAAACCAAAAAGCAAATCAGCACACAAGCAAGAATTCGTTTTCCGGTTCCCTTTTTTCCGAGACGATTCTTTTTCTCTCGAACATTTTTCACCGGAGGCTGTGTATTTGGAGCTTGCCATGTATTCTGATACCATTGCCCCCTCGAATTTTCATTTTGGCCAGCGGGATTTTGATAGCCGGGAGCAGAACTGGAATAAGAATCCGGCTGCCATGTGTCATTATGCTGCGAACCGGAATGATAGCAGCCGCCTTCCCAAGAGGTCTCGCTGTCCTTTCCCCCACGAGAATCAAGCGAAGAATTATTCATATCGGAATGATTTCCCTGAAAATTTTTCTCATCATTGGGATCATACATGAGAAATACACCCTTTCGTTTTTAATTTATGGCTTTAGAATAACGAACCTATGTGAAAATCAGGTGATAAGCCTCTAATTATTTTATGATTCTTCCCAAAAAAAATTAATTTTTCCCTTTTGTTTTTCAAAAAGTCGGTATACACTAAAATCAATGCAACAAAAAGGGGCTCAAAAAAGAATGATTCATTATTATTACGGATATGGAAAAGGAAAAACTTCCGCCGCTTTAGGACTTGGCATTCGCGCGTGCGGTGCCGGAAAAAAAGTCACCTTACTGCAATTTTTAAAAGACAATCACTCCGCCGAACGTCATATTCTACAGTCACTTTCGGGATTTCAGGTAATCCCAAATCCAGAACATCTCAAATTTACAAACCAGATGAATCAAAGTGAAAAGGAAGAAGCCTCTCTTTTTTGGCAGAATGCTTTTTATTTTGCTCAAAAAACGCCTTATGATGTATTAATTTTAGATGAAGTTACTGACGCTGTAAAAGTCGGATTTCTTTCTCGGGCCGACCTGCTCCTTTTACTCCACCATTTTTCGCAGAATCGGGAGCTCATTCTGACTGGACATGAACCCGACCTGGAAATCGAAGCCTTGTGCGATTATGTAACCGAAATGAAAAAGAAAAAACATCCCTTTGATCATGGTGCAAAGGCCCGCGCGGGGATTGAATTTTAATTAGAAAAAAGGATAAACACAAATCGTTTGTGTCTATCCCTTTTTAAGTGGTTAATTTCTTTATCTGGATAAAATTCGATTCAGGTCTTTCTGTGATTTTCCTTCACAGACCGCCACAATTTCGTCTCCTGAGGAAAAGGCTAAATCACCGTTTGGAATAATCATTTGTCCATCCCGCAAAACAGAAACAATCAGCGAGCCTTTCGGCAGCTGCACATCCCGCAGTTTAGTTCCATTTACAGCGGAACGCTCGGTCAGCGTCATTGCTACAATAGCAGCACGACCACGGTTCAGAGTCGTCAGAAGGTGCATCTCACTGACGTTCACTTCCTGTTCAATCATATTGGTAATAATTTCGGTACTGCTCACAACAATATCAATTCCCAAAACCCGCAGTGCCGTTAAATTTCGCGGATCATTGGCTCGAGCAATCACCTTTTTTACGCCGAAAGTCTGCTTTGCTAACTGACAGGCCACCAAGTTATCTTGGTCGCTGCCGCTGACTGCCAAAAAGCAATCCGCTTCAGAAGTCCGTGCTTCCTTCAAGATCTCCAGTTCCGTTCCGTTTCCGGAGATAACCTCTAAATCGAGTTCATTTGCAAGGCGCAGACTCCGCAGACGATCCTTTTCGATAATCTGTACGGTGTTTTTTCGTTCCAACATATTGAGCGCCAGCTGACGACCAAGCTTGCCGCCACCCATAATTACAATATTCACAAGATTCCCCTCCGATCAATCAATGACCTCTGCCCAAATCATGCGGTCTTCCCGCTGAATCATATAATCCGGATCCTTTCCGGCCAAAATCATCGTCCCATCCTTTTGTAGCAAAGCAAATGGAACTTCTTTTTCATTCACACCGATGTTGCCAAGTCGCTTTCCGATCATAAAACTTTCTACCGGATAAGTATGAAATGCTGCATTAGCGGTACCAAAAGCCATCTGTTTACTCTGATTTGGATTGACAAGTGCCTGCACAATCATATCACCGGCAAGATTGGTCGGGCAGACCGTTCGTAGACCAAATGCCGTAAATACCTCTTCTCGGGCTGGATCACTGATTCTGGTAACAACATTTTCCACTTTAAAAAACTGCTGAATAATCTGTGTCACCGTAATATTTAAATTATCGTCCGGAGTAGCAACCGCCGCCATATCGCAATTTTCCGCTCCGGCATTTTTTAGAACTTTTAGATCCATTGGCATTCCCGCTACAGTCATCCCGCTAAAATCGGTCGGCAGCCGATAAAAAAGTTCCGGATGCTCATCCACAACTGCTACGTCATGCCCCATAGAATCCATGATTGTAGCGATCTGAGAACCAAGGCGTCCACATCCCACCACTAGAACATTCATAATCTCGTTTCCTCCTGCTTAATTACCGCTTTTCGGTAAATCTCAAAAATATATCCGAGTATATCATAAACGGCTCTGGAATACAAGATTTTAGCGAAAATTGCAAAAGCAGTCCTCGTAAAACTTTTCGTATGTTATAATTTTTAAAAAAGGGAGACTTTCTTATGCGTTTTTTTGATCTTCACTGTGATACACTAACGATGAGCGGACTTTTAAAAAAAGCTCCTCTTCGCCGGAATAACGGTCACCTCGATTTTGTTCGCCTAAAAAGCACCGGCGCCATCGCACAATGTTTTGCAATCTGGATTCCGACACACAGATGCGCACAAAAATATGGTGTGAAAGATTCTCCATGGGAATTCTATCAGAAAGCAAATTCCCTTTTTAAAGAGGAACTGCAAAAGAACAATGATTTAATTGCACCGGCATTAAAAATAGAAGATGTTGAGCAAAACATAAAAAATGGGCTTGTTTCTGCAATTCTGACCATCGAAGATTCGGTTGTCTTATCCGGCAGCCTTGAAAAATTGGAAACCCTTTATCAGGACGGAGTCAGGTTGATGACGCTCACTTGGAACTACGAAAATTCTCTCGGCTATCCCAACGATCGCGAGGAAGCGAAAACCAATCTCGAACTGAAACCATTTGGGAAAGAAGCCGTTTTGCGAATGATGGACTTAGGGATTGCAGTAGACGTTTCTCATCTCTCTGATGGGGGCTTTTATAATGTTGCCGAACTGAGCCAAAAAATGCATATTCCATTTCTTGCAAGCCATTCCTGTGCACGCAGTTTACAACCGCACCCACGCAATCTCACCGATGAAATGCTGCATATTTTGGGAGACTGCGGTGGAATCTGCGGAGTCAATTTTGAAGACAGCTTTTTGCCGGACACCGAAAATCACCTGACAAAAATTGCGGATATCGTCCGCTGTACCTGCTATCTTTGCAATCAGGCAGGAATCGATGCGGTCGCGATTGGCAGCGACTTTGATGGAATTGAAAGCAAGCTCGAAATGGGCGGATATGAAGGGCTGCCGCTTCTTGCAGAAGCACTTAACAAAAAGCTACCTGCCTCCCAAGTGGAAAAGATCTGTTACCGAAATGCCATGCGCTTTTTTGGGGCGGCTATTCATTAAAATATGGATATTTTGTTCAATCATATAAGGCGCTATTCCATTTTTATCCCTTTGCAATTTCCTTTTTATGGGAATTGATCTCTTGACAAATACAGAAATTCGTTGCATAATACAAATAAAATTTTTTGTTAAAATATTTTAATTAATTTAGTTAGAAACGGATGTGTTTTGTAGCAGATGAGTTTTGAAATACTGGGAACCGGAAGCGCCCACCCGGCCTGCCGGAAAACAAACGACGATATCGCCCAACTGGTTGACACTTCTGATGAATGGATCAGAAGCCGCACCGGAATTGAGTCACGATACGTCTGTACCACAGAAACGCTCCAGGACCTTGCCTTGGAAGCGGCTCAAAAAGCGCTCAAAATGGCCAAAGTACAACCAAAAGAATTAGATTTAATTTTAGTCGCCACCATCCGCGGCGATTGCATCACCCCCTCTGCTGCCTGCATTCTGCAGAACGCTCTGGGGGCCTCTTGTCCTGCGTTTGACCTCAATGCCGCCTGTTCCGGCTTCCTTTATGCGCTGGATACAGCAGACGGCTGGTTCTGCCGCAATCGTGCCAAAAAGGTACTGGTCGTTGCTGCCGAAACAATGAGCCGTCTATTAAACTATCAGGACCGCACCACCTGCCCGCTCTTTGGAGATGGCGCAGGCGCAGTCGTTCTTGGACAAGGGGATGCTTTATTATCGATTCACCTCACCGCAAAGGGGGATCCTCTAACGCTTAGAATCGATAATACCGACGGACAAAGCCCGTTTTTAAAAATGGATCACCCTGCCGAGCAATATCTGCACATGTCCGGACAAAACACCTATCGTTTTGCAGTAAGCAATCTATGCCGTCAGTTAAAGCTCGCGGCTCAAGAAGCCGGAATTGATTTAAAAGATCTCGACTGGGTGCTTCCTCATCAGGCAAATCTGCGAATCATTGAAGGGGCACAGCACCGTTTGCCGATTCCAACCGAAAAATATTGCATCAACATCCAGAACTGGGGCAATACTTCCGCCGCAGCTGTCCCGATTCTGATGGATGAGTTTTGCCGAAAAGGCACTTTTAAGCCCGGTGATCTTTTAGGCCTTGTCGTTTTTGGCGGCGGCCTGACTACCGGCAGCGCAATTCTGCGCTGGACGATTGATCCTAAGAAAATTTTTGATTCGGAGGTTTCAAAATGATTCATTCACCAATTTGTGATTTATTCGGAATCAAATATCCCATCTTTCAGGGAGGCATGGCGTGGGTCGCCGACGCTTCTCTTGCAGCAGGAGTCAGCAATGCAGGCGGTTTAGGCCTGATCGCCGGAATGAATTCGAACGGAGAACAACTTCGTGCTGAAATCCGTAAATGCCGGGAACTGACTGACAAGCCCTTCGGTGTTAATGTCATGCTGATGAGTCCTTTTGTCGAAGAGGTCGCACAAACCGTCATTGAAGAAAAAGTCCCGATCGTTACTACCGGCGCCGGTGTCCCCGGAAAATATATGCCGGCCTGGCTAAAAGCAGGCATTAAAGTAGTTCCGGTCGTCGCCTCCGTGAATTTTGCAAAACGGGCTGTCCGCAATGGAGCATGTGCCGTAGTGGCAGAAGGCTGCGAAAGCGGCGGCCATATCGGAGAGCTTACCACAATGGCAATGGTCCCGCAGATTGTAGATGCGGTAGACGTTCCCGTTCTTGCCGCCGGCGGAATTGCCGATGGAAGGCAGGCAGCAGCAGCCTTTATGCTGGGTGCACAGGGAATCCAAGTCGGGACCCGCTTTTTAGTTGCAAAGGAATGCACCATCTCTGAAATTTATAAAGAACGAATTTTAAAATCAAAAGATACCGACACAATCGTGACCGGCCGTCGAACCGGTGACGCAGTACGAGCTCTAAAAAGTCCTTTTTCCAGAGAGTTTGCAAAACAGGAAGCCGATCTTTCGATTTCGGAAGAATCCCTGCAAGCATTGGGAACCGGCGCATTGCGCAAAGCCGCACGGGAAGGTGATCTGGAACACGGATGCTTCCTTGCAGGACAAGTTGCCTCCATGGTTAAAGAAGAACAAACCTGTGCCGAAATTATCGAAGATCTGTTTTCCGGCGCAGAAACTGCACTGAAAGGGGCTTCCAAATGGATCAGATAGCATTTCTGTTTAGCGGTCAGGGAACCCAATACACTGGGATGGGACAGTCCCTCTGTAATATAAGTCCTGCTGCCAAAGCAGTCTTTGACATGGCTGATAAAATTCGTCCCGGCACAAAAGAGCAATGCTTTTCCGGTACAAAAGAGGAACTTACCATCACCCGCAATACTCAGCCTTGCGTTTGGTGTGTGGATTATGCAGCAGCAATGGCTCTAAAAGAAGCCGGCATTACCCCCAGCTGTGCCGCCGGTTTTTCTCTGGGAGAAATTGCAGCGATGACTTTTTGCAAAGTGGTTTCTCCAGAAGATGGCTTTCGTGCCGTTTGCCGCCGCGGAGAACTGATGGAAAAAGCCGCAGAAGAAAATCCGGGTTCCATGGTAGCTGTCCTTCGTCTTTCAGAAGAAGAAGTTGAGGAAATCTGCAAAAAATTTGAGGCCGCATGGCCGGTCAATTATAATTGTCCAGGACAAATCGCTGTCTCCGCAAAGCTTCCGGAAATTGAGCCGCTCTGTGAAGCGGTAAAAGAAGCGGGCGGACGTGCAGTTCCAATCAAGGTCAGCGGCGGATTTCACTCTCCTCTGATGAAAAGTGCTGCGCAGTCATTCGGCAATTATCTTCAAAAAGTAAATCTGCATTCCCCGGAGCTTTCACTCTATGCAAATTATACGGCAAAACCTTATCCCGCTGATAAAGATGAAATCATTCGGCTTCTGTCTTTACAGATCTGTTCCCCGGTTTTATGGCAGAAAACGATTGAGCACATGGCGCAGGCGGGTATTCATACCTTCATCGAATGCGGTCCCGGCAAAACACTTTCCGGACTTGTGAAAAAGACACTGCCGCAGGCACAGATTTTACGGGTAGAAGACGCCGAAACGCTCCAATCCACATTAGAAGCATTAAAGGAGGGCAAAAAATGAAAACACTCTCCGGAAAAACTGCCGTAATCACTGGCGGTTCTCGTGGCATCGGCCGTGCGATCGCTCTAAAAATGGCTTCTGAAGGTGCCAACATTGCAATCCTTTATGCTGGGAACAAAGAGGCTGCACAAAAAACGGTTTCTGAGCTTTTGAATCTTAACGTTAAAGCGCAAGCTTATCAATGCGATGTTGCCGACGCAGATGCCACAAGTGCTATCTGCAAAGAGATTTTAAATGATTTTTCCTCCGTACAAATTCTCGTAAATAATGCGGGAATTACCCGGGATGGATTTTTGCGCCGCATGAAAGAGGAAGATTTAGACGCCGTCCTCAATACCAATCTGAAAGGCGCTTTTCATATGATTGAAGGCTTCTACGGTACCTTCCTGCGTGCGCGCGAAGGCCGTATTATCAATATTTCATCTGTAGTCGGTCTTTCCGGAAACGGCGGACAAACCAATTACTCCGCTGCAAAGGCAGGATTGATTGGCTTAACAAAATCCATTGCAAAAGAACTCGGCAGCCGGAACATTACCTGTAATGCGATTGCCCCCGGCTTCGTCGAAACCGATATGACCGCTTCTCTCCCCGAAAAAGTACGGGAAGAGACCCTTAGCTCTATTCCGCTCAAACGAATGGCTCAACCGGAAGATATTGCCGATGCGGCAGTTTTTTTGGCAGGCCCTCACGCTTCCTATATCACAGGAGTCGTACTTCGGGTAGACGGCGGAATGTGCATGTAATTTCTAACAGAGAAAGGAGCTGTTTTGATGAATCGAGTTGCAATAACCGGAATCGGAGCCATTACGCCGATTGGAAACGATGCCCCTACTTTTTGGGATCATCTGATCCATGGTGTCTGCGGAATTGCTCCCATCACTCGCTTTGATACCAAAGACAGCAAAGTAACCCTTGCGGCCGAAGTAAAAGGCTTTGACCCGCTCGCCTATATGGATAAAAGAGATGCACGAAAAGCGGACCTCTATACGCAGTACGCTGTAGCCGCCGCCTCTGAAGCGATGGAAGACAGCAAACTTCTCGGAACGGTTCCAGATAATCGCCTTGGGGTTTATGTCGGCAGCGGAATCGGCGGAATGGAAACCTTTATAAAAGAATGCACAAAATGCAAAGAAAAAGGTCCCCGTCACGTTTCGCCTTTCTTTATTCCGATGCTGATCTCCAATATGGCGGCAGGCACTATTGCCATCCGATTTTCTGCAAAAGGCCCTAGTATGTGCATTACAACAGCCTGTGCAACAAGCGCAAACGCGATCGGCGAAGCTTATCGTGCGATTCAAAACGGTTACGCAGATGCGATGATCGCAGGCGGCAGTGAAGCGACCATTAACGAACTTGCCACCGCAGGTTTTGCAAACTGCATGGCACTTCATACCGGCACCGATCCAAACTGTGCCTCTGTTCCATTTGACAAACGCCGCAGCGGTTTTGTTATGGGAGAAGGCGGAGCCATTCTGATTTTGGAAAACTATGACCACGCTAAAAAACGCGGTGCGCACATCTATGCGGAAGTCTGCGGCTATGGGAATACAAATGATGCTTATCACATGACAGCGCCGGAATCCTCCGCGGAAAGTCCTGCCGAAGCAATTCGTCTGGCAGTCGCCGAAGCAAAAATTGCAAAGGACACCCCGCTTTATATTAACGCTCACGGCACCAGTACGACTCTCAACGATAAAACAGAAACACTGGCCTTTAAAAAAGCTCTGGGCGAATCCTGGGCAAAAAGCGCATGGATCAGCTCTACCAAAAGCATGCATGGCCATATGCTGGGTGCAACCGGTGCAGCAGAAGCAATCGCCTGCGTAAAAGCCCTTGAAACCGGAATCATTCCTCCAACGATTCATTATCAAGAGCCCGATCCCGAATGCGATCTTTTCTATACCCCAAATGAGGCGCTTAAAAAAGATCCCGAATGGGCAATCAGCACTAACCTCGGCTTTGGCGGACATAATGCCTGTCTGGCTTTTCATAAAGAAAAGGAGGACTAACTCTGAATGAAACTGGAAGAAATTCGCTCGCTCTCACGTCTGATGCAGGAAACCGGTCTTTCGGTCCTTGATCTGAAAGAAAACGGCACACACCTGCGGCTGGAGCGTGCTTTTTCAGAAAAAGCACCGCTCCCAGCAACATCAAAAGAGTTCGATGTTGCTGCGCCGATTTCGGCACAGCCGCAGGAAAAGGCAGAAAAATCCGCTTTGAAAATTTCTCCTGCACCAGAAGGGACCCCATTAAAAGCTCCCATGGTCGGCGTTTTTTATAATGCCCCCTCCCCCGATGCAAAACCGTTTGTAAGCGTAGGCGATTTCGTCAAAAAGGGTGACACTCTCTGTGTCATCGAAGCTATGAAGCTTTTTAACGAAATTTCTGCCGAAAAGGATGGAAAAGTTCTCGAAATTTGCGTCCGAAACGGTCAAGTCGTTGAATATGGTCAAACACTTTTCTATATTGGCTAAAAATTTTTCAGACGACGAACCAGTTCGCCGTCTTTGTTTATTCTTAGGAAAAGAGGGATTTTTATGACGAAAGAAGAATTAAAAACAATTCTCCCCCACAGAGAACCCATGCTGCTTTTGGACGAAGCGGATCAAACCGGTGAAAACAGTGCAGAGGGACGTTATACCGTTCGCGGGGATGAATGGTTTTTAAAAGGCCATTTCCCGGGATACCCAATTGTTCCCGGTGTCATTCAGTGTGAAATGCTTGCACAGACCTGCTGCCTGCCGTTAAAGGAGCAATTAAAAGGGAAAACACCCCTTTATGCAGGCATGAACAAAGTACGATTTCACGGGCAGGTACGTCCCGGCGATACCCTGATTTTAAAATGTGAAATCACAAAATCCCGCCCTCCGTTTTATTTTGCTTCCGGAAAAGGATATATAAATGATAAAATGGTGGTTTCCGGCGAGTTTTCCTTTGCAGTCTCCGAGAAATGAGGTGCTCTTGTGTTCTCTAAAATTCTAATTGCAAACCGTGGAGAAATCGCTGTTCGGATTCTTCGCGCCTGTCGCGAGATGGGAATCTCAACAGTAGCAGTATACTCCGAAGCTGACCGAGATGCGCTGCACGTTTCTCTCGCCGACGAAGCCATTTGTATTGGGTCGGCTCCCGTAAGTGAAAGTTATCTGAATATGACGGCGATCCTGACTGCGGCCAGCATTACCGGTTCGGAAGCCATTCATCCGGGATATGGCCTTCTAAGTGAAAACGCCGAATTTGCCGATCTTTGCAGAACCTGCGGGATCACCTTTATCGGGCCGCCTGCCGAAGTTATCTCCGAAATGGGAGACAAAGATGCGGCGCGCCGAATGATGCAGGAGGCTGGCGTTCCGGTAATCCCCGGCAGTGAAGTCGTGGATACCTTGAAAGCAGCTTTTGCCGCTGCGCATGAAATTGGGTTTCCGCTTTTGGTAAAGGCCCGCTCCGGCGGCGGCGGACGTGGAATTCGCTTAGTAGAGCGCGAAGAAGACTTTGAAAATGCGTGGCGTACTGCTTCGGCAGAAGCACAAGCCTCATTTGGCGACGGCGGCGTTTATCTTGAAAAGTATCTTTATCCGGCAAAGCACATTGAAATGCAGCTGCTTTGCGACAAAGATGGAAACTGCGTAACGCTTGGCGAACGGGAATGTACAGTTCAGCGCCATCACCAAAAGCTTTTAGAGGAAAGTCCCAGCCCGGCAATTTCTGAGTCAATCCGCAAAAAGATGCAGGAGGCAGCTCTAAAAGCCGCAAAAGCCTGTGGTTATGTGGGCGCCGGAACAGTCGAATTTCTCTATTATGATGAAAAGTTCTACTTTATGGAAATGAATACCCGCCTGCAGGTGGAACATCCGGTTACAGAACTTGTTACGGGACTTGACCTCGTCAAATGGCAAATTCGAATTGCCGCGGGCATTCCGCTTAATTTCACACAAAAAGAAGTGATCCCTTCGGGTCATGCTCTGGAATGCCGTATCAATGCAGAAGATCCGGAACATGGATTTTTACCGAGCTGCGGTACCATTCGTCTTCTTCACATTCCTGGTGGCCCCTGCGTGCGTTTTGATACCGCTCTTTATCAAGGGTATACCGTTCCCCCGTTTTATGACAGCATGATCGGCAAACTGATCGTGGCTTCTTCCTCTCGGGAAGAAGCGATTCGCAAAATGCGCACTGCTTTATGTGAACTGATTATCGATGGAATCCATCATAATGTTGGGCTGCAATTGCAAATTTTGGATGATCCTACTTTTCGAAACGGCACCTACCGTACCGATTTTATGGATCTTTTGATGAAAGAAAAATAAGGAGAAGGTGAAAGAGTGCTGAATAAAGAATTATTCCAAAAGCCAAAAAACACACTGGAACAAGGAGGCGAAAATGCCTCTCATCCAAATATTCCGGGCAGATTATGTATTAGCTGTTCCAAATGCAAAAAGATTTTATTTGCGCACGATCTGGAAAAATCATTTTTTAAATGTCCGAAATGTGGCCATCTTTTGCATATGAGCGCTCGTGAGCGCATTGCCATGATGACTGATAAAGGTTCTTTCTCTGAACTGTTTGGAAAGCTACGCAGCAAAAACATTCTGGATTTTCCGGATTATAACAAAAAGCTTTCTCATTCCTTCCTTTCCACTCACGAACGAGAGGGCGTTGTCTGCGGAATTGCGCAAATTTGTCAGGAACCATGTGCGATCTTTGTCATGGACCCTAATTTTATGATGGGTTCCATGGGCACTGTGGTCGGAGAAAAGATCACTCGTCTTTTTGAATATGCTACCGAAAATCATTTGCCTGTTGTAGGCTGGACGGTTTCCGGCGGCGCGCGCATGCAGGAAGGGATTCTCTCTTTAATGCAGATGGCGAAGACCAGCGGTGCCGTAAAACTGCACAGCGATGCGGGACTTCTTTATATCGTTGTTTTGACCGATCCGACTACCGGCGGCGTTACGGCAAGTTTCGCAATGGAAGCAGATATTATCCTCGCTGAACCTCAGGCACTGATTGGATTTGCCGGGCCCCGTGTCATTAAACAGACAATTCGCCAAAAATTGCCTGCAGGGTTTCAACGCTCAGAATTTCTTTTAGAAAAAGGATTTGTCGATGCGCTTTCCAACCGGGAAACCCAAAAAGAACAACTCTCAAATTTTTTGAGCTTACATCATAATGAGGAGGCAGATTCCATATGAAAGCATATGAACGTGTTTTAGCGGCACGCGCAAAAGGGCGCCCTACTGCCTCTGATTTTCTTTTTCATTTGGTCTCCGATTTTACAGAGCTTCACGGTGACCGACGTTTTGGCGACGATCCCGCGGTCATTGCAGGGATCGGACGGCTTTGCGGAATGCCTGTAACAGTGATTGCATTGGAACGCGGCCATAATACGGCGGAGCGAGTCGCACATAATTTTGGCATGGCACATCCGGAAGGTTACCGCAAAGCACTCCGGCTTATGAAACAGGCGGAAAAATTCCATCGTCCAATTCTCTGCATTATCGATACTGCCGGTGCATACTGCGGTGTTGCCGCCGAAGAACGCGGACAAGGGCAGGCAATTGCCGAAAACCTCTGCGAAATGATGACGCTCAAAGCGCCCATTCTATCTCTCTTTGTCGGGGAAGGCGGCAGCGGCGGTGCACTTGGTTTAGCGGTTGCCGATGAAGTCTGGATGCTGGAAAATGCCGTTTATTCAGTCATTTCTCCGGAAGGCTGTGCTTCTATTCTTTGGAAGGACAGTGAAAAAGCAGCCGAGGCAGCAGAATGCCTGCACATGACAGCCGAAGACTTATTAAAGCTAAAAGCCGCCGACCGTATTTTTCCGGAACCGGAAAATGGTGATTTTACTCCGCTCTACGAAGATCTTGAAAAAAACATTTTTTCATTCTTTCAAAAAGAAAAGACTTTTTCGGGAGAAGATCTTGCCAAGTCACGTTACGAACGTTTTCGGCAAAGATTCTAAAGGATTGCTTTTTTTCTTTCTTTTTACTATACTGGATGAAATAGATTGTTCATTGTATTCGATTGAGGAGGAATTTGTTTATGCGCAGAAGTGATCGACAAGTAGTTGACCAAACAAAAATATTTTCCATCATTCAAAAATGCGACTGCTGTCGTCTTGCAATTACAAACGACCCCGTTCCCTATCTAATTCCGCTCAATTTTGGATTCTTACCAGAGGAAAACGGGATCTTTTATTTTCATAGCGCCAAAGAGGGAACAAAGCTCGATCTTCTTCGGAAAAATCCAGAGCTTTCTTTTGAACTTGATACTTCACACGCCGTGAAAAAAGGCCGTTTTGCCTGTGAATATTCCTTTTACTATCAGAGTGTCATCGGGACTGGAAAAGTACAATTTGTAGAAGAGCCCTCCGAAAAAGAAAAAGCGCTTTCCCTTTTAATGAAACAGTATTCTGCCGAACAAAATTTTTCTTTTTCTCCGGAATCTCTTGCCCGCACCGTAATTCTAAAGATGACCGTGGAATCAATTTCCTGTAAAGAATATCTTCCGCCGCAATCATAAGCGGTCTCCGTTTCGGTTTCTGCCGGGACGGCTTTTTTTTCGGCATTTTTTATGGTATACTTATTGGGAATATTTTAGATAAAATAAGTCTTTGGTTTTTAATAGGAGGATTTTTTTATTATATGGAATTAAAAGAGGCGCATAAGTGTCCGCTTTATCACAAATGTGGTGGGTGCCAGCTGCAGAATCTTTCCTATCCGGAACAGCTTCGTTGGAAAGAGCGCCGGGTCTTTTCTCTTTTAGGGCATTTCTGCAAGCCGAATCCGATTTTGGGAATGGATTTTCCCTACCATTACCGCAACAAAGTACAAGCGGCTTTTACAACGGACCGTAAAGGGCAAATCATCTCCGGTGTTTACCAATCCAGTACGCATCGGGTCGTTCCGGTAGAGTCCTGTCTGACAGAAGACGAAACCGCAGACCGCATCATGGGAACCATTCGAAAGCTACTCAAAAGTTTTAAACTTTCCACATTTGATGAGCGCACTGGGCGCGGATTTTTGCGCCACGTTCTGATCAAGCGCGGATTTTCCACCAATCAGGTCATGGTCGTTTTAGTGGCGGCAAATCCGATTTTCCCAGAAAAGAAGTTTGTAAAAGCGCTGAGAACTGAACATCCGGAAATTACAACTGTGATTTTAAATTTAAATAAACGTCATACCAGCCTTGTGCTCGGTGAACGAGAAAAAGTTCTCTGGGGACCAGGATATATTGAAGACGATCTCTGCTCCTGCCGTTTTCGGATTTCTTCGAAAAGCTTTTATCAGATCAACCCCCTGCAAACTGAAGTGCTTTATCGCACCGCAATGGATTTTGCACATCTAACTGGGACAGAAACTGTCATTGACGCCTACTGTGGAATTGGAACAATCGGACTTGTTGCCTCCAAAAAGGCAAAAAAAGTGATCGGCGTCGAGATTAATCCCGCCGCAGTAAAAGACGCAATCCGGAATGCAAAGCTTAACAAAGCCACAAATGCGCAGTTTTTTACTGGAGATGCGGGAGATTTTATGGTCGAACTTGCCGCCGACAAAGAGCAGATTGATACTGTTTTTCTAGATCCGCCCCGCGCCGGAAGCAGTGAACCGTTTTTAGCAAGTCTCAACCGCCTAAATCCAAAGCGAGTCGTCTATATTTCCTGTAATCCCGAAACGCAGGCAAGGGATTTTCATTATCTTGTCAAGTTGGGCTGGAAAGTAAAGGCACTTCAGCCGGTAGACATGTTCCCTCATACGAACCATATTGAGACGGTAGCACTTTTGATGAAAGCTGAAACGGGAAAATGACAACTCCGGCTTCAATTTTATCGATTCTAAACTTTTCTCATATTTACGAGGAAGAGCGCTTCTACCAGCACGAACGAATCCACTGGATTGACTGCACCGACCTTAGCGGAACAGACGGATTCTGCGATGAGAAAGCCGCCCGCGAAATTCGGAAGCGAATTTCCTTGGAACCGGTTCGCAGCATTCACTTTATTGATTCTGGAAATTATCATTACATCACCAGGTTTTGGATAGAAAAGATTTTGGCTCCTTTTTCTCTGGTTGTCTTTGACCATCATTCTGATATGCAGAAGCCGCTTTTTTCTGACCTTCTTTCCTGTGGAGACTGGATCTTGGATTCTTTAAAAAAGCTTCCGCTGCTCAAAAAAGTCATTTTAGTTGGACTTTCCAAAGAGCAGGAAACAAAGATTCCTTCAGAATTTCAAAATCGGGTTTTGTGCGTTGACAGTTCTCATCTGAATCTTTCGGAAGCTCAGTTTTCGGAACTCTGCGGAAGATTTCCAATTTATATTTCCATCGATAAAGATGTTCTCAGCAAAAAAGTAGTGAACACCTCCTGGGATCAAGGCATCATGAGTCTTTCACAACTGCGCGAAATGCTTGCTTTTCTGCTGCGTCATCGAGAAATTCTCGGTATTGATATCTGTGGGGAATGCCCTGACTGCATTGAATTTTTAAAAAGTATCAGTCAAAATGACCGCATCAACTTGTCTCTGCTCAAGTTTTTAGAATCTTTAGAAACATAGAAATCAAAGTGGGATTGGCCTCCCATTAACATAAAAAGAGAAAAAAGAGAGGATTTTATCAGCTATGAATACATCACCTGACTCCCCGCACAAGAACGGGAATTTCAGCTCGAACTTTGGATTTATTATTGCCTGTGTCGGTTCTGCCGTAGGGCTGGGAAATATTTGGATGTTTCCTTATCGTCTCGGGCAATATGGCGGCGCTGCTTTTCTGATTCCCTATCTGCTGTTTGTATTTTTATTCGGCTGGGTAGGACTTTCTGCTGAATTTGCAATTGGACGCCGCGCGCGCACCGGAACTTTGGGGGCCTATGAATACTGTTTCGAAAGCCGCGGTAAGAAAAAGCTCGGTTCTATTTTAGGCTGGATTCCGCTTTTAGGCTCTCTCGGAATTGCCATTGGCTATGCAATCATTATTGGATGGGTTGTACGTTCCTGCTATGGCTCTATCACGGGAGAAATTTTCGTTGGGGAAGCAAAACAATTTTTCTCACAGGCGACCGGCGATTTTGGAAGCCTTTTCTGGAATGCACTGGTTGTTATTCTTGTCTGTTGGATTCTTCTTGCCGGCACCACAAAGGGAATCGAAAAAGCAAGCCGGGTCATGATGCCGCTTTTCTTTGTACTGTTTCTGGTTCTAGCAATCTGGGTCGCGTTTCTTCCTGGTGCCAAAGAAGGATACGAGTTTCTACTGATTCCAAAATGGGATGCGCTCCTCCGCAGTGATACCTGGGTAATGGCAATGGGACAAGCTTTTTTCTCTCTTTCCATCACCGGTTCCGGCATGATCGTCTATGGTGCCTACCTGGACAAAGGCGCCGATATTCCCAGCGCTTCGCTGCGCACTGCACTATTTGATACCATCGCCGCTCTGCTCGCTGCATTCGCCATTATGCCGGCTGTCTTTGCATTTCACATTGATGCAACCAGCGGCCCTTCTCTGATGTTTCTTACCCTACCCGGCATTTTTAAGCAAATTCCGATGGGACAGATTTTCTCCATCTTTTTCTTTGTTTCCGTAATATTTGCCGGAATTACCTCTTTAATCAATATGTTTGAAGCGGTAATTGAAAGCTGGCAGCATCGATTTTCTATTCCTCGCAAAGCAGCCGTCCTTTTATGCGGCGCGCTGACGCTTTTAGTGGGAATTTTTATCGAGGCAGAACCAAAAGTAGGCAATTGGATGGACTTTGTTTCCATTATCATCGTACCAATCGGAGCTGTTCTCGGTGCAATTTCTGTTTACTATATTCTCGGATATGATAAAATTAAAGAGGAACTCCAGATTGGTCACCCAAAGCCGCTTTCAAAAAGCTATCCAATCTTTGCAAAATATATTTATGTTCCACTCACCATTATCGTACTGGTTCTGGGACTTTGTTTCCACGGAATCGGCTAACAAAAAGTTCCTAAACTAAAGGAGGATGCCCTATGGATATTCAAAAAACGATCCAAAATCTTCAAAAGCATGGCTTTACTGTTTCGTATTTTAAAACCGGAGCAGAAGCTGCCTCTCATCTTGTCTCCCAGTTGCACGGCAAAACGATTGGGATCGGCGGAAGCGTGACGATTGATCAGCTTGGTGTCTATGACCAACTCACAAAAGAGAATACCGTTTTTTGGCATTGGAAACAGCAGCCGGCAAAAGAAGTACGGGCTTCTTCTCTTTCTGCACAGGTCTATCTGACCTCTGCCAATGCAATCGCGCAAAGCGGCGAGATTATCAATATTGATGGCAGTGGAAATCGAATTTCCGCCTCTCTTTACAATCATGAAAAAGTGATTTTTATCGTCGGAACCAATAAAATTGCCGATGACTATGATTCTGCCATGTGGCGTGCCCGAAATATTGCCGCACCACTTAACGCCAGAAGGCTGCACCGAAAAACGCCTTGCGCCATGGGGAAAGAACTAAAATGCTATGATTGCGATAGTCCCGAACGCATCTGCAATGGTGTTTCTGTGCTTCTTCGCAAAATGGGTGGTATTCCTGAAATGGAAGTTATCCTGATCGACGAAGACTTGGGATATTAAAAAATAAAAAGTTCCCTCAATCGTAGAAAAAACTATGATTGAGGGAATTCTTTTGCTAAAAAGGAAATATACTCATTCTACGGGATTTTCCATTGCTAATCGGATATTTTAAGCTTTCATTCGAATAAATTGACTTCTTTTGTTTAGGCATGATATACTTAGAATATTAGTTAAATGAAAAATCTTTTATAATTTGAGGGGTCCATTCATGAAAAAAAAGATTACGGCGATTTTTGCGGCAGCTATTTTATTGTTTGCCGCCGGCTGCAGCACGCAAACTTCTTCCAGCGCTGCTGCCAGTTCTTCCTCTTCGGTTTCTTCTTCATCCTATCAAACAACCGATTATTTGCCGCTTGGAAGCATTGTAACCTTGGTGGATAGTTCGAACAAAATTATGATTTCCGGATATGCCTCTAAAGATTCCGATGGTTCTGTTTGGGATTACTGCGGCATTCTTTACCCGGATGGATATACAGATACTTCTAAACTCTATCGCTTTAATCGTTCTCAAGTAAGCAGTATTGTCTCTGATGGATATACTAATGATGATATGAAAGCGTGGTTGTCTCAGATCAAAAATCGGATGCAGGCACGCGGATAATTTTTACAAATCTTCGATGAAAAGGAGCTTTCATGAACGAATCAAATTCTTTTTCGGAAGGTTCTCCGAAAAATTCTGCTCCAAATCCGGAAATTTCAGACTCTGAAACAAAAATTTCAACAGCACAAAATGATTTTGCTTTGTCAAGCGACCCCAAAGTCACTGATTCTGCAGAACCCTCTTTACCGCCAGGAATACAGAAAGATCCTACTACTCAAACCACCTTTGAAGATCCAATCTCGTTTGCCTCTCTTGTAACTGCACAGCGCCTTTCCTATGAGGAAATGCGGGATACCCGCCGCTGTGCAAGTCATTCTTCTTTTCTGGTCCTTATTTCTATCTTTCTGATGAATCTCATGATTTTAGGGCTCACTTGGTTGTGCCGTTCCAATCCCGCTTTACACAGCAATAGCAGCAGCTTTTTCTACCTAAAGCCCATTATTTATTATTCTATTTCCTGCTTTTCCTACTGCGTAGCGATTGGATTTCCAGCTTTGCTTTATCAGCTCCATACTCATCAACCGCTGGAAAAAGTGGTTCGGTTTGATTCTCCTAAAAGTCACGGCCTTTCGCGCAGCGCAATTATTTGCATGTTTTTTGCCGGAATGGGGCTAACACTGCTGGCCAATTATCCTACCTCTTTTGTTACCCAAATTCTTCAAATGTTCGGGATTTCTCACGTTTCTCCCGACGATATGCCTCTCACATCAGACGTTACCACCCAAATTTTTTATATGCTCTATGGCACCCTCATTCCTCCCCTTGTGGAAGAGCTGCTTTTCCGCGGTGTAATTTTAAACATCCTTAGGCGACATGGCGATTCCTTTGCAATTATCATGTCAGCATTTATTTTTGGGCTTTACCATGGAAATATTCCTCAGTTCGTTTTTGCATTTTTAATGGGTCTGATCGCCGGATATCTTTATATTCGAACCGGTTCTATTTTAATTTCAATTTTAATTCACATGTTTAATAACGGATTTTCCTGTCTGAGTGTCCTTATAGAGCAATGGTATGGGAATACTGTCTTTGAGAATTTTCAAAATGCTTACTTTTTGGTATTTTTACTGCTCGGCGCCGTTGGACTCGGATTTCTTATAAAAAATCGAAAAAAATATCTACCACTCCCAAAAAGTAAAACACTTCATGCCCCCCTATCAGTTCGCATGACCTGTGGAATCGGAAATCTTGGAACAATCTTTCTGATTTTAAATTTCATTGTGCTGTGCGCAGTGACAAATATCCTATGACCGATTCTGAATTGATGCGGGAAGCGCTTCTGTTGGCAGCTCAATCAGCAGCAGAAGGCGAAGTCCCGGTAGGAGCAGTATTGAGCAAAGATGGTGAAATCATTTCACGGGGGCGCAATCGGCGGGAAACTGCTAAAAATGCTCTGTGCCATGCAGAACTTGAAGCAATTCAAAAAGGCTGTGAAGTGCTTGGTGGCTGGCGGCTGTGGCAATGTACCCTTTATGTAACATTAGAGCCCTGCCCTATGTGTGCCGGTGCAATTATCAACGCCAGAATTCCACGGCTGGTTTACGGTGCATCTGACCCCAAAGCTGGTTCCTGCGGCTCTGTTGTTGATTTATTTTCACTTCCTTATAATCATCATCCAATGGTGGAATCCGGTCTTTTAGAGCCGGAATGCCGGGCATTATTACAAGAATTTTTTTCAGAATTGAGAAAAAGACGCAAATCGAAAAACTGTTGAATAAAAAATTAAAAGGAGATCGTTATGAAAAAGCCTCTCACCAAAAATGGGAAAAAAGCCGTTGCAGCAATTGTTATTTTGATTCTGGCTTTTATTTACTACTATGTAGAACTGCCGGCAATCAATATTCATTCTGTTGGCTTCTGGGAATTTCTAATTCTTGCCGCAGTGGTAATTGTATTTATTTTGACCGTCTTACCAAAACTCAAAAATTCGAGCAAAGCAAATCCTCCTGACCTTAACCCCAAACACGATAAGCGTTTAAAAAAAGGACTTCTTTGCATCGGCTTTTTAGTTGTGGTATTTCTCTTAGGCGGGTTACTCTCTTCTCCGATTGTTAACGCCTCCAAATATCAACAGCTGCTTACCGTACAAAACCGGGAATTTACCGATGATATTAAACAAATCTCCTATGACGAAATTCCACTGTTGGACAGCGACTCGGCTGCCCTTTTGGGAAACCGAAAAATGGGAAGCATGGTAGATATGGTTTCTCAGTTTGAGGTCAGTAGCACCTATACGCAAATTAACTATCACAATTCTCCTGTACGAGTGGCTCCACTCCAATATGCAGATCCGATTAAATGGCTGACAAATCAATCCAATGGCATCCCAGCTTATATTTTAATCGATATGGCAACACAGGACACCGAACTTGTTAAACTGGATCAGCCAATCAAATATTCGGAATCAGAATATTTTAACCGCAATATTTATCGCCATCTGCGGTTCCGTTATCCTACTTATATTTTTGACAATATCAATTTTGAGCTCGATGAAAATGGGACTCCTTGGTGGGTTTGCCCCGTAAAAGGGTTTAGCATCGGACTATTCGGTGGGCAGACCGTCGATCGCGTTGTTCTCTGTAATGCACAAACCGGTGAATGTCAGGATATGTCTGTAGGTGATGTTCCACAATGGGTTGACCGCGTCTACTCCTCTTCCCTTTTAGTCTCTTACTACAATTATTACGGAACCCTAAAGCATGGCTTTCTCAACTCGGTTTTTGGTCAGAAAGATTGTCTGAAAACCACCGACGGCTATAATTATCTTGCGCTTGACGATGATGTATGGCTTTATACCGGAGTTACTTCCGTTACAGGCGACCAAAGTATCGTTGGATTCGTTTTGATGAATCAGCGCACAGGAGAAACCCATTTCTATAGTGTACAGGGGGCTGTCGAAAGTTCCGCTATGAGCAGCGCTGAGGGCCAAGTACAGAACCTGGGATACAAAGCGACCTTCCCGCTTCTACTCAACACTGCTGACCAGCCGACCTACTTTATTGCGCTAAAAGATAATTCCGGATTGGTTAAAAAATATGCTATGGTCAATGTTCAAAAATATCAGATTGTCGCAATCGGTGACACAGTTGCGGAATGTGAAAAGAAATATGTTTCCCTAATGGCTCAGAATGGAATCTCTGGAGGAACCGTTAACACCACTGCAAATGATAAAAAAATTACCGGTGCAATCCGCAAAATGGCCCAGAGTGTATTGGACGGCAACAGCCATTATTACCTGCTTCTAGACAGCAGCTCGTCCCTTTTCGATGTTCCAGTCTCTCAAGATCTTGACGTTCTGCGCTATTCTGAGGGAGATCGAATTACACTGACTTATACGCCCCCAGCAGATGGCAGTGCAGATGGTGTCTGTACCGTCACAGGAATTGTAAAAGACTCTGCTGGATCTTCTAATTCATCATCTACCGCAACATCTTCCACTGCTTCAGCCACAGAATCCACCTCAAGTACTACAACAAAATAGTATTAGAGATAAAATAAAGCACCGGCCTTAAAAATATTGAGGCCGGTGCTTTTTATATATTCTTTTTTGGGGGTAATTGATCAAGTTCCTAAGATGTACTTTAAAGTAAATAAACAAATTGCAGCAAAACAAAAGTAGCAGATCCTTCTAAAATGATAAGGAACCTGCTACTTTTTAAAGTCATAAAAGTAAGAAAAATCAGCTTGAACTTTTTTGGACAGCTTGCTGATAGATTTTATAATTGTCGTTCCAGAAGGAATAATCTGAGCCACTGCGGTGATCTGTTAAAGAATAATTTTGTTTGAGATATTCTCCAAGGTATTTTGTCACTTTAGCAGCACCAGCTATATTAATATGATAACCGGCATCCATTGTATCTGTTTCCCAGCTAAATCCCATACTGTCGAGGTCGGTATTGAGATCTAAAAACGGAATCCCTCTGGATTCTGCATACGCTTTTGCTGCATCATGCCTTGCACCGGTCCATGTAATCGCCGCTGGAACATCAATCAGAACAAATGCAGCCCCATTCTCCTGACAAAGTTTTTGCATCTGATCCATGGCATATTGAGAAGCCCATGGAATACTGACAAAGTTTGATTTTTTCTTCATATTATTTTGACCTGTATAAGCCTTTATTTTATTATGAAGATGCTGCCCTCCAATTTTAACGGAACCTTTTTGATTGGTATAATTTACCTCTCGAAAAGCACTGGAAAGATCCAATGTTTTCCACCGATTATGATAGCTAAAAATGGGAAATTCATAAGAAAACATATCTGAAAAAGTATTCCCAATCGTATTTTTTCCCTCAAAGATTTCGTCTAAATCGAGAAGCACTACTTTTGGCTTATGACGAGTCAAAATTTCTCTGAGCATATTTAAGCCCTGAGTTGCACGCTGTTCCGGCTCCCCGCTGTCATAAGAAGTAAACCCATAATTATTCCAAAGTTCCATTGGAGAAAAACCGCAATAAGAATCACTGTTTCCAATTACAAAAACATCAATAGAGTTTCGTGGATAAGAATAAAATCCTCGTCCATCCGGATAGTACATACCGGCTTCTGCTGTATTATCTCGCGGCGTTACAAGAAATGACAACCCTTTTAACGCACCGAAAAGGATTCCTAAGGTCAGAATGACGCAGCAGCATCTTTTTAAAATTGTCTTACTTTTTATCTGCATAGACTGGTCCCACCTACTCCTATTCGTTTAAAAATTACCATAAATCGGGTTGATTGCAACATAACCATAACCGTAAGCACCAAACATAATAATCACAAACAGCATCGCCATGCTGAGTCCCCAGCGCAAAAACGAATTTCTTTGTGCGAGTTCATCACGCAGGTGATGCCCTTTCGTATGCAGCCGACCAACAATCCACAAGAGAAGTGTACCGACCGCTAAAATGATCAGATCTTTATAGTCTAATCCCAAACTTAAAAGAGAGCCATCCGTTAAGACAGAAGGATTAAACCCACTAAACATCGAAACAAACATCTGTTTAAAAGAGCTTATTGTATTTGCCCGGAAAAGCAGCATTCCAACATTGACTAAAAAGAAAGTACGCACCACTTGGAACACCTGAAAACCTTTTCCTTTTCGATCAATTTTCGTAGCTTCAAAGAAGTGGCGAAACACCGGCTCAAAAAGAAGTCCTAAAATTGTGATCACATAATAATACATCCCATAAAGGATATATTTTACTCCAGCACCATGCCAGAATCCATTTGTAAACCAAACGCAGAACAGTGAAATAAGCGCTGGAACCAAACCAGCAAAAAATGTATTCAAATGTTTACGTGTAAATTTTCCAAGAGAAAAAATCGGTTTGGAAATAGAAACCGGATAAAAAACATAATCCCGCAGCCATGTGCCCAACGTAATATGCCAACGCCGCCAGAACTGATTGACCGTATGAGAGCTAAACGGACGATCAAAGTTCTTTGAAAGGGAAACGCCGAACAGCTGAGCACTTCCCGCAACGATATCAATGGACCCCGCAAAATCCGTATAAATCTGCAGGGTATAAATCAGCATCGTCAGGATCACCGTGATCCCGGAATAATTTGCAAAACTGCCGCAGACTTTTCCAACCAAAATATCTGCGCGGTCTGCAATCACGACCTTTTGGAAAAGTCCCCACAAAATCAGCTGAATTCCACTGATCGTCCTCTGCCAATCAAAAGCATGTCCTTCATAAAGCTGGTCTGCCAAAAGATCAAAACGTCCAATTGGCCCCTCAACAATCTGTGGGAAAAAGACCAGAAAAAGTGCTACTTTTCCAAAATTCCGATCCGCGGTATATTTCCCATGATAGACATCCATCACATAACTGATTGCCTGCAGCGTATAGAAAGAAATTCCTAAAGGCTGAATCTGACGACTGACCGTAGGAAAAATCTTTGGGAGTCCTATGGAAACCAACAGGCCATCCATCGCTCCGCCGAGAAAATTATAATATTTAAGTACCAGTAAAATTAAAATATTAACTAAAACGGTCAGCAGCACAATCCTGCGCTTTTTTTTATCTATTTTTTGACGAAAAGCCTTCTTTTCCTCTTTGGGAAGTGTTTTTCGAACGGCCGCTCCATTTTTCGCAACCTTATCCAAAGAAAGGGCACAAAAGTAAATTGAAACAGTTGTAATCAGTAAAAAGATCACCAAAAAGCCGCTGCCCATCAGATAAAATCCATAGCTTGCCGCTAAAAGGACAATCCATTTATATCTTTTGGGAACAATTGTATAAAGAAGAAAAATAGGCACTAAAAATACAACCAGATAAGCTAGTGAATTATATGCCATAAGAACAATTTCTCCTCTTTATTCGTCTTGTAAACGTTTTACCATATCATAAATAGTTTGCGCAGAGAAAAAGTTTTTAGGAACAATATCAAGAAGCGTTATCTCAATATCAAATTCATCTTTCAGTTCATTCACAAGCGTAATGATAGTCAAAGAATCAAGGATGCCTCTTTTAACAAGATCAGTCTCTTTCGTAAAATCGACGCCTGGTTTTAAGGTGTTTAAAATTTGCAGTAATTCGTCCATAATGAACCTACTCCTTCTGATAAAATATCATATTATCTGATTCTTAAAAATCAGTTTTTAACATTTTGTTTGCTCCTGATAGTCTTTCAAAAGCTTTTTGCGGTCAATTTTTCCATTTTGGTTATAAGGAAAACTTCTTAGACGACAAAGCCGTCCCGGCAACATATAAGGTGGAAGCCGGCGCTTTAATTGTTTCATCAGGTCTTCGTCTGAAATCTTTTTTCCCTGATAAAACAGGATGATTTGATCGCTTCCCATATCATAACAGACTGCACAGGAAGAAATCTCCGTCACTGCAGAAGCAGCAGCTTCCACTTCTCCCAGTTCAATCCGGTAACCCATATGCTTAATCTGAAAATCCTTTCGTCCGGCATATTCAAGCTCTCCATAAGAATTATACAGAACAAGATCTCCTGTTTTATAAACAGGTTCCGGATAATAGGGATTCAGCGGATTTTGTACAAAAGCATCTGCTGTCTTTTCCGATTCTGCATAATATCCAGGTGCAACAAAAGAGCCTCGTACAAAAAGTTCTCCTTTTTCTCCGGGCTCAACCAGATGATTATTCTCGTCCAAAACAAATACGTCGCAGTTATTGCAGGCATGTCCGATCGGAAGAGATTCCCCATCTGCAAACTCCCGGTTCACTACATAGTAAGTGCAGATATCGGTAGTCTCGGTTGGTCCGAAGAGATTTGCAAAAGTACAGTCCGGCAAATGTCCCATCCAATAATTAAGCTGCCTTGTCGGCATTGTCTCTCCCGCAAAAAGCACTCTCTTTAAAAACTGCGGCTTTTCGTAATCAAATGCTTTCCAGTTTGCAAGCAGGCAAAGCGCAGAAGGCACCCAATAAATAGTATTCACTTTTTTGGCATTGAGTTGTTGCAGCAACTGCAATGGAAATGAAAACGTCTGCTTTTGAATAATATGCAGGGTACCCCCCACACAAAGTGTGCTATAAACATCCGAAACAGACATGCTAAAATAAAAGGGCGTTTGACTGCCAAAGACAACGGAATCATCAATGGAAAACGCCGAAACATACCAGTTAATATAAGAAATTACATTCCGGTGGCAAACAACAACTCCTTTTGGCATCCCAGTAGATCCGGATGTAAAAAGCGCATAAAGCGGATCCGCATCTACCATATTCTCACGGATCTCTAAAAGCAGTTTCTCATTAATTGGCTCCTGCACTGCATTTTCAAAAACTACGGTTTTCCCAGGCAGAAGTTCATCTGCTTTTTCTTTTAAAGTATCTACCGTAAGAATTGCAAACGGCGAAATTTTTTCAAGGATTGCGGTCATTCGTTTCTGCGGCATTTCAGTATCCAACACTACATAAAAGTTTCCGCTGTAAGCAACTCCCATCATCGCAATCAAAGTTTCTACGCTGCGGGGAATCAGTAACGCCACGGCATGATTTTTCTGACCAAACTTCCCCAAAAAACTTCCGAGTGCTTTGGCCTGCTCCAAAAGTTGCTGATAGGTCACTTCCTGCTGATCATCAGAAAACGCTGTTTTTTCCGAAAAATTTTCTTCTGATTTTTCAATCCATTCCAATATATTTTTCATAATTAAAAATCCTTACTTTTATCAATCGCCTTTTTGCAGAATTAACTGCATAAAAGGACAATGCCTTCATAAAAATACATTCTTTTTTATTATAACCATGTCATAAAGAGAACACAAGGGATAATTCCTTCTGAGTGGCATTTAATTCCATAAACCAAGCATTATTTTTCAGATTTTTTCTTTCTTTTGATAAAAAATAAGTGTATTCCCCAAAGAATCCTTTTATTTTATAATCTGTAATTTTATACAATTTTAATCTGCTCTAGAAATTCCAAGAAATTTTGACGATCTTCGTTAGAAAAATATTCTAGGGAAACGGGAAGATATTCTTTAGAAAAAATGAGAAAAATGAACTGCGAAGTTCCAAAAAGATTTTGCAAGTCGCCCCAAAAAAAGTAATCGTTTATTCCCTCTGCCAATACTGAAAGATGATCCTCACAAAACTGATAATGAATTCTGTTTTGTGACGCAGGCATTCGTTCAAAATAAACTTTTTCTTGAAAATTTTCCTGACGAAAGGCAACTACAAAACTAACGATACTTAAAATAACAGCCAAAATAGCAATCATCATTTGTTCCGGCTGCACTGCGCAAATAATGGCAATAATCAGAAACGCAAATGCGCCCCCCAGCAGACTGTTTTTCATTCTGCGCTGCAGTCTTCTTCCTCCGGGCAATTTTTCCCAAAGGAATTTGGCGAATTCTACCATCTGATTGTCGTCAAATTCTGTTATATTTTTAAATAACACTGTTTTGTCCATCGATTGGCTCCTTAAGGCAGAGTATTTTAATTGTGGCATAAAAAGGTGTTTTATGTCACAATTTTATAAAAAGCATATTTTTTATTTGTAAATTTGTATTCCTTTACCTTTAAAGTTTACATAGAACAGCTTTAAAAGTCAAGAATTGTTACGTTTCTTTTAAAACTGACTATTTGGATTTACGCTTTATAGTGTTAATCTTCACATCATTTTGGTCTTCTAAAAATGAAGCTCATTCTGCAGTATAAAAAAGATCTCCGCGCATTGCCTTTTAAGCAATATGCGGAGATCTTTTAATTTAATGGTAAAAAATTACTTGCGAGGATTCTTAATCGCAGCCTGTGCCGCAGCCAGACGTGCAACCGGCACACGGAACGGTGAACAGGAAACATAATTAAGACCAACATCATGGCAGAACTCAACAGAAGTTGGATCTCCACCATGTTCGCCGCAAATTCCGAGATGGATATCCGGGCGGGTCTTGCGGCCCAGCTCAACAGCCATCTTCACCAACTTGCCAACACCCTTTTGATCCAGATGTGCAAACGGATCCAATTCATAGATCTTATTCTCATAATAAGAATCCAGGAACTTACCAGCATCATCACGGCTAAAGCCGAAGGTCATCTGTGTAAGGTCGTTTGTACCAAAGCTGAAGAACTCTGCTTCCTTCGCGATTTCATCTGCAGTCAAAGCAGCACGCGGAATTTCGATCATGGTACCAACCTGATACTTCATATCCATGCCGGATTCTTTGATCAGCTGATCCGCGGTCTCGACAACAATATCTTTTACGAATTTGAGTTCCTTGACTTCGCCGACCAGCGGAATCATAATACGGGGCTCAACCTTAAATTTATTGCGCTTTGTAACAGCGATAGCAGCATTAATAACAGCGGTGGTCTGCATTTTTGCAATTTCCGGATAGGTAACGCACAGACGGCATCCACGGTGACCCATCATCGGGTTGAATTCATGCAGGCTTGCAATTACATTCTTCAAACGAGCAACAGTAATTCCGAGCTCGTCCGCAATCTCTTTAATGTCCTCTTCCTTCGTAGGCAGGAACTCATGAAGTGGGGGATCGAGGTAACGGATAATAACCGGACGGCCTTCCATTGCTTCATACAGGCCTTCAAAATCGCCCTGCTGGAACGGCATAATCTTTGCGAGTGCTTTTTCACGCTCTTCGGTTGTCTCTGCAACGATCATCTCGCGCATTGCCTTAATACGGGTCTCTTCGAAGAACATATGCTCTGTACGGCAAAGGCCAATTCCCTCTGCACCAAACTTACGGCCCTGTTTTGCATCACGGGGAGTATCAGCGTTGGTGTAAACTTCGAGCTGACGGTACTTATCGGCCCATTCCATAAAGCGGCCAAAGTTTCCGCTAATGGTAGCCGGAGCACTCGGAATCGCCTCTCCATAGATATTGCCGGTGGTGCCGTCAAGAGAAATATAATCTCCCTCTTTAATGGTCTTACCGCCGAGGGTAAAGGTCTTTGCATCATAGTCAACAACGATCTCACCACAGCCGGAAACACAGCAGGTTCCCATGCCACGTGCAACAACAGCTGCGTGGCTGGTCATGCCGCCGCGGACAGTCAGGATACCTTCTGCACTCTGCATGCCTTCGATGTCTTCCGGAGAAGTCTCACGGCGAACCAGGACTACCTTCTCGCCGTTCTTTGCCCACTCTTTTGCGTCTTCAGCAGAGAAAACGACACGGCCGCAGGCAGCGCCCGGAGATGCAGCCAATCCTTTGCCAAGTGCCTTTGCCTTTTTAAGTGCTTCAGCGTCAAACTGCGGATGAAGCAAAGCATCAAGCTGCTTCGGCTCAACACGGAGAACTGCTTCTTTCTCGTCGATCATGCCCTCGTCCACAAGGTCAACAGCAACTTTCAGAGCTGCGTTTGCGGTACGTTTTCCGTTACGAGTCTGCAGCATGTAGAGCTTGCCATTTTCAATGGTGAACTCCATATCCTGCATATCGGTATAATGTTTTTCGAGACGGTCTGCAATCGAAGCAAACTGCTTGTATACTTCAGGCATATCCTGCTTGAGCTGTGCAATCGGAGAAGGTGTACGAACACCAGCGACAACATCTTCGCCCTGTGCATTGATGAGATATTCGCCGAACAGTGCTTTCTCACCGGTTGCCGGGTTACGAGTAAATGCAACGCCTGTGCCGGAACGATCGCCAGAGTTACCAAAGACCATTGCCTGTACACTAACAGCAGTGCCCCAGTCATAAGGAATCTCGTTTAAGCGGCGATAAACATTTGCACGGGGGTTGTCCCAGGAACGGAAAACAGCCTTGACTGCTTCCATCAGCTGAACCTTCGGGTCAGATGGGAAATCCTCGCCCTTTTTCTCTTTATAGAAAGCTTTAAAGCGAACAACCAAATCTTTCAAATCATCAGCAGAAAGCTCGGTATCCATCTTAACGCCTTTTTCTGCCTTCTTCTGATCGATAATCTTCTCAAACTCAGGCTTCGGCAGCTCCATAACAACATCCGAGAACATCTGGATGAAACGGCGATAAGAATCATAAGCAAAGCGCTCATTGTTCGTGAACTTTGCAAGACCTTTGACCACAACGTCATTGAGGCCCAAATTCAGAATTGTATCCATCATGCCAGGCATGGAAGCGCGGGCACCGGAACGAACGGAAACCAAAAGCGGATTTTCCGGATCTGCAAATTTCTTACCGCAGATTTTTTCCATCTTTACAAGATACTCATCAATTTCCGCCTTGATCTCATCATTGATCTGGCGGCCATCATTGTAATACTGGGTACAGGCTTCTGTAGAGATTGTAAATCCCTGGGGAACCGGCATTCCTGCATTGGTCATTTCGGCAAGGTTTGCGCCTTTGCCGCCCAGGAGTTCTCTCATGTCCTTGTTGCCCTCTGAGAACAGATAGACATACTTGTGACTCATAGATAATCCTCCTACACTTTTAATATCAGTTTGCTGAAGTAAACTCAAATCCACAAAGTGGCAGATTTCGCCCACTTCGTTATTATTATAGCAACTTCCTGCCATGATTTCCACAGAAATTTTTGAAAATGCAAAGGTTTTCGAAGAAAATCGAAAGAAAAATGGCGCTTCCTACGAAAAAACAGATTCTTATCACTTCTCCCTTGAAATTTTATAGTAAAACACCTATACTAATAATATATTTTCTGATATTTATTTCACACAAAATAGACTTTTTACGAATTTTTCTTTTTTGTGCGGAATGATAGAAAAAGGGTTTTTCCCCTTTTGGCAACCTTATTATAGGACAAGCTGCCATGAAAAAAATCGGGAAAAAGAGGAGCCCACAAAACTGAATCATTTTACAGGGGGATATGACATGAATTTTCACGGCAAGGAAATCAAGATTTTCGCTGCCAACGCCAGTAAAAGCGTAGCAAAACAGATCAGCGAATGTCTGGGACTGCCCATGGGTAAGAGTGAAGTAACCACTTTCAGCGACGGAGAGATCTCCGTTTCTCTTCAGGAATCCGTACGCGGATCTGATTGCTTTATCGTTCAATCGACCTGCGCGCCGGTCAACAACAACCTGATGGAACTGCTTATCATGATTGATGCGATGAAGCGTGCCAGCGCTGCCCGAATCACTGCAGTGATTCCTTACTTTGGCTATGCCCGTCAGGACCGCAAGGCAAAAGCACGCGATCCGATCAGTGCAAAGCTTTGTGCCGATCTGATCACCACAGCCGGTGCGGACCGCGTCCTCACAATGGACCTTCACGCCGCACAGATTCAAGGCTTTTTCAACATTCCCGTTGACCATCTGCGCGGAGTTCCGCTTTTGGCATCTTTCCTCAAAGAGCGTGTCGCAGACCATGTTGACGATTATGTGGTAGTTTCCCCCGACCTCGGCAGCGTTACTCGCGCCCGTGACTTTGCAACCCGTGTTGGCACGCCGCTTGCCATTGTAGATAAGCGCCGCCAAAAAGCCAATGTCTGCGAAGTTATGAACATCATCGGTTCCGTTCAGGGTAAAAAAGTCATCCTGGTCGACGATATGATCGATACTGCCGGTACCCTCTGCAATGCTGCAAAAGCAATTATGGAGCATGGTGCACTTTCCGTTACCGCCTGTGCAACTCATGGTGTTCTTTCCGGCCCCGCAATTCAGAGAATCCAGGATTCGGTCATTGACGAAGTTGTCCTTTTGGATACAGTTCCGCTGCCTCCTGAAAAGAAGCTGGACAAAATTACACTTTTGCCGACCGCTCCGACTTTTGCAGAAGCAATCGAGCGCATCTATGAAGATAAACCGGTTTCCCCTATGTTTATCTGAAATCCGGCTTGTTAAAATTCAAAATAGAGAAGGGACTGCTGGCCTCCCGGGCGGCGGCCCCTTCTTTTCATCTTTTTAAAGGAGGATTTTCCCCGATGTTTTTTCAAAAATCTCCGGAAGCTATTGGTTCCATTGAATATCTTCTGGTGGGGCTTGGCAATCCCGGCAAAGAGTATGAAGGGACACGCCATAACACCGGATTTATGGCAATTGACAAAATTGCTGATGACGCGGGTGTAAAACTTGACCGCCTAAAATTTAAGGGGCTTTGTACGTCTGCAACATTCGGCGGTAAAAAAGTGCTTCTTCTAAAGCCTTCCACTTTTATGAATCTTTCCGGTCAAAGTGTCACCGAAGCCATGCGCTTTTATAAGCTCCCTCCCGAAAAAGTGATTGTGCTTTTTGATGATATTTCTCTCCCCTGCGGGCATCTTCGAATTCGGCGCAAGGGCAGCGACGGCGGACACAACGGCATGAAAAACATTTTGTATCTCTCCGGCAGTGATCAATTTCCACGCATTAAAATCGGCGTAGGGAAAAAGCCGAATCCGCAGTGGGATTTAGCAGACTGGGTCCTTAGCCACTTTTCAACAGACGAAATGAAACTGATGGACGAAAGCACCAAAAACGCTGCGGCCGCAGCTGCTCTTATGGTAAATGACAAAATTGACGAAGCGATGAATCGCTATAACGGATGAACGGGCTTTATCTGCATGTGCCCTTTTGCGTTCAAAAATGCCCTTACTGCGATTTCTTTTCTCTGCGGGCAACAGAAGAGCAGATGGAATCCTATACGGATTTTTTGATTTTCACTATGAAAAAATGGAAAAAAGAGCACCCGGATTTTTTCTGCGACACGCTTTATTTTGGAGGCGGAACCCCCAGCCTTTTAGGGGCTGAGCGGCTCTGCCGTCTAACAAATACTGCCCGAACCGAATTTGGTCTTACCGATGCTGAAATCACGGTGGAAGTTAATCCCGGAGAAATTCCGCCCGATTTTTTCCCACCTCTTTTTGAGGCAGGTGTCAACCGTATTTCATTAGGGCTTCAGTCCGCAAATTCTAAAGAACTTTCTTTTCTCGGGCGCCGACACACGCCTCAACAGGCTGCTTCCGCCATGGCAGAAGCACGACGCGCCGGAATTCAAAATATTTCTCTTGATTTGATTTTGGCATTTCCGGGACAGACCGACGATTCTTTAAAAGAAAGCATTCGATTCTGCCAAGAAAATGGTGCTTCTCACGTTTCCGCCTATCTTTTGCAAATCGAACCGGGCACGTTGTTTTTTAAAAATCGAAACAGTTTAAATCTTCCCGGAGAAGAAGAAAACTGTGAACGATATCTTCTTGCCTGCCAAGAATTAAAAAATGCAGGTTTTTCCCAATATGAAATTTCGAATTTTGCAAAGCCGGGCTATGAAAGCCGCCACAATTTAAAATACTGGAATCAGGAAGAATATCTTGGGCTTGGTCCTTCTGCTTCTTCCTATTATAATAGAAAACGATTTTACTGGCCGCGTTCTCTGCGGGGATTTCTGATGGGAGAACCACCTATAGAAGAAACCGATCGTGTAATCCCTGCCGGCAGTTTTTCGGAATATGCACTTTTGCGTCTGCGCCTCTGCAAAGGACTAACTGAAAAAGATTGTCTGAGCCGCTTTTCTCATGGAATCCCAAGCTCTCTGCGTGAAGCAGCGATTCCTTACCAAAAAGCCGGGCTTTTAACGCAGTCACCTGAATCACTTTCACTGACGCCGCGGGGGTTTTTGGTTTCAAATTCTTTGATCGAAACCTTGCTGGAAGCATTATAAATCTTAAAATAACTTTTCTAAAAAGGGACTGGCAATTTTTTTGCCGGCCCCTTTTTCTAGTTTTTTGTAAAAATTTTTGACAATTCATAATCTCTTTACAAATACCCTATTGACACTGGGGCAAAGTAATGGTACATTTATAAATGTAGTTAGCACTCGATCTTATAGAGTGCTAACTCGTCAAAAGAGGTGATCTTCATGGAACTCAGCCCACGCAAGCAAAAAATTTTAACAGCGGTCATTGAACTTTATACTGAAACCGGTGAACCGGTCGGAAGCAAAGTGCTGTGTGAGATGCTTGAGTTTCCGGTTTCCTCTGCCACTGTGCGCAACGAGATGAGTGAGCTTTCCGCAATGGGTCTTTTGGAACAGCCACACACTTCCGCCGGAAGGGTTCCCAGTGAATCCGGATATCGTTTTTATCTGGACTCTTTAATTGAACCGGAATCCACCACTCCGGATGAGCGGCATTTTATTGATGCTTTGCTTCTCCCCAGCGCCTATGACCCGGAAAAACTTTTGGACGGTGTTTCACGAGCACTTTCTGGAATGACCCGTTTAGCGGCAATTTCCATTACCCCCAGCGGACGGGATGCAGTTGTTCGGGCAGTTCAGTTTGTTCAGACAAGCCGTCGCACCTCAATGGTCATTTTGATGACCAGCAACGGTACCATGCACACACGGGTTTTTCATTGTGAGTTTGATCTTTCCCCTGAAATTTTGCGGGTATTTTTTCGAGTTTTTAATGAAAAGCTTGTAAACATGCCAATTCGCAAAATTACGCCTGCTTTTATCCAATCTTTGGCGGCTTCCATGGGGAATGTCGGTATGCTGATGAGCAGTGCATTGATGGCATTGTTAGAAGTAGCCCGCGAAGCAATGGGAGCTGACGTTCGCATGGATGGAGAAACGAATCTGCTCTATTATCCCGAGGTTGGAGAAGGGGATCTTCGCCGAGTGATGGGATTTTTAGCGCGGCAAGACGAAGTTTACCGCCTGCTGATTGAACCCGGTGACCGGGTTTTGATTGGAAAAGAGATCGGGGTTCCGGCACTTGACAGCATGGCGCTAATTATTTCCCACTATGCAATCAATGGAACGCCTGCCGGAGCAATCGCACTTTTAGGGCCCATGCGTATGAATTACAAGCGCCTTCTCGGGAGTCTTTCGTACCTTTCCGACAGTGTAGGACGAATGCTCACGGAATTAATGAAATTACAATGACTTTAGAGTCAAAAAGATAGGGGGCATCATCTTGAATAAAAAAGAAGACAACCAAGAGAAGCAAAAAGAGAAGCCACAGGAAGAAAAAGCTGAAAAAACTAAGGTGGAAGAAAAGGAACCTGCTGAGTCAAAGCCCGAAGAAAAAGTGGAAAATCCACAGGAGGATCCTGCAAAACTTTTGGAAAAAGCGCAGGCGGAGCTTAAAAAGCAAAAAGACATTCTGCTGCGCACGGCCGCAGAATACGATAACTATCGTAAACGCACCGAACGCGAGAAAGCAACGGCTTATGCCGATGCAACTGCGGCGACGGTTTTGGAATTTCTTCCGGTAGCCGATAACCTGACGCGAGCTCTCAGTCAGAAAGACTGTTCCATAGAAGACCTGCGCAAAGGGATTGAGATGGTTCAAAAGCAAATGGAATCCGCACTTAAAAAGCTTGGAGTTGAACCCATGGGCAAAAAAGGCGATCCATTTGATGCCGAATATCACAATGCCGTTTCTCACATTGAAAGTGACGATCTTGGAGAAAATGTCATTGCAGAAGTTTTTCAGCCCGGTTATAAACTGGGTGACCGTATTGTTCGTCACGCGATGGTTCAGGTTGCCAATTGATTTTGGAAACCCTAGTTTTTCTTTTGTCCTTCCGCATGGATTTCATGCAGATTTAAATAAAACATTTACACCGAAACATTGATTTGGAGGTAACAAATATGAGTAAAACAATTGGTATTGATTTAGGCACTACAAACTCCTGTGTTGCAGTTATTGAAGGCGGTGAGCCAGTCGTCATCGCAAATGCCGAAGGCGGACGTACAACCCCTTCCGTTGTCGGCTTTAAAAAAGACGGCGAGCGCATGGTCGGCGCAACCGCAAAACGTCAAGCTGTTGCGAATCCGGAGCGCACCGTTTCTTCTATTAAGCGCCACATGGGCACCGACTACAAAGTAAAAATTGATGATAAACAGTATACCCCTCAGGAAATCAGCGCAATGATTCTGCAAAAGCTGAAGGCTGATGCCGAAGCTTATCTTGGCCAGCCGGTCACCAGCGCAGTTATCACCGTTCCTGCATATTTTAGTGATGCACAGCGTCAGGCTACAAAAGATGCCGGCAAAATTGCAGGCCTCGATGTAAAACGTATCATCAACGAGCCAACCGCAGCAGCGCTTTCTTATGGCGTTGATAAAGGGCAGGAACAAAAGATCATGGTTTACGACCTCGGCGGCGGCACTTTTGATGTCTCTATCATCGAAATGGGTGACGGCGTTCAGGAAGTTCTCGCAACTGCTGGTGATACTCACCTCGGCGGCGATGACTTCGATAGCCGTGTCATTGATTGGATGCTCAAAGGCTTTAAAGCAGAAAACGGCATCGATCTCTCCAACGATAAGATGGCAATGCAGCGCTTAAAGGAAGCTGCTGAAAAAGCAAAGATTGATCTTTCCGGCATGACCACCACCCAGATCAACCTCCCCTTTATCACAGCAGATGCAAACGGCCCGAAACATTTGGATATGACGCTCACAAAAGCAAAATTTGATGAACTCACTTCCGATCTGGTCGAGCGCACCATGGGCCCTGTTAATCAGGCAATGAAGGACGCCGGACTTTCCTTCAACGATATTAATAAGATTTTGTTGGTCGGTGGTTCCACTCGTATGCCGGCTGTTCAGGAAGCTGTTAAAAAGGTGAGCGGCAAAGAGCCATTTAAGGGCATCAACCCCGATGAATGTGTTGCAATTGGCGCTGCTATTCAGGCCGGTGTTCTGGGCGGCGAAGTCGAAGGTCTGCTACTTTTGGATGTTACCCCGCTTTCTCTTGGCGTTGAAACCATGGGCGGCGTTATGACAAAGGTAATTGACCGCAACACAACGATCCCGACCAAAAAGAGTCAGATTTTCTCTACTGCTGCAGATGGTCAGACACAGGTTGAAGTCAATGTTCTGCAGGGCGAACGCGATTTTGCCCGCGACAACAAACAGCTTGGCCTCTTCAAACTGGATGGTATTGCTCCGGCTCCGCGTGGAATTCCTCAGATCGAAGTCGCCTTTGATATTGATGCCAACGGCATTGTAAATGTCTCCGCAAAAGATCTTGCGACCGGCAAGGAACAGCATATTACGATTTCTTCTTCCTCCAATATGAGCAAAGATGATATCAATAAGGCTGTAAAAGATGCTGAGAAATATGCAGAGGAAGACAAGAAGCACCGCGAGGTTGTCGATGCAAAGAACAATGCAGAGCAGATGGTCTATGCCGCTGAAAAGCTTATAAAAGACAGTGGCGACAAAATGGACAGCAATGATAAGACAGAACTTGAAAGCAAGATCGCCGCTCTGAAAGAATCTTCCAGCAAAGACGATACTGCAGATATGAAGACAAAATCTGACGAACTGCAGAAGGTGCTGTTCTCCATCAGCGAAAAGCTCTACAAAAATGCTGCTCCACAAGGTGGCGCTGCTGGTGCTGCCCCGCAAGGCGGCGCACAGCCAAATGCACCTCATCAGGATACAAACGGCAACACCGTTTATGATGCAGACTATAAAGATGTAGACGACAACAAAGACAAGAAATAATTTTGGAAGAGAAAGCACAGAACAATCGGATTCTCTGAAAAAATTTGTGTAACGCGTAATCTGGCAGCTTCGGCTGCCTTTCGCGCGTCCTATAGGAGTGATAGAACTAATGGCAGAAAAACGCGATTATTATGAAGTCATGGGCGTGCCGAAGAACGCTTCTGATGACGAAATTAAAAAAGCTTACCGAAAGCTTGCTAAAAAATATCACCCGGATCTTCACCCGGGAGACAAAGTAGCAGAAGAAAAATTCAAAGAGGTTAATGAAGCTTACGAAGTCCTTTCCAATCCGGAAAAGAAAGCACGGTATGATCAGTTTGGTCATGCCGGCGTTGATCCCAATTTTGGCGGAGGTCCCGGCGGAAGTCCATTTGATGCAGATATTGATCTCGGAGATATTTTCAATTCTTTCTTTGGCGGCGGATTCGGCGGTACTCGTCGTCAAAATCCGAATGCTGCACGGCGCGGCAGCGATGCAGAAACCAGCGTTTATATCAGTTTTCAGGAGGCTGCAAAAGGCTGCAAGCAAACGGTTTCCTATGAAAAAATTGACGTCTGTTCTTCCTGCGGCGGAAGTGGTGCCAAAAAAGGCACTTCGGCTAAAACCTGTCCTACCTGCGGAGGCACCGGTCAAATCCACGTCAGCCAGCGCACGCCGTTTGGTGTTATGCAGACTACCCGTACCTGTGATCACTGCGGCGGCACCGGTCGAGTAATCGACAGTCCGTGTCCTACCTGCAGCGGTACCGGTCATGTTCGCCAAAAAAAGACACTCGAAATCAGCATCCCGGCAGGAATCGCTGATCAGCAGGTACTCAATATTTCCGGACAGGGCAACGCTGGAACGCACGGAGGCCCCGCAGGAGATCTTCATGTATTTGTTTCGGTAAGATCTCATCCGATTTTTGAACGCCGCGGATTTGATGTTTGGTGCGAAATGCCGATTACCTTTAGCCAAGCTGCGCTGGGCGCCGAAGTAGTTGTTCCTACAATCGACGGCAAAGTAAGCTACCAGGTACACGAGGGCACACAGCCCGGCGATATCTTTAAGCTGCGCGGAAAAGGCATTCAAAAGCTCGGCAGCCGTGGACGCGGAGATCAATATGTCCGCGTTACGATCGAGGTTCCGAAGAATCTGACTGAAAAGCAAAAGGAACTGCTGCGAAATTTTGATGACTCCGCCAACGATAAGAACTATCAAAACCGTAAGTCTTTTTTCGATAAGCTAAAGAATTTGTTTGATTAAAACACATCTTCTAATCGGGACTGTATCTTAATAGGATAACAGTCCCGATTTTTTATTGTTCATAAAAAGAGAAGCACCCTATCTGCAAATTGCAGATAGGGTGCTTCTCTATATAAATAGGAGAATTGTAAGTAAATTAAAATGGTCTCAAAACGTTACCGATTAAAGTAATCAAAAAATTTTGCCAACTCTTCTGTAACTGCTTCGAAGAGCAGCCTTCCTTTTTCTGGTGATGCAAGATGTGGCTGCCCAATATGTCCCTCGGGATTCACCTCATTGAAATTCGCATATTTCTGATACTTTTTGTAGCCCAGAAGATCACGTTGAAACCACGGGTCTCCGGGTACCGGATCACATTCATGAATTAATTCCTTATGAACAAGCTCTGGGTGAAGATACATCATAATTGAAGTTTCAAATTCACCTGCATGGCCCATTCCGCCTAACTTTGACTCCCGAATCTCGCTGATTCTTGGGCCTGCTACATCCCAATAACGCAATTCTTTGAGAGCAAAAGAGGTTCCATGTTTTTCGCCCATCTCATTGATCACAGCAGAAAGATAAACTTGGTTTCCCCCATGCGAATTGACCAGATACATTCTCTGAAAGCCATTTTCCCGCACACATTCACAAATATCGCAGGCATAATTGACCAAATCCTTTTGGGGCATGGTGATATATCCCGGCGCAAAACGATGATGCGGTGAATATCCATAGCAAACCTGCGGCAGAAGAATGATCGGCGTCTTTGCAAGCGCTGCTGCCTGTTCGGTAACTTCTTTTCCCAAAAAAGCATCCGTCCCTACCGGTAGATGATAAGAATGCTGTTCTGTAGATGCAAAATTGACTACCACTGCAGCTTTTTCACGATACTGCTCAAATTCCAGCTGACTTAACTCGTTCCAGTTAATCAGCATTCCGACTCCTTCTTTCCTGTTTTTTGCAATTCAAAAAGAACTTCAATCTCCGCGGACTGTCCATTTGGTAAAGCACTCACACCGATTGCGCTGCGCACCCCCTGATTCTCAGCTCCCAAAAGAGCAGAAAACAATTCGGAAGCTCCATCCGCAACTGCGCTTTGCTCATGAAATTCTCCTGCACTGGCAATAAAAACTGTCATTTTAATAATTTTCGAAATACGATTTAGGTCTCCGATACATTCTTGTGCATTCGCCAAAATATTCAGCGCGCATTGCCGGGTCGCTTTTTTGCCCTCTTCCAAGGAAACATCTTTTCCCAGATGCCCCACAACCAAAGGTTTTCCATCTTTTGCGCAGCCAGTTCCAGAAGTATAAAGATAATTTTCTCCGAACACCGTCATCATGTTATAACGTCCAATTGAAGAAGTATGTTTTGGGATTTTCAAAGAAAGTTCCTCTATTTTTTTATAAATATCACTCAATATAATGCCCCCTTTTCATCCGGGCTCAGTCGGCAAAGGCTGCAGCTGCACGAGTATAAAGCCGCAAGAAATTTCCGCTAAACCATTTTTCAAGTTTTTGAGGATCAATTCCGCTGAGAAGCACCGAACCCAAGCTGACCGCAGGATCATTCCATGGTCCGTCTGTTCCATAAAGGGCCTTATCAGGATTTAACTCCTGATCAACCATGGTCAATGCCCCATAACGCTTATTGACCGGGCTGCAAAGATCATAATACAGATTCGAATAACGATTGCAAAGTTCAATACATTTTCCGGTTCCAAGATCCATTGCGCCATGACCGATAATCAGCGGTGCCTCCGGGTATTCTTTTGCGAGCTCTTCAAAAACACTCAGCCGATCTCCGCCAAAATAAGTATGGCTCAAAATTGGGATATGATGTTCACTCGCATAGCGGAACATCTTTTCATAATTCTTCCCATCAAGCGGATAATCTCCGGAAAGTTCCGGATGAACCTTAAATCCAACGATTTCTTTATGAGAAAAATACTCTGGCACTTCTTCATCAAACAGCTCCGGATAGTTCGGATTTACCATATACTGCCCCAGAAAACGACCCGGATGTCTGCGGCAAACGTCCAACGTATACTGATTTCCTCTGACAGGGTCGCCTGAAATTGCCATATTAGAAGAAAAGACGACGGTATCCACGCCCAAACGATCCATATTATCGAGCATCTGATACTCGTTATTATAAGGAAGGTAAAAATTCCAGATTGGTCCCATATGTGCATGAGAATCAATCACGCGATATTTTTTGCTTGCTTCCATCATAAATTCCCTCCTTTGATCGGCAGTCCCATGATTCTGCGAGCATTATCTCCTGCAATCAGTTTTTTCTCTTCAAATGACAGATTGGCAAACGTCACTTGACCGACCATCGTTCCAATTGTGGAAACCGGGAATTTAGAACCAGCAATAAAGCGCTGTGCTCCAACCTGATTCACCATATATTCAAGCTCTCTGTGAACATCCAGCCCGGAAGTTTGCACATACAGGTTCTGACATTCCCGCAAAAGCTTGATTAAAGTCCATGCTGTACGCTGAAATCCATCTGCCAAAACAATATCCAATTTCGGAAAGTCTTTTGCGACTTCATAAAGTTTCGACCAATCCGGTTCATCACGGCGATTTGGAGAAAATTCAACGGTGATCGGAATATGCCGACGCTGAAATTCTTCAAAATAATCTCCATAGAACCACTTTGTAAACGCATAGCGCGTTGCTTTGGCCGGATTTCCTGTGGAAGACGGGAATAAGCGAACTGCTTTTATGCCCTCTTTTTCCATCTGATCCACATAGGCTTTCGGAGAACAGCCCATTGCCTCTTCACTGGGAACAACAACCCACGTTGGAATCATTTCCGGGCGATCGTCGCCGATTTCTTCCATTAAAAGATTGTTTCCATAATTCGCCTCATATGCTTTTGCAAGCACATGATACGGCGCCGACTGTGCAATGTGATTGCGGCGCAGCTCCTTTAAGAGTCGCTCTTTATCCACCCACACTCCGGTGAACGGAACCGGTGGGCGTCCAAAGCTGACTGCAAAGTCGAGAAATTCAAGTGCAGAAATTTTTTCGGTAAAATTTTGTTCTACCATTTCTGCTCACCTCTTTCTAATATTATAAAAGCATTTAAAGTGACCCATTTATTTTTTCAGGAACTGATTTTAGTCGGTCCTATATTTTTTAATCTTATCCCAGTCGAGGCTGACCCCCAGCCCCGGACGATCTACTGCCAGAGCATAACCATCCTCTACCGGTAAAGTCTCTTTGATTACATCGTCTTCAAAATAGAGATTGCCGATTACGTCACTGGGATGATCAATTCTTGGAGCCGCAAGACCGAGCTGCAGCTCTGCGGCAGTCCCGATCCCAAATTCCGGCATACTTCCAATACAAAATCCTACTCCGGCGAGCTCGCAGAGATTTGCGATCTGCATAGAACGATAAAGTCCACCGGATTCGCTCACATAAACATTGAAAATATCGCCTGCATTTGCCCGCACTGCATCGAGTGCATCTGCCGGCTCCCAAATACTCTCATCCAGCATGAGAGGAATCGGGAATTTTTCCCGAATTTTAGAAAGCCTTAAAAGTTCTCTAGGTGCAAAAGGCTGCTCAATCGAGAGGACTCCCAGATCTGCTAACTGATAAGCAACTTTAATCAGCGTTTTTTCATCACGCCATCCCATATTTGCATCCACACGAATTCCAAGCTTTGGCCCAAACTTTTCGCGAATTGCACGAACCGCTTTTACATCGTCTTCAAAATCAATCCCAACTTTCACCTTCACCGTATGGAACCCAGCTTTTACATGCTGTTCCACTTGAGCAACGCGCTCTTCGACCGTACCCATCGCAACTGAATGAGAAAGAGGAATCCGCTCTCTGCGTTTGCCCCCAAGCAACTGATAAACCGGTAGTCCAGTGGATTTTCCGATTGCATCATACATGGCCATTTCGATGCCGGCTTTAAAGCAAAGTGCATTTTTACTCCAAGCGATTGCTTTATCCATTTTTGCGATAGCTTCGGTGATACTAAAAGCATCAAGTCCTAATACGGAATCAGAAAGCTTCTGCCCCATATCCCGCAAAAGGCCGCTTCCATAGGTATCCCAGATGGAAGAAACTTCACCAAGGCCACAAATTCCATTATCCGTATGCAGTAAAACAATGACTGCATCTCCAAATGGGTTGTTTCCCAGCGCTGTTTTCCAAACTTTTCCACCCTTAGCACCGCGCTTTGGGATACGAATTGGTATGTACTCGATTTTTTCGATCTTCATTTGATTCCTTTCTTTCTCTTATAAATTGCTACGATGTTTTTGCTTTATAGATAAAGTCCGCCGCCAGGGCCCAGAGGCCATCCGGCCAGGAACCATATAGAGAACAAAACGACCCAAGTCAATAGGTATGATAATGTATATGGCATCAGCAAAGACATTAAGGTGCCCATGCCTGCTTTTTTGTCATAGGTTTTGACAAGTCCCAAAAGCATCGCGAAATAAGCCATAACCGGTGTGATTGCATTGGTAACAGAATCGCCCATGCGGTAAACCATTTGGGTCAATGCCGGACTATAGCCAAGCATCATAAACATCGGCACGAGGATCGGTGCCAAAAGGGAATATTTTGCGTTTGCACTTGGCACAAAGAGATTGATCAGCGCACAAACAACAATCAGGATCAGCATCAAAGGCAGCCCGCTGAGTCCACTGTCGCGAATCGCAGCCGCACCATTTACAGCAAGGATTGATCCGAGGTTGCTTGTTGTAAACCACCCGGTAAATTGTCCTGCAAAGAAGCAGAGAACGACAAACGGAGCTACATCGCGGATTCCTTTTGCCATTGCTACCCCAAGTGCTTTTCCATCCGGAATTGTACCGGCAACTTTGCCGTAAACAATTCCCGGAATTCCAATCAGCAAAACCATTGTTGTTACAATCGAACCAAGCTGCATTTTCTGATTATTGAAAACATTGACGCCGTTTGCATCACATAGAAAACCATATGGTGGAATAACACCGATAATTAAAATAGCCAACATAACCAGAATTGAGATTCCACCGGCGCGCATGCCTTTTTTCTGTTCCGGAGTCGTCTGATAACTGGAAAGATCGACCGCTTTAATATCACTATCCGAAAGATTCGGATCCCATTTGCCCATCCGGGGCTCCAAAACCTTTTCCGTTACAAACGTATTGACGACTGTTAATACAATACACGCAACCGCAATAAAATACCAGTTACAGGTTGGCAAAACCACCGCGTTTGGGTCAAGGATGGCTGCGGCAGCCTGAGAGGTCGCAGAAATTCTTGCATCGGAAATGCCAATCAGCAGATTTGCTGCTAACCCGCAGCCGGTCGCCGCATAAGCACAGCACATTCCTACAATTGGATTTCTGCCGACGGCTAAAAACAACATTGCTGCTAAAGGCGGCAGAATTACGAATCCGATATCAGACATAAAGTTTGAAGAAATCCCAAGAAAAATAATAATTGCAGTAAGCATTGTGCCGCTTACTTTCATCCCCATGCGAATAAACAAAGAATCCAAAAAACCAGATTTATCTGCAATACCGACTGCAATAAATAATGGCAGTGCAATCGCAAGCGGTGCGAAAGTAGACATGTTTTGATAGCAGTTACTGATCATATATTGAATCCCTGCCGGACTCAGCAAATTAAAAACAGTAACCAGTTTTCCATCTGCCGGACTAATTGCACTCCACCCACAGATTGAACCAATCCATGAAATAACTGCTACAAGGACAACCAGCCAAATAAACAGGATAACAGGATCCGGCAGTTTATTGCCGACTCTTTCTACTCCGTCCAAAAACTTTGAACGTTTTACCGACTTAGGCTGCTGTTCCCCTTCTTTTCCCATGAATAATTCCTCCTTCTAATTTTGGAATTGCTCCCCAAGATTCTCATACCCGCTAAATTTGATTGTCTCAATCCACCTTTCTTTATTGTAAATTTCGATTGCAATCGGCTAAATTCTTACATAATGTTTTTCTTTCAAACTAATTGTAAGTTTTGTCTTCTGCCATTATTATAAAAGCCTTTTTTTAAAAGTCAACAAAAATCATGCTGTATTACTGCATAAACTATTCCTTTTTTGTTTGTATACCTTGCCTAATTTTAAGTAAAAAGCAGGGCTATAATTACAAATATTGACTAATCTTACGATATTATTGACTTTTCTTTTTTATTTTTAAAAGCTTTAAATGTTTTAAATTTATTTTTTACACAAAAACTCCGAAGAATTTGCCCTTTCAAAAAAGGCTTCATTCTTCGGAGTTTTGACTGCAATTTTAATAAATTTTATTCTTTTGGCAGATTTTGCTGATCTTTTTGCTTTGCTTCTTCCAAATAGTTATAAAGTGTAAATTTAGAAATCTGGAAAGCCTGGCACAATTCCACATTTGCTTTTGAAATTTTAAAGACCCCCTTTTTATTTAAGTAGCTGAGGGCCCGAATCTTCTCGTTTCGATCCATCATAGACATTGGCTTTCCAATTTGTTGTTCACAGTGGCTAATGTAATAGTGCAGCACATCGTCCACATTTTCAAAGCCAATCTCTTCTTCCGGTATGGAACCGGAATCATTTCCATTCGGCACAAAACCACGCAGCATATTTTGAGACAAAATGAGATCTGTTACATCAAGATTTACGCAGACAGAACCAATAATTTGATTTTTTTCATCATTAATCAGAGTGGTACAAGATTTAAAAATATGTCCCGAACGGTTGCCTGTTCCGTTAAAAAAATAGATCCGACTGTCATGATATTTTTCAATATCGTCCCCACAATGAGCAATCATCCCTCCGCGCGGAGAACCACCTACCGAACGTCCGCTTACAGAACCGTTAATAATATGCACGATGGAATGATCAAATCCTTCCCGAAAATCATGGATAATAATTTCACATTTTTCCCCCATGAATTTTTGGATTCCTTCTGCAAAACGAATAAAAAAATCAAAGTCAATATTCTTTGAAATTCTCATAAAATTGCACCATCTTTCTGTACAAAAAAATTTTTAATATTTTCTTAATTTCATGAAATTTATGAATTGATCTGAATATATTTTTGATTATAGAACAAATAGTTTGATTTGTCTATTGCTTTTAAAAAATAGATTTTAAGCAACAGCGTTCTTGCGTTAACATCTACAAACATTTGATTGATTCTCCGCTTTTGCTGACATTTTGGCGCATGTTATTAAAATTGAATTGACAGCAAGAATGGTTGTAGATATAGTGCGAAATGAACGAAGATGCAATTCGGCTAATTATTCTAAATAAATCATTTCGAAAAGATGTGATGTTTTTGTACAGTAGTAATCATAAAATTTGTTCTCTTTCCGAAGCTATTTCTACCTATGTACACTCCGGCGATCACATGGCATTCGGCGGTTTTACCACCGGTCGAAAACCGCTTGCGGCTGTTTGTGAAATTTTACGGCAGGGACAGACAGATCTGATCGGCGAAGGCGGCCCTGCCGGCAGTGACTGGGATATGCTGATCGGCGCCGGAAGAGTAAAAGCTTACATAAACTGTTATACTGCAAACCCCCGTTTTTCCAATGTAAGCCGCCGATTTCGCGCAGCAATTCAAGAAGGTTCCATTCTTTTTGAAGATTACTCTCAAGATGCACAGATGACCATGTTTCATGCAGCAGCTATGGGGCTACCCTACATTCCCGTTCGTATGATGCTTGGCTCCGGCATGGAAAAAGAATGGGGCCTCTCCGAAGAAGAACGCAAGAAAATCGATAAACTACCGAATCAGAAATTTTTGATTCAGCAAAATCCTTTTAATCCCGAAGAAAAGCTCCTTTTGCTCCCGGTTCCTCGGCTGGACACCGCCATTATTCATGCACAAATCGCCTCTCCCGACGGCACCTGCCGTCTTTTGAGCGATCCGTTTCAAGATATTGATCTGGCCTTCGCCGCAAAAAATACGATTGTTACCTGCGAAGAACTGGTCTCCAACGAATGGATTCGCCGCGAACCGGAAAAGAATACCATTCCCGGCATTACCGTAAGTGCAGTTGTTCATCTTCCTTATGGAGGACACCCCTCTCAGGTTTACGGCTACTACGATTACGATAAGGAATTTTATCTTGAATATGATCGTGCAGGAAAATCTGACGAGGCATTTCAGCAATTTTTAAAAGAGTGGGTCTATGGGGTCAAAAATCATGCTGAATATCTAGAAAAACTTGGTGTTAATCGGCTGCTTAGCTTAAAAAATGTCCCTGGATATGGATTTCATGTTTCCGACGAAACCATCGCAGAGGAGGAGAGCAAATGAGTGAATCTTATACTCATGGTGAGATGCAGGCTTATACGATTGCTCGCCTTATCAAAAAAGATCAGGTCGTAATCGTTGGTACAGGTTTGCCTTTGGTAGGAGCAATTCTTGCCAAAAAGCGCCTTCAACCAACATGCCGTTTAATTGTTGAAAGCGGATTGATGGATTTCAATCCAAAAGAAATTCCCCGCAGCGTGAGCGATAACCGTTCAATGGCACACTGTGCCGTAGCATGTCCGCCGATTCGTTATCTTGGCTATCAGGCAAATGCACTTTTAAATCATAATGATAACCTCATTGGTTTTATCGGAGGTGCCGCCGTCGATATTTACGGCAACGTTTCTGCCACTTCCATTGGAGACTACCATCACCCGAAAGTTCGTTTTCCGGGTTCCGGAGGAGCAAACGGAATCGCATCTTTTGTCAATACCGTAATTGTCATGCCACATGAAAAGCGGCGTTTTGTAAAGGAAATGCCCTATATCACAAGTCCCGGTTGGCTTGAGGGACCCGATGGGCGCAAAAAGTCTGGACTTCCCTCAGACCGCGGACCGCAAGCAGTGGTTTCTAATCTCGGCATCATGAAGTTCGATGAAAAGACAAAAGAAATGTATCTCTCGGGCTATTACCCATTTACTTCACCGGAAGAGATCGCGGAAAACACCGGATTTTCAATGGATCTGTCCCGCGCAAAAGTTCTTCCGGAACCAGACGAGGATACCGTTCGTTTTCTGCGTGAAAAAGTCGACCCAGATCACCTTTATCTTCAACCATAAACTGTAAGCAAACATGGAGGAATTCCTATGAAAAAAGGAATCAGCATTTTTATTAATGAAAAGCTTTGCAAACAATGTGGAATCTGTTCCGCACTGTGCCCAAAGAAGGTTTTAACACAGGAGGTCGGCTGTCCTCCGGTTGTCGCCAATTTGGAAGACTGCATCGGATGCGCACTATGCCAAATGCGGTGCCCTGATTTTGCGATTGAAGTGGAGGTAAAATAAGCCATGGAAAAAACGGTTAAAAAATTTATCGAAGGCAACGTTGCCATTGTAGAAGGCGCCATCGCTGCCGGCGCTCGTTTTTATGCCGGCTATCCAATCTCTCCCAGCTCTGAAATTGCCGAAACCGCTTCCAAAGAGCTGCCAAAGCATGGTGGAATGTATGTTCAAATGGAAGATGAACTAAGCTCTATGGCAACCCTGCTGGGTGCTTCTCTCGCGGGTAAAAAATCGTTTACTGCAACCAGTGGCCCCGGTTTCTCTCTGATGCAGGAAAACTTGGGACTCGGAATTATGTCTGAGATTCCAGCTGTTATCTATGATGTTCAGCGCTGCGGCCCTTCCACTGGCGCTGCGACGAAACCCGCACAGGGAGATCTCATGCAGGCGCGCTGGGGAACGCACGGCGATCACGGAATCATCGCTCTGAGCCCTTCTTCTGCACAGGATTGTTTTGATCTTTCCATTACCGCATTTAATCTCTCTGAAAAATATCGAATTCCTGTCGTTTTCCTTGCTGATGAAGTAATCGGTCATTTGCGTGAAACCGTTATTATTCGGCAGCCGGATCCTTCTGAGATCATCAACCGTCGGCAGCCAGACCCCAATACAAGACCCGAGGATTTTCGTCCCTATGATTTTTCCGGAAATATGCCCGCACCGATGCCTTTTATCGGGAATAAAAAATTTCTAATGCGCACAACCGGTTCCACACATGACGAAAAAGGCGCTTTTCGCCCAACACCGGATAACATTAGCCGTGTGACCAATTACCTAACAAACAAAATTGAAAAAAACGCCGATGATATTGTAATAACCCGAGCATACCATCTTGAAGACGCCGACGAAGTCATTATTACCTTCGGATGCTGTGTACGCAGCGCTATGACTGCTGTTGATCGTCTGCGCCAAGAAGGAATAAAAGCAGGTCTTCTGCAGTTGGTCACGATCTGGCCCATGGCAGAAAAGAAAATCCGCTCCGTTCTCTCTTCCGTACATAGAGTCGTGATTCCGGAAATGAACATGGGACAGCTTGCAAATGAAATTCGTAAATTTAACGATTACGGCTGCAAGGTCATACAGGTCAACCGCAATGATGGCATTTTGATTACGCCACAGCAAATCATTGATGGATTGGAGGCAAAATAAAATGGCTACTTATAAAGATTATATGCTTTTTGATAAGCTTCCCCAAACTTGGTGTGCCGGCTGCGGAGAAGGAATTGCACTGCAATCCATTGCGGTAGTACTTGCTTCTACCGGATATGATAAGCACGATATCGCGCTGGTCAGTGGCATTGGGTGCTTTGGCAGGGTTGATGATTACCTCGACCTCAACTGCATGCATGTTACCCACGGCCGGGCGCTGCCGGCGGCAACCGGAATTGCGCTTGCGAATCCGAATCTCCATGTACTTGTCACGATGGGAGACGGCGATGGTGTAACCATTGGCGGAAATCATCTGATTCACTGTGCCCGCCGTAATATTAATCTGACGGCCATCATTGCAAATAACTACAATTATGGGCAAACCGGAGGGCAGTATTCTGCCACAACACCAACCGGTAGTGTCACCTCGACTTCCCCTTACGGGCATATTGAACCCCCAATGGACATTTGCAAATTGGCCGCTGCAGCAGGCGGAACCTATGTTGCCCGTGCCACCTCTTACAACCCGATACAAATGCGCAAGCTGATTAAAGATGGGATCGAGCATAAAGGTTTTTCTTTGATTGAAATTATGGTGGCCTGCCCCACACATTATGGTCGTTACAACAAGCAAGGAGAAGCTGCCCGCATGATGAAGCTAATGAATGAACAGAGTATCACTCCCGAGCAAGCCTCCCATATGACGGAAGAAGAACTCAGCAACAAAATCATTGTTGGATGCCTTGTCAACAAAGAGCGCGAAGATTACTATACAAAATATCATAAAATCATTGAAGAAGAGAGCGAGGAGGCGTAAAATAATGAAAAAAGAAATTGTTTTAAGCGGCGTCGGTGGTCAGGGGTTGATCTCCACTGGCGAGATCATCGGTCAAGCAGCTTCTATTTTTGAAGGATTGAACGCCACAATGACTGCTTCTTATGGCTCCGAAACAAGAGGAACCTTCACCAAAACAGACGTGATCGTCAGTGACCAGCAGATTGGTTATCCCAATGTAGAGGTTCCGGATTTAATTTTATGTCTCGCACAGGTCGCCTACGATAAATATCTTCCCTCGTTTCGTGATGATACGCTGATCGTATATGATACGGATGAGGTTAAAAAGGCGGATTCTTCTAAAGGACAACACATCGGCTATCCATTCCGCTCGATGGGAATTGAACTCGGCAATATTCAGGCAGCAAATACAATCGCATTGGGCGTTATGATGAAACACACCGGGCTTCTGTCAAAAGAAAATATTCTTTTTGCGATTGCCTCCCGCTTTGCAGGGAAAGAAAAAGCAATCGCAATGAACAGCAGAGCACTGGAAAAAGGATTCGAATTATAATCTTTCCCGAAAGCGAGGGGTCTTTGTGGAAAATGAATTTGAAATCTCCAAATATGAGCGTGACAAAAATCCGCATGCACATTTTCACGAAACTTATGAGATTTTGATTCCACTTAGCAATGAAGGAACTTTTTTCGTGCAGGAAAATGGCTATCAGCTTTGCTTTGGCACCATTTTTATTCTGCACGAATATGTAATCCACCGTTGCTTTTGCACGGGAAACAAATCTTATGCACGCTATGCAATTCATTTTCCACGCCGAATTTTAGAAGAAATGTCTACTTCCCACACTAATCTTTCCGCTCTTTTTGAAAGTGCACCGTTGGTTTTGCGAGTACAGGATGATGCGCTTGCAAATTTACTGGGAATCCTTTGCAACCTGACCAAACCCGATTCCGATGATTTCGGCAACGACATAGAACGTGCGCTCTCCTTTCGCAAATTTCTCCTTATGCTGGCAAAAATAATTGCGCAGGAAGAACCGCTTCCTCCTCCACTGCCAAAATCAGATCCCCGTGTTGATAAAGTCCTACAATACATTCATGCAAATTATTCCTCCCCTATTTCTTTGGAGACCCTCTCAAAAGAATTTTATATCAGCAAATCAAGGCTTAGTCAGCAGTTTCGAAAGTCGACTGGTTTTTCCATTGGAGATTATATTATTACCTATCGCATTCGGCGTGCCTGCGTCCTACTTCGCCAAGGAATGAAAATTCAAAACATTAGTAAAGCCGTTGGCTTTCAAAACGACACCCATTTTATCCGCACCTTTAAAAAGCGAATGGGAATGTGTCCCAGCGACTTTGAAAAACAGGTTCTCGTGGGATCTGCTCCAAATATTCTTTTTTAGTTTGTTTTTATTTTTTATATTAATTGCTTTTTTTGCTTTTTTGATTTTAAAATTTGAATCATAAAATGAGCTGCAAAAAAGGCTTCGAAAAGAGTTTTTCTTTTCGAAGCCTTTTTGTTTTGTTTCGAAGGTGCAATTTCGAAACAACAGGGAGAAAAATGAGATATTAGAATTTAGGAAGCGGCCGTCTCGTCTTCACGCTGAGGCGCAGGGAATGGAATCGTACGTGTCTTTCCAGAACCGGATGGATAATACGGAAGTTGTTCGTCAAAACACTTTTTTCCATTCTCATACCATGCAACCAAATGCTGAATGGTATCGCGCGCTTTCGCGGCTACGGCCAGATCGGAGTTGAAAGCTTGATGAGGCTGCACATAAATATTGTCCGAGCGTTCTAAAGCACGCTTTACAATTTCCGTAGCAGCCAAACAGTTTGGATTATCGGTCTCTGCCACATGATTTAGACTCTTTGAAAAAGCTTCTTCATCGGTAAAAACATCCAAACCAATTCCTTTAATAATTCCCTCGTCATAAAGTTCCAACAACTGTGATTCCGGTGCAATCTCGCCCCTTGTCACATTGATGAAAATCAGACCGGGCTTTGCTTTTTGCAGATATTTTCTTGAAAAATAATTGACATTATAAAATGGACTGTGAGAAATTTTTGTCAAGTTCATGGCATTAATAATAATATCGCTATTTGCGATTGCCTGCTCTTTTGTTACAAAATTTACCTTATGGTGATAAAATTCATCCAGCTGACTTTCACGAATATCTACTGCCTGTGCGGTCAATCCATTTGCCGCAACAAGGTCATAAATCCGCTTGCCGATTTTACCAACACCAAAAACCGTCGCGACACGATTCCCTGCCAACTCTTCAAAAGAAGGCTCCCGGTTCCGTTCAAAAGTTCTAGTGCAGACTGTATAATCATTGAGCAGCCCGGCTGTTGCATATAAGAATTTAATCGCCGTCTGTGCCACCGCATTGACGCAGTATTCGCGTAAAGATGTAATATTTGCACGATCCGCCAGTGCCTCATAATGATCATATCCGGCACTGCGGGTAATGATGCTTTTCTTCTTGCCATTCAGATATCCCTTTGGCAAAATAGAATGTGTTTTTGTAGTGATGATATCAGGTAACTCTAAATCAGGATGTGCTGCTAAAAAGTCCTGTACATTTTCCGGCGTAATCAAATAATGTAGATTTGCCGGAAGCTGATGTGCCTGCTGCGCTTTTGTTGTCTCCTCTTCCAAATGTCTTGCTTCTTCGCCAAGCGCCTCAAAATGAATGATATCATATGGTTTCATGATTCTCATCCTCCTTATAATAAATTCAAGGACGCGCTTCCAATCTTCAATTTACCAATCATCAAGCTGATTTAATTTTAAGCTGCTTTGCCTTGGTCATTTCTGCTGATCGGCATTTTTTCTACTTTACCAACATCACTTTGTGAATAGGTTTGTACTTTTGACTTCGGATTCCACCATTTGCAGGCATAAGCTACAATTCCCATTACCGCAACAATTGCGAAGCATACCCATGTGACAATATGAGGACCTGCAGCTGCCATCGTCGTCATTAGGACCGGCGGAATTACCTGTAGACCAACAATAATTGGACGATTGATTAGATCTGAAATGCCGGAATCCTCAATTCCTCTGGACTTTAGTTCCGGATCGCAAATACGCTGAAGCATAACGCCTGTTGCAGCAACGCCGCAGGCATGGCCCCAAACCATCATATTGCGTTCGAACCAATCCTTTGGAGAAGAATGTTTGCCAACGATATGGAACCAGAGCCAGTTTGTTAAGAACCCTGCCGCACAAACTACAATCAGCGGGACCGCATATTTGACAACAATCCCAAGCTGTAGAGAACCAATACCGGAAACCATCAGGAAATCGGTAGAAGTACCGCTGATCCGGCTGATGCTTCCCCGGTCAATGTATTTGTCCGAATGGGTCTTATTCATAACTGCATTAACAATGAATCCAAAAAGAAGTGCTGTGCAGAAGGCTGGAATTTCGACTCCGATTACGGGTATTAATGCTTTTGAAAGCATGTAGCCGAAAAGAGAAGGAACTAAAACTAATCCTAAATGGAATGCCATCGGATCCATGCAGATCGTAGAAATGGTCGCCTTCGTGCTCGCCTGCTGATCCATTGGCTGTACCAAACCGGTCTTCATGGACAACGGCAAATCCTTTGGAGAAGTTACATAATGGGTATATCCTTTGCGGGCGCCCCAGTTAATGATCGCCACGCCGGAAATAATGCCTCCGACTAAGCCGACCGTCGCGGTTGTATAACCCAAAGCAGAAGCTTCATCCCAACCAAGGCTTTCATATGTCTGACCAACAGCAGCTGCTGTTCCATGGCCGCCATAGAATCCGGTTGCCATCATCAATCCAAATCCCGGATTCAAATTTTTGAAGAACAGATCCAACACATAAACTGTGAGGAACATCCCAACTGCATACTGCAACACTGCAACGCCGGTAATGTTAAAGAACATTCCACCGATCGCCGGTCCGGATTTTGCCTCTTTGCTTGGCTTATCTCCAATCGGCATTGCGGCAAACACAATTACAATTAAAACACTTGCATATGTACTAAGGCTCTTGGAAAAAGGAAGAATTCCCCAACCATTTGGGCCTAACACTAAAGCGAAGATTCCAGCTATTAGAGCCGGTGGGATCAACAGTTTTTGAAAAATTTTCAATTTCGCACGCAGCAGCTGCCCCAACAGCAGCAAACCGGCCATCATACTGACATCAGTCAAGACCGTCCAAAGGGTCATAATCAAACGCCTCCCATCAAATTTTGAAAAACAACTTTTGCAATTCCGGACTTGCTCCCTTTTAAGAGAGAAAAAGGAATCGGCAACTTTGCCAATTTTTTTTTTGCTCTCTCCCTTTTTCATGCACTATCATATCATCCAATTTTCGCAATTTCCTGCACTGTATTTGCATAAAAATGATGTATCTTGCTATTTGGTGGTATATTTTCTTTTTTGGAATTATTTTTTACTTTTTTCCCCATATGATAAGGAAACAAATAAAATTCATAAAACAATTTCATTCATTTTTAGATAAAATCACTTTGGATTTCTTTCCCTTTTTCCCCTTTTTCTGTTTATTGATTCTGCTTTGGAATAAAGCAGTTTCATAATATTCCTTTAATCCCTTAATACCAGCAAAAAAGCTACAGAAATAGCACAATAAATGTCTTTTTTCTCTTGCTAATGCATTGGTTTGCTGTAAAATTTGCATATCTTGCTCCGCAATTTTTATCGTTTTCCAATGAAACCCTCTAACAAAAACTTTCATTTTGGGAAGGAGATCTTTTTATGATTCGCTACAAATATGAAATTCATTCTAGTCGAAATGATACTTATTCCATGGATCGCCCACACTTTCACGAAGATGTTGAAATCATGATGTGTACTTCCGGCGAAGGACTTTTCTTTTTGGAACCGGAAATTTATCCACTCCATCGGGGAGAGTTATTCCTTTTTGGTGCTTCAATTCTGCACCGAAGCGTTGCAAACGAATCCTACCGCAGCCGAGTCCTCCATATTGCGCCAAGTTTACTGCAATCTCTTTCCACTCCAAAAACAAACCTTGCAGCCTGCGCCGAACGGTCAAAAATTCAGGTAACTCTATCGGAAGAAGAAACCGTGGAGCTTGAAAAGCTCTATAATCAGCTTCAGACTCCCTGCTCCAGCGGAAACTTTGGGGAAGATATGCAGCAATTGCTAACTCTTTTAACGTTTCTACACAAAACATTCTGTTATTTTGCTACAGCAGATTTGAAAGCAACAGAAATTAACCATGATTTAGAAAAGGTTGCGCCAATTTTGGAATATATTCGGGCACATTTATCAGAACCCTTAACCATTGACTTGATTGCCTCACACTTTTTCCTGAGTAAATACTACCTCTGCCATATTTTTAAACCTGCAACCGGATTTGGCGTCATGGACTACGTCATTCATTGCCGAATTTTGCGGGCCCGGGAACTTTTACGCAATGGAATGCGCGTGCAGGAGACTGGAGAAACCGTCGGATTTCGCAACAATGAACATTTTATCCGGACTTTCAAAAAACTGACCGGAACTTCTCCTAAGCGTTATGCTAAAGAATATCTGCTCAGCGATCAAAATAAAAAAGGAGAAAGTCTTTCAGCCTGAATTTGGGCTAAAGACTTTCTCCCTATCGCTGCTTTAAAATAGCGATAAAAAAGGATCCCAACCATTCAGGCGGGACCCTTTTTATTTTCTTCTCAGAAAATTATTTCATACTTGCAAGTTTTTCCAATTGATCGTAATGATCTTTCGCAGCTTCTTCTGCTTTCTCAAAGAGCATCTTTGCACGATCCGGGAATGCACGAGTCAAAGAATTGTAACGAACTTCGCCCATGATAAAGTCATGATAGCTTGCAGTTGGCGCTTTAGAGTCAAGCTGCATTGGGTTCTTTCCAATTGCTGCAAGGCGAGGATCATAACGGAGCAGATTCCAATATCCAGCATCTACAGCCTTCTTTTCCTCGGTCTGTGCAATACTCATGCCGCCCTTGATTCCGTGATTGATGCAAGGAGCATAAGCAATGATAATGGACGGGCCATGATAGCTCTCAGCCTCATGGAACGCCTTGACACACTGATTCATGTTAGCGCCCATTGCAACCTGTGCCACATAGACATAGCCATAGCTCATTGCAATGGCAGCCATATCCTTTTTCTTCGTTGCTTTTCCGGTAGCCGCAAACTGGGCAACTGCACCGATTGGGGTTGCCTTAGATGCCTGTCCGCCGGTATTGGAATAAACTTCGGTATCAAAGACGAGAATGTTGACGTCTTCTCCAGAAGCCAAGACATGGTCAACTCCGCCGAAGCCAATATCATAGCACCAACCGTCGCCGCCGAAAATCCATGTGGATTTCTTCGCGAGAAATTCTTTTTCTTCCAGAATTCCCTTGGAAACCGGGCAGCCTTTTGCAGCTGCTTTTTCCAATTCCGGAATCAGCTTATCGGTTGCAGCACGGTTTGCACCGCTGTCTTTTTCGGTATCAAAATAATCACTGCAAGCCTTTTTAAAGGATTCAGAAGCACGTTCATCTTTCGCAAGTTCCTTGATTTCGTCCATGAGACGACCACGAACTGCATCCTGACCAAGTGCCATGCCCATGCCATATTCCGCGTTATCTTCAAACAAGGAGTTTGCCCATGCCGGACCAAATCCACGCTGATTGCGGGTATACGGTGTAGAAGGTTCACTACCGCCCCAAATAGAGGAGCAACCGGTAGCATTTGCAATATACATGCGATCGCCGAAAAGCTGAGTCGCAAGTTTTGCATAAGGAGTCTCTCCGCAGCCTGCGCATGCACCAGAGAACTCAAGAAGCGGCTGCTTAAACTGACTGCCTTTAACGGTAGTCTCCTTAAACTTCTCAATCACTTCAGGTTTCTCCGGCAGTTTTACGCCATAGTCAAAACCTTCCTGAGAAACAGCCTGTGTCTCCATCGGCTTCATTGAGAGTGCTTTATTCCCCTTCATTCCTGGGCAAACATTTACGCAGGAACCGCAGCCGGTGCAGTCATAAGCAGAAATCGTCACAGCAAACTTCATGCCAGGCATACCGGTCATATCTTTTGTCTTCTGAGAGGCAGGTGCTGCTTTTGCTTCCGCTTGGGTCATTGCAGCCGGGCGAATGCAGGCATGCGGGCAAACATAAGAGCAGAAATTACACTGAATACAGTTATCAGGATTCCACTCCGGAACATCTACAGCAATTCCACGCTTCTCATAAGCAGAGGAACCTGCCGGAGCTGTGCCGTCTGCCATATCTTTAAAGGCAGAAACCGGCAGCTTATTTCCCTGATAGCGGTTGATCGGTTTCAACACGTTGTTTACATAATTTACAGTGTCAGGATCGCCCTCGGTTGCAACAGAGACCTTCTGGTCATCGGTGCAGTTCTTCCAGGATTCTGGCACATTCACTTTATGATATTCTTTTGCGCCGCGATCAATTGCCGCAAAGTTCATATCAACAATCTTTTGGCCCTTCTTCGCATAGCTATGCTCTGCAGCGGCCTTCATATACTCAATCGCTTTTTCTTCCGGAATGATCTTTGCGATGCTGAAGAAAGCAGACTGAAGAATTGTGTTGATACGGTTGCCAAGTCCAATTTCCTTGCCAAGCTTTACACCATTAATGGTGTAGAAGTTAATGTTGTGATCAGCAATGAATTTCTTCATCTTGCCAGGCAACTCCTTGTCTAGCTCTTCATCACTCCACTGGCAGTTCAGCAGGAAGCTGCCGCCGTCTTTCAAGTCCTCAACCATATCGTAGTCGGTCACATAGCTGGACTTATGGCAGGCAACAAAATCGGCCTTGCTGATATAATAGGTGGATTTGATCGGGCGATCGCCAAAACGCAGATGAGAAACAGTCAATCCACCGGACTTCTTGGAATCATAGGCAAAATAGCCCTGAGCGTACATATCGGTATGATCACCGATAATCTTGATGGAGTTTTTGTTCGCACCGACAGTACCGTCTGCGCCAAGTCCCCAGAATTTGCAGGAATGGGTTCCCTTCGGAGTGGTATCCGGGGTTTCCTTAACCGGCAAAGAAAGGTTCGTGACATCATCCACAATGCTGATTGTAAAGCGTTTCTTAGGAGTCTCGCTCTGCATATTGCGATAGACAGCAACAATGTCTCCCGGGGTTGTATCCTTGGAACCAAGGCCATAACGTCCGGTATAAATCGGCACACAACCAAACTCAGTGCCGGAAAGGCCCGCCAAAACATCCAGATACAGCGGCTCGCCAATGGAACCGGGCTCACGGGTACGGTCGAGAACAGAAATTTTCTTTACCGTCTTGGGCAGAACTTTTGCCAGATATTCCGGTACAAACGGACGATAAAGATGAACCTTAACAAGACCAACCTTTTCGCCGGCAGCATTCAAATAATCGACCACTTCTTCTGCGCATTCGCAAACAGAACCCATGGCAATAATGACCTGCTCTGCATCGGGAGCACCATGATAGTTGAACGGTTTATAATCGGTACCGATCTTCGCGTTCACCTGATTCATATAATCCTCGACAATTGCGGGCAATGCATCATAATAAGGATTAGAAGCCTCGCTTGCCTGGAAGAAAATATCATCATTCTGAGCAGTTCCGCGGGTTACCGGATGTTCCGGATTCAATGCATTTTTGCGGAACTTTGCAACTTCATCCCAGTCCAGCATATCGCCGAGATCTTTATAATCCCAGTAATGAATCTTCTGAACTTCATGAGAAGTACGGAATCCATCAAAGAAATGCAGGAACGGCACATGTCCTTTAATTGCGGCCAAATGTGCAACTGCGCCCAGATCCATAGCCTCTTGCGGGCTGTTGGAGCAGAGCATTGCAAAGCCAGTCTGACGGCATGCATAAATATCGGAATGATCACCGAAAATACAAAGTGCGTGCGTTGCAAGAGAACGAGCTGCGCAATGAATCACTCCAGGAAGAAGTTCTCCTGCGATCTTATACATGTTTGGAATCATCAGGAGCAAACCTTGAGAAGCAGTGTAAGTGGTTGTGAGCGCGCCGGCAGCCAAAGAACCATGTACGGCTCCGGAAGCGCCTCCCTCGGACTGCATCTCTGTAATATGCACCTTTCGCCCGAACAGGTTTTTCTGTCCTGCTGCAGCACTCTTGTCCGCTTCATCTGCCATGGGTGAAGACGGAGTAATTGGGTAGATGGCAGCAACATCAGTAAATGCATAAGAAACATATGATGCAGCCGTATTGCCATCCATAGTCTTCATTTTTCTGGAATCCATTGGGCAAATCCTCCTTTAATAAACGTATAAGAAGCGCCTTATAAAATTTTTCGCTTTCTCTTACGTAAAACTATTTTTATTCTAACATTTTTCTATTCTCCTGTAAAGAAACTTTTTATGGATTGTATATTTTTTAACAATAGGTCCCTACTTTTTTTGCAACATGCCTAGTTTTTAATGTTTTATGGCATAAAGTCCCTTATTTTCTTCTCCAAAACAGTTGCACATTGACATTTCTCCTATTGATAGGATACAATAAGTAAGTAAAAATCTATCATTATTTAGATCATTAGAGAAAATACCGTTTTATGCTTTCCTAACTGAAAGGGGAAATGAACTTTTATGGCTCCTGAACCTGGGCCCACTGATTTTTTATGGACAACAATTATTTTACTGCTTTTACTGCTTTTGCTGACTGCAATTTTGACTACAGCAGAAATCGGAATCATCAATCTTTCCGACAGCCAAATCAAAAAGCTCACTGAAGAAGGAAATCCGCAGGCTAACACCATTTCGAAACTCACCAAACATTCCGCACGGTTTTTAGGGTCCGTGCGTTTGGGAATTGGGATCTGCGAATTTTTGGCGGCAGGACTTGCCTCATGGGGAATTGCACCATTTCTTGGAAATGCGCTGTCCTCTCTAGGTCTTCCTCAAAATGTCACTTTTATTCTTGGATTTGTCTTAACGATCCTTCTTTTGGTCTTTTTATTTTTACTTTTCGGAGAAGCAATTCCCAAAAAGTTTGCTCCTCAGCGCATTGAATCCTCTGCCTATCGATATGCAGGCTTTTTAAAAGGTCTTATTATCTTTTTAAAGCCGATGTTTTCACTGATTTCGGGCTGCACTCATTTCGCGATGCGAATTGGCGGGTTAGACCCCAATCATGAAGACTCGACCGTTACAGAAGAAGAAATTTTAATGATGGTCGATCAGGGCGAAGAAAAAGGAGTCATTGCAGAAGACGCGAAAGACATGATCTCCAACATCTTCGATTTTGATGACAGTACCGTTGCAGAAGTGATGACGCACCGTACAGACATCATTGCCGTGGAAGATACCGATACCATACAGGACGTTGTCAATCTCGCAATTCAGGAAGGTTTTTCCCGGATTCCCGTCTATCACGAAGACCTAGATAATATTCTTGGCATTATCTATGTAAAAGATTTGCTCAAATATGTTGGAGCTCCTGTCGATCAAACACTGAAACTCACAAAGCTGATGCGTTTAGCTCATTTTGTTCCGGAAACCAACAAGTGCAGCGAGCTCTTTAAAGAAATGACAGAGAACCATTTTCAGATTGCGGTCATTGTTGATGAATATGGTGGAACCGAAGGACTGATTTCCCTGGAGGACCTGCTAGAATCCATCGTCGGCAATATTCAGGATGAATATGACCGTGAAGAAGAAGAAGTCATTGAAGAAGGGCCTAACTGCTGGAATGTTGACGGTTCGATTGCGATTGACGATGTGGAAGATCTTACTGGCGTTACCCTGCCCCGCGGTGATTATGACACGCTTGCCGGTCTTTTAGTCGAACTGCTTGGCAGAATCCCCAATCCGGATGAGCAGCCTTGTGTCAAATATGGGATGCTTACTTTTACTGCTCTGCGGGTAGAAGAACGCCGGATCACGCGAATTCGTATCCGCAAAAAAGTTTCTTCACCGGAAGCCACCGAAAAAGGCAGCGCAAAATCACAAAATAAAAAATAAAGTTAAAAAATCCTCATCGGAAAATTTTCCGGTGAGGATTTTTTTAGGAAAGCCAATCATAAAAGCCGCAAAATAAAGCAACGCTCTTTGTGATTGGCTAACCTGTTTATTCATGATTAGGTTTTGGGGCAACCCCAGGAACCGGCATGCAGTTCCAAATATTTGCCGCATATTCGTGGATCGCACGGTCAGCCGCAAATCTTCCCGCATTTGCAATATTAGTTAGGCACATCTTCTGCCAACTGAGCGAATCCTGATAGAGCTTCGCCGATTTTTGCTGCGCTTTCGCATAGCTATCAAAATCAGCTAAAACCATGTATGGATCTTGATTAATCAGCGAATCCGCAATTTCCGAAAAATCATTTCCATTCCAACCGGTGTGTATCTCATCGACCGCTCTGTGAATAATCGGATTGTTTTCATAAATCTGCCGCGGATGATATCCCGCTTGCTTTAAACTGTTCACTTCCTGCGTAGTCATTCCGAAGAGAAGCATATTATCGTCCCCCACAGAATCATGAATCTCCACATTGGCGCCGTCCAGCGTTCCCAGCGTGACCGCTCCATTAATCATAAATTTCATATTACTGGTGCCGCTCGCCTCGGTGCCTGCTAGGGAAATCTGTTCACTGATATCGGCCGCTGGAATCATCAATTCTGCCAGCGTAACTCGATAATCCTCGATATAGACAATCTTAAGTTTCTCTTTTACGCGGGGGTCATTGTCAATGACCTGCGAAAGCTGATAGATAAACCGTATAATCTGCTTCGCAAGATAATAGCCGGGCGCCGCTTTCGCTCCGAAAAGATAGGTGCGCGGCTGAAAATCGGCATTCGGATTTTCCCGCAGCCACTGATAGGTAGAAAGGATATGCAGTGCATTCAGATGCTGGCGTTTATACTCATGCATTCTTTTTACCTGCACGTCAAAAATGGAATCAGGATCTAGTATGATTCCATTTTCTCTCTGAATATAGTCAGCTAAACGTTCTTTGTTTTCACGCTTAATTTTAGAAAGAGCTTCCAGCGTTGATCTGTCGTCTTTAAATTTTTCAAACTTTTTAAGTTCATCGGCAAAATGAATATATCCGTCCCCGGTTTTTTCGGTCAGCAGCTCTGAAAGCCCCGGGTTCGCCTGACAAAGCCATCTTCTGTGCGCAATTCCATTCGTCACATTCGTAAATTTCTGAGGCATTTCCGTATAAAAGTCATGAAAAACCGTATCTTTTAAAATTTGGCTGTGCAGACCCGAAACCCCGTTTACATGATGTGCTCCTACAACAGCCAGGTTTGCCATCTTGACAAATCCATCGTTGAGCGGTGCCATACGACCAACCTTATAACCGTCCACACCATGCCCATGCATTTCAGCGCAGAAGCGGCGGTTGATCTCCTCGATAATCTGATAAATTCTTGGCAGACGCAGACGGAACAAGTCCGTATTCCAACATTCCAGTGCTTCCTTCATCACGGTATGGTTTGTATAGGCAAACGTACGAGTGGTAATATCCCATGCGTTTTCCCAACTGTAACCACACTCATCCAACATAATCCGCATCAGTTCGGGGATCGCAAGGACCGGGTGTGTATCATTCAGATGGATTGCCACCAAATCGGGCAAATTATCCAGCGTTGAATAGTGGAAAAGATGATTCCTAACAATATCCTGAATACTGGCGCTCACCAAAAAATACTGTTGGGTAAGCCGCAGGCTTTTTCCTTCCATGTGATTATCTTCCGGATAAAGCACCTTCGTAATCACTTCTGCCATTGCATTTCGCTCCATCGCCCGCAGATATTCGCCGGAATTAAAAAGCTTCATATTAAAATCAGGGCTTTTGCTCTTCCAAATCCGCAAACACGAAATCCCCTTGCCGTCTACTCCGGAAACATACATATCACATGGAATTGCAATAATATTGGTATAGTCTTTATGGATTGTCATATGATGAGAACCGGACCATGACTCTTCAATATGCCCGTCAAAATGGACTTCTACTGCTTTTTCCGGGATTTCACGCAGCCAGACCTGACCGCCGGGCAACCAAAAATCAGGCAGTTCCGTCTGCCAGCCGTCTACCAGCTTCTGGCGAAAGACCCCATATTCATAGCAAAGACTGTATCCGGTAGCAGGATAGCCATCGGTCGCTAATCCGTCCAAAAAGCAGGCGGCCAGTCTTCCCAATCCGCCGTTTCCAAGTCCGGCATCCGGCTCGCAGTCATAAAGACGATCGAGTTTTAAGCCCATTTCCCCCAGGGCTTGCCGAAAAGGTTCTTCCAGCCCCAAATTCCAAAGATTGTTTTTCAGGCTGCGCCCCATCAAAAATTCCATGCAAAGATAATACACGTGCTTTGTATGATTTTTTTCTGCTTTTTCTGAAAATTCACTATATCCTTTTGAAAGAAGATCAATCACAACTTTAGCGACCGCTTTATAGCATTGATCATCTGTCGCATTGTCCAGCGCAACCCCAAAATTCTGCCCCAATTTTGCAAGAACACGATTTTGTATTTCTTTTTCGGATAAATGATAATTCATTTGCGCTCCTCCAATGAAAGCCTCATTTGGATTGCTGCCGGCTTTCTCCAATGTTTTTGTTCGAAAATTCACAAAGTGGGATTGTTTCATTATTATAAAATAAATCCCGTTATGTTGCAACAATCCAAAATCATTTTACATCTAACCCATCAAACATATTCATGCCTTTTCGTTTTCCTCTATATTTTCCTTTTGCAAAAAGTTGCAATCCAAAACAGAATCTATTAAACTAAAAGTAATTTGCAGCCGAATGATTAGAACCGAGGAACAACTAATGTTTAATTCACGCAGTCTGTCTTATCGCAGTCCTATGGGGGCCGTAGGCGACCATCAGCCCGTTCATTTTCGCGTGACCATGCCGCGCGATTTACGGGTCAGCGCAGTGCGGCTTTTGGTTCTGCACGACCAGGATCAAAGTCTTTCCACACTGGACCTTTTTTGGTGCGGAATGAACGGAGAAAACTTTGAATGGTGGGAATGCCACTTTATTCCGCAGGAAGAAGGACTCTATTTCTATCATTTTCAGGTGAATACATGGCGCGGCTGGCAGGATCTTTATCGAGGAACAGACGGCGAAGATTCCGCTTTTCACGGTCCTATTGGGAGGCTGTGGCAGCTGACTGTTTTTGAGCATACCTACCGCACGCCGGATTGGCTTTCCGGCGGTGTGATGTACCAAATTTTTCCCGACCGCTTTTTTGCTTCCGGTAAAGAAAAATTCAATGTTCCAAATGACCGGATGCTTCATAAAAAATGGGACGAAGAACCGATCTGGCAGTTTGGCGAAAAAGGAATCATCAAAAATAACGACTATTTTGGAGGCGATCTCCCTGGAATCACTCAAAAGCTGGATTATTTAAAAGGGTTAGGAGTCACCTGCATTTATCTAAACCCCATTTTTGAGGCTCATTCCAATCATCGCTACAACACAGCAAATTATGAAAAAATTGACCCGCTCCTCGGCAATGAGGAAGATTTTTGCACTCTTTGCAGAGAAGCCAAAAGACTCGGAATCCATGTAATCATTGACGGTGTCTTCAATCATACCGGCAGCGACAGTATTTATTTTAATCGGGAAGGTCGTTATCCGGGACCCGGAGCCTATCAGAGCAAAGACTCCCCTTACTATTCATGGTATCGTTTTCACAATTGGCCAAATGATTATGAATGCTGGTGGAATTTTAATACCTTGCCCGATGTAAAGGAAGAAAATCCGGATTACCGTAATTATATCACGGGAAAAGATGGAATTATCCGCAAATGGATTCGCGCCGGAGCTTCCGGCTGGCGCTTAGATGTTGCAGACGAACTGCCTGACGATTTTCTGGAAGACATCCGCAAAGCTGCACGGGAAGAAAATCCGGATGCAGTTATCCTCGGGGAAGTCTGGGAAGATGCCACCACAAAATATGCTTATGGAAAAAGGCGGCGATATCTTTTAGGGAATCAGCTTGACAGCGTCATGAATTATCCATTTCGCAACGCAATTTTGGGCTTTCTTTCTGGGCAGGACGCGGCACAGATCATGGAATCCATCACCGAAATTTTAGAAAATTATCCGCCGCAAACGATTCGAATTTTAATGAATCATATTGGAACACACGATACCGAGCGGGCTTTGAGCGCATTAGGCGGAGAACCGCTTAACGGGCGTGACCGAAAATGGCAGAGCGAGCAAAAACTCTCAGAGGAACAGCGGGCTCATGGAGTTGAGCGGCTTAAAGCAGCATCCCTCATTCAATATACACTGCCGGGAGTCCCATGCCTTTATTATGGGGATGAAGCCGGTATGGAAGGCTATCGGGATCCCTTTAACCGCCGGGTTTATCCATGGGGAAACGAAGACGCCGATCTTTTGGAATGGTACCGTGGTTTAGGTTCTCTTCGTAAAGAATTTTCCTGTTTAAAAGAAGGGGACTTTCAGCCGATTCACGCAAGCGGTCATCTGCTGATCTATACCCGCAGCAATCTGCGTGATCAGCTCCTGATCGCCGTTAACGCGGCAGATTCGGAAGAACCCTTCTATCTTCCCAACGACTGGCGCACGGCACAGGTTGAATTTGGGCCGGAGCCAGATCGAAACGGCAGTGTAACTCTCGAAGCACAGGGGATACTCTTACTCTCTCTCAGAAAGATTGCGGGACCAAATCCTTCTTTAGAAGCTCTGCCTGCCCCCTCTTTCAATGAAACAATCGAGTCCATCAAAGACCAGATTTTAGAGAGCGAACAAAAACCCGTAATCAAAGAACAGCTGATGGATTTTCTTGAAAAAATAGATTCCCAAAAGTCAGATTCCAAAAAAAGCACTTGACTTTTTTTAATAGATTGTCTATAATGAAAAAGCTGTCAAGATGATAGCTTATGCGCTCATAGCTCAGCTGGATAGAGTGCTTGACTACGAATCAAGAGGTCCTGGGTTCGAATCCCCGTGGGCGCACCAAAGAATTTTAAGAAATCCGCATTAGATAGCCATTTATTGACTATTTGATGCGGCTTTTCTTTTTTCTATTTTTGCATCAAAACCGCTGAAAATCGCTGAAAAATCGGGGAAACGTCGGCGGTTGCTACGCGGTTGCTACGTGTTTATGATAGCTTTTCTATAGCTGGCTGTAGCTTTTCTGCGGTTTGAAAAATATAGCTATCAATATCAACACTAAAATCGGTGTGACCCATGATTGCAATAAAATCTTCTTCACGGACTCCGGCAGCCGACATCATTGTTGCGCACGTCCTTCGGGTAGCGTGGGGAGATAGCTTTCTGACTCCGATCTGCTCTAATGCAGGATAATAACATTTTTTACGGAAATATTCAGCTCTATAAGGGCTTCCATCATCTTTACAAAAAACTGTTTGTCCTCCTTTTGCAATCCACTCTTTTAGAATTGGGACTATTTTATGGTGAACTGGCACAACTTTGTTTTTACCGGCATCTGTTTTAATACCGCCATATAGAGCGTAATTTCCATTTGATTCTCGGACGCTAAATTTTGTTAGGTTTAAAAATTCGGTGATACGCAATCCGGTGTATGTCATAAATAGTATGAAATCTGCAAACGGAACTTTTTCCGATCCTGCTGTACCAAATGCAGCATTTTCAATCTTCTTTCTTTCTAAGTCATCAAAACAATCTTTTACGGACTGTGATTTCTTCGGGAGGTCTAACAATACCGCCCAATTATCTCTAACAATATTATTTTTAGCTGCAAATTTGCATAATAGCCCACAAAGCACCTTAACGTCGTGTAGGGACGAATAAGATGATGGTGGTAAAATTACTGGCTTTCCACCTTTTAAAGTGGCTACGCCCTTTTTATCGCATTTGGTGTGCGGCTTTTGCAAAGACTCTAAAATATTTTGAACTTGTCCGTAACCGATCTCACGAAATCTTATTTTCCAAAGAGGGGAAAGCTTGTTATAAGCTGCTCTATAACTATCGGATAACTGCTTTGATTTATCTTTAAGCCCGATCGGCTTCCATTCTGCATACAGCTCTTCTAAAGTGATATTTAATTTATCTGTAGGATTCTTTTTATAGTCATATAGCGCGTCTTTAGCTTCCTGTGCGGTTGCGTAATACCCAATTGCTTCCCTCTTCTTGTCGGATTCAGAAGGGCATAAAGCCACATATGGACGGTTCTTAATGTCATATCGTTTAAAAATCGACCCGGTTCCGTTTTCCCTTTTGATCGTTTTTCTTTTTGTTTCTATCTGCTTTTTCCCGCACCAGGGGCAATAAATCCAATCGTCTGATAATTTTTTTCTGCAGTTTTTACAATTAGGCATAGTTGCCACCTTTTTATAACCCTAATAATTGCTTCTTCTTAGCGTCGTATTCCTCTTGTGTTATCGCCCCGGCATCTAACAAGCCTTTATACTTTAGCAGTTCATCTGCAGCTGAAGGCGCGGGAGATTCAATCCTTGGAGATTCCGGCGCAGCCGGTTTATTATTATCTGATTTTATTTTGTCTATTACAATATGAATAAGGGAATTAATATTCTCTGCTTCATCTTTTCCTAGCCCTACATTAAAAACCTCTTTGTATGTGTCTATTGTGAGTATTCCCATCAAAATTCCAGAGCTGAAAGTAATATCATTGATATTACTGATATTAACTGTTTGAAATACTTTTCCCAAAGGCTGCTTTTGAGCTATCATTATTCTTTTATCTGTGATAGCATATGCAAAGTTTTTATCATGGCTTGTTGAAGATTTATAATTATGTAGCCCAATGAATGTCATATACACGGTTTCATTACGCATTAAATTGTCCTCAATTATTTGAAAATGTTTCAAAGCCCAACTCTTTATCGTTCCAGACCCGAACTTATGGGTAATACAATAGTTATACATTTCCTCTGCTGTGTGCATTGGGATAAAATCTGCATCATTATCGACTATCCCTGCATGTTTCTGCTTCACGTTATTTTTTCCAAACATATTTTTCTCTCCTTTAATTATAGATACTTACAATATATTCCAGTATCTAACAAGATTCAATACAATAGCCCAAAATTTATTTTGTTTTTTCACCTCATGGGTCAAAAATGACCCATGAGATTTTATTTTTTAAAAAATTCCAATTTTTGTATTGATTTTGTCGAACTTCTGTTCTAAAATAAAGAAGCTACAAGAACAAATGTGCGTATTTTAGGAGATGGAACGAATGGATTATAAGTCAATGATAATTGAAATTGTCAGATCAGTAAAAAGTAAGCGAATATTAAAATGGATTTACGAGTTTACGGTTGAATGGACGAAACAAGATAAGTGATTAAACGCCAAAAGGCGAGGCACCTTCAAAGTGTCTCGTCTTTTTTTATTGCCTGCATAAATTTTTTAACCGCTTGCCAGTCTGATTCTCCAAATTCCGCAAATGCTTTAAAAAGTGATAGTGCTTCCGGATTCTCTCCGCTTAGCATTTGTACGATTTTTGCTACGACAGCAGCTTCCGTATTGTCTTGCTTTTCCCCTTCTCCGGTTTTAAGCCATTCTTCTTTGACCCCAAATTCTTTTGCTATTGATTTAGTAGCTGTCCCTGTAGGGTTTCTTACTCCGATTTCATAGCAAGCAATTGTGTTTCTGGAACTTCCAATCTTTTTTGCGAGATCATTTTGAGTCATTCCAGATTCTTTTCTCAAACTTGTAATTCGCTCTCCAATTGTCATTATTTTTCCTCCTTTCAATTATTTATTATATATCAGTTTAGTCGCGTAGTCAACAAATAATTTTAAAAAATGTTTTAAAAACGCTTGACATTAGTTGCAAGCTGTATTAATATAGTTGCATAAGGTACAGAAAGTGAGGTGAAAAGCAAATGGATAAATTCAACGTTTCCGTTCCAAAAATTGAGACCGTGGAAGACGTGATTGAGTCTTTCCAGAAAATGACCGTTTTGCAGCAAGCGACTGTAATGGGATTTATCGCCGGGCAGATGGCGTCAGTCGAAAAGAAATCAGCTTAAAAGGAGATGAAAAACAATGGCAACAGTAACAGATAAAACCGTAAAAATTACCGCACAGATTAATGGTATAGACGAAGCGATAGAAAAAGCGAAGCAGCTTAAATCACTTTTGCAGGAAGTGAAAGAATTAGCCGCGTCGCTTGATCTGAAACTAACTGTTGACGGTGAACCCTATTCGCCGAAGCAGCCTAAAGAAAATCTTCGTGGGATTACGGTTGATCTTTCTGGCTCTAAATCCACTCGTGATACTCAGATAGTAGAACCGATTAAAGGCGCAAAATTCATTGACAAGATCACGGCTGATTTATCCAGTCATGATATTCGCGGAGAACAGTCAAAAAATTATTAAAAGGAAGTGAAAAAATGAACGATTTACAAATTTTCAAAAATTCTGATTTTGGAGAACTTCGGACGATCGTCAAGGAAGGCGAACCGTGGTTTGTAGCGATTGATGTTTGCAAGGCATTAGAAATTGCTAATAGCCGCATGGCGGTTGATCGGCTTGACGAAGATGAAAAGGACGTCAGTTTAACTGACACCCTTGGTGGAAAGCAGCAAATGCAAATTGTCTCCGAGTCCGGCCTGTACAGTTTAGCCCTCGGAAGTCGCAAGCCACAGGCAAAGCCTTTTAAACGTTGGGTAACGCATGAAGTGATTCCATCAATCCGAAAGCATGGAGCGTATGCAACACCAGCAACGATTGAAAGCCTTATCCAAAACCCGGAAAGCGGAATCAAATTGTTAACTGCCCTTAAAGAGGAGCAGGACAAGCGCAAGGTGCTAGAGGATAAAGTTAATCAAGATAGGCCAAAAGTCCTCTTTGCGGACGCGGTAGCGGCAAGTGAAAGCCCAATGCTGATTGGGGAGCTTGCCAAAGTTATTAAGCAAAATGGCGTAAACATTGGAGAGAAAAGATTGTTTGAATGGCTCCGCAATAACGGCTATCTTATTCGACGCAAGGGGACAGACTATAATTCCCCAACCCAGAGATCAATGGAAATGGGGTTGTTTAAGGTAAAGGAAACCGCGATCACCCATTCAGACGGTCACATAACCGTAAACCGCACGACAAAGGTGACGGGACGCGGCCAGAGATATTTCGTAAATAAGTTTTTGGGAAGTGAAAATTATGATAACTGAAAAAGATATTCTGTCAATGCAAAGCGTTCTCCCAACTACAGCCGCTAAGTACATAAAAGAAACGCCAACGTTTATCCGTCTTGGCTTGCAGCAAAATCGGCTCCCGATCGGAAGTGCTGTCCAGAATCCTAGCGGCAAATGGTCTTACCATATCAGCCCCGGACTGCTAGTTGCCTATCAAAAAGGCACGCTGAATATCGAAATCAAACCAAATTGAAAGGAAGTAAAAGTCGTGGCGAACTTAATTGATATTGAAGCAAAAATTAAAATTCCCAATCGAATTAAAATTTCCAATCGAGAAGAAATCTTATCATGCGTGGGGCATTTGAAAAAAGCTTCCGACGAACTGAAAGCAGCTTTTTCAGTGCTGGAAGAAGATGAAATTCCAAAAGTCGACTATTTGAGAAAAGCCCAATTCATGCCGGAAGAATCAGAGCCAGATCATTTGAAAGAAATGCAGTTTTTAGGAGAAGATGATCCCGATCATGAAAATTAATGGCTCAAAGCTAAAATTTCAGATGGCAATACACAATCTAACCCAAACAAAGCTTTCCAAAAAATCCGGCTTGTCAACCTACACTGTCTTTAACGCTTTAAACAGCAAGAATGTGCGGCCAATGACGGAAAGATTGCTTTCGAGAGCAATTGGGATTGAGGAAGGAAAAATTTTAGAGGAGGAAAAGAAATGCTAAAAGAGCAAGTATGCAGCGTTTGCGGAAATAAATTCTTGCCTATTAAAAACAAGGTTTATCTATCGTACGAGCCAAAAGGAATTACTGATAGCCTTAAAAGCCCATCTGATGTTTTTGACACTATGGACTGCCCTTATTGCGGTTGCCAAACCTTGCTTAAGAAACGGTTTCCAATAGTGAGAAACAAGGAGGAAAAGCAATGGACCTATTAGAGTATGTGGGATTGATCGCTATTGTATCGGTAGCAATCTATTCAGTCAAAAAGATTTCGGTTTCCTGCTATCGAAAAAAGGCCATGCGCGAATGGGCGCGTGAGCAAAGGCACGTTGCAAATTTGAAAAGCAAAAATAGAGTAGAAATGAGGGTTGAGTGATGGACAAACTAAAACCGTGCCCGTTCTGCGGAGGGAAAGCAAGAATCAGAACTGTACTAAATGATAATTTTGTGGAATGTGGTAATTGTTGGTCTCATGGACCGCACGTTCTCGGGTTTAATATGACCAAGGAACAAGCCATTTCTGCGTGGAATCGTTGTCCAAAAGCGAAAAGCAGATCTGAAATTATCAAAGGCCTTTGGAAACTTTACGATAAATACGAAGATGCGGAACATGTTATATGCGGAGATGCCGCAAGGCTATTGCAATCTTCACTGGAAAATAAGGCAATGAACTGTGAGGGGTGTAAACATATCTCTGATTCTGCATTTGAGCCCCCCTGTGACAGCTGTATGCGGTTAAAACCTGATTGGTACACCACAGAGGAAAAATGAAATGAGTATTGGACATGAGCTTGAATTTGTCAAGCAATCCATAAGCCGAAGCAAAAATAAATCTAATGCAGCATTGCTTGTCCAATGCAAACAAAGCTTATTAGATCAGGAAACGCTTAGAAATGGAAAACAAATAAACTTGCGCAAGGCCAAATTGCTTTCATATGATGCCATGCTGGAAAATGGATATTCCCCTCAAATGCTTATGCCCTGGGACGATATTAAATCAGATAACAGCCATTTAAGGGACGAGCTTTACAAGGCTGCAATGAAAATCATAAAAAATGAATTAACGGAATCCCAAAGAACGATTGTACTAAAACGGATTAGTGGAGAGAGAGTAAAAGACATTGCCTTAGAAATTGGGATTACCCCCACAACCGTAAGCGACCAGTATAAAAAGGGGCTTGAAAGAATCAAGAAATTTCTAAAATATGTGGAGCCTTACATAAAAAGAATGGAGGAAAATTAATGTCAGAACAAAAAAATACCGCTCTGAACGCTACCAACATTCAGAGTGGCAAAGAAAAACCATCTGAACCAACCTTACCACATTCCATTAAAAAAAGCAAGATTTCTCTCGAGGACTGCCCCGAGAATTACATCAACATGACAAAGGCATTACTTAAATTGATAGAAGTCGTGTCTTGCTTTGATGGGAAAGTGACATCTTCAAGAATGGAACAAAGCACAGAGCCCTATGCAACGGTCGAATGTTTAATTGATGGACACGCTTATTCAGTTGACTTTTCAAAGAAACTTGAATTTTGAGGTGAAAGAAATGGGAATTATTAACGGACTTTACGAAGTCGGCAGTAACTATAAAGCGTTTTTGGACGCATTGGAAGCCGGAGAAATCCCTGACGAAGCAGTCGAAGATACTTTGGGCGCGATTGACGGAGAATTTGAAGAAAAAATTGACTCTATCGCTTGCATTGTAAAGCAATTAGATGCAGATGCTACGGCGATCAAAGCCGAAAAGGACAAGCTTTCCGAGAGGCAATCTGTAAAAGAACACCAGCGCGATCGCATGAAAGATTATATCAGACAGGCAATGGCACTTGTAGGAAAAAGCAAAATTGAAACCCCTAGGAACAAAGTCTCTATCGGAAAACCATCAAAATCCGTCGTTATTACAGACTTGCATATTCTTAAAAATTGTCAAGAAGCTTGGAAGCCTTATGATTACGGAAAGCCAACAAACGTTGACAAGGCAAAGCTAAAAGAAATTTTACAGGCTGGAAAATTGGTTGATGGAGCGGAACTAAGAGACGGCGCACCTAGATTGACAATTAAGTGAGGTAAAAAAGATGAAAATTGAATCTCAACTTTTGGAAGTCCAAAAAGAGTTAAAAGCCCCAAAAGGCCAATATAACAGTTTCGGAAAATACAACTATCGGAGTTGTGAGGACATCTTGGAAGCGGTAAAACCGATTTTATCAAAAAATGGGCTTTCCCTTGTCTTGTCAGACAGCGTGATTTTATCCGGCGATTGGCATTACATAATGGCAACGGCAAGACTAAAAAATGCAGATGGAGAAGCAATCGAAGTCACGGCATATGCCAGGGAATCACAGTCAAAAAAAGGTATGGACGACAGCCAGATTACCGGAACCGCTTCCAGCTATGCGCGCAAATACGCTCTGAATGGCCTGTTTTTGATTGATGATACCAAAGACGCAGACACCGACGGATACAAAAAAGCGGCTGACAGACCGGCAGATAAGCCAAAAGAATATATCTGTGAAGAATGTGGAAAGCCGATAAAGCCTTTTAAAACGCTAAAAGGCGAAATAATCGGAGTCGAAGCCCTAGTTGCAAATACAAAAGCAAGATACAAAAAAGCTTTGTGCGCCGAATGCTCTGTAAAGGCGAAAGCGGAGAAATTGAAAGATGGAACTTGATTTTGAGGGTTGCCACCTACTGATTGACGATCGCGGTTCTTGGCTATGCCTACATACCCCACAAGACCGCCTCGCAAAAAGGATTTGTGATGCGGTTGAGAAGGACAAGATTTATACCGCCAAAATATCTAGGAAAAGAAAGAAACGCAGTCTTGACTCTAACGCCTATTTTTGGACGTTATGTGACAAACTCGCGGAGAAAACCGGCATTCCAAAATCTGAAATTTACCGGCAGGAAATACAGGACATTGGCGGTAATTGTGAAATGGTGACAATCAAAAAAGAGGAAGCGGAAAAATTTTGCCATTTATGGGAATCTCATGGTATAGGCTGGATTGCGAAGCCATTATCAGAATCTTATGGACTGATTAATATAATCGCCTATCAAGGATCGTCAACATATGATACGGCGCAGATGTCACGGCTTATCGACACGATTGTGCAGGACTGCAAGGCACAAGGGATTGAAACGCTTCCACCCGACAAATTGGAAGAAATGAAATCGAGGTGGAACCCGTGAAAGAAGAATACTGTATCATGCCATGCGGACTTTTTTGGTTAAATAAGCGGTATGAAGGGCTTGTCCGGCACGAAGTGTTTTTCGGTCCGTATCGCCAAAAATCAATCGATCTCGGGCTAGTTGTTTTCCTAAAGCCTGAAATGCACAACGAGAGCAATTATGCAGTGCATTGCAAATGCGGTCATAAGTTTGACTTGATGCTAAAGCAAGCCGGGCAAAAAGCTGCAATGGAAAAGTACGGTTGGGACACACAAAAATTTATTGAAGAGTTTGGGAGGTCTTATTTGTAATAATGAAAACAATAAATTTGCTTGGAAAAAAATTCGGTAGGCTTACAGTAATTAGTCGAGCAAGCAACAATAAGCATGGGAAGGCACGGTGGCTATGCCAATGTGAATGTGGCGAAAGAAAAGTTATTTTGTCAGACAGCTTACTATCAGGGAAAACAAAAAGTTGCGGTTGTTATAGAAAAGAGGTTACCCCACATAACCATTTGCCTAAGCATGGAATGTCTGGAACACGGCTTTGGACTATTTGGTGCGGTATGAAAAGCAGATGCTATTATCCTAAAAACATTGCTTTCAAAAACTATGGTGGACGTGGAATAAGAGTTTGTTCTGAATGGAAAAATAATTTTTTAGCGTTTCACGAGTGGGCTTTAAATAATGGGTATGCTAGCAATCTTACGATTGACCGTATCAACTGCAATGGAAATTATGAGCCAAAAAATTGTAAATGGTCTACATATGAAGAGCAAGAAAACAATAGAAGAGACACTGTTTATTTAACAATTCAAGGGCAAACGCTTTCGATCTCAGAATGGTCGAAGAAAGTCGGAATATCCGCTGCTACATTGCGAAACAGGATTTCAAGTGGATGGAAAGAAAGTGAAATGCTTTTGAAACCAGATTTTAACAACAAGAATATTAGGAGGAATTTATATGCTTAATTCTGTGAATCTTCAAGGCAGATTTACCGCAACGCCGGAGATCAGGAAGACTTCAAATGATATATCAGTCACTTCTTTTACTTTGGCAAACGACATTGGGTATGGGGAGAAGAAAAAAACTGCGTTTATAGATTGTGTTGCTTGGCGCGGTACTGCGGAACTGATTTGCAAGTGGTTTAAGAAGGGAAGCATGGCTATTGTGCAAGGAGCTATTCAGACTCGCTCTTATACAGACCGCGACGGAAATAAGCGCAAGGCATTTGAAATTGTGGCAGATAATGTGCATTTTGCAGAAAGCAAACGTGATCGTTCTGACTATCAGCCAGCAAATAATCCCGGATATGATAATGGAAGCAATGAAAAATTCGAAGATATTACAGATGACGATCTCCCGTTTTGAGGTGAAATATGGAAATTGAAAGCTATTTGCATATAGGCAAAGAAAACGCAATCTCTCGCAATGAACTATCTCGCTTGACCCATAGGGCAGATCGTGAGATTCGGAATGACATCAAAGAAGCCAATATTCGCTTAGAAAAATTCAGTGATTACAGAATCCTGTCTTCCTCTAAAAATCGTGGCTATTGGCTTACGAATGATGTTTCTGAAATGGAAGAGTACATAAAAGAGAGCGAACACAGAATTAGCCAGCAGCGCAAAAACGACAATCCTATTTATAGCCTAGTTGGGAGGTGTAAAGGTGGCTGAAAAAAGAATGTTTGCAAAAAGTGTAATTGATAGCGACATATTTCTTGACATGCCATTATCAACACAAGCCTTATATTTTCATTTATCAATGAGAGCAGATGACGACGGGTTTATCAATAACCCCAAAAAGATTCAGAGAATGATTGGGTGTTCTGACGACGATATGAGGATTCTGTGTGCCAAAAGTTTCATAATCCCTTTTGAGAGTGGAGTCGTAGTAATTAAGCATTGGAAAATACATAATTACATTCAAAAAGACAGGTATAAGGAAACAATTTATCTTGAAGAAAAATCTTCGCTTAAAGAAAACAAAAACAAGGAATACGAGAGGGTTCAAGACCCTTGTACACAGAATGTATACAACATGGATACGCAGATTAGATTAGATAAGATTAGATTAGATAAGGTTAGTGTAGAGGGAAACGCTCCCCAACCAAAAGCCATCACATCAACACATCAATTCAATCCTCCCTCTATCGAAGAAGTGAAATCCTATTGTTCAGAAAGAAAGAATGGGATTGATGCTGAACGGTTTATCGACTTCTATGCTTCCAAAGGTTGGCTGATTGGAAAAACCAAAATGAAAGATTGGAAAGCTGCTATTCGGACATGGGAACGGAGAGATAAGAGCAACGCTCCAAAGCAAAGCAATTTTCCCGATTACAGTAACGACGTTCCGGATTTCTTGGGGAGGTAGACTTGGACGACATTTTGAAAGCTATCGACGGAATAGCAGAAAGACAGCGATCAGCTTATCCGGAGGCTGAGGGCGATTACAGGGTTGACGGAATTCTATATTGTGGCAAATGCAAAACGCCAAAAGAAAAAGAATACGCCATACCGTGGACAGGCAATAAAAAGATTCTTCCGGTTTTGTGCAAATGCCAAAAAGAACAATATCAATCCGATCAGGAGAACCTTAAAAAGACGGATTTTGAAATGCGGGTTGATCGGTTGAAGCGAGAAGGAATCACAGATAGCAAGTATCTATCCTGCAGCTTTGAAAATGACGACAGCCCAAAATCAAAGAATTCTGTGATTTGCCGGCGGTATGCTAGTAAATTCAGCGAGATTGAAAAAAAGAATATTGGGTTGTTGCTATATGGGGACGTCGGAACCGGGAAAACCTTTTATGCCGCATGCGTTGCGAATTATTTGCTAGCAAAATGTATTCCTGCTTCGATCACAAATTTCCCCGACCTCCTGTCATTGATTTTTAAGGACAAGGGCGCGATCGCAAAGCTGCAGTCCTTTTCCCTGCTGGTGATTGATGATCTTGGTGTTGAGCGAAATAGCGATTATAGCATGGAGCAAATATATAACGTGATTGATGCCCGCGTGCGTTCCGGTAAACCAATGATCGTCACCACCAATTTATCAGCAGCAGAATTGATTCACCCTGCGGATTTGGCACATAAGCGAATTTACGATCGGATAATGGAAGCTTGCCCTGTAATGCTCAAATTCGAAGGAAATAGCAGACGTGGCGTTAAAGCATACCAGAAAGCCGCAGAAGCAAAGAAAATTTTAGGAGTGTAATTCATGGGTAAAGGAGAAAACGAGCTAAGAATCGAAAAATTAGCGAAAAGAAAGCTATCGTACATAATTAGTCGATATGGTGATGATAATGGCGAGCGTTTAAAGCCTTATTACCTTGATGACATCAAGGCCATGATAAGAGAAGGTGAAGCAATATGACCTTTGTAATTCCCGGTACGCTCCCGGGGCTGAACGAATACATAAATGAAGAACGCTATCACAGACAATGTGCTGCAAAAATGAAAAAGCAAACGGAACACACGATCATGCTGATCGCTAGATCGCAGCACCATAGGGCGCATTTTGATAAACCCGTTTTCATGCGGTACACATGGGTTGAAAGAAATCGAAAGCGTGACAAGGATAACATATCGTTTGCACGAAAATTTGTTCAAGATTCATTTGTAAAATGCGGAATTCTTGAAAATGACGGCTGGAAAAACATAGTCGGGTTTTCAGATCGGTTTTTGGTTGACCCAAATAATCCGCGCGTGGAGGTGGAAATCGTTGAAAGCAAAGAAAGCTGAATTGCCACCAGACCCCAATAGCCCGAACGAAGTAGCAAAACGGTTGAACGCGGTAGCAAAAAGCTATAGCGCTAATATTTCAGAGTTTTCACCCAACCAGAAAAAATACATTTGGGGCGTTAGAAAAATTTATGAGAAATATTGCGCTGGAAAGATTGATGTTCAACAGGCAGAAATTGAGAGGAAGCAATATCAGCTTGCTTATTTGCAAAACGGAAATGAACTTTAAGGAGGAAAGCCATGAATGAAAAAGAAAGAATTCTAATCAAATATATCTGTGATGGAGATATAAAAAAATCCCAGCAACAAGCAAAAATTATTTTAAATGGAATTTCATCTAAACAAGATGAAACATTTAAGTCAAACATGATCAGAAAGCTTGAAACTAAATCAAATATGATTGAGCTTCCGTATAATTTGCGTGAACTTCTTATTGCAGAAGATGTTTCTAATTTTCCAGAAAAGCGTTTTGTTTTAAGGGCAGAAGAAGAAAAAACGGTAAAATTAGTTATTTCAGCGTTTAAAGCATCTAAACGTTTATCTGAGCTTGGAATATCTTATGTTCCCGCATTAATGCTTTATGGGAAAAGTGGCGGTGGAAAGACAATGCTTGCTAGATATATCGCTTATAAAACAGATCTGCCATTTGTTTATGTGAGATTTTCTAGCATTGTAAGTTCTTATCTTGGAAGTACACAATCAAATATTGCAAAAGTATTTGATTACGCAAGGACGACTCCCTGTGTGCTGTGTTTTGATGAAATAGATTCAATAGGAATGGCAAGAGGACAAAAAAACGACATTGGAGAGATGAACAGAATCGTTATTGCACTTATGCAGGAAATGGACAGACTTCCAAACAACGTAGTTGTAGTTGGGGCTACAAATCGTTACGACAGATTAGACCCGGCATTAGTACGAAGATTTCCTATAAAGCATGAAGTTGTCCCAATGGAATTATCAGATATTAATATTCTTGCAAAAAAGTTTTTTGAAAATGTTGGAATTAATACTTTTGATTGGATTGATAACTGGTGCAAAACAAATTTTGAAAGAGCAGAACCGGCTTCAACTGTTATTGAAAAATGTACATCTGTAATTGTAGATAAGATCATTAAAGAAAGTAATAATGATTTTAAAAAAGTTGGTAAAACCAATGAATGATGAAGGAAAAAGCACATTGAATAGTTTGAGTCGCTGTGTTCCACCACCTGATTATTACATACCGCCGCCACCACCTGTTTATAATCCGGTCAGCAAAAAAGATCGCAAAGAGATCGAAGCAAACGCCATTCTGACTTATGGAAAACAGATGCAGGAAGATATGGCTATTGAGGAAATGAGCGAGCTTATAAAAGTGCTGATTAAAAATCGCCGGCTATCTGACAAAAAAGCCTTAGGTAACGTTTTAGAAGAAATGGCAGATGTGCAGATCATGCTAGAGCAATTAAGATTGATTTTTGGAAGCACGAAGAAAATTGAGTGGTACAAGCTTAATAGGCTGAAAAAAAGATTGGAGGAAAAGAAATGAAAAAAGAAGATATTGAAATTGATGATCTCACACCAAAAGAACTTTCAGATTCTCTAAAAGAAGAAGCAGATCAAGAAATGAAAATTTTTTCAATGTTTGGGATTGATTTTGAAGCCAGAGAGAAAGTTAAAACCTATATCTTGGCTGCTTCCTATCTCCGCAAAATTGCAGATGGAGAGTACAAGCCTGTAATTCATGCACACTGGGAATATGATAAAAACTCATGGCCAGTTTGCTCTAATTGCAAAAAGCCAGCGCTTAGTGATGGAAGTAATGAAATATGTTCCGGGCATTGCCCTAATTGTGGAGCTAGCATGGACGGAAACAAAAATAATGATTGGCTTAATATGAAGTATCGTAACAAACCTATTGAAGTGGAAGCCTTTTGTTTGGACTTTAGAAAACCAATGCCAGAGTGGTTTTTTAATAAGGTTAATGAAGGCGCTATTTCTTATAAAGTTCGCGCAGGGGCATGTGGAGAAAGAGACATAAGTGCAGATATAAAAACTTTAGAAGGCATTATGCACGCAAGCCGAGGGGATTATATCATCAAAGACGTAAATGGTGAAATCTATCCTTGCAAGCCCAATATCTTCAAAAAAACTTATGAGCCTGTATCAGACGAAAGCGTGAATCAAAATGAATGAGTTGATCGATCAGCAAACGGCATGTGATGCCTTAGACGATTTGGCAGACCATTATAACCGCGATCTGCACGAGCCTATTATGGCAAATGGAATTATGGAAGCGAGAGCAGAAATTTCAAAGATGATTCCTGCGAGAAATAAGGAGGGAAACAATGACTATTGATGACCTTCGAAATTATCACGAATGGAAAGCAAGGCTTAAAGTATTAGAAAAAACGATCGTTACCGATACGGTGATCGCGTCATCTGATGAGTACCCTTATACATCTCACCCGGTTCCCCTGCATGGCGTTGCCTGTGATGATAAGTCTCTCAAAGAGATTAGAGAGCTGCAGGAAAAAATAAACGCGGTAGACAGCTACATAGACACGATTGGTGATGTGCGGGCAAGAAATCTGCTAGATTTGCATTATCGGAAGTGCCATAGTTGGGCGAAGGTAGCCTGTGAGACAGGACGGTCAATGGATTCAAATAAGAAATATTTAAAAAGATTTTTTAAGTGTCCCCATTTGTCCCCTTTTGTCCCTATATAATAGAAAGTGGAGAATAAGTCCACATACTTAACTTCCTTTAGTTTTACTTCCTTTTTACCGCAAAGCAGTCGGCGGTATATAAATACTGTGAGTACCGGGCAAAACCGGTATTTCATGTTAGTAAGAGCGCACGAACTCAAAGCTAACACAAGTCAAGAGACAAAGAACTAAGTATTTTGTACAGGGTACTTAGTTCTTGGGGGGGAGACCTTCCTTCCGTGAAAGTCGGACGTTATGACGGGCAACGAAACCGTCTATTTCATGCGGATAGACTGATTCATAGGGCATTGACAATAGAGATGGCGTTATTCTAGTGCGACAACAGCGATTCGTTCGCGGTACTGTGGAATTCCTGATCGATTCTAGATGAGCAGTGACCCGGCAGGCTCATCACCTGCTATTCGCTACAACTGCCGCTTGCCGGACGCGACTTATAAATTCCGGCTTGAAAATTTGGAGACGCAGTGAATTCGTTATGGGCTGCGAATGTTGGTTGACTGGACCGCGGACAATACCAACAAATTATGTAGCAGCGTGATTGCACCACAAAACATGTGGTATGAGGTCGCTCCTCATATGCTACACCAAACAGAGACTGCAACACCTCTTCACAATGTGTCCCAATGCAGTCCACAGGCGTCCAGCAATGGGCGTCTTTTATTATGCTTAGGAGGTGGCATGATGCTACCATGCGATCATTGTCCACAGAGTAACCAATATAAAACAGGTATACCATCATGTTCATTACCTTATTGTCCTATAAGCCTACAACGTATGTACAGGACAAGCACGCTTATAAGGGCGCTAGAGCATAAAGCAGACAGGAGCGCCGAGGAAGAATCAGAGCTAAAGCAGTTAAAGGCTGAACATAAATCTGACCTAATGCTAGTAGGTAGATACCGTGGCTAAGAGATTCTCGAAGCGGTTCTATAATTCCAATGCGTGGAAAGCATGCAGAGAAACATATGTAGCAAACAGGATAAAGATTGATGGCGGTATGTGTGAGATGTGCCATGAGTTTCCGGGAGAGGAATTACATCATAAGATTGTACTGACCCCAAAGAATATCAAAGATACAAACGTTACATTAAACCCGGACAACCTAACATATCTATGCAGGGACTGCCATTTCAAGGTACATAGGGAACTTATCTTAAAGGGGTTTAGGAACAAGGCGTACAGAACGATATTGCATAATGGATATTACTTTGATAGATCGGGACAGATGCAACCAATGAGAGTATACGTTGTTTATGGCGCTCCTGCGTCCGGGAAGAACACATACGTTGAAGAACACAAAGACGATACAGATATGGTAATAGACCTAGACAAGATACAGGAAGCACTAGGAAAGACTGACAACAACAGTAACTTTCTTAATGCTTCCCTTTTTGTTAGGGATTGTTTATACGAGAAGATAGCAAACAGAGACAGCATGATAGACTGCCACAACGTTTGGGTTATAGCAACGTTACCAAAGAAGAAGGAACGCAATGAACTAATAGACAGACTTAGTGCTGAACCTATATACATACAGGCAAGTCAACAACAGTGTGAAGATAGGACAAGACATGACGACAAGAGGAAGGACAAACAGCTAGAGCTAGCAATAGTTGAGAAATGGTTTGAGGACTATGAGCCTTGACTCCCCCCCTTAAAATATTCACGCTTTAAAGTGCTAAAGACCGTTGGCAAAATAACAAAGACTTAAGTGCGCAAAAAAACTGCAAGGAGGTGTTACCTGATGGCAAATAAGAAAAGTAGAAACGATATGACAAAAGATGAAAGAATCTGTGACGAGATAGACCGGCTCCGTGGACTCTTCAAAATCAAAACAAAAAAAGAAGAACAATCCAGCCCACCAAAACTTAGAGTCGCAATTCCTCTTATCAATCGGGCAGCATGGTTGCGCGCTACGATTGAAGATTTGGAAAAAAAGATTGATGAAGAGGGTTGTGTGGAAGGATATAAAAACGGAGAAAACCAGCATGGGATTAAAGTATCTGCTGCCAGTAATGCGCATGACAGCAAAGAGAAATTGTATAACACAATCATGAAGCAACTTTGCGAATTAGCCCCTGAAAATTCTGACAAGGACGAATTGCAAGACTTTTGCAAACTAAATAAATGAACTACATAGAAGAGTATGGAACCGCTGTGCTGGACGGTAAAATTTTAGCGTGCGAAAAGATAAAGAGAGAGTATGAAAATATCCTAAACGATTTGGCTTGCCCTAACAAATATCATTTTGACGAAGAGCGTGCGAACCGCCCGATTGAGTTTATCGAATCTTTCTGTAAACAATCACAAGGCAAATTAGGTTCGTCACTGAAACTCGAATTGTTTCAAAAATCAATGCTGCAGGTGGCATATGGATTTGTTGACGATAACGATTTGAGAAGATACCAGGAAATATTAGATATTGTCGGACGAAAAAACGGGAAAACCACATTGCTATCGACGATCGCGCTATATATGAATTTGGCAGATGGTGAAGGATCGCCGGAATGCTATTTTATTGCGACTGCAAGAGATCAAGCAGCAAAAGGATTTAATGAATGTTGGAACATGATAAGGCAATCCCCTCTTTTGAGAAAGCATATCAAAAAAAGAATTTCGGATTTGTACTGTCATGAAAACTTAGGATTTATTAAAGCCCTTGCCAGTAATACAAATAGCCTTGATGGACTGAATGGATATTGCATCATCATAGACGAATTGGCAGCTATTAAAAATCGTGACATATACGATTTGATGAAGCAGTCAATGAGTGCTAGAAGTCAGCCAATGTTATGGTGCATCACGACTAATGGATTTGTTAGAAATGGAATCTTTGATAGCCAATATGATTATGCTTCAAAAGTAATCAGCGGACAGATCAAAGACAGTGAACATTTTCTCCCGCTTATCTATGAGCTGGACAAGCAAGAAGAATGGTTAGACCCTAAATGCTGGATAAAGGCCAACCCCGGAATTGGTACAATCAAGAAAAGACAATTTTTGTCTGACTGTGTTAATAAAGCAAAAAACGATTTGGATTTTAGGCCAACTGTTTTTGTGAAAGATTTTAACCTTATAGCAAATCAATCTAGTGCTTGGCTAAAGTGGGAAGAACTGAATAACGAAGAAAAATTCAGTGAAAAAGAAAAGTTTAGATATTGCATTGGAGGCTTTGATGGCGCTGACAGCATAGACCTAAACGCTGCAAAGGCTATTTGCAAAAAGCGCGGAGATAACAAGCTGTACATAAAGCAAATGTATTGGATTCCACAAAGGAAACTCGACGATATGAAAAACCGAGTCAGTCAAGATGACGCGCCTTATGACATTTGGGCGTCACAAGGGCTGCTTAGAGTTGTCGAAGGGAACAAGGTAAATAAGCGAGTTATCCTTGATTGGTTTTTGGAATTGAGAGATAAGGAGGATATTTACCCTCTGTATATCGGATATGACCCTTGGCACATTGACGATAGTTTAAAACTATTGTTTCAACAGGAATTCGGAAAAACAACTATGGTCGAAGTAATTCAAGGAACGAAAACTTTAAGTCAGCCAATGAAAGACCTAAAAGCAGAGTTTCAAGCCCATAACATTATTTACAATAACAACCCTATTGACAAATACTGCCTAGCAAATACATACGCGAAAACAGATATAAACAACAATATACAACCAGATAAAGGCGCAAACCATACCCATAGAATAGATGGAACCGCGGCTTTGCTTGATTCTTATGTTGTATATCTAAACAAGCAAGAAGAGTTTGATAGTTTAATTTAGCGAGGTGAAAAAATGGGATTTATAAAAAGATTTAGGAACTTTTTTAATCGATCGCCCACCATAACCAGATACCAGATGATGGAGGATCGCGGAAATGGATTTTTTGAGTTTGATGGAACCTTATATCAATCCGACATCATACGGGCATGTATAAGGCCAAAAGTAAAAGCAATCGGTAAGCTTGTAGGAAAGCATATCCGAGAAACGTTTGACGGAAACAGTAAAGAAGTTATTGCGGTTAACCCTGACGTAAACATTAGGTTTCTGCTAGAAGAACCTAATCCGTTTATGACCGGTCAAATGATGCAAGAAAAGCTTGCCACTCAACTGTGCCTTAACAATAATGCTTTTGCCGTGATTATTAGGGACGATAACGGATTACCAATGGAAATATATCCGGTTTATGCGACCGGCGTTGAAGCAATTTATAATCAAAATATGGATTTGTCGCTTAGATTTACGTTTAGCAACGGACGTCAAGCGACTTTTTTATATTCTGACGTAATCCATTTGCGACAGGATTTTTATGAAAATGATATTTTTGGAACTTCTCCTGCCCTAGCTCTAATCCCGTTAATGAACGTTATAAGCTCTATTGATAAAAGCATTGTTAGTGCAATCAAAAATTCTTCCGTTGTTAGGTGGCTCTTAAAATTTACTTCTAATATGCGCCCGGAAGATTTGAAAACACAAGCGAAAGATTTTGCAGATAACTTTTTGGAAACTGAAAAAGGAACCGGGGTTGCGGCTATTGATGTTAAAACAGATGCAACGCAAATACAGCCTAATAACTATGTTCCAAATGCCGCGCAGATGGACAGAACAGTCGATCGGATTTATTCGTTTTTCAACACAAACAAAAAGATCGTGCAAAGTGATTATAACGAGGACGAATGGACGGCGTATTTTGAAAGTGAAATTGAACCACCAGAAAGAAATCTTAGCGAAGAGTACACGAGAAAAATCTTTAGTAGGAAGCAAAGAGGATTTGGAAACAGAATTTATTTTGAAGCGTCCAATTTACAATATGCTTCCATGCAGACAAAGCTTGCTATGCAAGCAATGGTAGACAGAGGAGCAATGACACCAAACGAATGGAGATCAGTAATAAACATGGCTCCTATTGATGGCGGAGATACTCCGGTCCGTAGACTTGATACCGCCCCAATTAATAATTGATTGGAGGTGAAAGAATGGAAATCGAAATAAAAGGCGTAATTATTCCAAATGACGACAAACCGGTTTATGACTTTTTAGGAAGAGATTCAACTTGTCCCAATGATGTTTTAAAAGCAATAAAGAATAGCCCCGACAACCAGGTGAATGTAAACATAAGTTCCGGAGGAGGAAACGTGTTTTCCGGGACTGAAATCTATACGGCACTTAAAAATTGCGGGAAGCAAGTAAACATTAACGTTAATTCCATTGCCGCTTCTGCTGCATCAATAATCGCTATGGCTGGGAAATCCAATATGTCCCCGGTCGCTATGATTATGGTTCATAACGTAAGCTCTTCGGTAGATGGAGATTATCATGATATGGACAAGGCAAGTGAAACATTACAGCAAGTCGGGAAAGCGATTGCAGCAGCATATGTAGAAAAAACCGGAATGTCTGAAAAAGATGTACTTGACATGATGGATGAGGAAACGTGGTTGACGGCAAAGCAAGCAAAAGATTTAGGATTGGTTGATAATATCATGTTTGAAAACCAGCAAGAACCTTTTGTTAATTCCGTAATCAACATGATTCCAGAATCCGTAATTGAAAAAACAAAGAAACAGTTAGCGAATCAGCGGGCAGAACAGCCCGCTGATTTTTTACGCACAAAAATTAATTTATTAAAGGTAAAGGTGATTTAAATGGACAAAAAAGCATACTTAGAAAATCGAAACAAATTGATTTCCGAAGCAGAGAACTTTATCACTTCCGGGAAGTTGGAAGATGCAGCCGCTAAAACAAAAGAAGTTGAAGCTTTGGACGCTAAATTTGACAATGAAGCACAGGCTTTGGCAAACCTTAACGCATTGAAGGATAACCACAAAATCCCGGAATTCTATAAGGCCTTGAATTCAAATGCTGAAAACGTAATTGGAAACTTTGAAATCAATGGTGATGCAAAGGAAAACGACGTTTTGGACAGCGCCGAATACAAAAAGGCTTTTATGAATTATGTAATCAGCGGCAAGGAAATTCCAAAAAAGTTTCAAAACGTTGATACAGTAACTAAAACCGCAGATGCTGGTGTTGCTATTCCAACAACGACCGTCCAGAAGATCTATGAGAAGATGGAAACTCTCGGAATGGTTTTGCCGCTTGTAACAAAGACAAGCTATAAAGGCGGCGTTATCGTCCCAATTTCCTCCGTAAAGCCAACTGCGACCTGGGTTGCAGAAGGCGCAAGCTCGGACAAGCAGAAAAAGACTATTGGCAACATTGTTTTTTCCTATTACAAACTTCGCTGTGCTATTTCAATGGATTACGAAGTCGAAAACATGGCTTACCCGTTCTTTGAAACGCAGTTTGTGCAGAATGTATCCGACGCAATGGTAAAGGCAAAGGAAACGGCTATTATTAACGGTTCCGGTTCCGGACAGCCGAAAGGAATTTTGAAAGAAACCCCTGCAGGAAATGTAGATATTACAGCCGCTGCCACTGCTATTACATACAAAGACTTGTGCAACGCAGAAGCAGCCGAAAACTATGATTCCGCTGTATGGTGCATGACAAAATCCACATTTATGAGTCAGATTGCCGGAATGACCGATAAAAACGATCAGCCAATCGCCCGTGTGAACATGGGGATTAACGGAAAACCCGAATATTCCATTTTCGGAAGAAACGTAGTTTTGGTTAACCCTGATTACATGAGCAGTTTTGCGGCGACCGTAACTTCCGATACGATTGTTGCTTTCCTTTACCGGTTCGAAGATTATATTTTCAATTCCGGCGTTGGAATGATGACTAAGAAATATGAGGACAACGACACTGACGATACCGTTATCAAAGCGATTGAAATTTGCGACGGTAAATCCGTGATTAATGATTCACTGGTAACAATCGTTAAGAAATCCGCATGAGGTGATCGCTTATGATGGCGACTAGTTTATTGCCGTCTGCCAGAAATTGGCTCCGAATCACATCTAACTCATTAGATGATGAAATTTTGCAGACAATGAGCGCTTGCATCATTGATTTACAAAATTCCGGAGTCAATAGGATTGACACGGAAGATTTTTTGATTCAACAGGCTATCAAACTGTACTGTAAATCTCAATTTGGATATGACAAAGACGCTGAAAAATTCTCACAAGCTTATGAGCATTTGAAGGCGTCTCTTTCATTATCCGGAGATTATAACAGCACAAGTTAACCTAAAAAGCTGTGCTATCAAGGCTATACGGGCGTTCGGGTGATTTTATGTACTTTTCAGATGTTATCTCTCTCGTAAAGCGCGTGTACACAGACGGAAATCCGTCTGAATCCAGTAGAACGGTGTTTTGCGACATGACTAGTATATACGGAAACGAGGATAGCAACGCTCGGCAGAACGGCATTAAGGCGTCTGCACGGGCGATTATAAGGGCAGAAGATTATGGAGGGGAAACAATACTCGACTATTCCGGAGGAAGAAGCACGGAAGCTGTAAGGTACACAGTATACCGCACCTATCTTGACAGGGACAATATCGAATTGTACTTATCGAAGAAAAAAGGTGAGCAAAAATGAGCGATCTTATAAAAATAGATGATTTAGAATCAGCAATTTCTGCAGAACTGAACGCATATTCCGACGTAGTGATTGATGGAACTAAAAAGTTGGTGAATAAAGTCGCTAAAAAATGCTGTGAAAACATAAAGAATGACTCTCCAGCCAGAAAATCAAGCGGAGAAAAGTATAAAAAAGGCTGGAAAGTAAAGAAAACGGAAGATAGTCCATTAAGAACTGTCTGTACAGTGTACAACTCAAAGCAACCTAGCTTGACTTACCTTTTGGAAAACGGACATGCAACCGTTAACGGAGGGCGTACAAGAGCAATCCCCCATATAAAGCAAAATGAACAATCCGCCAATGAAGAACTAGAAGAAGATGTTTCGGAGCTGATTAAGAATGGACATTAAAGAATGGCTGGAACAAGCCGGTGAACCAGTGGCAGATACATGCTTTGTTCCCGACGATTGCCCCCCTCTACCCTATATTTGCTTTTTGGACAAGTCACAAAACGAAGGTGCAGACTTAAAAAACGATTTGGTAAATCACGGGTTAACGGTAGAGCGATATTCCAAAACAACGGACGACAACAAAGCTCTTGAAAATCTATTTGGTGACGAAAATATCAAATATTCAAAAGAGCGAATATGGGTTACAGAAGAATCCGTGTTCGAGACAATTTACAATTTTGACCTATTAGAAAGGATTTGATAAAATGCCAGAAGCAAAAAATAAACATATCCCGGTCGGTTCTTGTCATGTTTATTGCGCTAAATTTTTAAATAACACGATTCCGGAAGATTCCGAAATTGAAACCGAAACCAATAAACTTGGTTACGTTGAAAAAGGCGCAGAAGTCACATACAAGCCAACCGTAAAGACTTTTAAAGATGATTTTGGAATGACAACCCGAACAGTGGTAACGGCAGAGGAAACGACTACAAAATTTTCACTCATTTCTTGGAGCAAACAGGATTTTGCTAAGTTTTCTCCGACTGCACGAGTTGACACTACCAGCAAACCCGGCCATAACATTATTAAAATTGGTGGCATTGGTTTTGCAGACAACAGCCCCTATCTATTCCGTCTTGTACATAATGATGCAGAGTACGGAGATTTGCGTGTAACCATTGTAGGCACTAACACCAGCGGATTTAAACTTGACTTTAAGCCGGATTCTTCCGGAAACATGGACGTTGAGGTACAGTCTCAGTCTCTCGACAGCGAAGGCACACAGATTTTACTTGATGAGGAATTACCTGGCTCGGCTGCAGCGGCAAGCGGATTGTCCGTGTCTTCTACAGCTGGTACAGTATCGGGAACAACCGCCTTGACCGTGACCCCGTCTAAAGGCAGCGGCAATACATATCGCTATAAACTTGGGGCTTATATCCCGAACGTTGGCGACGATTTGAGCGCTTGGAGTACATGGGACGGTACCAGCGCAATCACGGCAACGACCGGCAGCATTATCACGGTGGCAGAGGTTGACTCTACCAATAAGGCAGTTAAGGCTAGCGTTGCGACAGTAGTTGCGAAGGTGTAATAAAATGTATGATATTTTAAGCGTTACAAAAAGAACATTTGCGGTAAAGCTGCATTGTAAAGATGAAGACGGAAACGATCACGCGACCGAACTTGAAATTTTCCCTCCAAAACTGAAAGCCCTGCGTGAAATCGTAGCTTGCAAAAACGATATTTCAGACATGCAGGAAGCAGTTAAAAAAATGTTGAGCAATAACAAAAGCAAATTTGTTGTACCGGATGAATATATCGAAGAAATGAATTTTGATGAATTATCCGGGTTGCTTACAGCCTATTTCCAGTGGGTGGCAGACACAAAAAAGAGTTAGCCCCTCCGTCTTGCCCGGATGATGAAAGCCCGGAGGGGCATTATTTGCCGGAACTGTCCGGCGAAAAAATAGTATACCGATATACAGGACTTAATTTTCATCAAATAGACAATCTTAATGTCTTTGTATATTGGATTTATTTTAGGGACGCTGTCATACATTACGCTATGCGGACCGAAAAAGGCCAGGACTGGCTTGATGAATGCTGGGCGCGTAATCAGACGGAACCCGATAGAAAAGCACTAAGAGAATTAGCGAGAAAATAGTCGTCATGCACTCTTCCATTTTGGGAGGGTGCATTTTTTATGTCATAAGAAAGGAGGGCAAAAATGGCAAACAATATCAAAGGTATTACCGTTGAAATTGGCGGCGATACTACAAAACTTGACACGGCCTTAAAAGATGTAAATAAAACTTCTAAAAGTCTGCAATCGGAACTTAAAGAAGTCCAAAAGCAGTTAAAGCTTGACCCTTCCAACACAGAACTGCTTTCACAAAAATCTAAAATCTTAAAAGAAGATATTCAGGCGACGTCTGAAAAGCTAAAAACCTTAAAGGACGTTCAAGGGCAGGTTGAACAGCAGTTTAAAAATGGAGATTTAGGAGAAGAAAAGTACCGCGCATACAACAGAGAGCTCGAAGAAACCAAAATTAAGCTCAAAGATTTAAAAGATCAGCATAAAGATTTTGGTAGTGTAGTAGGACAACAATTTCAAGTTGCCGGCGACAAGGTAAAAGGCGTAGGAGATAAGATAACAGGAGTAGGACAAAAGCTTACACCTGTTTCTGCAACGGCGACTGGGCTGATTGCCGGGGCTGTAAAGTCGTTTAATGAAGTTGATGAAGGCATGGACACCATTGTCAAAAAGACAGGCGCAACCGGTGACTCTTTAGACGGCTTGCAGGGTATTGCCAAAAATATTTTTGGGTCAATGCCGGTCGACATGGACAAAGTCGGGATTGCAGTTGGAGAATTAAATACAAGATTTGGATTTACTGGTGACACTTTGGAAAAATCGTCTGAACAGTTTTTAAAATTTGCATCAGTTAATGGTGTTGATGTAAATAATGCTGTCAGATTAGTTTCCCGCGCAATGGGTGACGCCAATATTCCAGCAAGCGAGTATAACACGATACTAGACCAGCTTACCGCTGCATCTCAAGCAAGTGGGATTTCGATCGATTCTTTGACAGAGGATATTACAAAATACGGCGCCCCTATGCGAGCACTCGGATTTGATACACAGTCGAGCATTGCAATATTCAGCCAATGGGAAAAAGCCGGAGTCAATACGGAAATCGCTTTTTCCGGCATGAAGAAAGCGATTGGAAACTGGACTAAAGCAGGTAAAGATTCAAAAACTGAATTTGAAAAAACAGTTAAAGGAATACAAGACGGCTCAATATCCGCAGAAAAAGCGATCAGTATATTTGGAACTAAAGCAGGCCCCGATATGGTTGATGCAATTCAGCAAGGAAGATTTAGTTATGAAGATTTTATGAAAGTAATTGAATCTTCAAAGGGGACAGTATCAGATACGTTTTCCGGTACCGAAGATGGCGTTGACAAAATCAAAACGGCTTTAAACAACGGGAAGCTTGCATTCGCCGATTTTGGACAAGTGATCTCCGATTCCCTAGCCCCTATATTAGATAAAGTGATTGGGTTCATCAAGGACTTGACCGATAAACTAAAGGCCATGAGTCCGGAACAAAAAGAGCAGATTGTAAAAATTGTAGCGATTATCGCAGCAGTAGCCCCTTTGCTAATTATAGGTGGGAAAATAGTGTCTTTAATTGGTGGAATAATAAGTGCTATTGGCTTTTTGATGTCACCTGTTGGGCTTGTCATTCTTGCGATTACTGGGATAATTGCCGCTGCTATTGCCATTAAAACTCACTGGGAGCAAATAGGAAAATTCTTTTCTGATTTATGGAGTGGAATACAACAAACATTTGCACCCATTGGCGCATGGTTCCAATCTGTTTTTTCTGCTGCTGCACAGGCTGTTCAAACCGCTTGGGGCGGAATTACCGGCTTCTTCGGTGGCATCTGGAACGGAATTGTCAATATATTCAGCGTAGTTGCTGGGTGGTTTGGCAATATGTTTTCTACAGCGTGGAATGCAATTCAAACGGCGTGGAGTGGAGTAATAGGCTTCTTTGGTGGCATTTGGAACGGAATAACCGGAGTATTCGGTGCGGTTGGTGGGTTCTTTGGTGACATTTTTAACGGAGCCGTTAATATTATTCAAGGCGCATGGGGCGGTATAACAGGGTTCTTTGGGGGAATTTGGAACGGTATAACCGGAGTATTCGGTGCGGTCGGTGACTGGTTCGGACAAGTATTTGGCGCTGCAGCAGACGCGATTCAATCGGCATGGAGCGGAATAGCTGGTTTCTTTCAAAATATTTGGGACACCATAGGGAATGGATTTAGAGGATTTATAAACTTCTTTGTTTCCGGCTTGAATTCTGTGATCGGTGCGATTGATTCTATTCATGTTGATATTCCGTCGTGGTCCCCGATTGGAGCCGGTACAACCCTCGGGTTTAACATTCCAATGGTTCCTTATCTTGCAAATGGCGGCATTGTTGACAAGGCAACCCTAGCAATGATCGGTGAATCAGGACGTGAAGCGGTTGTTCCTTTGGAAAACAATCTGCAATGGATAAAGGAACTTGCAGCAGAGCTTGCGAACGCACTAAAAAACGTTATACCCGATTTCAGCCTTACAAGCATACAAATAAGCACAGCATTGTCTGCGGCTTATGGAACGGCGGCGGAATCGGCGGGAAGGGCGCAAATTGGAACGACTGGGAACCAGGTCCAAACTGGCGCGAGAACAGTTTTTAAGCAGACCGTAAACAACTACAGTCCCGAAGCATTATCACCGTCAGAAACCGCACGGCAGACACGCAACGCCACACGGAAATTTCTTTTAGCAGTGAGGTAACAAATGATTAGGATTGTATGTGAAAATGAACAGGGGCTTCAAATGGCGTTTTCTTACGGCGGAGACCCGATATGCCTTGTTGCGACGGATGGATTTTCGGATTCTGACTATTTAGTGAATACATCAAAGAATAGTGGGCAGGACGGAGAAACATACAACAGTGCTACGGCGCAAAAGCGTAATCCCGTTATTACGGTTGAAATCATGCGTGACTTTGTGGCACAGCGAGAAAAGCTTCATAGTTTTTTCCAGCCGCGCGCACTGGGTACAGTCTATCATTATGATGGCGACACGGGGCGAAAGGCAAATTATTATGTTGAGAAAATTGACATAGTAGAAAGCGGAGCCACAAGGTCCGCAACAATATCGCTTATTTGCCCCGACCCGAAATTCTATGATTTAACGGAAAGCATCACCGCACTTGCGGTATGGAAAGGCTGCGTCAAGTTCCCGCTACATATTCATGAACCGTTTTATATTGCAAAAAAGATTAATACCCTGATCGGAAATGTTGCAAATGACAGCAATGTTACACAGGGTTTGACAATCAAATTTACCGCGACGGGAACGGTTGTGAATCCGTCGCTGTACGACGTGAACCGACATAACAAAATGCAAATCAATATAACAATACATAGTGGTGATACGGTTATCGTAACGACAGCAACCGGGAATAAGCGTGTTCGGCTTGTCAGCGGAGGCGTGACGACAAACATAAATAACCTTATGGCGTATCCCCCCGTATGGCTTCAAGCTTACCAGGGTGACAATTTATTTAGGTATGATGCGGATAGTGGCATAGACAGTTTAAGCGTATCAATCCTGCACACGAAGGCATACTGGGGGGTTTAATATGGACTTGCTAATTTACAGCCCCGCGATTGAACATCAAGGCACAATCGACCAATATTCTTCCCTACGGTGGCGACGGCGCTATTTTGGACCGGGGGAATTTGAATTGCACTGCGCGGCAACGGACTACAATAGAACGTTGCTGGCAGCGGGAAACATTGTTCACCGCCTTGATCGAAAAGAAGCTGGGGTGATCGAAGGCAGAAACATAAAAGGAACTGACAACGGCGACGAATTAACAGTAACCGGGCGTTTCCTTTCCTCAAAACTTGGGCAGAGAATCGTTGCGCCAACTATTAATTTTAGTGGGACAGTGGAAACAGCTATGCGAAAAATCGTTTCAGATAATGCTATTACAGCCCGCCCGATTAGGTGGCTTGTACTGGGCGCGCTGAACGGTTTCAACAATTCATGCGCATTTCAGGTCACGGGGAAAAACGTTCTTGACACGCTGACAAAAATTGCAAAGTCCAGCAACACCGGGTTTCGCGTAAGGCTAGATGTGCCAAGCAAAGCGCTTATTTTCGAAACCTATCAAGGAATAGACCGGACAGTTGTTCAGAAAGCAATTCCTTATGTACTATTTTCGGATACAAACGGGAATATTGATGGTCCCGAATACACCTTTAGCGAAAAAAGCTTTAAAAATTTTGCATATGTTGCGGGCGAGGGCGAAGGCACGGCCCGAATGACTGTTACGGTTGATCAAACAAATGGAGAAGATCGGCGGGAATTGTGGGTTGATGCCCGCGATCTGCAAAAGGGATCGCTTTCTGATGCTGATTATCAGGCGCAGCTAAACCAACGTGGACTTGAAAAATTGGCAGAAGCGGTCCGATCGGAAAGCTTTGAAGCTATGGCAATCAACACGGGAAACTATGAATATTTAACCGATTGGGATTTAGGCGATATTGTTAGTTTCGAAAAATGGGGAATATTGCTTAATCAAAGAGTAACAGAGGTTGAAGAGGTAGACGAAAATGGATATTTGAAAGTAACGCCTACATGTGGCACACCGCTGCCGGAAACACTGGATTTAGGAGATGATACATAATGTCAGAAAAAAGCATGTTCTTTCCCGACGTAGACGGCGACCGGGGATATGACGACACCGATCTTGCGAATTATATTCACAGTTTCATTTCGAATGGTGTTTACAATTTGGAACTTTCCATTGCCGCTGGTGAAAACATGCAAATCATTGTCCCACCGGGGCGCGCGTGGATTAACGGGTATTATTACCGGAATGATGGAAACCTTGCCTTAGCAATCGCAAATGCGGACGGAGTTTTGAAGCGAAAAGATACCGTCGTTTTACGCTGGGACATTAACACCCGTAATATTACAGCGCAAGTGCTTACGGGCACTTTTGCAAGCAACCCGGTAGCGCCGGCGATCGTGCGTGGTGCTGAACAGTACGATCTAAAATTGGCCGAAATTGAAATACCGGCAGGGGCCACGGCCATAACGCAGGCCAATATAACCGACACGCGGCTTAATACCGACGTGTGCGGCATTGTGGCGGGAGTATTGCAGCAGATTGACACAAAAACAATTGGGAAACAGCTTGATAACTTTTTTGAACTTTACAGGCAACAAATTGTAGCAGAATTCACCGTGTATTTAAACCAGCTTTCAAGCAACGAAACAGCGGCAACCGGCAAATATAATTCGCTTGCGGCCCTTATGGACGCTTATCAAAGCAAAGCAAAAAGCGATTTTGAAACATGGTTCAACGGAATCAAAGGACTACTTGGTGCTGATGAAGCGGGAAATTTAGCGAACGAATTAAATGCGCTGAAAGCCCGCATTTCAACACTGGAAACCACATTGTCAAACAACCTTTTGTTTTCCGCTGCGGCATGGCTGGGAAATTCGTATTCCGGCTGCGCCTATCTTTCGGAATCGTAAATTTGAAAGGATGATATTATGAAAGGCTTTCCAAAAACAATAGGAACCGGGCAGGATTTGTTTAATTGTCTTGCAATGGTACAGGCCGGGGAATTGGCGGCAGTAGACCTAAAAAATGCGATTGAAGCAATAGAAGCACAGGCGTACATTCCTTGCCCTATCGGTTCAATCAGTGAGGACAGAAAAACGGTGACAATAAATTATTGTCCCGAAGCGCAAGCATCACAGGCAATAAATACAGCTACGTCTGGCTGCACCGTTTCAGCCGTTGAACACAAAAAAGTGAGCGGCGGGACGGAAGACGCGGGAAGCGAAACCGGCCCAAATCAGACGATTGTAACGCTTTCCACCGCACTTGGGGTCGGTGAAACCGTGCTGAAAATTCCGGCACCGACAAGCCCATATGCAGCGCTGGGAATCACGCAAGAACAGATCGATTCAATAAAGGTGGTGCTTTGCCATGAGTAGATTTTTAACGGATGATTTTATCAACAAAGACCCTCGTGCATTGCTGAATACTAGCAAGATTGCAACGCTTTCCGACGTTGTCGCACCGTCAAAGCAGTATATAAATGCTACTGGCACGGCTGAACTTACTATTGATGCGGATTGCATCATTGCCATTGCGGGCGGCGGCGTTTTCAAGACCGCCCTTACCCGCATAAACGCAAATAGCCTTGACACGGGTTCATTTTCGGTCGGAAAAGATTATTATATTTATATTTGCGATCCTGGAAACAACAACGACGAAATCTATCTTATTTCCCTTAATAGCACATACCCGGAAGGGTACAACGCAACGAATTCTCGCAAAATTGGTGGCTTTCATTACGGCAAGAACCGCAGCATAAATAGTGCGCTGCGTCCCGTTAATGCGTCTGGCTCTGAATTTGGCACGGGCTGGGAAAGCACCGTTTATGATGGCATTGTTCCCCGTTCCGTTTGGACACTGGGGCACCGCCCGAAGTGCGCGCCGGAAGGAATGGTTTACCTTGCAAATAATTTTTGGTGTGACATTTATCTTTCTTCAGACGACGGTGCTGGCGGGCTACAAAGCAAATTCAACGCAACGCCAATGACTGGCACAGAAGGTATGAACTGGTATTCGTTCAACGAACGGGCCGCGAAATCCGGGAAAAGGCTGCTTGATTATAGCGAGTTCTGTGCGGCTGCATTCGGTTCCCCGCAGGGCTTGACAGATTCCAATACGAACGCATGGAGCGCTAGCACGAACACGGGGAGGCAGCTTACCGGGTATGTGGCGAACGCCGTTTCTTCCGTTGGCGTGCGTGACGCGGTCGGGAACGTGTGGAAATGGTTGAATGAACTGGTTACAAAGGCCGAACACACCGTAATTACCGGGGCCGGGACGTTTGACGCAAGTGACGGAAGCCGTGGCGACAAAAACTTTACTTCCGGAAACGGACACGGAACTACCGGTAAATGGGGCTGGGACACTGTTTCACCATTTGACGGATACGGAAATATTTTCGAATTTTACGACTATTCCATCGTCGCTCTCTTGGGCGGCGGCTACTGGAACCATGCCGTGAACGCGGGTTCGCGTACCGTGAGTGCCCACGCTTTCCCGTGGAATGTCAACGTGGTCTTCGGGGCGCTGCTCGGCTGTGACGGTCTGTAATCTGTTTAGGCGCGACTATTATTTCGTAAAATAGGGGGAATAAACTATGATTGAATTAACGGTTACAAAGACATCTGAAAACCCTTCCGTATTTACGCTTTCCCCATCTTCGATAGAAATAGGCGGTAAAGATTCCAGCCTTATCGACTCGTTACATATCAGCATTCCGGACGAATGGCAGGGAAAAGTAATCCGCGCTACGTTTAACCAAAGCACGCTTTACGGTGGTAATACAATCCCAAAAATTCTAAATGCAGACGGAATCATTGAATTAAAAAATGATGTCACGTTATGCAGTGGAGATTTAGTGATTGATGCTGTAGGTGTTGATGGCTCTGTATCGCCTAGCACTGGCTGTAAGTATACGGTATATAGTCACCCCAAATTTGGAGGGACAGAACAAGACGTCACCCCTAGCGAATATCAACAATTTGTTGCAGAAACAAAGGGATATAGCGACTCGGCGCAAGCTAATGCGACGGCAGCAGATGCAAGTAAAACAGCGGCTGCATTGTCAGAGCAGAACGCTAAGAACAGCGAAACCGTAGCGCTAGCAGCACAGCAAGCGGCAGAAACGGCAAAAGAAACGGCAGAAACCAATGCGACAGTTGCACAACAAAGCGCAGAAGCAGCGGCACAGTCGGAAGCAAATTCAAAGACCAGCGAGACAAATTCTAAGACTAGCGAGATAAACTCTGCTAACAGTGCTATAACCGCTTCTGGAAGTGCAACCTCTGCGGAAAACGACGCGGCAGCAGCGGCAGGAAGTGCTACAGCAGCACAGGCAAGTGCAAACAAAGCAATCGAGTATACTACAGTTTTCCAAAATTCCGGTTATCATAACAGTATTTACCGTGGCAAAGATATTAGTGCAAATGAAGCTGACGGCTCCATGTATACCAATATTGCAAGTGGAACTTTTGATGATGTTTTTGTTGGGGACTATTTTCATAAAACAGTAAACGGGCAAAATTATGTGTTCCAAGTTTTAGGCTGTGATATAAAAATGAATCGAGGAAGCACACCGTTAACTGCGCATCATATCGTTGTAATGCCGACTACAAGCTTTGGCTCTTACAAAATGAATGATACCAATACAACAGATGGTGGATATGTAGGCAGTAAAATGTATACTGACGTTTTGCCGGTATGGGCGGGATATCTTGGTGATGCGTTTGGCTCACAGTTAATCACAAGCAAAGAATTATTAGTAAATGCCACTTCTTCCGGTTCCCCTTCTGGTTGGTCTTGGTTCGATTCTACCGTTAATCTTATGACCATTGAGGAAGTTTTGGGTCATGGAACAATTGGGATAAGTCATTACGAATATTATTTCAATATCGGAATTTCTTACGGTCAATTTCCACTATTTCAGCTTTCTCCTGATAAAATCTGCAAAAGACATACATATTGGCTGCGAAATATTCCACAATCCACGTTTTTTTCGACAGTTAGCAGTGAAGGGTATGTACATATTACGTCAGCGTCTTACAGTGCAGAATTACAACCATGTTTTCTTTTAGGATGATAAGGAGGGCTTATGAAAATTTTAGATGAAAGCGGGAATCCGATTACCGGTACGCCTGATTTCAGCACAGGAAGGTATTTGCAAAATTCTGACGGCGATTTAGTTTTTACAAAATATACGGATGCAGAATTAGCTGAAATAAAAAAGCAGCAGGAATCAGACCCAGAATATCGAATATCTTCACTTGAAACACTTGTTCTGCAACTCGGAGGAATTATATGAACGATATAATTTTAGAAATTCTTAAACGTAAAATATCGTCTGGTGAAATTACTGTTGACGAGATAAAAATTGCAGAATATAAAACCGCCATTGAAGAATGGGTGGCAGAAAACGGAGGCACAAAATGACACAGCAGGAATTTGAGATTGTAAAAGCACTTGCTTATGGGGAAACAAACGATCAGATTGCGGCGGCAGAAGGAATCACGGCAGACGAAGTCCAGAAAATCCGCACAGATCATGCGGCAGACATTGAATCCGCTAAAACTGATTTGCAGAAAGCGGGGTACATAAAATGAGTATGAGAGGGATTGATGTATCGGCGCACAACGGACTTATAGACTGGCAAGCCGTAAAAGATGCTGGAATCCAGTTTGCTCTTATTCGTGCCGGCTACGGTAACGACATTAGTCAGAAAGATCAATACTTTGATCGTAACATTCAAGGCGCACTTAATGCCGGGATTGCAGTTGGTGTGTATTGGTTTAGTTATGCGACTTCCGTAACGGACTCGCAAAAAGAAGCAGAGACTTGTAAAACGGTCATTGCCCCGTATAATGATAAGATTACATGGCCGGTATTCTTTGACTTTGAATATGATTCCGTGCGCTGGTGTAGACAAAATGGTGTAAATCCCGGTCCGCAACTCGTAACTGACATGGCGCTAACGTTTTTGCAGACAATGCAAGCGGCAGGGTATAAGGTTGGAAATTATGCTAATTTGGATTATTGCCGGAACTGGTTCCAAATGGAACGGTTATCTGACTTCCCTTTATGGTTCGCACAGTATGGCGTTGATTCGCCGGCGGTTTCCTGCCCTATTTGGCAGTTTGGAGGGACAAGCGTCCCCGGTTGCTCCGGCAGCATTGATACTAATATTGCCTATGCTGACCTTGGCGGTGGAACCGTTCCGGTAGCAACTCAAACAGTCGCTTCGGTGGTAGCTCCAACCCGAGACATTAGCGCCGCATATCGAGTGCACACAGCAGAAAACGGATGGCTCAGCGAAGTTTGGGACGACAATGACTTCGCAGGTGTTGTCGGTCATAAAATTACTGATATTGCAATCGGAGTCACAAAAGGAACCGTTAAATACCGTGTCCATGTATGCGGTGGAGATTGGCTCCCATATGTAACCGGATATGACATCAGCGACAGTAATAATGGCTACGCTGGTAATGGAAAAGAGATTGATGCGCTGGAAGTGTATTACTCTACTCCTGATGGCATAACTACTCATTACGCAAAGTACCGCATTTCACCAAATTTGCAGTCTTATTACGGCTGGCAGATCGACGATCAGACAGGCGACGGTATGGACGGTTACGCTGGACAGTTTGGAAACACCATTGATAGATTCCAGTTGGAAATTACGAATTGAGGGGGTAGTGATCTTTGGGAACTATTGAGATTTCGGGATTGATTGCAATTATCGGCTGTGCTATCGGTGTATTGGGCTGGTTGTCTGGAAAAGACAAACAGGCAACAAATGACGGGCATTGGAGAGGCACGGTAGACACAAAGCTTGACGATATTAAGCACAGCGTGGGAGAGACCGGAAAACAGATTGCCGGACTAAGTGCAAAGATTGATAATCACGCTGACCGCATTAGAGCGGTAGAAGAAAGCACAAAATCAGCGCATAAGCGCATTGACAGGCTGGACAATCTTATTCAGCCGGAAAGTGAGGAAAATCATGAAAATTAATTGGACGGTACGAATGAAAAACAAGGCTTTTTGGATCACTGCTATTCCGGCGGTGCTATTGCTCCTCTCACAGGTGCTAGGACTGTTTGGAATCAGTTTAGATTTTACCGGACTAAGCAATCAGCTATTGGCAATCGTCGGGACGGTGTTTGGCTTGCTTGCCCTTTTGGGTGTAGTTAATGACCCGACCACCTCCGGCACGTCTGACAGCGACCAGGCGCTACAGTACACGGAACCTAAAAAATAATACATAAAGTAATAAGCCTATCGAGGATTTCTCCCCGGTAGGCTTATTTTTTTGCCCTTTTATGTGAAAAATATTCACTTTTGTACTTGACTTGATTGCCATTTTAAGATATATTCAGCTTGCGGTAATTGGCTTTTGTTGCTACGCGGTTGCTACGTATTACTCAAAAAAATCGCATTGGAAAGCCATTTATAAAATTAAAATCTTGACTACGAATCAAGAGGTCCTGGGTTCGAATCCCCGTGGGCGCACCAAAGAATTTTAAGAAATCCGCATTGGAAAGCCATTTGTTGGCTGTCTGGTGCGGATTTTCTTTTCTCTATTTTTGCTTTACTGTAATAATGATCATGAAGGTAAATTTTACGAATGGATTAAAAGGTCCGCCCCCGTAAGGCGGACCTTTTATTTTTTAACCTCATGGCAAAATAGGAAAGCCAGTCACTCAAACACTTTTTATCGGCTATAAAACTCCCTTAGATTCACATCCCGCATCTGTTCTTTCAAAAGCGCCATAAAATCTTTCATATAAGAAGGTACTGTGGCTTTTTTTCGAAAAGCAATACTCCACTTAATATTTAACTTTGGGTCCCCCACAAAAAAGCATTTTGTCGGTTTCGGATAACTAAAATAGCGGTAATAGCTTTCCATTGTAAATGCCGCTCCCAGATTTTCCGCCGCAAGCTGACACCCCAAATCAATATTACTCACCTCTTGCACATGGGCAGGATGAATCCCTACATAATGAAACGCACTTTCGGCAATCAGCCGTACAGAATGCGGACGCGGCAAAATATAAAACAAATCGTCCTGCACCGCTCGCAGGTCCAGATACTGCATATTGCGTTCCCATTTTTCGTGATGTCTTAGTTTGGCGGCTCTGGCGGCACCCAAAACCATCCCCAGACGATCTTCATAAATGGGATGTACAGAAAGCGATGGATTCTCCACCGGCTGGTTCGTCAGTATTAGATCCAAATCGCCATCTTTCAGCATTTTTTCCAAATCTGTTGGACTGGAATCGTGCAAAATAACCTGAATTCCCGGATGAACATTCTGAAAATTACGGATGAGACGTGGAAACAGATACAGATTGCGGTGACGCATGCTGCCCACATGCAGAACCCCTCGATCTTCCCGCACAAATTGAGAAAGCTTCTTATCGAAATCCATCTTCATCAGTTCCATCTGATGCGCACAGGCCAAGTACTCGCGCCCTGCAGCCGTTGGCACCAGCCTTTTTCCAACCCTTTGAAACAGCTGGACCCCCATACTTTTTTCCAGACGATTGAGAAAAACGCTCAGCGTCGGCTGGGTAATCCATAGCTCCTGCGCGGCACCTGTCAGGCTGCCGTGACGGCCAAGTGCCAACATATATTCCTGCTCTTTTAGATTCATCTTGCTCGTCCCCTTCAGGATCATAGTTTTTATCAATGATATTTATAAAAATAATTGTTTTGTTTTTCTTTTTTCACTTTATTATAATTGAGAAAACAGGTGATAGCAAGGCTCAATACAATAAAAAAGGAGTTAGAATCATGTTGGAAAAAGCGGAAAAAACAAAGCCCAAAAGATCTTTTCAAATGCCTCATACCTTTGTCATCCTGCTTATCATCATCTTGGCAGCGGTACTTTTGACTTGGATTATTCCCAGCGGTAAGTACGAACGGTATGATAATGGCAGCGGCATAAAAGTCGTAAATGCAGACAATTTCTCTTATGTGGAGAATACATCGGTCAATCCGCTGTCCATTCCTTTCACCATTGTCAAATCCTTTGTTGACAATGCAGATCTGATCTTTGTAGTGTTATTCAGTGGTGGTGCAATTTACATGCTTACCAGTGCGGGAGCCTTGCAGGCGCTGGTTGCCAAAGTTGCACGCAAATACAGTCAGCGGGTAGAAATTTTTGTTCCGCTGCTGATGCTCGTATTTGCTCTGATCTGTACCACGCAGGCGGTAAATACATTTATTGGATTTGCCCCCATTATGGTCATGCTTTCTCTCAGCCTTGGGCTAGATAGTATCGTAGGCGTTGGAATTATTTTGTTAGGCGGCGCCATTGGCTTCTCCACCGGCACTCTAAATGTCAGCACCACGCTGGTGGCACAAAAGATTGCCGGGCTGCCCCCTTACAGCGGCATTGGCTACCGCTGGGTTTGCTTTGTGGTATTTTATATTATCACTTGCTTCTGGTTGGTTCGTTATGCAAAAAAAATCCAAAAAGATCCTACCCTCAGCCCCATGTACGACCTGGATCAACAGAGCGAATTTAAAAAAGCAAACCTCGATGACTTCGGCCATATGGACGTTCGTAAAAGTCTTTCTATTGCAGCTCTGATCGTTGCACTGGGAATCATCGTCTATGGCTGCATCAATCTAAATTGGAGCTTTTCAGAACAGTCGGCCGTATTTTTGGTACTGGCAGTAGTAATTGGCATTCTAGCTGGATTTAGCGCCAATAAAATCTGCACTGAATTTTTGGCTGGCTGTAAAAAGATGCTCGGTGCGGGCTTTATCATCGGCATGGCCCGCAGCATCGGTGCGATTTTGACTGCCGGCGGCATCACAGATACCATCGTTCACAGTCTGACAACCATGCTTGGTGGTCTGCCCCCAACACTTCTAAGCGTCGGGATGTTGTTTGCCAATACCCTGATCAACGTGGTTTTGACTAGCGGCAGCGGCCAGGCAGCAGCGGTCATGCCGATCATGGCTCCCCTGTCTGATCTACTTCACGTCACCCGGCAGACCTGCATTCTGACGTTCAACTTCGGCGATGGTTTCTGTAACTACATTCTCCCCACCTCCACTGCGTTGATGGGCATTTTAAGTGCCGGCAATGTTCCTTACGACCGTTGGATGAAATTCATGTGGAAACTGTTCTTGGTATGGTTTGTCGCAGGTAGCGTATTAGCCGTTATCGCCCAAATGATGAATTATGGTCCAATGTAATTGTCCAAATATTTTATTTAAAGGAAGCCCTATAAAATGAAAGAGACTCTCTATAGACTTATTGATGAACAACGTGACAATTTGTTTGATATGGCTGATTTTATTCATGACAATCCGGAATACGACGGGCATGAAGAAAAAGCCTGTACACTGCTGACCGATTACCTAAAAAAGCATGGCTTTAAAGTAGAAATTGGTTTGGGTGAATGGCCCACCGCCTTTCGCGCTGTTTATCATCACGGAAACGGTGGCCCACGTATTGGACTTTTGTGTGAATATGATGCTCTGCCAGGCATGGGCCATGCCTGCGGCCATCATCTGCAGGGCCCCGGCATCTGTGCCGCCGCCATTGCGCTAAAAGAAGCGTGTCCAAGTGAAAACTTCTCTCTCGTTGTATATGGCACCCCCGCAGAAGAAACACGCAGCGCAAAAGTTAGTCTACAGGAAAACGGATATTTTTCTGACATCGATGTAGCTCTGATGATGCACGGCGGTCCAGATACCTGTGTCGATATAAAAAGTATGGCTTTGACCAATTACACGGTCACCTTCCACGGCGTCAGCGCACATGCGGCACTTGCTCCGGAACGCGGCCGCAGTGCGTTGGATGCACTTCTGCTGAGTTTTCAGGGCATAGAATTTTTACGCGAGCATGTAAGAGACGACGTACGGTTACACTACACGATCGGGCAGCTTCCAGGCCCCGCAAATGTTGTGCCGGACCATGCGGTCGGTATTTTCTGTGTGCGCAGTTACAGCACCGATGTCATGCAGGAAGTCTGTGGGCGGTTTGAAAAGCTGATAAAAGGAGCCGCCATGATGGCAGATGTGAGCTGCGAGTTCGTCAAGACCAAGACGTTGATGGGCAAAATTCCAGCTTTGCGGCTGAATGATCTTGTAATGGCCAATGCGGCAGCCTGTCATGCACCGGGGATCGCCCCCGCCCGTGAGAAAACCGGCAGCACCGATTTTGGCAACGTAATGAGCAAAGTTCCTGGCTGTTGTATTCGTGTGAAATTTGTTCCTTCCGGTACCAGCAGCCACACTCAAACCTTTGTGGACTGCGGTAAAAACGAGGATGCTCATTTGGCCATTTTGATCGGAGCAAAAACCCTTGCTGGAACTGTCTATGACATTCTCACTACTCCCGATCTTTTGAAAGAGATTCAAACTGATTTTGAACAAAACCGGTTCAAGGTTTGATTATATCCATTACCAATACAAGATAACTTCTTGGTAGGCCATTTTACTACCTGCCGATTTTTCCTCTATTTTTTGCAAAACTGCTTTAACGAGCAAAAAAGGAAGACCGATTAAAAATCGGTCTTCCTTTTTTATTTTTTATTAAAAGCGCTGAAAGGCAGCATAGATACAATATACTTTAAGGTCTTCGTATTAGGATCGCTATCAGCGCAATTCCAAGGCAAATTTTCAAAGACAATATAGAACGTCTGACCCATATATCCTGCTTAAACTTTTCCCGCTTTTCTTTTGTGCTTGCTGCTGCTGGTGCTCCTCCTATTATAATCCAATATAAAATGACACCAATTAAGCCAATTACCATTCCAATTTTCCCCATTGGGATAGAGATCGAATACATCTTAAGCGTTACAAGGATCGCACTACACGCAAAAATAAGCCCACAAAGAAAGCCGAGCAGCGCACATAGATACCATAGACTTTTTGTCTTATTTGATTCTTGTTGCATGGGATTCCTTCTCTCTACTAAAATCAAGTTTTCATAACAGCCTTCTCTATGACAACAATGATTAATGCAGGTAAGGTTCTGTTAATAAAATCGCTAAAACAATAAACCCCAAGCTTTCATTTATCAGATCCAAAATTTTTATTGATTTTATGTTTTCTTCTTGCGTCTGTTTTTTCTTCTGCTTCTGTATTAAAAAAAGCGAAAGTGCAAAATAACTAACAAACGCTGCTATCACCCACGGATTTCCAAATAATTCCACCGCGGACGGCCATAAAAGGAAACTAATCAACACAAGATTCAAAACAAGCAGACCAATCGGAAAAATAAAATTTGTTATTCTTTTTCCACTCATAGGGACTCCTCCCTCTATTCAATGGTTGATGGTATAAAAAACATATTTTCCTAACAGGAAAAACTCGATCGTATAAAGAATTGACAGCACCATCATTGTACTATCGCTCCATAAATCAAGGGTCCAATAACTGAGCCCTGTTTTATCATGTAATTTCTTATTTGGAAGCAATGTTGCAAATATTCCAGCCATCATCAAAATTCGAAGCCAACGCCGTTCTCTAAAAAAGTCTGTTCCATAAAAGTGATCTATTAAAAAAGCAAAAATTGCCAAAGCCGTACATGAAATCACAGAAATTGCGACAGACTTTTTCCATTGCCGCATAAAACTCGGTTCTAAATCAGACTCCTTCATAAATCCCCACTCCTAAAACAAGATATTTAAAAAGAACCATTTTTGATACTCAACGGACTCACTCCTTTCGGCAACGAAAAGATTATTCTAATTGAATAAAATGTTTTAACAATTTATTTCTTAATTATAATAATAATCCATATTTTTTAGATAGTAAATACCATTATAAATGATTAAAGAGAAATATTCCATGTTTTTCTAATTAAATCATTTGTTGTAAAATTCTTAAATCCGTTACTGGTGCCGAGCATTTTCCATTTTTGCAAAGATAAAAGGTGGTCCCTTCGGCTGGAATCGGATAATTTTCGGTATAGGGAACCACATCCATTAATTCCTGCTGATTTGCCCTTGTCTTAATTATGCTGAACGGAAGTTGTTTTTGATAGCGGTGCAGAAAAGAAAGCAGCTCAGAAGACGCCTGATGATCTGAGGTCACGCAAATCAGTTCTTGAGAGGGATATAGTACTTTTGTCAATACACATAAAGCTGCACAATTTCCTGCAGGAAAATCAGAAAGATCACTCGAATAAAATATGGATTGCTTTTCGAAAAGCTGCTGCCACGTAACATCTCCGGTAAGATTAAAAAGCCAAAGCAAAATAGCCAAAGCAGCCGAATTTCCCGAAGGAATTGCCCCATCGTATATTTCTTTTGGACGGCCAATCAATGATTCGCTGTCCTTTGCATACGAATAGAAACCTCCCTCCTCGTTGTCAAAAAACAGATTGACCATCTGTTTAGAGTATTGGACAGCTTCCTTTAAATAGAGCACCTCAAAAGTAGCCTGATAAAGTTTAAGCAACGCAAAAATATAAAATGCATAGTCGTCTAACTGCGCAGCAATTCCAGCTTCGCCCTTGCGCCACCGGCGATATAAACGACCTGTCTGATGATTTACAAGAGATTCCGAAAGAAATTGTTGCGCATCTTGCGCCGCTTTCAGGTAACTAGGCTCTTGCAATATGACAAAAGCATCTGCCAAAGCTGATATCATAAGTGCATTCCAAGCAGTCAGAACTTTATCGTCTTTATGAAGTTTTGTACGTTTTAAGCGATAATCATAAAGGAGTTTACAATCGGCTTCCATCTGTTCATTTTCTTCTGCATATCTCGAATTCGCAATTAAGTTTGGAACATTCTTTCCCTCAAAATTTCCCGTTTCGGTAATTCCGAACCATTTACAAAATTGAGTTGATTTTTCTTTCCCTAATACTGTATTGATTTCATTCGGTGTAAAAAGATAGTATTTTCCTTCTTCACCGTCACTGTCTGCATCCTGCCCGCAATAAAATCCGGACTGCTCATCTGTCAACTCGCGAAGAACATAATTCAGCACCTCTTTCGCAACATTCCGATAAAGGGGATCACTCGTTTTTTCATATGCTTCAAGATAAACCTGAGAAAGCAGTGCATTATCATAAAGTGTTTTTTCAAAATGGGGAATCAGCCATTTTTCATCTGTAGAGTACCGTGAAAAACCGCCCCCGATATGATCATAAATTCCTCCTCTATACATTTGATCCAGCGTATGCTGAACCATTTTTAGTGCATTCTCTTCGTGTTCTGCCGTCGAATAGCGCAGCAAAAAAAGCAAATTAAACGGAGTTGGGAATTTCGGCGCCGCACCAAATCCTCCCCAATCGGGATCATAAATTTGTTGAAACCATTGGAAAGCACGTATAAATACTTCTGTATTAAGTTCAGCCGCCGGGCGCTTTTTTGTTTCCTGCTGCTGCAGCTGCTGGACCGCATTTTCTCCCGATTCAATCAGTTTTTCTTGATCCGTTTTCCATAACTGCGAGATAGAAGTTAAGAGGTCCAACAATCCCATATGCCCATACTGTGAAGCTTTGGGCAAATAAGTTCCGACCCAAAAAGGCTTTTGCTCCGGCGTCATGATAGCAGTCAACGGCCATCCGCCGGCTCCATGGAACGCCACGCATACAGACATGTATACTGCGTCTATATCAGGGCGTTCTTCGCGGTCTACCTTAATCGAGATATAGTCTCGATTTAAGAGTTCTGCCACTTGTAAAGATTCAAAAGACTCATGAGCCATCACATGACACCAATGACAAGTAGAATAACCGATGCTTAAAAAGACAGGCTTATTTTCCTCTTTTGCCTTTTGAAATGCCGCCTCTCCCCACGGAAACCAATTTACAGGGTTGTGGGCATGCTGCAACAAATAAGGCGATTTCTCGTGAATTAACTGATTGGTATATTCTTTGGCTGCCATAAATTGTCACTCCTAATAATCATAATATTATAAGTATTAACATGCCCATTTATTTAAAGTATCATGATAAAAAATCCTATTAAAGGATTCAAAAAAGGGGCCTCACAGAAATTTTTCTGCAAGGCCCCTTTAATTAGTTTAAATCTTTTCATCTTTTCTCAATGGAATCTTTTGTTCTTCTGTGTTATCGTCGAGAAGCGTTTCGATCTTAAAACGCGGACGTCCTTTTACTTCGCTGTAAATTTTACCGACATAAGTACCAACTACACCAAGGCACAGCATCTGAATTCCTCCGAGCAGCCAGATAGAACAGACAATTGCCGTCCAGCCGGAAACAGCATTCCCTGTAAAGTGGGAAATCAGTGCATAAAGCAGTCCAAAAATACTCAAAACCGAAACCAAGATACCTAAGTTTGAAATGATTTTCAGCGGCTTTACGCTAAAAGAAGTGATCCCATCCACCGCGAACGAAATCATCTTTTTCAGCGGATATTTACTCTCCCCTGCAAACCGCTCATGGCGATCGTAGTAGACATAATCACTCTTATACCCGATCAGAGGCACAATTCCGCGCAGGAAAAGATTAACCTCTTTATACTCGGAAAGCGCTTCCAATGCCCGGCGGCTCATCAAACGGTAATCTGCATGGTTAAACACAATATCTACGCCCAGCTTCTGCATGACCTTATAAAAGCCTTCGGCCGTCGTCCTTTTAAAGAAAGTATCCGTCTCGCGCTTATTGCGCACACCGTAAACCACATCACAGCCTTCCAGATACTTTTGCACAAACTGCGGCAGAACATTTACATCGTCCTGCAAATCGGCGTCAAGACTGATTGCACAGTCCGCTACTTCTTTCGCTGTCATTAATCCGGAGAGCAGCGCATTTTGATGTCCGCGGTTATGAGAAAGCTTTAGCCCGCTCACCCAATGGTTTTCTTCATGATAGCTAGAAATCAGCTCCCACGTTTTATCGCGGCTGCCATCATCTACAAAGAGCATTCGGCTCTTTTGGTCTGCTAATCCATGTTCTTCCATTCCTTCTAAAACTTTTGTCAGTTCTTTCACCGTCTCCGGCAAAACTGCTTCTTCGTTATAACATGGAATTACAAAATAAACCGTTGGCATTTTTAAACTCCTTTATCTAATTTTCTTTGTTGTTCGATCCATCTTTTCCTTTGACGACTGCGAAAAACATAAACCCCTAAAATTAAAAATCCTGCAATCGAAAGAAAAATGCCAATCTTCAAACCGGGTGTTTCATAATTAAATCGAATCTGTGCCTCACCGGCTGGTACTTTAACCGCCATAAACCCAACATTGACTTTTTCAATTTCAGCCGGTTGACCGTTTACGGTCACACTCCATCCGCTCTCATAGGGAACACTAAAGAAAATTAACCGGTCGGCATCCGATTGGGCAACCGCTGAAAATCCATTGTTATCGGTTGTAAACGATGTACAGGCTCCTGCCGCACGCTCGACGCAGTCTTTAAAATAGCTCTGCTGAGAGAAATCCGCCAGCTGAGGAGAATCCAAATGTGTAAGCCCGCTTTGCTCGGCAATGGCCGCCGCTTTATCATTTGGCAGGACAATCGCCTTTAAAAGGACCAGGCAACGCTGTGATTCTGAAAGTTCATTATATTCCGCGCGTGTGATGAATTTTTGATAACTGAACCCCATTGGAATAAAATATTCATTTTCATAAATATTGCTGCCGTTTTCGTTCGTAATATAAGTCCAGCCCGGCATGCGAGTTTGATTGGTTGCAGGATCTACAAAATTCTGTCCGCGGGTAGTCGGGTCAAACAGCCAGCGACAGCTGGTAAAACTGCGCAGCGCATAAACTTTTGTATCCGGACGGCTGGCAACATCGCGCTTGACGCCGATCGTGGGATAAAAGTCCATCACGCTGCCCGGCACAATGCTGTGAAAAGCCTGTATGGTCGGCATCTGCCAATACATCGGCAGATTATCCATTCCGTCATAAACATCGATCCGAGAAAAAATATCCGAATAGGGAAGATCGATGTCTTTTCCTCCATTTAAAGCATAGGGAATCAGTTCATTATGGGTATCATCGCCCTGCGTTTTCCCAGTTGTGATAAAGAACCAGCCATAAACAACCGAAATACAAGCGGTCCCAAAAATCGCCATTCTCATAAAGCGACGACGGTTTTTCCGATACTCATGGAAAATGAGGAGCAGCAAAAGCAGGCTCAACAGTGCAATCGCTACATACGGCCAGAATCGACTCGGATATTTTTCCAGCCCGTAGCTCCAAGTGGTTTCTTCCCCGCTGGTAACTTTCTTCACCATAAATCCAATCGGCAGTGAAATTCCCAGCGTGATGCCGATTGTCCACTTGATTGCTCTGAGCCAGTCCACATCGGAAAGCTCCAAACTATGCACAGTCGCAAGGCTCATCATCAGGGTGATCATATAAAACCAACGGGCATAATAACTGCTGTTAAAAAGTTGAAATGCGCTGTTGAGTACTGGCACCATTGTCATGAAAAAGAGAACAAGGAGCAGTGTTTTAAGCCAATTTTTCTTTTTTCTCTGTAAAAATGCAATAACCCCGGTCATACTAAACAGCGGAAGCCACGCGCCGAGCGAAGCCCATTGGCTATTGGAATCCGGCGTAAAGTTCGCGCGGGCAGGAAGATCCGGAGGGAAGAAAAAGCAAGAAAGAATATGCAGATACCGCTGCTCATTATCATAAAGCAGCGCATACCACCCCTGCGAAGGGCTATCGACACGCGGATTCTGAACAATGCAAAGGATAGTGGGCAAAAGGATCGCACAGGCACAAAGAACGCCCAAGACGGCCTCAAGTGCCAAAAATCCAAAGTCTCTTGCAGAAATCCGCCAATCTTTTTGAAAGAATCGGAGCAGCCAATAAATCAAAAGGAAAGTGACCATTCCCACAAAGAAATAATAATTAATGAAAGCCGTAACAAAAACGAAGAATGCAAAGACGCCGCGCCTACGATGGTACATGTATTCGTCCAAAGACCACAGAAGCAGTGGGAAAAAGACGATTGCTTCATGAAAATGGTTGAAGAACACATTATAAATGGCAAATCCGGAAAAAGCATACAGCATTCCGCCAAGGATCGCGCCTTCTGAGGAATGGACATATCGACGTATGTAAATAGAGCCATTCATTGCAGCGCAGCCAAATTTCAGGATATAAAGCGGCCCCATCAAATATGGCACCGCTTCGCTCGGGAATGGAATGGTCAGCCAAAAGAAGGGGCTCCCCAAAAGATAAAAGCTATAGGAACCAACAAAATTAGCTCCAAGATCGGTTGTCCAACTCCATTTAACATTTCCGCTGCGAATCGCATCGTGGCACATTTGATAAAACGGCACTTGCTGTACATTAAAATCACCATAAAATAAAAAATATCCCTTATCATAAATGATAAATGGAAGAAAAAGCACTGCCGCCGTCAATATCCCATAGAGCAGCGCACGCAGAAGATAGGGCTTCTGTTCTAAACTCAAGCGCTTCAAAGGCTTAATCCTCCCTTTGCAAGAAATAATCGATACCGGAATATTATAGCACATTTTAAAGGAAAAAAAAGTGTTGTTTCCGGGAAGCTTTTGTGAAAATCCGGGTCCTTTTCCTCTGCCTTTTTAGGCCAAAAGCATTGCCAAATCGGTTCCATTGGTGGTACCATAAAAGCGCCCGCTTTAAGCGGAATTTTTTCGACAGGAGGAATCCTTTTGTTCCATTTTTTTGCGATGCTTTCCCGTATGAAATATATTCACCGCTGGGGTTTAATGCGTAACTCCCGCCCCGAAAATCTCTGTGAACACAGTTATGAAACCGCTGTTCTTGCTCATGCTCTCTGTCTTCTGCGCAACCGGCGCTTCGGCGGTCATGTCAATCCGGAGAGGGCCGCTGCACTGGCGCTTTTCCATGACTGCACCGAAATTTTAACCGGGGATCTTCCGACGCCGGTAAAATATGGTAACCAAAAAATTCAATCTGCTTATAAAGAAGTCGAGCATGATGCCGCTGGAAGACTTCTTTCTCTTCTTCCAAAAGAGCTGCAGGGAGACTACCGTACGCTCTTTCTGCAGGATGCTCCGGGAGATGAGGAACTGCGTCCGCTGGTAAAAGTTGCCGACAAGCTCAGCGCTCTCATCAAATGTACAGAGGAAACCGGAACCGGCAGTCTGGAATTTAGCACAGCAAAAGAAACGCTGCTCTCTTCGATTCACGCCATGCACCTGCCGGAAGCCGAAGCTTTTCTGGAGGAATTTTTGCCAAGCTACCGACTCACACTGGACGAATTGGAATCCCCGGTAGAGGGCAATCCTCAAAATTGATTTTTAGAATTCCCTGCTTATTTCGAAAGGAGCTTTAAAGAATGGCTGATTCTCCCTTTTATAACGCATTACGCCGTCATCTTTCTCTAGGACGGTCGTCTTTTCATACGCCCGGCCACAAAAACGCTTTTCTTCCAAAAGACCTGCTTTCTCTTGATTTAACGGAGCTGCCGGATACCGACAGTCTCTATGACGCCTGCGGCCCTATTCTGGAAGCCGAGCAGAACGCCGCCCATCTCTTTGGCGCAAAGCGAACCCTTTTTTCGAGCGACGGCTGCACACTCTGTATTCAAACGATGCTTCACCTCGCCTGTCCGGAAAAAGGCAAGGTTCTTTGTTCCCGCAGAATTCACCGCTCCGCAGTAAACACTATGGCTCTTTTAGGGCTGGAACCCGTATGGGTAAAGCCCCAAGAACTGCTGCTCTATCTACAGTCTCCGGTACAGGTAAACGCCTGCTATGTGACCAGCCCGGATTATTATGGCAGAGTGCTCGATATTCCGGCTCTCGCAAAAGCCTGCAAAGAAAAGGGGATTCCGCTCCTTGTGGATAATGCCCACGGCTCTCATCTGGCCTTTACTAAGCCCGATCTGCACCCTCTTCATCTGGGCGCTTCGATGACCGCCGATTCCGTCCACAAGACGCTGGGTGTTTTAACAGGCGGTGCTCTGCTTCAAATTGGAGATGAGCAATTTTTAAAGAACGCCAAGAGCGCTATGGCACTTTTTGGCTCTACCAGTCCTTCTTATCCGATCATGGCAAGTATCGACCTCACTGTAAAATGGCTCTTTGAGCATCCGGATGCTTTTGGACCTGTAGAAGGATCTATCTTTAAACTAAAAGAGAAAGCCGCTTCTCTTTCGATCCCTTCGATCGGTGATGATCCAACCCGACTGACACTGGACGCTTCTTCCCACGGTTATTCCGGCGAAGAGCTTGCCGAGTTTCTGCGGAAAAATGGGGTCGAACCAGAAATGGCAGACAGCCGCTACTGTGTGCTGATCGCAACCCCGTGGAACCAACCGGAAGATTTTGAGCGAGTCGAAAAAGCACTGAAATTGTTTTCAGAACTCCCTCAAAAAGAGACGCTCGCTTCGAATTCGGATCTGCCTCAATTAGAAGAGCTTCCACCGGTCGTGCTGCCGCTTCGCGAGGCAGTCTTATCCGAAAATCACGAGCTTCCGGTAGAAGAATCGGTCGGCGCTATCTGTGCCGAGGCAGCTTGTCCCTGTCCGCCCGGAATTCCGATCGTCATGCCCGGCGAATTAATTCTGCCTGAAGCTGCTTCTCTTTTAAAGGACTATGGCTTTTCTACTGTAAAAGTGTTATAATATTACTAGGTTTTTTAACATAAATTTTCAGAGAGATACGGAGGGTATTTTAAATGAAACTGATTCTGGCTATTGTGAGCAATGACGACGCCCCTGCAGTAAACCGCAGTCTAACCAAAGAGCGCTTTCAGGTGACAAAGCTCTCGACAACCGGCGGATTCTTAAAAGCGGGAAATACCACTCTTATGATTGGTACAGACGACGATAAGGTTGATCATGTGATCAAGCTGATTGCTTCCCAGAGCAGCCGCCGCACGCAGCTTGTTCCCAGCGCTACCACGATGGACGTTGGCATGTACTCTTCCTTCCCCATCGAGGTTACAGTTGGCGGTGCGACCGTCTTTGTACTCGATGTAGATCGTTTTCAAAAGGTCTGAGCAGCCTTTATGAAGCTGCTTCTTCCGGAAAGCATCGGTTCCCAAAGGTTTCGGCAGGATTTAGAAGATGCTTTTGAAAACGGCCGATTCCCTCACGCAGTCCTTTTAGAGGGGACTTCGGATTCTACACTGCCGATTGCAAAGCTGCTCGCCGCTGCCTGTGTCTGCACGGATGATACCGCGCGTCCATGCGGCCACTGCGCCGGATGCAAAAAGGCACTTTTGGACTGTCACCCGGATATTTCCCTGCTCTCAGGGGAAGGCGGTGCGCGGTCATTTCACAAAGAATCTATTACATTTCTGCGCTCCGATGCTGCAATTCGTCCTAACGAGGCTGCCTGCAAAGTCTATATTTTGGCAGACGCCCAAAATCTGAGCGAGCAGGCACAAAACGCGCTTTTAAAAACGCTGGAAGAACCGTTTTCTGCGGTCCAGTTCTTTCTGACTGCAGAAAATGCTTCTGCACTTCTGCCCACCATTCGTTCCCGCGTACAGACTTTCCGTCTGGAAGCAAAAATTTCCCAGCCGGATCCACTCAGCAAAACGCTCTGCGAAAAGATCTGTCATGGCGATGAATTTGGATTCTTGTGCGAATGTGCGCAGCTTTTTCGAGATAAACCCCATACAGATACCATTTTTCATGATATGATCCTGCTTTTTCGGGATGCTTTGATCCTAAGATGCGGCGGAAAACCGCTCTGTGATATGGAAAGCGCAAAGCTTCTCTCTAAAGGGTTGACAAAAGCAAAGCTGTTCTCTTTTGTTCGCATTGCACAGGAAGAGCAGGATGCGCTGCACCGCAATGCAAATGTTCCTCTGTTGTTAACTCATTTTGCTTCTTTGATTTTTTCTGGGGAAGAATAAAATCGAGCATCTCAGCAGAAAACAATTTTTAAAAATTGATTCCGGTGATATCCGGAAAAAGGAGAATTTATGGCCGAAGTAATTGGCATTCGCTTTAAAAATCAGGGAAAAATTTATTATTTTGACCCAGACGGACAAATTGTTCATCTGGGAGACATGGCAGTCGTAGAGACTACCCGCTGCACCGAATGCGGGGAAGTCGCCATGGAAAACCGACATATAGAGGATTCTCATGTGGTTCAGCCGCTTAAAAAGCTGATTCGTATCGCCACAAAAGAGGATCTTGAACATCAGGAAGAAAACCATCAAAAAGAAAAGGTTGCTTTCGGAATCTGTGAGAAAAAAATTGCTGCTCACAATCTTGAAATGAAACTGGTCGATGTTGAATATACTTTTGATAACAGTAAAATTCTTTTCTATTTTACTGCAGACGGCCGGGTAGATTTTCGTGAACTTGTCAAAGATCTGGCGAGTGTTTTCCGCACGCGGATCGAATTGAGACAGATTGGCGTACGTGACGAGGCTAAAATGTTAGGCGGTCTCGGAATCTGCGGCAGACCATTCTGCTGCAGCCAATTTCTCGATGGATTTCAACCGGTTTCCATTAAGATGGCAAAAGAGCAGGGCCTTTCTTTAAACCCCACCAAAATCAGCGGGACCTGCGGCAGACTGATGTGCTGTTTAAAGTATGAGCAGGAAGCCTATGAGGATCTTCTTCATTCCACCCCCTCTCAGGGAAGTTTGGTCGCAACACCGGATGGACGCGGAATGGTTACCGGAGTAAATCTTCTCTCCGGAATCTTACAGGTTCATCTTGATTCTGCTGCTGCGGACGCCGCTTCGGTGGGATACTCTGTGAAAAACTGTAAAATGCTGCGCCCGCCGCTCCCCCGCCAAAAGCAAAAAAAGAACCCGCCAAAAGAGGATTCTTCCCCTGCAAAGGACGAATAACAAAAAGGGCGAAAGCCGGCACTTTTTGTTAAATTTTTGCTAATTTATGTATTGTACCTTGCTTTTTTAGAAATGTATGGTAGAATAAAACTAATTTAGAATTGAATTGGAGGTGGATCCCAATGGCATATAAAATTACGGACGCTTGCATTTCCTGCGGCACCTGCGCTGGTCAGTGCCCGGTCGGAGCGATCTCTGAGGGCGACGGTCAGTTCGTTATTGACGAAGGTACCTGCATTTCCTGTGGTTCCTGCGCTGGCGCATGCCCTGTTGGTGCAATCGAGGAAGGCTAATTTTCCGAGATCTTTCGGGTTGAGTCTTTCAACAGAATTTTTTTGAGGCGGAGCGAATAAGCCCCGCCTCAAATATTTTATACGGAGGTTTCTTATGGATTCCATCCTGCTGCCCGGCGAAAAGCTGGAACCTTTCGGAAGTGGAAATCAAGTGATTGTAAGCGCCGTTCATCACTTTAGCACGGATACTATCCTGCTTGCAGATTTTTCCATGCCCAAAAAAGGATCTCGCTGTGCAGAATTTGGCACCGGCTGCGGATTGATTTCTCTTCTCTGGTGTCAAAAAAGTGCTCCCGAAAAAGTTTGGGCGATCGATTTTCAGGAAGATGCCTGTTCGCAAGCAAGACGCAGTGCCTCTCTTAATCATTTTTCAGAAATGAGTGTTCTTTCACTGGATCTGCGCAAAATTTTGGAACTGCCCGCGAAAGGGCTTCCTCTTCCGCTCAATCTTGATCTTGTCGCCTGTAATCCACCTTATCAGCCGACAGATGCAGGGCAGCACAATCAAATCCAAGGAAAGACCTCCGCCCGCCACGAAACAGGCTGTACCTTTCGAGAAGTTGCTTCTTCTGCTGCTCGTCTTTTGCGCTGGGGTGGACGTTTTTGCTGTTGTCTTCCCCCGCGGCGTCTTGCAGAATCTTTTTCCGTTTTGCAAGATGTTGGACTAGAACCAAAAAAGATGCGTCTTGTACAGCATCGTGCCCAAAATCAACCATTTTTATTTTTATTGGAATCCCGACGCGGTGGAAATTCCGGCATGGAAGTTCTCCCCACTTTAACTTTGGAAGCAGAAAACGGAAGCTGTTCTCCGGAAATGTTCAAAATTTACGGCGATTATAAAAACAAAAGCAGCCTTTCGGAAAATCCGTCGGCATCTTTAAAACAACAAGGAGGTTCCGTATGAGCGGAGTTTTATATATTGTAGGCACCCCAATCGGAAATTTGGGCGATTTTTCCCCTCGTGCAGTAGAAATTCTCTCGTCCGTTGACTTCATCGCCGCCGAGGATACGCGAGTTACGCTGCATCTGCTCAATCATTTTGGAATCAAAAAGCCCATGATCAGTTATTTTGAGCATAACAAATATGAGCGTGGAGAAATTGTTCTGAATCGAATTGAAACAGGGGAAAACTGTGCGCTGGTAAGCGATGCCGGCATGCCCGCGATCAGCGACCCCGGTGAGCTTCTGGTAAAACAGGCCGCCGAACATGGAATTGAAGTTTTCGCAGTTCCAGGACCCAGCGCTGTCGTCACTGCATTGGCAGTATCCGGTCTTCCAACTGGACGGTTTACATTCGAAGGCTTTTTAAGCGTCAACAAAAAAAGCCGCCGCGACCATCTGGAAGAAGTCCAAAACGAAACACGAACCATGGTTTTTTATGAAGCGCCGCATAAACTTCTTGCCACTTTGCAGGACATGTATGCCTGTTGGGGCGACCGACCGATCGCTCTTGTGCGGGAGCTGACCAAAATTCACGAAGAAGTGTTGCGCACAACGCTCAAAGAGGCGATTGCTCACTATGAAGAAACGCCGCCCCGCGGAGAATTTGTTTTGGTCATCGGCGGAGCTGCTCCACAAAAGGAAACAAAAATCACGCTGGATGAGGGAATTCGGATGGCAAGAGCCTTAATGGAAAAAGGATCTTCTCAAAGTGCGGCAGCAAAAGAGGTTGCCCATAAAACCGGTCTTCACCGCAACAAACTTTACGAAAAGCTAACGAAAGAAGTATAAAATCTGCTGAAAAATCAAAAACCATTTGCGGAATTACTTTTCGCAAATGGTTTTTTGTTTTTAAAGAAAGATAAATTATTTTTCATCCGGATAAAAGATCAGTCCTCCGCCTAAAACAAAGCAATCGGAATCATAAAATACGACTGCTTGTCCCGGAGTCACTGCACGCTGAGGTTCCTCAAAATCCACCCGAACGGTATTATTCTCCTCCGGCGTAATCGTAGCTCCGGCAGGACGTGCCTGATAACGAATTTTTACCTGTACATGAATGGGGCCTTCCGGTTTTTCAATCGAAACCCAATTGACCTCTGACGCGTACGTAAATGAGCGATACTGGGTGCCCTCCGGTCCTAAAACGACCTGATTTTTAGAAGGAATCAACGCATCGACATACATCGGCTGTCCAAATGAAATTCCCAACCCTTTGCGCTGTCCTACAGTATAATGAGTCAGTCCAAGGTGGTGCCCAAGAATATTCCCTTCGCGATCAATAAAATCTCCGGGCTGAGAATCATGCCCCCGGTATTGTTTTAAAAATGCGTGATAGTCATTATCCTCTACAAAGCAGATCTCCTGACTGTCCGGCTTATGTGCCACCCGCAGCCCTGCCTCTTCGGCAATCGTCCGAATCTGCGGTTTCGTATAATTTCCCAGCGGCAAAAGCAAATGCTGCAGCTGCCCTTGTTCCAGGCAATAAAGCACATAACTCTGATCTTTATCTGTCGGTGCCGCTTTTAAATAATAACGGCCATTTTCTAGCTCCCCTGTCAGCGCATAATGTCCGGTTGCGATATGGTCGATTCCAAGCTCTCTTGCACGCTGAAGCATTGCTCCCATCTTCAAAAAACGATTGCAGCGAATACAAGGATTCGGCGTGCGTCCATTTTCATATTCTGAAGCAAAATTTTCGATCACAGATTTTGTGAAAAGCTCAGTAAAATTAAAGACCAGATGGTCGATTCCAAGCTGATAGCAAACCATTCTAGCATCCTGCACATCGCGAAACGAACAGCACCCACCTTCGCGTGGGGGCGCGTCCGGCGGATCAATATGCAGGCGCATGGTACAGCCGATTACTTCCCAGCCTTCTTTTTGCAATAAAAGAGCGGCAACGCTGCTGTCCACGCCGCCGCTCATCCCCAGTAAAACTTTTCGATTCACGCTTTGGGCTCCTCCGAATCCTTCTGTACTTCGTCTTTATTTTCCTCTGCTTCTGTAGGAACACTCTCTGCTTCCGGTGCTGCGGCTGCCACTTCCTCTGCAGCTTCTTCAGCTGCCTCTTCGGCCGCTTCTTCCGACACCTCTGCCGGGTCCACCGGAATATCTTCATTTGCATAATATTCGCAGTCTTGGCAAGAGTCTTTTTCGCATCCGGCGCAAACATCCTCTTCATCTGCTCTTGCAAACTCTTCGCGCAGTGCATCCAGCTTATCAAAAGCACGTTTTAAGCGAGCTTCGCTCTCTTCTACAGCCCGGCAAAGCTGCTCGGTGTTTCCGTTTTCCGGATCGCGAAGATGCTCAAAATAATATTTTCCCAGAGCGGCATAGGTACGTTCGGTATTTTCCCGCTCATTTCGAATCACAACTCGTATCCGACTAATCATTGCTTTTCGGCGGTTTGTTTCGATCATGGAATCAACTGCACTGGAAATCGTTTTCCCTGCATAGGACAAAGCTTTTCCGAATTCGTTCAATACATCCATTGAAATACCTCCCTGCCGCACTTTTAAGCTTTTGTGCGGGATTTTCTTTTAATACGATTTTCTGGCTTTATTATATCGCATTTTTAATAAAAATAACAGTATTTTTTCTGAAAGTAGGCAAAGCACGGATTTTGTGTTATAATAAACGATAACTTCTTGAAAAAAATCGATTTTTTTCCTTATGGGGGTGTAAAAAGATGTCGACAAAAATAACAAAAGAAATCATCTGCCCTCCCTGCGGAAAATCTGATTCTATTGGAATGTTTCAGAGTATCCGCTCGGACGACGAAGAACTGCGCAAAAAGATTATGGACGAAACGCTTTTCGACTGGAACTGCACTCACTGCGGATTTTCGGCGGAATTTGTGTATCCGTGCCTCTATCATGATATTTCACATTATTTAATGGTTTATCTGGTCCCCGAAAAAGAGGAAAAATCTTTAAAAGATGTAAAAGTCGCTTCTGAGTTTCCGCAGCTTTCCGAACTCAGTAAACGGACCGTTACGACTTTGCAGCAGATGAAGGAAAAAATTCTGATTTTTGAAAGCGGTCTCGATGACATCGCCATTGAAGTTGTCAAGGCAGGCATGAAAGCAGCTGCAGAGAAAAAATACCAAAAGCCGGTTGAAAAGGGATTATTCTGCTTTTCCGATCCAAAAGATCAGCGTATCGGCTTTCAATTTTTCCTCAAAGGACAAGAAGAGCCCCTAAAGCGTGCAGTAAGCATGAACACTTACAAAACCGCTCTTCATATCGTCAACTCTTGCTATGAATCAACCAAGGACGATTTTATTCAGGTGGACAACCATCTGGCAGAAAAGATCCTGAAACGTTACCAAAATGAGGAAGCTTCTTCCTCCAATCAAGAATCAACAAATGATTGATAAAATCTCTTTTTAGGAGGATTTTTATTTTATGTGCGGATTGACAGGTTTTACCGGAGAAGTACTTGATTATAATGAAGTTATCGGCAAAATGACCGATGTAATCACCCACCGCGGACCGGATTCCAGCGGCGTTTATACAGACGACGGCGTTTGCATGGGATTTCGCCGTCTCTCCATCATCGATATTGCCGCAACCGGCGACCAGCCGATTTACAACGAAGACAAAAACTTAGTCATTACTTTTAACGGTGAAATTTATAATTATCAGCAACTGCGCGAAGAGCTGATTGGCCTTGGCCATCAGTTCTACACCCATACCGACACTGAAGTCATTCTTCATGGTTTTGAAGAGTGGCAGGAAAAGGTTTTGGATCGGCTGCGCGGAATGTTTTGTTTTGCAATCTGGAATCGTCAGGAAAAAAGCCTTTTTATGGCCCGTGATTTCTTTGGCATTAAACCAATGCACTATGCGATGGTCGACGGTCATCTTGTTTACGGCAGCGAAATTAAATCGATCCTGGAATTTCCGGGATTCGAAAAGAAGCTGAATCTTAAAGCGCTCGACAGCTATCTTTCTTTTGAATATGTCGTGCCGCCTCAGACCATGTTCGAAGGAATCACTGTGCTTTTGCCCGGCCATTATCTCTGGTATAAAGATGGAGAAGTCACCACGACCCGCTACTGGGAACCGAAATTTGAGGAAGACAACTCCATCACCGAAGAACAAGCAGTCAAGATGATTGAAGATGTCTTTGAAGACAGCGTTCAAGCGCATCGAATTGCCGATGTAGAAGTTGGCTGTTTCCTTTCGAGCGGTGTGGATTCCAGCTACGTTGCTTCCTATTTTGGCGGACAAAAATCCTTTACCGTTGGATTCGGCGAGGATATTCGCTACAATGAGATCAGCTATGCACAGGATCTTTCCAAAGAAGTTGGACTTGATCATCATTATAAACTGATCAGCCCGGAAGAATACTGGGGCAATATCAAAAAAGTTCAGTACCATATGGATCAGCCTGAAGCGGATGCTTCCTGCATTGCACTGTATTTTGTGAGCAAAATTGCCAGCCAGTATGTAAAAGTCGTTCTTTCCGGTGAAGGAGCAGACGAACTCTTCGGCGGATATAATATTTATCATGAGCCGGATGATCTGGCCCGCTATAAAAAGATTCCCCTCCCGATCCGCAAAGCGCTTGCAAAGCTTGCAGAAGCGATGCCTTTCCGCTTTAAGGGTAAGAATTTTCTCATTCGCGGCGCGCAGGATATTGAGGAGAGCTTTATCGGCAACTGCAGCATGATCACCATGAAGGAAAAGCGTGCAATTCTCCGCCCGGAGATTCCCGTATACCGTCCGCAGGAGCTCACAAAGCCGATTTATGATCGGGTGAAAGATAAAGATGACGTTACCAAGATGCAGTATCTTGATCTGCATGTTTGGATGGCCGGCGATATTCTTTTAAAAGCAGACCGCATGAGCATGGCAAACTCCCTAGAGCTTCGGGTTCCATTCCTAGATAAAGATGTCTGGGAAGTTGCCCGCCATCTGCCCAAAAAGCTGCGGGTCAATCCTCAGAATACAAAATACGCCATGCGTAAAGCCGCCGAGCGCCATTTACCGCAATCCACCGCTCAGAAAAAGAAGTTGGGATTCCCAGTACCAACTCGTGTGTGGCTGCGGGAAGAACCTTATTACACCATTGTTAAAAATGCTTTTCAGAGTGAGACTTCTAAAAAATTCTTTAACCCTGATGCATTAATTAAGCTGCTTGATGAGCATAAAGCCGGAAAAGTTGATAATAATCGTAAAATCTGGACAATCTTTGTTTTCCTGATGTGGTACGATGTTTACTTTAACGGTGCTTCTCATGAACCCGGCAGCGAACCTGTGATGTCAAAATAAGATTCCTAAAAAGCTAAAAAGTACCGCCTTTAAACTGGCGGCATTTTTTAATTTTATAGGGCTTTTCCTTTTAAATTTTGCAGAATCTTCAAAAAAGCTGCCTTTTTTTCTTCTTTTTATCTTTAGGGGTTGCTTTTTAAGAACTTTTATCGTATGATAGTCACGCTCTCTTTATAAGTTCTTTATAAAAGGAGCCCTTTTTACGGTATTTTACCGTTTCGGTCAGTCGCAATTCCCTGACCTAAATTAAAACACGGAGGGACTATTTCTATGCAAAAACAAAATCGTACCGTCTATTTTCTATGCCAAAGCGCATTGATTGCCGCTGCTTATGCAGTCTTGACCCTTGCCGCGGCTGCGCTCGGTTGGGCCTATGGTCCAATACAGTTTCGCTTTAGCGAAGCGCTCACCATACTGCCTGCCCTAACTCCGGCTGCAGTGCCGGGACTCGCTGTTGGATGCTTTTTAGCAAATCTCGGCAGTCCTTTAGGCCCAGTTGATTGGATTTTCGGGACACTTGCTACCCTTTTGGCAGCATTATGGAGCCGTTCTCTGCGCCATATTAAGGTACGCGGAGTCCCTGTTTTGGCACCGCTCCCACCGATCATCTGCAATGCCGCAATCATTGGCCTTGAGATTGCCTGTCTTGGAGATTCCGGCTTTTCAATGAGCGGATTTTCTCTGGCAGCTTTTTTACCCAATGCGCTTTACGTTGGTCTGGGAGAACTGGTGATCTGTTATGGTCTGGGACTGCCGCTTCTCTATATTTTAGAACATGTTTTGCAAAAGAACAGTCATTTAAAAACACTTTTCCCTCAAAATTAATCATTTTGAGAAGGAAGTTGCTTTGATTGAGGTGTCAACAAAATGTCTTCCAAGATTCGCTCCCCGTTCCGCAATACACCGCCAATCCGGCTGATTGTGCTTAGCTTTATGCTTGTAATTTTAACAGGGACTATTTTATTGATTTTCCCTTTTTGCAGCCGCAACGGCAGCTTTACTGCTCCGATTGACGCGCTTTTTGTTGCAACTTCTGCAACCTGTGTAACCGGCCTGTCCCCTTTCGACACTTGGACACACTGGAATGAAATCGGTCAGCTGGTCATTATTCTTTTGATTCAAGTTGGCGGCTTGGGATTGGTTACTTTTACGACGGGCGTTACCATGCTGCTGCGCCGTAAAATGGGACTTAAGGAACTGCGGCTTGCCGTAGAAAACACCAATGGAGAAAGCGGCTTGATCCGTCATTTAATTCGCATTACGCTCGGCTTTACTTTCTCTTGTGAATTGCTTGGTGCACTTCTGCTGATGATTCGCTTTGTTCCAATTTATGGTCCCTATGGAGTTTGGATTTCTGTTTTTACTGCAATCTCTGCTTTTTGTAATGCTGGATTTGATATTTTAGGACTTTCTGATCCTGGGCAGAGTTTGATTCCCTATGTATCTGATCCTCTGGTTTGTATCACTGTTGCGACACTTCTTGTTGTCGGCGGACTTGGATTCGTTGTGATCAGCGATATTTTCTATGCAAAAATTCGGCCGCACCTTCTGCATCAGGATCATGTACATCGCCTTTCTCTTCAATCAAAATTGGTTATTTACTGCAGTGCCGCTCTTCTTCTTGTCGGTGCCATCTTGTTCTTCTTCTTGGAAGATCACAACACCCTTGAGGGACTTTCTCTCGGTGCAAAGATCAACGCTTCTTTCTTTCAGTCCGCCAGCGCAAGAACAGCCGGATTTTCTTCTGTTCATATCGCATCTGAATTGGACATCACAAAAATTGTCACAATTCTTTTGATGTTTATCGGTGCTTCACCAGGATCAACCGGAGGCGGTATTAAAACAACCACTTTTGTTGTGCTTCTCTTTACTGTAATTTCCGTACTGCACAACAAATCATATACTGTTATTCAGCATCATCGGGTCAGTCAGCACATTGTCTACCGTTCTCTCGCAATCTGCAGTGTAGCGATTTTGACCATTATTTTGACAACTTGTGTCATTACGCTTTGCGATCCCATTAACGGTATCGATGCTCTATTTGAATCTACCAGTGCTTTTGCGACCGTAGGACTTTCGGCAGATGTTACTTCAAGGCTTACATTTTGGCCAAAGCTTGCACTCTCATTTACGATGTATCTTGGCAGAGTTGGCCCCGTCTCCTTGGGACTCTCCATGCTTTTGCATAGGCATAAGCCCCAAGATAAAGATATCATTCGAACGGACTGCATCATGCCGGAAGCTAAAATCAGTGTAGGATAAATTAAACTTTTGAAATCAGCAAAATAAGCTTTTTTCTCTGTGCTGATTCTTTTAAAAAAGGCTCCGACGTTGTTTTATTACAACGCCGGAGCCTTTTTATTTAATTGGGACTTGTTCAATTTATGATCTTTTTTCTCTGTGCACCGCTGAAACCTTTTTACAAAGATCCAACCATTGACATCCCGGACAAAATTCATCCAAGCGATCAAGAGCAAGCTCCCTTGTCCGATCAGAAAATTCTCTCCAACTAAGTTTCTCTCCAGGAGAAAGTTTTATTTCTTTGAGAACCAATTGATCAAATAACAACGGATGATCAGATTCACAGCGGCTGCCCCTTCGATTTGGACAATTCTTGCAAAGATCATCCACCCCCTCTGCAATCTCGATCTGCGTCTCCGGGTGTGCTTTAAGCAGTGCTGCCATTCGGCTCATATTGTTCGTAAATTCACCGCTGTAGCCTTCCCCGACAAAATTCAGAAGACACAGTCCATGGTGTGGCCGTAAATACATTTTAAGCCGCCGGATTACAGCGCGGACTGATTCTTTTGAGTGCCTTTTCCAACTGTGGCACTAAAACTGCTACTGCCGCAATTTTAACGGCATCGCCAGGCAGAAACGGCACAACACAAAGTAGTAAAGCAGAAAGCGGAGGCGTATGAGTAACAACAACAAACCAAGCTGTCCCAAATGCATACAGTACGATTGTCCCTAAAATCATACTCAGCACCATTCCTATCACTTTTTTTCTGCCTTGTGCGTTCTTCCCAAAGTGCTCATAAAGCGCCCCGCTCAGCGCAACCAGTGCAAGATATCCTATCAGATAGCCTCCCGTAGGACCTACAAGTTCCGCTACCCCAGAACTATATCCCGCAAAGACCGGCAATCCGACTGCACCGAGAATCAAATAAATAAGCTGACTCAAAGTTCCATATTTTGTTCCGAGCAAAACTCCCGCCAGCATAACAGAAAAAGTAGCCAGAGAAATCGGTACCCCGCTCGGCATCGGAATCGAAAGCGGCGCCAACACACAGGTAATTGCCGCACACATCGCGCAGAAAACTAAATTTTTGGTGGACTCTTTCATCATGATTTTCCCCCTCTTAAAAAGCAATTTTATTATAATCCTTCTCTTTTTAATTGTCAACAAATATTAAAAATATAGTTGACAATTAATTTTTTCGTCTTATAATAAAAACCATGATTTCGTAAGACAGAAAGGTTGGATTTAGATGGAACTAATTTACAGTTTAAAAAACCGTCTTTTAAGCGGTGGCTCAGAAGTCTGCCGCAAAGAGGCATTGGAATTAATAGGAGCTCCTTTAGAGGAACTTACAAGTGCTGCAAGAGAGCTGCAACAAAAGCTTTGCGGGACTTCTTTTCACCTTTGCACCATTATCAATGGGAAAAGTGGACGCTGCAGCGAAGACTGCGCTTACTGTGCACAGTCCTGTCGTTTTCATACAGGTGCCGACATCTACGGTGTTCTTCCGCCGGAGGAGATGGCTAAAAGTGCTCTCAATAATTATCAGCAGGGAATCCGCCGCTTTTCCATCGTTACCTCCGGCCGAGCGCTCACCGATCAAGAAGTTGACGAAGTTTGTGAAGGCTTTTCTGCCATTCGTAAATCATGCCCTATTGGGCTTTGCTCCTCTAACGGATTGCTTACCCTCCCGCAGCTCAAGAAGCTCAAAGCGGCCGGTGTAACCCGCTATCACTGCAATCTGGAAACTTCGCGCCGCTTTTTTCCGTCTATCTGCTCCACTCATACTTACGATGAAAAATTACAAACCCTGCGCTGGGCAAAAGAGGCCGGTTTGCAACTTTGCAGCGGGGGAATTCTCGGGATGGGAGAGACCATGGAAGACCGTATTGATATGGCACTGACTCTGCGGGAATTAGGCGTCGATTCTGTTCCAATGAACGTATTAAATCCGATCCCGGGAACACCTTTGGAAAATTGTCCGGCACTCCCTTATGATGAGATTCGCCGTACAGCCGCAATTTTTCGCTTCCTGCTTCCTAAAAAACAAATTCGCATGGCGGGAGGCCGCGCTCTGTTTCCCGACAAAGGACTTGCCCTCATGGAAAGCGGCCTAAATGCCGCCATTTCCGGCGATATGCTGACTACTTACGGAATCAGCCCTAAAGATGATTTTTCCTTAGCCGAAAAAGCAGGTTATCACACGATCCTTTCATGATTTTATTGTCAACTTATTTATAAATTTCAGTTTACAAATAAACAAAACACATCTATACTAAAAATTATTTGAACAGGAGAATTAACATGAAAATCAAGAATCACACTTATCTGATGGTGGTATCAGGGCTTTGCGTCGCTCTAACGGCTGTATGTGCACAGCTGATCGTAATTTTGCCATTCACTCCAGTACAGATCACATTATCTGTCTGTGCCGTTTACATGACGGGTGTTCTTTTGCCAAAGCGCTGGGCTGTTTATTCTCAGCTCGCTTATATTTTGCTCGGTGGAATTGGAATCCCGATTTTCGGAAAATTTTCTGGTGGATTAGGCGTTCTGGCAGGTCCAACCGGAGGTTATATTTTGGTTTATCCAATTATGGCGTTGATCGTTGCGGCAATCTTGGAAAAATTCTCAGAGCGCAATCCGCTTCACTATATGCTGGCAATGTTTATTTCTCTGGTCGTCTGCTACATAGGCGGCTCTATCTGGTTCTGCTTTGTAGCCCATGTTGATCTGATGAAATCATTGAGCCTAACTGTTTTGCCATTTGTTCCGTTTGATTTGGTTAAAATTGTTTTCTGCGGATTTTTGGCGCAGGCGTTAATAAAAGCTCTTTCTAAACAAAAACAACTATTTGCTTGATACAAAATTGCAACGGCAAAAAGGCCCGGATCTAAAAGATCCAGGCCTTTTTGTATTCTGTATCGTCAATTCATTAAAGGGTCCGTCCAATCGCTTCGGCCACTTTCGCAGCATGCTGAAAAAGTGCTGCATACTGTTCAAAAGTCAGCTGCTGCGCCGCATCGCTCATCGCTTTTTTGGGTTCAGGATGTACTTCTACAATCAATCCATCCGCTCCCGCAGCAACACCGGCTAAAGCCAAAGGCTCCACATAGCGCTGCTTGCCGGCCGCATGAGAAGGATCTATGATAATTGGCAAGCTGCTGCGCTCTTTCACTACCGGCACGGCAGAGACATCCAATGTATTGCGGGTAGCTGTCTCAAACGTACGAATTCCACGTTCACAGAGAACGACATTTGAATTGCCTTCACTCAGAATATACTCGGCGGCATCCAGCCACTCTTCGATCGTAGAGGCCATCCCACGCTTTAAAAGTACCGGCAGCCCACTGCGTCCAAGTTCCCGCAAAAGACGAAAATTCTGCATATTCCGGGCCCCCACCTGCAGCATATCGCAATATTTTCCCGCAACTTCAATTTGTTCGTAATCGGTTACTTCACTGATTACAAGAAGATCCGTTTCATCTGCAGCTTCACGAAGAAGGCGATATCCTTCATCTTCCAGCCCCTGAAAAGCATATGGGCTTGTTCTTGGCTTATATGCACCGCCGCGCAGAAATTGTGCACCAGCTTTTTTAACGCCCTGTGCTGCCGCTATAATCTGCTGTTCACTTTCCACTGCACAGGGACCTGCCATCATGACTAGCTCTTTTCCGCCAATGATTACATTTTTTATCTTTACTTTACGTCCTTCCGGAACCATCTCACGACTTGCAAGCTTATAGCTATGCATAATCGGCACACATTTTTCTACTCCGTCCATCAATTCCAGATTTTCAGTCTCCAAGCGACTTTTATCTCCAAGAACACCAATAATAGTTGCCTGACTTCCGGTAGAAAGGTTTGCTCCCAACCCTTTGTTTTTTAAAACTGCAATTACTTTTTGAACTTGATCATTCGTGCAGCCCTTTTTCATTAAAATAATCATTTAAAATCGCCTCTCTCTTAAGATTTTATGATTTAAAGCTTAGACTCGTTAAAGTGGCATTTGTAAAAAAACAACCACCCTATTGGGTGGCTGCTTTAAAGTGTTGGCATTTACCTATTTTCCCGGGCCGTTACCAGCCAAGTATCTTCGGCGCAAGTGAGCTTAACTTCTGTGTTCGGAATGGGAACAGGTGGACCCTCACCGCTATCTGCACCAACTGATGTCATTTCCTGACGACTTATTTATAATACCATACCCATTCCGAAAATGCAAGCTTTTTTTCAAATTTTTTTGACTTTTTTTAAAGTTCCATCTCTGTATTCTCCAAAATGTTTCTGCAAGCGGCAAAAATACCAATACTCACAAGAGCATTCCAAAGAATTGCAGGCAGCCCACAAACCCAACCTGGGATTTGGGGAAGAACCTCTGATACAAGATATCCGCTGGCAATAACCCCCGGCAAAACAATAATCATCAAGACCAGCAAATAAAAGATCACGATCAAGCCCTTATTTTGCACACGCCCAAAAAGGCGCTCAGACAAAACAGAAACAGAAATAAAGGCCATACCCAAGGTGCCCAGGCAGAGTGCACAAGAAATCGCAGTAAGCGGATTGCCCCGAAGGACAGCACACATTATGGTAAAAAGGATCACTGCATCTACAAACGGTTTAATGATCGATGTCAGCACCGCCCAAAGAAGTTTTTTAAATGGTTTTTCCGGCACCAAATAAATATATGGCTTTACAAGTTCCAAAGTCCAAGGGCCGGAAACCTGCATAAAATATTCCACATATCCCGCGATAATCAAGCAGATCATCATTAATGTCCCGGACGACATATCTTCTTCTGCGGCAAAATTTATCTGAATGATTTTGCTGACTACAAGACAAATTGCCAAGCAGGCAACGGTTGATTTTCCGACAAAAGGCAATCTATCCTTGCGGCGCATTTCTAAAAGATGCTTATAAAAAAAGGTGCTTGCTCCCCAACCGCCATTGAGACCGGTTTTATTGACACGAACTTTTCGGCTGCGCAAAGCAGCATTAGCAGAAGTACGCCCTGATTTTGCTGCACGCTGAATCGCATAATTATGCTCGGTCATATCGAGCACGTCTTCGTAATAATCTGCATCACTTTTAATAAACGCGATAATAATTCCTAGCAAAGCCAGTACAAAAACACCGATCAAAATCAACGCATGAAAAAAATTCTTTCCAATCAATGCAAAAATTGCGCCTTTGACCCAGCCTGCTATCGGAATCCATTCTATTTGTGGACCTGCCATTGCTGTGAGCATAGCATCCAGTGAAAATCCGCTCTGCCAATAAGCAAAGAGCAAGACCAACACTGCACAAACCGGAATCATCGTAATAAATCCCCGCGCAATCTGTACTTTACGGTCATCTTGATTGGTCACACTATAAAGCAGCAGTGACAGTACCTGCGCACTAAACGCCACTAACATTACACCGAAAATCATCAACAACATATCGACTGTAGAAATTGAAAAGTTCTGCATTAGCGTTGCAGAATAACAAACCAAAAACAGCATCGTAATAATTGTGCTGCCCATTTGTTTAATCAACCCATAAATCAAAATTCGCTTTGAACTCAATGGCGAAACAAACAAATAGTTGACATCGCTCATCGAAAAAAAGGTTGCTCCCCGCTGCAAACCAGTGTAAAGATTACTACACAAAAAGAAAATTAAAAGGGCTAGGTAGCCAGCCTGCAAATAACGAATATCCATTGCATGCTGACGTGCTGACGCCGAAAATGCCCCTTCTACCAGCATGACCACAAAGAACGCTGTAATCACTATGTATAAAACCAGTTTTGCCGGCTTATGCAGCAATTCTTTGAAGCCATTTTTGATCTCTTTGCGCATTAGGTATCCAATGGCATTCATGCTTCTTCCTCCTCGTCTTCCTGCGGCCCCTGAGGATTTCCTTCCGTAATTTGAAAAAATGTCTCTTCCAAATTTTCTCCGCTCTCTTCGACTTCTTTTCGAGTGCGGATTGCTGCAATTTTTCCATTCATCATAATTAATGCACGGTCCCAAAGTTCTGAAACGCTGTCCAGCATATGCGTAGAGACTAAGATGGTACAACCTGTCTGTTTTAATTCTTGCATCATCATTTTGAGCTCTTTGATGGCATGCGGATCAAGTCCAATCAGTGGTTCATCAAGCAAAATCACTTTTGGACTCGGCAGCAGCGCACAGGCAATCGAAAGCTTTTGCTGCATGCCTTTCGAAAGTTCCTTGCCTAATTTTTGCCGTTTATCGGAAAGCTCAAGCCGTTCCAACAAATGATCTGTTTTCTCTTTCCAATTTTCCACCCGGTATGCCCTGCCGATAAATTCCATATGCTCCTCTACCGTAAGCATTTCAATAGGGGCGGGTAACTCCGGAATATATCCAAAACATTTCTTTGCCTCTGTGCTTTTATTTGGATTTCCACAAACGGTAATATTCCCATGAAACCGCAAAAGTCCTGCAATACATTTAATTGCCGTACTTTTTCCTGCACCGTTTGGCCCGATCAAAACTGCAATTTCCCCCGGATAGACCGTAAATGAAATGTCATCGTTTGCCTTTAACTTTTTGTACTGTTTTGTCAAATGTGATACTTCAAGCATCTTTTTCCCTCTTCCTTTTTCCTTGGCTGTCTTATTCCTAAAAATAAAACAGATCTTCAAATTTTACGTCCAATGCAACACAGAGAACCAGCGCAAGTTTTGCGGTAGGACTAAATTGTCCGGTCTCAATGGAGCTGATCGTTTGTCTCGAAACGCCCACCATCTCGGCAAGTTCACTCTGAGATAGATTCTTTTTCGCACGCGCTGCCTTTAAATGATTTTTTAAAACAAGTTCTTCTTTCAATATAGATCCACCTCATTCTCAAGGTGTCGGTGACATAATTGATAAAATCAGATAGCAAATTGACGCAACAGCAGCACAAATCGTTACAATTAATTCTCCTTTTGATTTTCCCGTCCGGTATTTACCAAACCCTTCCGCAGCTAAAAATCCCCAGAACAATGTAAAAACTTGATGGTTGGTATGTCCACGAAATAAATTATAAATCATCAAAATGGCTGCTAAAATGATAAAAACAATCTCTCCGTAATATCTGCCGCGTCCTTCTATATACTCCTTGCCCTCATCGCAATCTTCCAACCGACTCTTTTTTAGAATTTCTTCCTTCTTCATCCTTTTACCCCATTGTCAAATATTCATAGATGGCAGACCCAAGCGCCAAAAGTGCCAGTGCGCCAAATAAAATTCCATATGCCAGCTCATGTTTTTCTTTTAATTTAATTCCTTTATAAAAATGAATGGAAGCTATGCTGACAAACATGAGACTGTATAGATCATACCAAGGCTGATTGGTGCAAATCTTGACAACCATCAAAATCAACGCAAAAACCAGCATGCAAAAAACTGAAATTCCGCTTCCTTTCTGCATAATCTGCATTTCTCTTTCGTCAGGATGATGTTTTTTTTCATCTTGCACTTTTTCTAAAACTTTATCGCGGTTCATCGTATCCCTCCAATTAAAAACGACAAGTTTACTTGTCAACGGCAAAAGTGAATTTTTAACCAAAAAAAGCACTGAATCAAATCCAGTGCTTTTCTATTTAATTAGCAGGTTCCACAAACTCCAGCAGAATTTTTGTCATCAAATCCTTTTTCCCTGTTCTATAATATCTCCAGCAAAAAAGTGCAGTTATAAGGCCTCCTAAAGTACAAACAATCATGTCCGTCATTGTATCGGTAACCCCGGTCGTTTTGACCAGCTGCGGATCGTATGTTCCGCCACTGATCAAAGAAGCCGTAAACTCATAGATTTCCCAAAGCTGACCCAACGCCATAGAAGAAAGCAATGCCGCCCATGAAACGCGCGCGCCATCTGTTTTCTCAAGTCGATGATTCGGTTTTAAATAATAATAAAAAAGCATTCCGCCCTCAGCGAAAAGGAATCCCGCAATCGTATGTAAAACCTTATCAAAATGTGGAATCAATGTATATCCGTTTAAAAGGCTAGCAAAGGTAACCGCTAAAATCAAAAAGCTGTCAAAAATCACATCAATTAAATAAAGGCGCGGTAATCGCAATGCTCGGCAAAAAACACGGGGTAAGAATGGTAAAATCCATGCAGAAAAAATCATCACATATGAAAGCCCCAACAGTTGTTCTGTCTTTTGAGCAAAAATCTGTGCGGCCAATGTTATTGCTGCGTAAAATACAATAAAAACATAAAAACGTTTTTGCCAAACCGTCTGACGCTTTTGAAGAAACAACATAAAAATTCTCCTCTTATTGGAAAATTTCATCTTTACTCTGTCAATTTTCCATCCAAAAATACGCCTATGCTTCTGTAGGATTATTAAAACAGGCTCCGCCTGCCGTATAAAAATAAGGGCCATCCGTCGGCAACTGATCATTGCCTTCCCAAGCAAGATAAGCCACCCTCACAGATTTTCCTTTTAATGCTGCAATCGTATAATCAGGGCCCCCAGTTCCGGAAGAAATGCGCTGTATCGCGCGATCATAAAGAATTGCATAAGAAATCCATTGCTTTTTTCCACTGGTGGAAGAAAAAGCAACCGTATAAAAAGAGGCATACCGATTTGATTTTCCCGAAGAAGTCAGCTGCAAAGTCCCAGCCTGATAATCAGTCTGATATCCAGAAAAAACAGGACTCGTTAATGCTACTGAAACCGTCCCCGACTGATTTTCATAAAAAATCAAATTTCCAATCTCTGTAGGCGCAGATTTTAAAATTGTCTCAACCTGAAAATCAGGATTCACTTTACTAGAAGCCTTAAATACTGCAGCCTCGGACGATTTTGGAAGCCGATCATACCAAAAACCAAAGCATACCAGTGCCAATAAAGCCACTGTAACAAAAATGGTTTTCTTTGTATTTTTCATACAAAAGCTTCTCCTTTTATTTATCATCTTATTTAAAAAACATTATAAACTTTCCTATAAAATCTTAATTCATATCATAACAAAAATAAGATCTTTTTTCAAGACAGTCAAAATGAGGCTAAAATAAAACATATTTTAAATTTACAAATAAAAAAAGCCGCCCAAATCAAAGGGCAGCTTTTACATTTTGTACACTGAAAACTGAATAAAGGTAAGTAGAAGAGAGAAAGAGCGCGGACCAAAGAAGGTTAATGGTCAAGCCCTCGACCTATTAGTACTGCCAAGCTACATACGTTACCGTACTTACACACGCAGCCTATCAACCTTGTAGTCTACAAGGGGTCTTACTGACTTACGCCATGGGATATCTAATCTTGGAGTCGGCTTCACGCTTAGATGCTTTCAGCGTTTATCCGATCCGCACATAGTTGCCCAGCTGTGCCATTGGCATGACAACTGGTGCGCCAGCGGTGCGTCCATCCCGGTCCTCTCGTACTAAGGACAGCTCTCCGCAAATATCCTGCGCCCACGACAGATAGGGACCGAACTGTCTCACGACGTTCTGAACCCAGCTCGCGTACCACTTTAATCGGCGAACAGCCGAACCCTTGGGACCGAATACAGCCCCAGGATGTGATGAGCCGACATCGAGGTGCCAAACCTCCCCGTCGATGTGGACTCTTGGGGGAGATCAGCCTGTTATCCCCAGGGTAGCTTTTATCCGTTGAGCGACGGCAATTCCACTCTCATACCGCCGGATCACTAACTCCAACTTTCGTTACTGCTCGGACCGTCATCCTCGCAGTTAGGCTCGCTTTTGCGTTTACACTCGAGAGCACGGTTTCCGTCCGTGCTGAGCGAACCTTTGAGCGCCTCCGTTACTCTTTTGGAGGCGACCGCCCCAGTCAAACTGCCCGTCTAACAATGTCCCCCGGCCGGATTCACGGCCGCAGGTTAGAATTTCAGCAACTTAAGGGTGGTATCCCAAGGGTGACTCCACTCCGGCTAGCGCCGGGGTTTCCAAGTCTCCCACCTATCCTGTACATAAATTACCGAAACCCAATATTAAACTACAGTAAAGCTCCATGGGGTCTTTCCGTCTTGTCGCGGGTAACCGGCATCTTCACCGGTACTACAATTTCGCCGGGCGGGTAATTGAGACAGTGCCCAGATCGTTACACCTTTCGTGCGGGTCGGAACTTACCCGACAAGGAATTTCGCTACCTTAGGACCGTTATAGTTACGGCCGCCGTTTACTGGGGCTTCAATTCAATGCTTGCACATCTCCTCTTAACCTTCCAGCACCGGGCAGGTGTCAGCTCCTATACGTCATCTTACGATTTGGCAGAAACCTGTGTTTTTGCTAAACAGTCGCCTGGGCCTATTCACTGTGGCCACATCTCTGTGGCGTCCCTTATTCCGAAGTTACGGGACCAATTTGCCGAGTTCCTTAACTACCCTTCTCCCGTTGGCCTTAGAATTCTCTTCCTGTCTACCTGTGTCGGTTTGCGGTACGGGCGCCTAAGATATACAATAAGCTTTTCTCGCCCTCGTCTAAGCATGCTTCCCTACTCTAATTTCGGTCCCTTACGCCCGGGTCAACCAACGCCCGGGTCATGCCCTTTCAAGGTGTCACTTATCTTAAATCTTTTGGCGGCTACGGAATATCCACCGTATGTGCATCGGCTACGCCTTTCGGCCTCACCTTAGCTCCCGGCTTACTTGGAGCGGACGAACCTTCCTCCAAAAACCTTAGACTTTCGGCCAATATGATTCTCACACATTTCGCGCTACTCATTCCGGCATTCTCACTTCTATACAGTCCACCATCGCTTCCGCTATGATTTCACCCCGTATAGAACGCTCTCCTACCATGCATTTCTGCATCCCAAGCTTCGGTACACGATTTAGCCCCGTTAAATTTTCGGCGCAGGGTCACTCGACCAGTGAGCTATTACGCACTCTTTTAATGTATGGCTGCTTCTGAGCCAACATCCTGGTTGTCTGTGCAACCCCACATCCTTTTCCACTTAACCGTGTTTTGGGACCTTAGCTGTGGGTCTGGGCTGTTTCCCTTTTGACAATGAAACTTATCTCACACTGTCTGACTCCCGTACATCAATTATCCGGCATTCTGAGTTTGATAGGTTTTGGTAACCTTTCGGTCCCTAGACCATTCAGTGCTTTACCTCCGGTAATCTAATACAAGGCTAGCCCTAAAGCTATTTCGGAGAGAACCAGCTATCTCCGAGTTCGATTGGAATTTCTCCGCTACCCACACCTCATCCGCTACCATTTCAACGGGAGTCGGTTCGGTCCTCCATGGAGTTTTACCTCCACTTCAACCTGGACATGGGTAGGTCACCCGGTTTCGGGTCGAATATAACTGACTTCTTACGCCCTATTCAGACTTGCTCTCGCTGCGGCTCCAGACCTGAAGTCCTTAACCTTGCCAGTCACATTCACTCGCCGGACCATTCTACAAAAGGTACCCGATCACCCTTTGACGGGCTTTCGGTGCTTGTAAGCACAAGGTTTCAGGTTCTTTTTCACTCCCCTTCCGGGGTCCTTTTCACCTTTCCTTCACAGTACTCTTCACTATCGGTCACTGGGTAGTATTTAGGCTTGGAGGGTGGTCCCCCCGTATTCCCACCGGGTTTCTCGTGTCCGGCGGTACTCTGGATACAGCTTGGTGTTTCACCTTTTCACTTACGCGGCTCTCACGCTCTCTGGCCAGCCTTCCCAGGCTGTTCTGTTAAAGTTCCACATCCATTATGCTGTCCGAACCCCAAAGGGATTACTCCCTTCGGTTTGGCCTCTTCCGCGTTCGCTCGCCACTACTTGCGGAATCTCATTTGATGTCTCTTCCTCGCCCTACTTAGATGTTTCAGTTCAGGCGGTTCCCCTCCCGACGCTATGAATTTACGTCGGGATGACTGGACATGTCTCCAGCCGGATTGCTCCATTCGGATATTTCCGGATCAATGCCTACTTACGGCTCCCCGAAACTTTTCGCAGTTTGTTACGTCCTTCATCGGCTCCCAGTGCCAAGGCATTCCCCTTGCGCTCTTTGTAGCTTGACCATGTGTTCTTCTTTGGTTCTCAGCTGACGATGATCTCTCATCGTTGCTTAATGAAATTGTAGATTTGATAATAATTTCTAACAATGATTTCTCATTGTTGCGTTCAATATCTGCTTCTACTTCTTTATTCAGTTTTCAATGTACAACTTGCACCTTTCGGTGCTGGTGGGCTTAAGTGGACTCGAACCACCGACCTCACGCTTATCAGGCGTGCGCTCTAACCGGCTGAGCTATAAGCCCATGTTTCCGGCTTCCGGTTCTCACCGTCTGCCCATCTTTTCTTTTGGCCCCTTTCGGAGCCTTGGTGGAGATAAACGGGATCGAACCGTTGACCTCCTGCTTGCAAAGCAGGCGCTCTCCCAGCTGAGCTATACCCCCATAACTGGTGGCTGTTACCCTTCCACCTTCTGAAGTCCTTTTGCAAGGCCTTCAAAATTAAACAACGATTAGAGACTCAGGAAACCTGACCTTGGAATGTCGTTAAATGCTTCCATTTAACTGTTCTCCATAGAAAGGAGGTGATCCAGCCGCACCTTCCGATACGGCTACCTTGTTACGACTTCACCCCAGTCGCCAATCCTACCTTCGGCAGCGTCCTCATTGCTGTTAGACTACTGACTTCGGGTATTACCGGCTCCCATGGTGTGACGGGCGGTGTGTACAAGGCCCGGGAACGTATTCACCGCGGCATGCTGATCCGCGATTACTAGCAATTCCATCTTCATGTAGGCGAGTTGCAGCCTACAATCCGAACTGAGACCGTTTTTAGAGTTTTGCTCCACCTCGCGGGCTTGCTTCTCTCTGTTAACGACCATTGTAGTACGTGTGTAGCCCAGGTCATAAGGGGCATGATGATTTGACGTCGTCCCCACCTTCCTCCGTTTTGTCAACGGCAGTCCTGCTAGAGTGCTCTTGCGTAGCAACTAACAGTAAGGGTTGCGCTCGTTGCGGGACTTAACCCAACATCTCACGACACGAGCTGACGACAACCATGCACCACCTGTCTTACCGTTCCCCGAAGGGCACGCCCTAATCTCTTAGGGTTTCGATAGATGTCAAGACCTGGTAAGGTTCTTCGCGTTGCTTCGAATTAAACCACATACTCCACTGCTTGTGCGGGCCCCCGTCAATTCCTTTGAGTTTCAACCTTGCGGTCGTACTCCCCAGGTGGATTACTTATTGTGTTAACTCCGGCACGGAAGGGGTCAGACCCCCCACACCTAGTAATCATCGTTTACGGCATGGACTACCAGGGTATCTAATCCTGTTTGCTACCCATGCTTTCGTGCTTCAGCGTCAGTTAAAGCCCAGTAGGCCGCCTTCGCCACTGGTGTTCCTCCCGATCTCTACGCATTTCACCGCTACACCGGGAATTCCACCTACCTCTACTTCACTCAAGTCCCACAGTTTCAATTGCAGGCTATGGGTTAAGCCCATAGTTTTCACAACTGACTTGCAGAACCGCCTACGCACCCTTTACACCCAGTAAATCCGGACAACGCTTGCTCCCTACGTATTACCGCGGCTGCTGGCACGTAGTTAGCCGGAGCTTCCTCTTTAGCTACCGTCATTATCGTCACTAAAGACAGAAGTTTACAATCCGAAGACCTTCTTCCTTCACGCGGCGTTGCTGCATCAGGGTTTCCCCCATTGTGCAATATCCCCCACTGCTGCCTCCCGTAGGAGTCTGGGCCGTGTCTCAGTCCCAATGTGGCCGTTCAACCTCTCAGTCCGGCTACCGATCGTCGCCATGGTGGGCTGTTATCTCACCATCTAGCTAATCGGACGCGAGTCCATCTTTCAGCGGATTGCTCCTTTGATTCCCTCTCCATGCGAAGAGAAAATGTTATGCGGTATTAGCGTCCGTTTCCAGACGTTATCCCCCTCTGAAAGGCAGGTTCCTCACGCGTTACTCACCCGTCCGCCACTAAACTTATCGGATTCCATCCGAAAACTTCATCCTTTAAGTTTCGTTCGACTTGCATGTGTTAGGCACGCCGCCAGCGTTCGTCCTGAGCCAGGATCAAACTCTCTAAAATATTTTATCAAAACGCTTCCGCGCTCTAATCGTATTTCAGAGCTTTCTTATAGCTCATTTCAAAACACTTGCGTGTTTCTTTCTTTGTCCGTTTTTTACGAGTTTTTCTTCTCGTTCCGTTCCAATCCCTCTCGGAATCTTTCCGGGTCCCTTTGTCTCTTTTCGTTGTTTAATTTTCAAGGTCCTGCGCCGCTCGTTCTCGCGAGTCAGCTTTACTATAATACCAAACCTACTTCCTTTTGTCAACCCCTTTTTTCTCCTTTTTTAATTTTTTTTAAGAGGGTTCTTATTTCCAGTATTTCATGATTCATTTTGGGGCATTCTTTCTTTAGAAAGAAGGTTTGGGAAAATGAAAGGATATGGTATGTTTTTTTGGAGGCTGCTTGTTATTTTGCTTGTAAACTTACTGGCAATCACGCTTTTGATTGGACACAGCGGTACAACAGCAGTACTTTCTCAACAAGGCAGCCGCGGAGACGAAGTCGTAAAAATTCAAACCGTATTACAGAATCAAGGGCTTTACTCCGGAAACGTCGACGGCATTTATGGCAGCAATACAAAAAATGCAGTGATCAAATTTCAAAAAATCAATGGTCTTACTGCAGATGGTGTTGCAGGCAAAAACACATTGAACGCCATGGGCATCGGTGGAGGCGGCCAAAGTGCAAATACGGGTGCTGCCGGCGGATATTCGAGCAACGATGTTGCTCTTCTCGCAAAAGTTATTTCCGCAGAATCGCGCGGTGAACCTTATGAAGGGCAAGTTGCCGTAGGAGCTGTCATCTTAAATCGAATTGAGCATCCCAGCTTTCCTAATACACTTGCCGGTGTTATTTACCAGCCAGGCGCTTTCAGTTGTTTAAACGACGGCCAAATTGATGCTCCTGTTTCCGATTCTGCCTATCGTGCTGCTCGAGATGCAATCAATGGTTGGGATCCTTCCGGCGGTGCAGTCTATTATTATAACCCAAAAAAGAGCACTAGTCAGTGGATTTTTTCCCGTCCGGTCATTACAATTATTGGCGACCACCGATTCTGCTCTTAATCTTTAGTATAAGAAGGCTCTAATTGTCTTCCTTATTTCTTCAAAATGATATTCTTATCAAAAAATAAGAGGCCCTTTCGTGAAGAATCACAAAAAGCCTCTTAAACTGATCTTTAATTGAATGTTATTAATAGATCCAATTTACGCTTTAAAATTTTCAAATTCCTGTGTTGCTGCCTTTTCCATCTGCTGATGATCATCATTGGATACAGAATCATGATAGATCATCAGATATTTTCCGTTTTTGCTAAGGACTGCCTTTACGTTGTCATTAAAGACCGGAACGGTTCCGTTCTCTTTTGCACTTTCAAGGCAGGTCTTAGCCTCATCAGAAAGATTGTTAAGGTCGTATTCATAGAACTCAACGGATAAATTCTTTTCATCTTTTGCAGGATCTTTGCTGAACACGTACCGCAAACCGGATTTTGCTCCAATAAAAGAAGCCTGCATTTCTTCGGGCTGTCCTTCTTCCTGTACAACAATTCCGCTGTCAATCATATAATTGCACAAACCCGAAAGCGTATTTTCGTATTTTCCGGCATCAACTGAAACCGTGGAAACGACCGCAGAAGAGACAGCCTCCGAAGAAGCTGTTTGGGAAGAAGCGGCAATATCGCCTTCTCCGCAGGCGGTAAGGCTGAACATGAGCGCTGCTGCAACGGCAATAACAGATAATTTTTTCATGGCTTAGAAACCTCCCGGAAACTTTCAAAATACTAAAAAAACCGCTGCGAGAGCGGTTTTCAGCGCGGCAAAAGCCGCTGGGTTTGGTGGACACGAAGGGACTCGAACCCTTGACCTCTCGCGTGTGAGGCGAACGCTCTAACCAGCTGAGCTACGCGTCCACATACGCGAAAAAAATAAGAAAAATGGTGACCCGGATGAGATTCGAACTCATGAAGCCGCCGTGAAAGGGCGGTGTCTTAACCGCTTGACCACCGGGCCAAATTGATCGGAGAAACCCTCCGATAAATGGTAGCGGCAATAGGATTTGAACCTATGACACTTCGGGTATGAACCGAATGCTCTAGCCAGCTGAGCTATGCCGCCATTTTGTCCACTATCTGCTCACAGCACACAGTGAAGCGTTAATTATTATAATACAGAAATGAAAGCTTTGTCAATGGATTTTTGCAAAATAAATTTTGGAATTTTTTAGTTTTTAGCAAAATAGTCGTATAAAATGGCTGATCTTGAAGTTTTACCGCTCTGTCTCTCCCTCTTTTTCCGTATCAAACAAGACTTTTTTGTATTTTAAAAAGCAAAGCAGCGCAATACAGGAAACCCCAAAACTCATCACAGTATTCCCAATAGACCCAAACTTATCAAATAAAAATCCGCCCAAAAGGTTCGCCGTAACGGTGCCAATAACGGTGACCACCGTCAATCCTACAGAAATGGAAAAACTGCGGATATGAGGATCTGCCGCTCTGGAAAAACACTCTACACTAATTGTATAGAAAAGGCCAAAGCTTACTGACTGCACAATTTGTCCCAGAAAAAGCGGAATGATTCCAGGGAGCAAAAACAAAGCCGGCCGACCCAGATTGATAAAAAAAGTCATCGTAGTTTCCTGTTTTAAAGTGATCAGGTCCCGTGAGCGCGCAATCCAAAGCAAAACCACAAATTCTGTTACCGCACCAATCCCACAAATCCATCCAAACATTTGGTCCGTTCCGCCGCGTTCCCCACAGAATAAAGCAAGATAGCTGCCCACTGGGCGATGGCTGAGCCAATAAAGACTAAAAATGAGAAGGCAAGCTCGATAGCGCGGATTTTTCATTGAAACACGAAAAGACTCAAAGAATCCCAGGGCAGCCCCCTCGTCCCCGGATTTTCCCTCCGCTCGGTTATCAGGCTTTAACTTGGGGAGCTCCTGCAAAAAGAAAATTAAGCCTGCAAAAACGATTGCCTGCAATAAAAAATAGTTGCCATATCCAAAAATAGAGAAATAAGCGCCCACCGCAGTTGCAGCCAATGCATATCCAATCGAGCCGAACGCGCGCACCCTGCTGTAAACAAGATTCGTCCCCGAAAAATGGCTGACAATATTGACCCACGCATCCATCAGCTGACCAAACGGATAAGCAAATCCTGCGGAAAAAACAATCAGAACAAAGCAAACAAGCTCCTGCCCCCCAAACACCATGTTGCAGATACAAAGTACAATCAAGCCGATGCAGGAAAGGATGAGATAATCCCTGACCGACAAAAACGTATCAGTCAAATATCCGGAAATCGGCTGCACCACCACATTAGCGACCAAAGTCAAGCTGGTAATCAGGCCGCAGGTCACCGCAGAAAAGCCTCGCTGAGAAAGATACGAAACTAAATAGGAAGCAAAAAGCGCATATGCACTATAATAAATAAAATAAGCTCCAAAAAACGCCGGTGCATAATTTTTCTCTTTTGGAGCTTTTTTTCGCAAACAGCACTTGCTCATAAAGTTCCCCTCGGTTTTCCTTTTATAAAACGGCCCCTGTCAAAATTTCTTTCGTACAGGGGCCGTCATTTTTTATTGATTATCTCTGGTGATTGATATTGGTCTGGTCTTTCAAAATAACATCGTGAGCGCCGCCCTCTACGATACTGGTTGCAGAAACGAGTGTCAGCTTTGCTTTCTCCTGCAATTCCGGAATCGTCAGCGCACCGCAGTTACACATTGTAGACTTCACTTTGCTAAGCGTTGTGGCCACGTTATCTTTAAGCGGGCCAGCATAAGCAACATAAGAATCAACGCCTTCTTCAAACGAAAGCTTCTTGTCGCCGCCAAGGTCATACCGCTGCCAGTTGCGGGCACGGTTGCTGCCTTCACCCCAATACTCTTTCATATAAGTCCCATTTACGTTCACTTTATTGGTCGGGGATTCATCGAAGCGGGAGAAATAACGTCCCAGCATCACAAAATCAGCACCCATCGCAAGCGCCAAAGTAATATGATGATCATAAACGATTCCACCGTCGGAACAAATCGGGACATAAACTCCAGTCTCACGGTAATATTCGTCCCGTGCCTTTGCAACTTCGATAATTGCGGTCGCCTGTCCGCGGCCAATACCTTTTGTCTCACGTGTGATACAAATAGACCCGCCGCCGATTCCGATCTTCACAAAATCCGCTCCGCATTCTGCTAAGAAGCGGAAGCCGTCTTTATCAACTACATTTCCGGCGCCAATCTTAACGCTGTCTCCGTAATTTTCGCGTACCCATTCGATGGTCATCTTCTGCCATTCAGAGAAGCCTTCGGAAGAATCGATACAAAAGATATCCGCTCCAGCTTCCAAAAGTGCTGGAATCCGCTCCTTATAATCTCTGGTATTGATCCCGGCACCGACTACATAACGCTTTTTCTCATCCAACAGCTCGTTGACATTTTCCTTATGCTCTGAATAATCTTTGCGGAAAACCATATAGCACAAACGGCCGTCATCATCAATTACCGGCAGAGAATTGAGCTTATGGTCCCAAATGATATCATTGCACTCCGAAAGAGTCGCGCCTTTTGGAGCAGAAATAATTTTTTCAATCGGCGTCATAAAGTCGCTGACCTTAATATCAAGGCTCATACGGCTCAAGCGATAGTCACGGCTCGAAACGATCCCCAAAAGCTTACCGTTAGCAGTTCCGTCAGAAGTAACCGCTACCGTGGAATGTCCGGTCTTTTTCTTTAGCTCCAGAATATCCGAAAGGGTCTTGTCCGGCTGAATATTGGAGTCGCTGATCACAAATCCCGCTTTATACGCCTTTACTCGTGCAACCATTGCCGCTTCGGACTCAACCGACTGAGAACCGTAAATAAAAGAAATGCCGCCCTCTTTTGCCAGAGCAACCGCCAGCCGATCTCCAGAAACAGACTGCATAATTGCTGATACCATGGGGATATTCATGACGATTGCAGGCTTCTCCCCATCTCCCTTACGGTACTTTGTCACCGCTGTACGAAGACTCACTTCGCTCGGAATACACTTTGAAGAAGAATATCCGGGAATTAAAAGATATTCGTCGAAAGTATGGGAAGGTTCATCATAAAAGATCGCCATGTTTTGCTGCCTCCGTGTTTTTATTTTTTGGTTTTATAAACGATTTATCTATATTTTTGTAATTATAGCAGATTCCCACCCCTTTTTCAACAATTCCTCACTGAAAATCTTTTTCTCTCTAAAAAAGGTATTTCCTTTTATCTCTCTGCTTTTCATCGGCTTGTCCTCTTTTCAAATAGATATTTATCTGATATAATGAAATTTATGCTATAAAGGAAATAGATCCTTTTAGAATGCAGAATCGGGAGAATTTGAAAATGTTGAAAAAAAGCAATTCTGCGCTGCCAAAAATAATTGGCGCAGGAATTCTTTGTGTGATTTTATGCTTAACCGGCTGGTACCTTTTTCGCAAATCATTTGACTATAGTAATAATGAAACTCCAAATATATTTTCCAGTTCGTTAACTGCAACGCATAACGGAGAGGTTTTAGAAACAGAATGTTCTTCCTCCCTTCTGATTCACCGGGTGGGAATATGGTGTTCCCTTACTGCCGACGGACAACCCCTTGATCCGTCATTACTCAGCCAAGATTCCACTCCTCGTGGCTTTCTGGAAGTACAGGCAATCGATTCCCGAGGATCTATCGTTGCAGAAAACTCTGTCAGCTACTCAGACCTCAATGGGAGTTCTTATATGACGATCCTGTCCGGATTTTCCTATTCTTCCGCAAAGAATGGGAATCTGCGTCTTAGAATTACGGTTCATCAAACAGGAATAGACCCAATTTATCTTAAAACATCCAGAAACGGGCAACCGGATATCCTGCTTGTCGGCTATCTGGATTCTACTGATAACCGTGCCCTGCAAAAAGGATTTGCGCTTGTCTTTGCCTTTGTTTTTACAGCGGCACTTGGTACTTATCTTCTTTTAGCCTTTTCTCATATGAAACTGCATCTGATCTTTTTGATCGCTGCTTTTTTGCTTTCTATGGGATACGAGCTCGTTCTGCCCATTCAATCGGCTCCCGATGAATGGGATCATTTTACACAAGCCTACCGCGTTTCCGACCAGATGATGAATTTACCTGCCGGCAGCGCTGAGATTTCCATGCGGCAGGAGGATTTTGATTTACTGCCTTCGGTTTCTCACACTCCAGATCATTTTGTTTATTCCTATGTTTTTGGTAAGATCGAAAAAATGGCGACTCAAACTGATTTAAAAGAAGTTGACGTTTCCCGTATTTCGTGGGACGGACCTACCTACCTTTTGGGTGGAACCGCGATCACACTTGGACGACTTCTTCATTTAAATAGCGTCACTGTTTTTTACATGGCACGATTTGCAAATTCTCTTCTTTTTTTACTTTTATGTACACTAGCAATCGCCGTAACTCCAGTAAAAAAAGGCTTTTTTATCGTTGCCTCGCTTCTTCCAATAGCGCTCCATTTAGGGAACAGTCTCTCTTATGACGTAGAGATGTTCCCGATGTCTTACCTTGTAATTGCGCTCTGGCTACGAATGTCCTGCAAAGAGGAAGGTCACTTCATTTTCTTAAAAGAGTGGCTCCTTTTTTGTATTCCGCTTATTTTACTTGCCCCTTGTAAAGTTTACATCTTGGTTTGCGTCCTTGCGCTTTTCGTTCCAAAAGAAAAATTTGTGAATCCGCACTGGGCCTATGCGCTTCGTACTGGAGCATTTGTGCTGGCCGTTCTATTTTTGATTTTTAAAAGCTTTAATTCCGCCTGGTCATCACCATCGGAAATTGCCAGCGTTCATTTTTCTTTGGGATACTTTTTTGCACACCCGACGAGAACGATTCAAGTGCTGTGCAACACAATAACAGACTATAAAGCTGCCTTTGTGCATGGAATGATCGGTAGGGCCTTAGGTTGGCTGAATGTTGCTGTTGATTTACTTTGGATTTTTATATTCTTTGCACTGCTGCTTTTTTCCTCTCTCTGGACAGAAGAGGAGCTAAACAAGCTACCGGCAAAGTTTTCCCGCTATCAATGGGTCTTTTTGAGCATCATTCTCCTCGTAATTGCCGGAGTTGTTTATGCCGCTTTTACATGGACCCCGATCGTAAGCGACAGGGTCGAAGGGATTCAGGGCCGATATTTTCTGCCGATCCTTCCACTGATCATGCTTTTGTGCTGCCAAAAAACATTTATTACAAAAAGAGACGATTGTCGCCGCTTTTTTATGATTGCTGTCTTTTGTAATTCCTTCCTTCTGATGGAAGTATTCTCAGACAGACTACTTGCTTAGATAAATCCCAAAAAATGTTGGAGGAAAACAAATGATAAAGGATTCTATGAAAAGGATTTTTAACAAAGAAAAAACGAAGAAATTATGGATTCCACTTTTAATCTGCTGTATCTTTGCTGTTGCCGGATGGTTTTTTTACCATTCTGCATTTGATCAGATCGATACAATTCCTTTTTCTTCAGAAAATATTACATGGAAAGCGGTCGAAGACCGAGAAGTAATAGAATCTTCCTATATAACGGATGCCAAACTGAAACAAATTTCGATCAGCTGTTCTCTAACAAATGCCGCTCCCACTATCAAGGTTCAAACAAACAACAACCAAAAAGACGATCGGGCAAAGGGGTATTTAAAAGCAGAACTAATTGATCCTGATAACCATGTTATTAATTCCGTTCTAGTCAATTACTCTGATCTTTCAGAAAGCGCATTTTCCCCCGTTCTCGCTCATTTTACTTATGCGGCCAACGAAAACCGCCCTGTTAAAATTCAAATCACCTTTCACCAGCAGAACGATATTCCTCTCTCTGTAGCAATCAATCAGGACGGTACGCTTTCTGCCTGTATGAACGGTTTTCTTAATACACGGGATAACCATTCCCTCGTAAAAGGATATTGGATCCTTTTTGTACTGCTTTTTGCTGCGGTTCTTGTGGGTTACCTGATGCTGGCGGTTTTCCATGCAAAACTGCATTGGTGTTTCCTTATCGTGGGCTTACTTCTCATCATGGGATTCGATATGGTTCTTCCGATCCAATCCGCGCCCGACGAATGGAATCATTATTCGCAGAGCTATCGTTTTTCGGATCATCTGATGGGAAAGCAGGCAGACCCAAGTCTTATTACTATGCGCCATGATGATGCTTTTATCTTTGATATGATCGACGAAAATCCAACCAAACAGACTTATTTAACTGTCTTTGGAAATATCGGAAAAAAGATAGACGGTGATCCGAATGAGCTTCCAATGCCGGTTGAAAAATTCGGTTGGGATGGTCCCTCCTATATTTTTGAAGGACTTGCAATTACCGCCGGACGCCTCATGAATTTTAATTATGTAACTGTCTACTATATGGCGCGTGTAGCAAATTCTCTTTTGTATCTGCTGCTTTTTACCCTTGCAATCGCAATTGTTCCCGTGCGAAAAGGATTTTTTGCCGTTGCCGCTTTATTGCCGATGGCACTGCATTTAGGAAGCAGCTGCTCCTCCGATACACAGATGTTCCCGATGGCATTTCTCGTCTTTGCCGCGTGGCTGCGGCTCCTTTTAAAGCCGGAAAATGAACCGATCAACATAAAAGACTGGCTTCTCTTCTGCATTCCATTGGCACTTTTAGCTCCATCAAAAGTCTATGTGCTGTTTTGTCCGCTCATCCTGTTCATTCCGGCTAAAAAATTCAAGGACCGCCATTCTTCCCGTGTTTACCGTTGGGGCTCTCTTGCAATCGTAGCTCTCTTCATGCTGCTGCAAACGGGCGGCAATGCGGCTTCTTATACGACACCCGGCGCTAAAACGCTGTTTACTCCAAAATTTTTACTGACCCATCTACAGGAAACCTTTTTAATGCTTTTCCAAACCGTTAAGGATTTAAAAGGCACGCTGGTTGAAAACCTAGTTGGAGGGCGCTTGGGTTGGTCGAAGATTCCAGTAGACCATTTTTGGATCATCACTTTCATTGTCCTTCTGATTCTTTCCATGCTTTGGAAGAAAGAAGAATCTGAGCGCCTACCGCGGCCGCTTACAAAGCATCGCTGGCAAATGGTCTTTATTATTCTTTTGGTAACCGGCGCAACTGTGTATGCGGCTTTTACATGGACAATGGTTTATTATCGCTTTGTTGATGGGCTGCAGGGGCGGTATTTCCTGCCGCTTCTGCCGCTCCTTCTCCTTCTGTTCCAGCAAGACAATCTGGTTCCCAAAAAGGGAATCGACCGGCCACTTGTTTTTTGTGGTATCTTTTGCGACGCATTTTTACTGCTGGAACTTTTCACAAATCTTCTTTCCGGAACACCGGCAATCGGATAAAATCATTTCCGTCTGCAACTTATATATTTAGAAAGGATTTTTTATGAGCGCTTTTTTTAAAGAATACGATACAGAAACCCTTTTAAAGCTACAACAGACCCTTACCAAAATGAGTTCTGCATTGCTGGATTTTTGTAAAAAGCAAGACTTAATTGTTCTTGGTGCTTACGGAACCACCTTAGGCGCTTATCGACACCATGGGTTTATTCCATGGGACGATGACATGGATTTTTACATGCCGCGAAAAGATTATGATAAGCTTCTTTCACTCAATGCAAAAGGGATCACCATTCCAGGATACGAAATTCAATCGCTGCAAAATAACCCCGATTACATCAAGCCCTTTGCAACCCTTCATAAGCCTGGAACGCTTTGTATCAGTCAAGGAGCTGAAAATCTTCCGGGGCATGAGCGAATGCATATTTCTATTGATCTTTTTCCGCTGGATTTTATTCCAAGGGACCCGGAACTTGCTAAAAAGATTGCTTCCAAAACGCTTACCCTATGCCGTGCAATGTATTTAGGTACCGGACTCCCTATCAATTTCCCTTCAGAAAATCCAGTTTTTTGCACATTTGCGAAATTAGGCTGCTCCGTATTGCGCGGGTTTCTTCATTTAACAAAAACCAATGCCGCCGCAATCCAGAAAAAGCTTGATTTTTGGCGAAGCAAAGGGCAAGAAAACCCAAGCGACCGAATGTGTTATTTTGGAGAAGCAAGATCCCTCGATATTTGGGTAGAGGATCCTGCTAAAAAGGATTCTATATTCCTTCCTTTTAATGGAACACAGATTCCGGTAATGAATCATCCCGAAGAATATCTTGCTCGCTCATATGGAAATGATTTTATGAAACTTCCCCCTATTTCTCAACGGCACAATCATGCTGCCGCTGTCCTAAAATTCTAAACATTATCGACAGTGATTTGATTTAAAACACCACTGATCTTCCTTTTGATTTTATTAGCCTTCCGGTGATGACAAATCCGGAAGATTATCTTTCCTGAGAATATGGGAATGATTATCTTGAGCTTTCCCCTTCGGAACAACGGCGCAATCATATGGCCACCGTTCTGGATTTTGGAAAGCAGAATCTGAGAAATGAACGGAGTGCTTAAAACGCATGTACCGAAAAGCATTGAAGCCGGCTACAAAAAGCGGCATCTTCTTCTGGAATATGGCAGGCAGCATTTGTAACGCTGCCAACACTGTTTTAATGACGCTGATCATTACAAGGATCTGCGGCGCCGAAACAGCCGGAATCTATTCGCTGGCTTTAGCGGTCGGGCAAATTGTAAGCCCTGTCGCTTATTTTGAAGTGCGAAACTTTCAGGTCAGCGATATCCGCCATGAATTTTCTTTTTCGGAATATCACCTTTTCCGACTGATCACAATTATTGCTGCTTCCATTTTTACGGTTATCTGGATTCTTCTCAATGGATACAGCGGTGAAAAATTGTCGGCGGTTGTTCTCTGCTGTATTTTTCAAATGATCGAAGCCTACGAAAATGTTTTTCAAGGACTTTTACAGCTTAACAACCGTCTCGATCTCTCCGGAAAAAGCTTTACGCTTCGAGTTGTCTTCGATACTATTTTATTTTGGGGTCTATTAATTTTAACAGAAAACTTTTTCCTCTCCCTACTTGTCTATACGATTTTTGCAGGGATTTGGATTTTCGTGATTACAGTTCCTATTTCAAATCATTTTGAAAAGGCTCACCGTACCTCCCTATCTTTTGTTCCACAGCTTGCCACTGCATGCTTACCGCTTTTCTTAACTACTTTTCTGATGTCTTACATTATTTCAGCGCCAAAATACGCAATCGATGAATTTCTTTCGCCGGATATGCAAACCTATTTCAGCATTTTATTTATGCCGGCCTCTGTTGTAAATCTTTTTACGTTTGTCATCTACCGCCTTTATATCACCAAGATGGCGGAAGATTGGGTAAACGGAAACCGCAAAGACTTTATGAGGCAGGTTTTGTTCCTGCTCCTTTGGATCGCCCTGATCGGCATTGCCGCTCTTCTGGTCGGCTGGTGGATTGGAATTCCATTTTTAAGCTGGTTTTACGGTCTGCCTCAGCTCTCTGCTTATCGCTCCGAGTTAATGATTGTCCTGCTAGGTGGAATCTTTGCCGCTACTGCTGGATGGTTTAACGTTGTTTTCACGATTATCCGACACCAAAAAACACTCTTGATCGTCAATGCGGTCTCTGCGGTCTGCTGCTTCTTGATCGTGCGGCCGATGGTACGAGATTTTGCTCTGCTGGGTGCCTCGTTATGCTATATGGTTTCTATGGCCGTTCTGACACTCGTCCAAATTATCTTTATTCTGTATTTTTTGAAGCAGTCAAAAAAGGGCACGGAGTTTTAAAGAACAGGAGTTTTAAAAAATGGAAAATCCTAAAATCAGTTTTATTGTTCCGGTCTATCAGGCCGAAAAAACTTTAAATGCCTGTGTGGACAGTATTCTATCCCAATCCATGCCAAATTTTGAACTCCTTCTAATCGATGACGGTTCTCCGGATCAGAGCGGAAAAATCTGCGACGAAATGGCACTGCGGGATAATCGGATTCATGTTTTTCATCAAAAAAATGGCGGTGTTTCCCATGCACGAAATTTGGGGCTTCAAAGAGCTACTGGTGAATTTGTTCTTTTTGTAGACAGCGATGATACCATTTCTCCCAAAATGGCAGAAAAAATGCTGACTGCTCAGAAAAATCAAAAAGCAGACCTTGTGATCTGCGGAATTTTACATATCTGGAAACAGAAAACGACACAAACCCATTACGGCGATTTTGCTGTTTCTTCTTTACAGGAGCTAAAGGAAAAGAATGCTTCTCTTTCGTTGGAATATGCGTGGAATGCTCCCTATAATAAACTCTATCTCCGCTCACAGATTCAAAAAGGATTTGATGAAAAAGTAGGCCTTGGAGAAGATTTGCTCTTTAATCTTTCTATTTTGCCTGCCTGTCAGAAAATTGTATTTCTTCCAGATTGCCTGTATTATTACGATCACCGCAATGAAAATTCTATTACACAGTCCTATCGGGAACAAAAATTTCAGGACGCTTTGCGGGTTTACCACGAGAAATGCGACTTTGATCGAAAAGCTTTTGGAGAAACCTATGTTCCAACGGCAGAAAGCGCTCTTCTCTGCGGAGATGTTACCCGCTGCATTCAGCGTCTTGTTCAAAAAGGTAGCAAATCTTCTGCAGAAGAAAAGCAGATCATTGAATCCTGGCTTTGTAATTCGGAAGTCAAAGAAGCTTCCAAAATCATGTACCGTCAAAGTCCAACCTTTCTTGCAGTCTGGTTTCTCATTCATTTTAAAATGGCCAGACTGATGCGAACCGCTTTTCGCCTACAAAAATAGAAAATCCATTTTGGAGTTGAAACGATATGACTTACTGTTTTTTTTCGGCGCAATATCTTCCCTCTTTCGGCGGGGTGGAACGCTATACTTTTAATCTCGCGCGGGAACTGATCGCCCGCGGCGAAAAATCCATTGTCGTCACCAGTGAAAGGCCCGGGCTTTCTCCACATGAAATTGATTCCTATGGGATCGAAGTTTTCCGGGTTCCCACTCATCTTTTGATGGGCGGGCGGTTTCCCGTTGCAAATGGAGGGCCTGCACTTAACCATTTATTAGACGACATCATTGCTCGCTGCGATCGCGCGGTAATTCAAACAAGGTTTTATCCGCTCTCTTATTTTGCAGCAACCCGCTGCCATAAAGCAAAAATTCCATTTATTGTAATCGATCACGGTGCCGGCCATTTAAATCTTGGAAACCCGATCGCAAATCAGTGCGGAGAATGGTATGAACACATAATTACAGCCAACTTAAAGAAAAAAGTCCCCGCCTTTTATGCCGTCAGCCACGCCGGATGTGATTGGCTCCATCATTTTAAAATTGAATCGCGCGGCGTTCTCTATAATTTTATTGACCCACGGATCATTAAATCTGCTACCGATGATCTTGACCCTCTAAAAACACGGGAAAAATACGGCTTACCAAAAGACCGTCCGATTATCCTTTTCACCGGACGTCTGGTAGAAGAAAAGGGCGTTTTACCGCTTGCGAAAGCGATTTCTCTTCTTCAAAAGGAAGAAAACCCTCCCGTTGCTGTTTTCGCAGGGAGCGGTCCCAGCGAAGAAGCGCTTCAAAAAGAGGGGGATTTTGTTTATCTCTTAGGGACCTTGGAACAAAAAGAGGTCTTTGCTCTTTTAAAAGCCAGTGAGATTTTCTGTCTGCCCAGCCGCAGTGAAGGAATGTCGACTTCCGTATTGGAAGCAGCTGCCTGCGGATGCTATGTCATCACAACAGACCGCGGCGGCAGTAAAGAGCTGATTTCTTCTCCACAATATGGGACCATTTTGGAAAATACCGAACCAGAAACCATTGCCGAAACGATTCGAAACCTGCTTTTATTTCCCGAAAAAAGGGAAACTGCAGCGGCCGCTGCGAAAGAAAAAGTTCTTCATGGATTTACTTACGCTTCTACCTGCACTGCACTGATGGAGATTCCATGGGAATCTCTATAGCCCTTGCTTATCGAGTTTTTGTTTTCAAGTGCTATAATCTGTAGTACAATAAAAATTTAGGAGAAATTGCATGATCACAGGAAAGGATGTTCTTAATTTGCGAACTCTGATTATTATTCCTGCCTATAATGAGGCCCAAAATATTGTCCGCGTTGTGGACAACCTGATTCAGAATTTTCCGCAATATGACTATGTAGTCGTCAACGACGGCAGTCATGACCAAACCGCTCAGATCTGCCGCGATCACGGTTATTGTTTAATTGATCAGCCAATCAATCTAGGACTTGCCGGTGCATTTCAAACCGGAATGAAATATGCAATGCAGAATGATTACGATGCTGCAATTCAATTTGACGGCGACGGACAGCATCGTCCTGAATTTATCGGAGCCATGGAAGAAAAGATCAAAGAAGGCTATGATGTTGTGATCGGCAGCCGTTTTGTCTCAGCGGAAAAGCCTAAAACTCTGCGGATGTTTGGAAACAATCTGATCGAAACTTTTATTCATATGACAACCCATAAAACAATCACCGACCCTACCAGCGGAATGCGAATGTTCAGCCGCCGGGTGATTCGAATTCTTGCAACTGAAATCAACTATGGTCCCGAACCGGATACAATCGCACATCTGATTCGCAGTGGTGCAAAAGTCTGCGAAGTACAGGTGAAAATGGATGACCGAATTGCTGGAGAAAGCTACCTAAATTTATCTCGGAGTATCCGCTACATGGCAACGATTTGTATCAGCATCGTATTTATCGGATGGTTTCGGCAAAAAGTTGACCTTGGAAAAGAGGAGGTTCTCTCATGACGATCTGGTTTCGAGTTCTGCTGCTTTTAGCAGCTATCCTTTCTCTTCAGCTTGTTTTACGAAATATTCGTAAATCAAAACTTCTGATCTCCGATAGCCTCTTCTGGATCTTCTTTTCCGCCATCTTGGTCATTCTGGCCATTTTCCCACAGATTGCTTACGTAGTCTCTGATTTATTGGGGGTCCAATCTCCAGTAAATCTTGTCTATTTGGTTATCATTGCGCTTTTGATCTGGCGTGTTTTTAAACTGTATCTGCGTGTCTCTTCCATGGATACAAAATTAAAAGAGCTTACTCAGCGAATCGCGCTGAACGAAAAAGCAACTCATTCAAAATGAATCTAAAGGAGTGAATTTGTGAAATGCAGGCAATTATTTTGGCCGCTGGAATGGGAAAGCGACTAAAGGAACTAACGCAAGACAACACCAAATGTATGGTAAAAGTAAACGGAATCACTCTGATTGAACGCGCGCTCACTCAACTCGATCAGCTTTCTCTTAACCGTATTATTATTGTGGAAGGGTACGAGGGGAAAAAGTTAATCAACTTTATTAAGACGCTTTCTGTTAAGACTCCCATTACCTTTGTTGACAATCCTATTTACGACAAGACAAACAATATTTATTCTCTATGGCTTGCAAAAGACTACCTTTTGGAAGATGATACTTTGCTTTTAGAATCGGATATCATTTTTGAAGATTCTGTTCTGCATGCATTGACGGACGATCCCAGAGATACGTTGGCACTGGTTGATCGTTACGAAAGCTGGATGGACGGCACGGTCATGCAAATTGACAAAAATGACCGAATTCTTTCATTTGTTCCTGGAAAAGATTTTGATTTTAAGAATACGGATTCTTACTATAAAACAGTAAATCTTTATAAATTCGGCAAGGAATTTTCCCGCACACATTATGTGCCGTTCTTGGAAGCCTACTCTAAAGCGCTAGGAAACAATGAATATTATGAGCAGGTCCTTCGGGTAATCGCTATGCTTGATAATCCCGGAATTTACGCAAAACGACTTGAGGGGCAGCGCTGGTACGAAATTGACGATATTCAGGATCTTGATATCGCTTCTTCTCTTTTTTCTTCGAATGATGAAGAGCTTCTTTCCTCTGTCGAAAGCCGTTATGGCGGATATTGGCGCTATCCAAAGCTTCTTGATTTTTGCTACCTCGTTAACCCTTATTTCCCTCCTCAGAAAATGATCAACGAGATGCAGTCGAATTTTGTATCTCTGCTGACCCAATATCCTTCCGGCATGAAGGTTAACAGTCTTTTGGCTGCACGAAATTTTAATCTTCATTCCGATGAGATTTTAGTAGGAAACGGTGCCGCTGAGTTAATTAAATCATTTATGAGCTTTCAAAACGGCAAAATCGGTGTTATTCGCCCCACCTTCGAAGAATACCCCAATCGCTACAGTCCCGAAAAAGAAGTTATCTTCCGTCCTAATAATGCAGACTTTTCCTATACAGCCGATGATTTAATGTCATTTTTTTCAGACAAAGGAATCTCTACATTAGTTTTAATTAACCCGGATAACCCCAGCGGCAACCTCATTCCTAAAAAAGATTTACTGCGTTTGCTCGCTTGGTGCAAAGAAAAATTTATCTGCTTACTGCTCGATGAATCTTTTGCTGATTTTTCTCAACAGGATGCTTCTCTATTGGAACAATCTCTGATTTTAGCTAATCCAAATCTTTTCGTCATGAAATCCATCTCGAAATCTTATGGTGTTCCCGGAATTCGTCTGGGCGTTTTTGCAAGCGGAAACAAAGAACTGATTGCTTCGATGAAAAAAGACGTAGCAATCTGGAATATCAACTCCTTCGGTGAATTTTTCATGCAGATCGAAGAAAAGTACAAAAAAGATTATTCCGCTTCTCTTTTGAAGATTAAAGAAGCACGTAAAAAATTTGTATCACAGCTCTCCTCCATACCGCAGCTTCGGATCATTCCATCAGAAGCAAACTATGTAATGGCAGAGATTGTTTCTCAGAAATGGACCGCTCTTTCATTAACCAAAGAATTACTCAGTAAAAATAACATTCTGATCAAAGACCTTACCAAAAAGGTAGGGAAGCAGTATATTCGTATTGCTGTTCGCAATGAAACAGACAATCAAAAGTTGACTAACTGTCTCAAAAAGCTTTTCTAATTTTATGCCCCCATGTTCAAAATCTCATAAAAAACAAATAAAAATGAACAGATTGGACGAACTATCATGCTTTCTAAACTTCAATTTGATATTCTATATTTTCTGCTAAAGAAAAATTCCTCTTTTTCTCCCTCTCAGCGAGAACTTTCAGAAACTTTTTCTGTTTCTCTTGGAAAAATTAATTCCTGTTTAAAGGAGTTAAAGGCCTCTGGTTTAATCAATGATGCGCTTTGTATTACACAAAACGGAAAACAGGCTTTACTTCCCTACAAGGTTCAAAATGCAGTGATTATGGCAGCCGGCATGAGCTCCCGCTTTGCACCGCTTTCTTATGAAAAGCCAAAGGCTCTTTTAAAGGCTCGCGGCGAAATTTTGATTGAGCGGCAGATTCGTCAGCTGCAAGAAGCTGGAATCAACGATATTACGCTTATTGTCGGCTATATGAAAGAAAAAATGTTTTATCTGGCCGATAAATTTCATCTAAATTTGGTCGTGAACGAAGACTATTATCGCTATAATAATCCTTCTTCTTTAATGCGGGTCGTCGATAAACTCAAGAATACCTACATCTGCTCCTCTGATGATTACTTTACCCAAAATGTTTTTGAACCATATGTTTATCAAGCTTATTATGCGGCTGTCTATTCCCCTTCTAAAACAGATGAATACTGCATGAAGGCAAACCGAAAAGGAAAAATTATTTCGGTATCCATCGGTGGTCAGGCCGCATGGTATATGACGGGTCATGTTTATTTTGACCAGGAGTTCAGCAGCAATTTTGTTCGTTTAATGCAGCAGGATTATGAAAATCCCGAAACCAAAACTCAACTTTGGGAAAACTTTTATATGCGCCATTTAAATGAACTCACACTTTATTTAAAGCCGTATCCTTCCGGCGTTATTTACGAATTCGATTCTCTTTCGGAACTGCAGAAATTTGACCAAAGCTATGTTGAAAATATTGATTCTGATATTTTTCACAATATTCAAAAAATTCTCTCCTGCAAAACAAAGGATATTCAGAAAATTGAACCAATTAAAGCCGGCATGACCAATACTTCTTTTTCCTTCTTTTGTGCTGGAAAAAAGTATGTTTACCGCCACCCAGGTATTGGAACAGATTCCTATATTAACCGAAAAGCAGAAGCCTGGGCCATGCATGCTGCAAAAGAGCTGAAGCTGGATCCTTCCTTTCTCTACATGGATGAAAAAAGAGGCTGGAAGCTTTCTTCCTTTATTAACGGCGCAAAGGCCATGGATTATCATAATCCCTCACAAGTAGAACATTCCCTAGAAATGGTCCGAACGCTTCACGCTTACCCCCAAAAAAGTCCTTATTCCTTCGACATTTGGAAAATGATTCACAACTTTACCTCTCAGATCGAGCAAAAAGGGCGCGATCATTTCGAAGATTACCAGACCCTCTATAAAAGGACCAAAGAGCTTTATGCCTTGGCAGAAGCAGATGAAATTCCTAAATGTCTCTGTCACTGTGACTGCTATGATCAAAACTTTTTAGCCAACGAAAATGGCGATCTTTTTCTGATTGACTGGGAGTATGCCGGAACAGCTGATCCTGCATGGGATTTAGGAACCTACCTTGCCTGCTCTGACTATTCCTTACAGCAAGCTAAAAAGATTTTATCGATCTATTTACAGCACGATCCCAGCCAAAAAGAGCTTCGGCATTACTTTGCCTATACTTCTATTTCCGCTTATTACTGGTTTTTATGGGCGATCTACCAAGAAAGCATGGGAAAAAGCGTCGGAGAATATCTTTACATTTGGTACCGTTATACCAAAGAATATGGAAATGTCGCATGGAATCTTTATCATTCTGATCGAAATGGAGATGAAATGAATGAAGCCGCAAACTGATTTTGAAAAAGAACAAATGAAAGAAATTGCACGTCGGGTTGAGTATCTGGAAAATAATTCCGACATGGAATCAAGTGATTTCAGCCGCGGAAACTGGATTGCTGTATGGTGTACAATTATCGGCAGTCTTGCATTGTTTGTATGGGGTCTGTTCGTCTGATTTGAAATTTTTAAAAGGCAGTTTATGAAGGAATATGAAAGAGAAAAGCAATCGAGAAAAGCTGATTGAACAGGAAACAACGCTGGGAATTGCACCACTTTTGCCGCAGGAACGAAAATACGGATTTTTGGATGCTTTTTTAATTATCAGCGGATATGCAATCGCCACGTGGTGCTATACACAGGGAGCTACTGTTGCAGGGCTCTTGGATTTTAAACAATTAATTGCCAACACCTTTGGAATTAATATTTTAGTTTTAGCAATTGTTTCCCTTCCAATTTTATTTTCCGTCCGTTATGGAATTGATGTTTGGATTTGGTTTCGCAGCATTTTTGGATTAAATGGCTGCAAAATACTTACTGTTTTAGCCGTGCTTGCTAATTTTCCATGGTATGCCGTATGTGCAGAATTATTTTCATCCTCTATGAGCAATCTGTTAGCAATGGCAGGCATTATTATTCCAGAATCTTTTCAGCCATTTTTAGGAGTCGGTTCTATCCTTTTAGGTACAGCCATTGCAATCGGCGGCCCAACAGCAATTCAGAAATCAACCCGTATTATGGTTCCCTCCATGCTGGGGGTCGGCATTATCGTTGTTATCATTGCAATGACCTCTGTTCCAACTTCTGAGATTCTCAACTATCAGCCGGATCTTAGTGCCTATCCAGGAGGACGACAAGAAGCTTATATGCGTGCATTAGAGCTAAATATTGCTTTTGCTTTCTCATGGTCGGTCGCAATGTTTGTTCTTCCGCGACTCTGCAAAAAAGAAAAGCATGCATATTGGGCCACTGTTACAAGCTATGGAGTTGTTGCGCCGTTTTTCTGTTTTGCCGGCGGTGTTCTCGCAATTGCAATGTTTGTTAAATTCGGAGTGATGAGCGATGACCCCACTTATATGCTTGCAAACCTTGCTTCTCCTCCTGTTGCACTGCTTTCTCTTGTACTTGTGGCATTTGCTAATATCGGAACACAGGGCGTCGGTTCTTACATGAATGCGCTTGTTCTCAAATCTTCTTTTCCAAAAGTAAAGTACAATACATTCGTATTTTTACTTGCGGCTTATGTTTTGTTTCTGACAGTTTGGAATAAGGTGATTGAATATTTCAGCTCTTTTCTCGCGGTAGAAACTTATCTTTATGCCCCTATTATGGCTGTGCTTGTGGTGGATTTCTTCTTTGTAAAACATCAGCACCTCTCTTTACGAGACGCTTATTTTCTCAATTCTGATCGATATCGTTTTACCCATGGATTTAACTTGATTGGGCTTTTTAGCCTTGTGATCGGATTTGTTTCTGCACTGTTGATTTTTAATCCGATTTCCGGGGAAATATATTCTCCAATTTTCTATTATGTTGGTGCATCCTCTGTTTCCTTCTTTACTGCAGGCATTGTTTATCTGATTGCCTGCAAAACAGCCCCTGGAAAAAGCTATATGAAACTTGATTCTAAATAATTGTTCTTGCTTTTTTGAATCCAAAAGGGAAGCCTGATAACATAAAAAATCATGTTATTGGGCTTCCCTTTTTCATTTGTCTTTGTTCTTTTATTACAGCGTTTCATTCTTATTAAGAAATAAACGCTGTAAAACCGATTTCTCCGTGATGAATCCCCTGTATCGCAAACCCGTCGTTATGTACTTCTCCAAAAAGTTCCAGCATATCGCCAAGCTTACTTTCTTTCTGATAATTGATCTGCACATTATGGTAGTTTCGAAAAGTTTCCGGTAAAAAGTCTTCAATAATATCTCCGTAAATCGTATTCGTCAGATGTCCATTACGGTCAAGGTCACTGTACCGAATCGGGCGATCTCCCAACTTTGGCATCTCTCCAAAGCGCAGCCGTACAGGACGTTCCTTTTTTTCTGCCTGCAGCGGACAGAATATCCGGTATTCATAAATTTTGTCCGGCCGAAGTGGTTTATGTTCCCGAAAATCCACGACTACACTTACCTGTAAAATTCGGACAATTTCTTTTCCCTCTGATTGAAAAGAAAACTCTCGATAAAACTGAACGCCGTTCGTCCCCAAAGGACGCGTTACGATTGTTAGTTGTTCGTTGCGCTGCGGCATGTGGTGAATCGTCACCTGGTTTGTCGTAATCAAAAAAGCTTTCTGCTCTTTCATTAACCATTCATAGCCCATGCCGATTCCATCCATATGCTCTTCGCCAGTTTCCTGCTCCATCCGCAGCAAAGCTGAAAGCCGTATATTTCCGGCGGCACCGATTTGATAGCTTGCTACCCGTGCCTTCCGCTCAAACTTGGCAACAGCGATCCCCGTTTTCGGATTTACATATGGATCTGCTTTTCTGATCTCTTCATCCGTCATCTGAAAAACCTCCCTCTTTTGCAAATTTTAAGACAGGGAATCCTTAGAAAGACAGCTCATTTCTGTCCTCTCAAGGATTCCCTGTTCTTGATTTTTGTTCCGATCTTATTTAATCGGCTTTAATACTTCGATTCCGCCCATATACGGTCTCAAAACTTCCGGCACGATGACAGAACCGTCTGCCTGCTGATTTTGTTCTACGATTGCAGGCAGCAACCGGGAAGTTGCCAATCCGGAAGCATTCAGCGTATGAACAAAACGCAGTTTCTTGTCTTTACCGCGGTATTTAATGTTTCCGCGACGTGCTTGATAGGTTCTTGCGTTAGAAGCGGAAGAAACTTCCTTATAAATCCCCATAGAAGGAATCCAAACTTCAATATCATAGGTACGTGCCATGCTGAATGAGCAGTCGCCCGCAGCCAAACGGGACAAACGATAGTGAAGACCAAGTTCCTGTACAAGGCGCTCTGCTTTGCCTACTAGTTCTTTAAATGCTTCGTCGCTGCGATCTTCGGTTGTATACTGCACCATTTCAACTTTATTGAACTGATGTCCGCGAATCATTCCGCGTTCCTCGCTGCGATAAGAACCTGCTTCCCGACGATAGCAGGGAGTATAGGCAATATATTTATGCGGCAACTCATCTTCTGTTAAGATCTCATCACGATGAAGATTCACAAGCGCTGTTTCGGCTGTCGGCAGCAAGAATTTCTTATCTGTGCTGGTGGGGTTTGCAATCCAGTAATCTTCGTCTACAAACTTCGGGAACTGACCTGCTACATAGCCGCACTCATATTTGAGCATGTGCGGCGGAAGGATCAGCTCATATCCATCCGAAATATGCTCATTAATAAAGAAGTTGAGCAGCGCCCATTCCAATCTGGAGCCCATACCGCGATAAATCCATGCACCGTTTCCAGCAAGTTTGGCTCCACGCGGATAGTCGATCAAGCCAAGATTCTCACAAAGAGTCACATGATCTTTTGCTTCAAAATCAAAAACCGGTTTTTCTTTAAAATAATGATCCGGAATGTTCTGCTCTTTTCCGCCGGCCTGTACATCTTCATCCGGAAGGTTCGGCAAAGACAGCATTTTTGTTTTCTGCGCTTCTTCCAGCTCAGCAAGCTTTGCGTTCTGCTCTTTTACTTCTTCTGAAAGTAGCTTCATTTTCTTCAGCACTTCAGAAGCATCTCCGCCCGCTTTTTTAATCTTCGGAACTTCTTTAGAAACCGCATTCTGCTCCGCTTTTTTCGCCTCAACTGCACCGGTCAACTCACGGCGCTTTTCATCCAGCGCGAGAATTTCATCAATCACATTGTCCAGATTCATTTCTCTTTTCTGGATTGCCTTTTTTACATAGTCAGGGTTTTCCCGAATCAATTTGATATCCAGCATGGTTTGCTAACTCCTTTTATCGTTTACTCATTACAATTTTTCCCATTTTTTATGAAATTAAGCATCTATTCTTCAAACATCCGCAAAAGATTTTTTAAATCCTCTTCATTGCGAAATTCAATCTGTAAAAATCCCTTTCCACGGGTTCCGCTCACCTTTACTCTGCGTCCCAACTGCTCATGCAGAGAAAGTGCAACCTCTTTGTAATAAGGATTTTCCTTCTTTAAATTTGCCTTTGGTGTTGAACTCTTTGCAAGCTTTTCTAAATCACGAACCGTGATTCCTTCTTTAAGACAACGTTTTGCAAGAGAAATCTGCAATTCTTTTGGAAATGCCAGAATTGCTCTTCCCTGTCCTGCTGAAAGACTGCCGTCACTGATCAGTTTTTGAATCTCCTGCGGCAGGGATAAAAGCCGCAGCGCATTGGCAACCGCTGGGCGGGAACGTCCTACCGATTTTGCGACACTCTCCTGCGTATAACCATAGGAATCCATCAAAGATTGATAACCCTGCGCCTCTTCCAACGGATTCAGGTCTTCCCTCTGCAGATTTTCGATCAATGCAAGCTGCATGACCTCTTCATCAGAAAGGTCTCTCACGAGTGCCGGAACTGTTTGTACCCCAGCCATACGAGCTGCTCTCCAACGGCGTTCACCGGCGACAATTTGATAGCCACCCTCTAAAAGAGGCCGCACAAGAAGCGGCTGTAAAATACCATGCTGTGAAATGGAGTCCGCTAAATCGGCAAGTGCCTCTTCGTCAAAATCTTTTCTCGGCTGATTTCGGTTTGGTTCCAACTCGCTCAGTTTCAACTCGATTGATCGTGGGCCTGCCTCAATATCATTCTCAGCAAAAATTGCATCCAAGCCCTTTCCCAATCCGCGCTTTTTCTCTTTCAATACTTTACCCCTCCTCTGCTGCTTTTTCTATAATTTCTTTTCCTAATTCATTATAGGCTAGTGCGCCTTTATTGCTCTTATCAAAATATTGAATTGGTTTTCCAAAGCTTGGTGCTTCTGAAAGCCGCACAGTCCTTGGAATAACCGCTGCAAACACTTTCTTTGGAAAATATTTTTTTACTTCTCCGACCACCTGCTGCGTCAGATTGAGTCTGCCGTCGTACATAGTCAAAAGGACCCCTTCAATTTCCAAATGCGAATTATAAAGCCGTTTTACTCGCTTTACACTGTTCATCAGCTGACTTAGCCCCTCTAAGGCATAATATTCGCATTGAATGGGCATTAAAATAGAGTCGGCAGCACAAAGGGCATTCGTTGTGATAATTCCAAGAGATGGAGGGCAATCAATCAAAATCATATCATATTTTTCGCGCAAAGGCGCTAAATCAAGGCGAAGAATTGATTCCCGATGAGTCTGTTCCACTAATTCCAGCTCTGCAGCCGCCAAATCGAGACTACTTGGTAGGATATCAAGATTTTCAAATGCCGTATGTAAAAGCACTTCTGCGGCAGTTGCCTGTCCAATCAGCATTTCATACGTTGTCTTTTTTAAGTTTCGGCGATTGATTCCTACCCCGCTGGAGGAATTCCCCTGTGGATCAATATCTACCAGCAGCGTCTTTTTTCCTGCTAATCCCAAAGCAGAAGAAAGATTTACCGCTGTTGTAGTCTTTCCGACGCCACCTTTTTGATTTGCTATTGCGATGATCTTACCCATTTTGCTCCACCTCCCCCAATTTTCTAAAATTGGACTTGGTTTTTATTATATCACTTCTCTCTTTTTGAGACAACCATCTTTGCTCTTTTATCCAGATGTTTTTATATGTTTCACGTGAAACAGCGCGCAAAAAGGGACTCGGCAATTTGATACCGAGCCCCTGCTTGCGGGAAAAATGATAAGGAAATGGATGACTTGTAATTAATTTTAGGCAGGCCGTTTCTTTTGGGTGATTCGAATTACCCATTCGAGGCAATCCTCTTTTTTGTTGCATGACGCTTCAGCCTGCACCCCGGCGCTCTGCAATGTTTTTACTGCATGGTCAATTGTATTCCCAAAAATCCGCACATCTTTAATAATTAAAAGTCTACGTGGTGCGGAAGATTTTTGCTTTTTATTTGGATTCAAAAGCTTGTCCACCATTTGCTCTGTCTGCTGAACATTTAACTTTTGACTTAAAATGGAGTCCAATGTCTTTTGACGAGACTTTTCTGGCAGGCGAAGCAATGCTCTTGCATGGCGTTCTGTCAATCCTGCAGAAATGATCTGTTGCCGCAAATTGAGGGAAAGATTCAGCAGCCGCAATTTATTTGCTACAGAAGACTGACTTTTCCCCAAGCGCTGTGCACATTCTTCCTGTGTCAAGTTTGCTTTTTGCATGAGGCGCCGAATTCCCTCGGCTTCTTCAAACAAATTCAGATTGGAACGCTGTAAGTTTTCGATCAATGCCATAACTGCACTCTCATTTTCAGAATATTCTGAAAGGACGGCCGGAATTACCCATAATCCCGCCATTTTGCAAGCACGAAGCCGCCGTTCTCCCGCCACCAGCTCATATCCTTTTAAAGTTCTTCGAACAACGATTGGCTGAATCAGTCCGTTTCTCTGGATACTTTCTGCAAGAGAACGAAGTTCTTCTTCTCCGAAAAATTTTCTTGGCTGAGAAGGATTCGGATGAATCGCGTCAATATTCAGTTCTAAAATTTTCTGACGCATTTGTGATTTTTCCCTCCCGCCTTGTCCATAGAATACCATATAAAAAGCAAAAGATTTTGTCACTTTCTGCGAACAATTTTAAAAAGATTTAGAAAAATTTTGAATAAAAAAGACCTGCTCTCTCTTCGTCACTTGCAAAGAAAAAAGCAGATCTTTTTTGTTTTTTACAAAGGTTGTTTTTTTATTTTTCCACCCGGACGTGGATATTTTTTTGGCATTAATTGTTTTTGCCGAATTAAAATCAAGCTTCGGCCTTCGCCATCCGGCAAAGAATATTTTTTAACTGCTTCAACTTCTGCTCCAAGTTCTTTTAAAGCATGTTGGGCAGACTGAATCTCCTGCTCCGGCTTCGGTCCTTTCATTGCACAAAAAAGGCCGCCCTGTTTTAAAAATGGTAAACAATATTCGCAAAGAAGGGGAAGCTGCGCCACTGCTCGTGCAGAAACGAAATCAAATTTCCCACGCAGTTCTAAATTTTGTCCGCTTTCTTCGGCTCTGCCATGAATTTGCTTTGTTTCAATTTGCAGTTTCTGGCAGATATCTTCCAGTACATGCAACCGCTTTTGAAGACTATCAAGCAAAGTAACGGAAAGGGATGGTTCAAAAAGTTTTAACGGGATTCCGGGAAAACCAGCGCCGGAACCCACATCAATTAGATTTTTACCAGAAAAATTGACAAATTTCGTCACATATAAACTGTCGATAAAATGCTTCATTACCGCTTCTTTTGGATCAGTAACTGCAGTCAGATTAATTTTTTGGTTCCATTCGAGAAGTTCTTTCAAATAAAGCTGAAAAGATTTCGCTAATTGGGGAGTTATTTTAATTTTACAGATTTCTGCTTGCTCGATCAGATAGGATTCAATGTTCTCCATTGACTAGTTCCTTTCTACTTTCCTTCTGCAGCCAAATTAAAAGCACACTGATATCAGCAGGGCTGACCCCAGAAATTCGGCTTGCCTGACCAATGTTGGCAGGGCGCACACGATTCAGCTTTTCCTGTGCCTCTGAGCGCAGTCCTGTAATTGTTTGATAGTCTGTCCCTTTTGGAAGCTGTTTGCCTTCTAATCGGCGCATCTCTTCAATCTCGGATTTCTGGCGGCGAATATATCCTTCGTATTTTAATTCAATCTCTACATTTTCAAAAATTGCTGCTGGAAGATCGGGACGAGCCATATCGATAGGCTCCAAAACTTTATAAGAAAGCTCCGGCCGTTTTAACAGATCAGAAAGTCTTACTCCACTGGAAACCGGTGTTGTTCCACGTGAAACAAGAAGCTGATTTAGTGCTTCGGACGGCGATAGAATGGTCTTTTCCGCACGCTTTCTTTCCTCTTTTTTCTGTTCTTCTTTTTTGAGAAAGCGTTCCCAACGCTCATCTGAAATCAAGCCGATTTTTCTTCCAATCGGGGTCAGGCGCTCATCTGCATTATCCTGCCGCAGTACCAACCGATATTCGCTGCGGGAAGTCATCATACGATAAGGGTCCATTACCCCTTTTGTGACCAAATCATCTACTAACGTTCCAATATAAGAGCTTGCTCTGTCAAGAATCATCGGCGGACGATTTTTCACTTTTAATGCTGCATTGATTCCCGCAACGATTCCCTGCGCCGCGGCTTCTTCATATCCGGAAGATCCATTAAACTGTCCGGCTCCATAAAGGCCCGGAAAATCTGTAAACTCCAATGTATTTTCCATTTGCAGAGGATCTACGCAATCATATTCGATTGCATAGGCAAATCGCATGATCTGTACATGTTCCAGCCCTTTAATGGTATGATAAAACGCCAGCTGCACGTCTTCCGGCAAAGAAGAGCTCATGCCCTGCAAATACATTTCTTCCGTATCCATTCCGCATGGTTCAATAAAAAGCTGATGACGCGGCTTATCTTTAAAGCGCATAATTTTATCTTCAATACTAGGACAGTACCGCGGCCCAATTCCTTCAATCTTTCCTGCGTAAAGGGGACTGCGCCCAATATTTTTCAGAATGATCTCTTTTGTACGATCGTTTGTCCACGAAACATGACATACTGCCTTATTCTTCCCCGGAACAAGCGTATCATAAGAAAATGGAACAACCGGTTCATCCCCGCACTGTTTTTCAAGTCCTGTAAAATCAATCGATCCACGCTTCACCCGTGCTGGTGTTCCGGTCTTAAAACGACGCAGACGAAGCCCTAATTTTACAAGACTCTGTGTGAGAAAACTTGCGGGAAACATTCCATCAGGCCCACTTTTATAACTGACATCTCCTACATAAATTTTTCCTCCGAGAAAAGTTCCTGTCGCAATCACTACCGCTTTTGTGTGATAGACAGCTCCCATTCGAGTAACAAGTCTCCAGCCGTCCTCTTCCTTCGTTAATTCCGTTACTTCGGCCTGTTTAAGCTCCAATCCATCCTGTAATTCCAGCTTATGCTTCATTACTTTGGAATACTCTCGACGGTCAATTTGGCATCGCAGAGAATGCACAGCCGGCCCTTTTCCTAAATTCAGCATACGACTCTGCAAAAACGTCTGATCCGCTGTTTTTCCCATTTCACCGCCCAGCGCATCAATTTCTCTCACAAGATGCCCTTTTGCTGTTCCTCCAATGCAAGGATTACAGGGACAATTTCCAACCGCATCCAGATTAATCGTAAAAACAATTGTCTTTGCGCCAAGCCGCGCACTGGCAAGTCCTGCCTCTATTCCGGCATGTCCTGCACCGATGACTGCAACCTCACAATTTTCCGCTTCATACTCAGTTTCCATGTTCTGTCTCCCTTATAATTTTCCACATTGTCCACGTCTTAAGTTGAAAACTATTTGCCTACGCAGAAGTTTTTAAAAACTTCCTCTACGACCGCGTCGGTCACTCGCTCTCCGGTAAATTCCAAAAGCGCAGAAAGCGCTCCTTCCACACTAACCGTAACCGCATCCAGCGTCATTCCGCTTAAAAATGCGTCCCGCGCTTCTTTTGCACATTCCAATGCCCGCCGAATCACATCTTTTTGACGTTCCGTAAATAGAATTCCTGCTGAAGGATCAATCTCTCCTGTGTGAAAAATTGTTTTAATCGCATCCGTCAGTTCTTCTATCCCTTCGCCTTTTAATGCCGATATATATACTTTTTGTTTAATATACTTGTTAATATACTCTTCGTCTAATTTATTTTGTAAATCCGCTTTATTAATGACTGCGATTGCCGGAACATTTCCAATCGACTGCAAAAGCTTCTGATCTTCTTCTGTCAGAGACTCTGAAGAATCAAAGACTGCAAGAATCAGCTGTGCATGATTTAGGCGTTCTCTCGTCCTCTCAACCCCAATTTGTTCGATCGGATCGCTGCTTTCCCGCAAGCCGGCAGTATCTGCAAGATGAAGCGGAATTCCACCCAGGGAAATTGTATCTTCTACAATATCTCTCGTCGTCCCCGCAAAAGCCGTTACAATGCTTTTTTGTGTTCCAGAGAGTAAATTCATTAGTGTACTCTTTCCCACGTTAGGACGTCCTACAATGACCGTATCAACACCATCACAGAGAACTTTACCTGCTCCAAACCCATCATAAAGTTTTTGCAGACGGCTCGCACTATCAGAAAGTTGTTTTTTTAGCACTTCATTATCTACCTGCGGTACATCATCATCAGGATAATCTGCCCAAGCTGCCAAATGAGAGGTCGCATCCATCAATTCGTCTTTGACTTTGCAAATTGATTCATGAAGTTTTCCAGATTGTCCTGCACGGGCGGCACGAGCAGCACCTTCGCTTTTTGCACCGATCATTTCCATAACGGATTCTGCCTGCGTCAAATCCATCTTTCCATTGAGAAAAGCTTGTTTTGTAAACTCACCTGGTTCTGCCGGACGTGCTCCTGCCGCATAACAGGCAGAGAGCAGCTTTCTCAAAAGAAATGGACCTCCATGACAGGAAAGTTCCACTACGTTTTCGCCTGTATAGCTTTTTGGTGCCCGAAAATTGGAGGCAACGCATTGATCAAATGTTTCTTTTCCATCAGAAACAGTCCCAAAAAGGGAGGTATATCCAGGCAAAGATTCTATTTTTTTACCCGAAACGGAATGAAAAACCCGATCGGCAATTTTTTGAGCATCAGCTCCGGAAATCCTTACGATTCCAATTCCACCTTCTCCGGGCGGTGTACTGATTGCGGCAATGGTTCTCATATAAAAAAGCGACTCCTTTTTGAAATCATCAAATAAAAGGGGAGACGCCGCGATCTAAACGCGGACGCCTCCCCGATTTTTTTATGCATCCATGCACGATCTCTGCGGCAATGGTTTTTTATTCTTCCTTCTCTTTTTTGACATCAATTCTGCCATAAAGAAATGGCGTTTTTACCTGTGCAGAAGCTGTTCTCTGCTCTGGTTTTGGAGAATGAAAAGCGGGCTTTTCTTCTGGAGAACGATCAATTCTCCCATAAACCGGTGCAGGATGATTCGTTTTTGCAGGATAGCGATTATTTTGGTATGGTCTATTCTGCCCTTGAAATCCGCCGTTGCGATTATTATTATAAGGACGTCTGTTATTATTCCTATAATTTACCGAACGTTCTCCGGCTTCCGGGCCAATCACAACATGACGGGCAAGATCTTGTCCTTCACTCCAGCTTTTTGCTCCTTCTACTTCGGAGACAGCGGTGTGAATAATTCTGCGCTCATAAGGATTCATTGGCTCCAACGGAAAATTACGACCATATTTGAGCGATTTTCCTGCCATTTTCTTTCCGAGAGCTTCCAATGTTTCGCGGCGTTTCTCCCGGTAATTTCCGATATCCAGCGTAATACGGAAATAATCATCTCGTTTATGATTGACAACAAGGCCACTCAAATACTGCAGGGCATCCAAAGTTTCTCCGCGATGACCGATAATAAACCCAACATCTTCTCCGGTAATCGTTAACATTGCACCATTTTCCTGCGGTTCTGCTTTGATTTCGACCTCATCTAACCCCATCGCATCTAAAATCGAAGAAAGATAATTTTTCGCAATTTCTGCTGAATTATCTTCTATATAAGCTCTTACTTTTGCAGGATTTCCTCCAAAAAGACCAAGCGTCTTTTTGATTGGAAGCTCGAGAACTTCATACTCGACTTCGTCTGATTCCACCCCGAGTTTCTGATAAGCATTTTCTTTTGCTTTTTCTACAGTATCTCCAATCCCGATGGCTTCTTTCATCGTTGCTTCCTCCTTTTGAGAGCATTTTTATTCCAAAAAACACTTACTTTTCTCTCTTTATTTCTTTTTTCCTAAGTAATCATTGGAACTTTTTGTTTTTGCCGGCAATTTTGCAGAGGAATTTTTCTCCTGCGTATCTTTACGCCCTGATGCCGTTTTCTTTTTCTTTGTCTTTTGTGCTTCCATGCGTCTCTCTAATTTTTCTGCAAGCTGTAACTGAACTTCGGCAGGAAGCGGAACTTTTTCTGCTTCATTGAGTTGCATTCTCGCAAGGTGGGAAGCCTCTACATGGGAATTCATAATTTCAGGTGAATAATATTTATTCATCAAAAGCATTCGTCCGATATTCAGAATAGAGTTTACAATATAATAAAGGCCAACACCAGCTGGAATTACAGCAGCCAGATACGCCATATAAATTGCCATACCATACATTGCAGCCTTCATACAACCCATTTGCTGCTGCATTCCGGGCTGCATTTTGTTCATGAAAAACTGCATACATATCTGTAAAATCAAACACAAAAGTGGAATCATAAACAGATTGCTATGGAAGAGCTGTCCAAAAAAGTCAGACGAAGAAGTTGGGGAATCCAGAAGATCCATTCCAAGAAAAGAAAATCCTTTACTAAAAGAATCTAACTTTTCGGTTTCTTCCGGTGTCAGTGTTGTCAACTGTCCCTTTACGTTATCATAATTTTTTACGATCTGCAGTTCTCCATAGAACTGGTTTAATCCTAAAAAGCCAGCGTCCGATTGCTGATATCCCGGAACATGATCTGCAACGCTCTTAATTTCTGCAATATGATCACTTTGAATGTGCAGCGTATTAGAAAGAGGCATTGCAAAAGAATAAAACAATCCCATCATGATCAATAACGGCAGCAACATTGTTAAACAGCCGCCGGTTGGTTTGATTCCTTCTTTTTCATAAAGCTTCTGCTGTTCTTCTGCCAAACGAGCTTTGTCATTGGCATAAATTTTTTGCAGTTCCTTCATTTTTTTCTGAACTTTTTGCATTCCAACGGAACTGCGCTGCTGCTTAATATAAAACGGAATTTGGATTGCAAATACCAAAATAGTAAATAAAATAATTGCAACACCAAAGTTTTTTACCAGCGAAAACAAAAACCACAGCACATATCCAAAGACGCTGCCAATTGAACTAAAAATCTGGCTCATATTTTTTTGGTCTCCTCATTTGATTTGCTTTTTTTCCGGAACAGGATCATATCCGCCCCGGCTGAACGGATTACATCGTAAAATTCTCCATATTGCAAGTAAGCCTCCCTTTAAGGCTCCAAAACGCTCAATCGCCTCTTTCGCATAGGCAGAACAGGTTGGAATATACTTGCAGCAAGGTGGATGACGCGGAGAAATTACTTTTTGATAAAATTCAATGAGCTTTAAAAAAAGCTTTTTTACCATTCTCTGGAATCTCCCTAATTATTTCCAATCTCTTTTTTTTCTTCCTGTTTTAAAATTCCGGATTTTTGAAAAAGCATTTCTATTTTCTTTTTTACATCTGTACTTTTTACAAATGGGGTACGGCTACGGGCCACCACAATCATATCATAACTGCCCTCTATTTTCGGCAGGACTTCCCGCAGAGCCGCCCGAATGATTCTGCGCGAACGATTTCGCATGACTGCATTACCAATCTTTTTACTGGTCGTAATCCCAACCCGACAGGTTTTTAAACGATTCTTTCTGAGATAGATTACCACCAGTGGACTTACAAGACTTTTTCCACGACCATAGATCCGGCGGAAATCACGATTTTCTTTTATCGAAACAAAACAGTCCATCTGGTCACTCCGATACAAAAATGTGCCATACAACAAAAGGCCACAATTGTGGCCCTTTTCGTTGATTCATTAATAGGACAGGCTCTTCCGCCCCTTTGCACGACGGCGAGAAAGTACCTTGCGGCCATTTTTTGTAGACATTCTTTTCCGAAAGCCATGCTCCTTCTGACGATGGAGTTTCTTAGGCTGATAGGTTCTAAGCATTTTAAAAACCCTCCTTTCGGGTATAAACCTTGCAATTTAGAATTATAGCGTAAAATGCAAGAGCCTGTCAAGCAAAATCATACAATTGAATGAAAAAGAAAAATTTTTCTAATGATTAAAAATTTTTTCTCCAAATAATGCAAAAAACAGTAAAATAAACTGGTCTTTTTCAAATTTCGAAAACAGAAAAACCCAGCAATAAATTTGCAAACTGACCAAATTTATGGTAGGATATAAAAGTGTATTAATATATTTAAATGTA